>NZ_JASGET010000173.1:0-21511 GCF_047606145.1 Nocardioides sp. | reverse complement strand
CTCGGGCGGCTCGGGCGCGTCCACCGGCGCCACCGGGGCCTCGTCCACCGGCACCGCCGGTTCGCCGGCCTCCTCCGCGGCCGCCACCTCCTCGGCCGCAGCCTCGACGAGCACCTCCCCGAGCGTCACCGGCGCTCCGCATCCCGCGATCGCGGCCACCCTGGCCACCGGCCTCAACGTGCCGTGGGGCCTGGCGTTCCTGCCCGACGGCAGCGCGTTGGTGGGCAGCCGGGACACCTTCGTGATCCACCGGATCACGACGTCCGGGGCGGTCACCGCCGTCGGCACCGTCCCGCACGTGGTCAGCAACGTCGACGAGGCCGGGGAGGCGGGCCTGCTGGGGCTCGCGCTGCATCCGTCGTACCCCGCCGAGCCGTGGCTCTACGCCTATCACTCCACCGCCAGCGACAACCGGATCGTGCGGATGCGCTACCGCGAGGGCAGGCTCGGCACGCCCCGGCCCGTGCTCACCGGGATCGCGATGTCGGTGCACCACAACGGCGGCGGCCTCGCCTTCGGTCCGGACGGGCACCTCTATGTCGGCACCGGCGACGCCGAGGACACCACGACCCCCCAGGACACCGACTCGCTGAACGGCAAGATCCTGCGGATCACCGAGACCGGCGCCGTCCCGTCGGGCAACCCGTTCGACAACGAGGTGTGGACCTACGGGCACCGCAACGTGGAGGGGCTGGCCTTCGACGGTGACACGCTGTGGGCCAGCGAGTTCGGCGACAAGGCGTACGACGAGCTCAACCGGATCGTCAAGGGCGGCGACTACGGCTGGCCCGACGTCGAGGGCAGCGACGGGTCGGGCGGCTACCGTGATCCGTTCGCGCAGTGGCACACCTCGGCGTGTTCCCCGTCCGGGATCGCCATCGCCGACGGACGGGCCTGGCTGGGTGCGCTCCAGGGCGAGTGCGTCTGGTCGGTCGACCTCACCACCGCTGCGAAGCGGCGCTACCTGACCGGCCACGGCCGGATCCGGATGGTGCGCGCGGCACCGGACGGCTCGCTGTGGGTCGGTACGTCGAACACCGACGGCCGCAGCACCGCGTCCTCCGGCGACGACCGGATCTTCCGGGTCACCCTCTGAGAAGCCGTACTGAGCACGTGCCGCCGGCGCCGGCGCGGCGGGTCGTCGGTGACGACGGATAGGTTCACCCTCGTGCCTGTCGTCCTGCACCGCGCTCCGCGCACCGACCAGCTCGCCGACGAGCTCGGCGAGCTGCTTCTGCGCCCGCCGGCGGACCCGTTCGCCGCCGACGTCGTGGTGGTCCCGGCCAAGGGCATCGAGCGCTGGCTCTCCCAGCGGCTCTCGCACCGACTGGGTGCCTCCGCGGGTCGTGGCGACGGCGTCTGTGCCGGGGTCGACCTCCGCTCGCCGTGGTCGCTCTTCGCCCTGCTGCAGGGGACCGAGCAGGACGACCCGTGGGCGCCGGACGCGCTGGTCTGGCCGGTGCTGGCGGCGATCGACGCCCACCTCGACGCGCCCTGGGCCCGGCCGCTGGCGCGCCATCTCGGCCATGGCCTGGCCGGTGAGGAGGGGGAGCTGCGTCACGGCCGGCGCTTCGCGCTCGCGCACCGGACCGCCCGCCTCTTCGCGTCGTACGCCGGACAGCGACCCGACATGATCGCCGACTGGTCGGCCGGCGGCGCGAGTGATGGCTGCGGCGGGCGGCTGGTCGACGACCTCGCCTGGCAGCCGGCGCTGTGGCGAGCGTGCGTCGCGTTGGTGGGTGCGGCGCCGCCGCACGAACGGCTGGCGGCGACCCTGTCCCGGCTGCACACGCACCCCGCGACCTTCGACCTGCCCGATCGGGTCTCGCTCTTCGGCCACACCAGGCTGGCCCGCACCGACGTCGACCTGCTCGGCGCGCTGGGCGAGCACCGCGCCGTCCATCTCTGGCTGCCGCATCCCTCGGCCGCGCTCTGGGACGCGTTGGCCGAGGTCTCCGCGGCCGGCCCGGTGTCGCGTGACCGGGACCGCTCGCACGACCTCGTGCGGCATCCGCTGCTGGCCACCCTGGGCCGCGACACCCGCGAGATGCAGCGCACCCTGGCCCTGCTGCCGGTCGAGGACCGCTCGGCACCGGAGCCGAGCGCCACCGGTGAGACGCTCCTGGACTGGTTGCACGCCGACCTGCGGGCCAACGCCGTCACCACCGACGCCTCGGCGCGGATCGTGCGCCGGACGGACCGCTCGATCCAGGTCCATGCCTGCCACGGCGCCGCCCGTCAGGTGGAGGTGCTGCGCGAGGTGCTGCTCGGGCTGCTCGAGGACGACCCCACCCTGGAGCCTCGCGACGTGCTGGTGATGTGCCCCGACATCGAGGCGTACGCGCCGCTGATCTCGGCCGGCTTCGGGCTCGGCGAGGTGGTCGGCGACGCGGGCCACCCCGCCCACCGGCTGCGGGTCCGGCTCGCCGACCGGGCACTCGACCAGACCAACCCGCTGCTGGCCGTCGCCGGCCGTCTCCTCGACCTCGCCGGCGGCCGCGCCGGGGTGGCCGAGGTGATCGACCTGGCGCAGCACGGGCCGGTGCGACGGCGCTTCGGGTTCCGCGACGACGACCTGGAGCAGATCGCCGACTGGGCGGTCAAGGCCGGCATCAGGTGGGGGTTCGATGCCGCTCATCGCGCCGAGTTCGGGTTGGCGGACTACGTCGCGAACACCTGGGAGTTCGGGCTCGACCGGTTGCTCGCCGGGGTGGCGATGTCGCAGGACTCCGGGGGCTGGCTGGACAAGACCCTGCCGCTCGACGACGTCGGCAGCGGGTCGGTGGAGCTCGTCGGCCGGTTGACCGAGTTCGTCAACCGGCTGCGCGCGGTCACCGACGCGCTGGTCGGCAGCCATCCGCTGGAGCACTGGTTGACGGTGCTCGCCGACGGCATCGCCGACCTGACCGCCGTCTCGTACGCCGACTCCTGGCAGGCGGGCCAGGTCCAGCGCGAGCTCGGCCGGGTCCGCGAGGCCGCCGCCGACCGGGAAATCGACCGGATGCGGCTGCCCGACGTACGCGCGCTGCTCGGCGACCGGCTCGCCGGCCGGCCCACCCGCGCCAACTTCCGCAGCGGGACGCTCACCGTCGCCACCCTGGTGCCGATGCGCTCCGTGCCGCACCGGGTGGTGTGCCTGCTCGGCCTCGACGACGGGGTCTTCCCCCGGGTCGGGGTCACCGACGGCGACGACGTGCTCGCCCGCGCGCCGCTCACCGGCGAGCGCGACCCGCGCAGCGAGGACCGCCAGCTCCTGCTGGACGCGATCAACGCCGCGACCGAGACACTGGTGATCACCTACACCGGCTCCTCGGAGGTCTCCGGTGAGCCCCGCCCGCCCGCGGTGCCGCTCGGCGAGCTGCTCGACACCCTCGATGTCACCGCGACCACGACCGACGGCACGGCCGTCTCCGAGCGGGTGTGCCTGCGGCATCCGCTGCAGCCCTTCGACGCCAAGAACCTCATCCCGGACGCCCTGGTGCCGGAGACCTCGTTCAGCTTCGACCGGGCGGCGGTCCGCGGCGCCCGTGCCGCGGCCGGGACGCTGGTCCCGCCGCCCCCGCTGCTCACCGGCCCGCTGCCGCCGGTGCCGGCCGCCGACGTGTCGCTGGAGGATCTGCTGGACTTCTTCCGCTCCCCGGTCCGGGGGTTCTTCAGGACCCGGCTCGACGTGGCGCTCCCGCGCGAGATCGAGCCGCTCGATGACAGCCTGCCGGTCGAGATCGACAGCCTGGCCCAGTGGTCGGTGGGGGACCGGCTGCTGCGTGACCTGCTCGCCGGCGTCGATGTCGACACCGCCCGGCAGCAGGAGTGGCGGCGGGGCGTGCTGCCGCCCGGCTGGCTCGGCTGGCGGGTGCTCCACGACGTGGTGGACAAGGCGGTGCCACTGGCCCAGGAGGGGCTCCGGATGCGCGCCGCGTCGGTCTCCACCTCGCAGGCCCGGGCGGTCGACGTAGACGTCGATCTCGGTGGCGGCAGGCGCCTTCGCGGCACCGTCCCCGAGGTGTACGGCGATCGGCTGGTCCCGGTCGGCTACAGCAGGCTGGCCGCCACCCACCGGCTCCAGTCCTGGATCCAGCTCCTCGCCCTGGCCGCGCACGACGAGGATCGGTCCTGGACCGCCTACACGATCGGCCGCCCCGGCTCCGGCCGGGGCCGGTCGTCGTACGCCGCGAGTCAGCTGGGCCCGCTGGACCACACCGCCCGTGACACCCTCCGCGACCTCGTCGCGCTCCGGGACACGGGCCTGACCGAGCCGCTCCCGCTGCCGCTGAAGAGCTCGCTGACCTACGCCCGCTACCGGCGCACCCGGGCCAGCGACGACGACGCGCTGCGCCGGACCGGATTCGAGTGGTCGGGGGGACGCTTCGGCGGCGAGCGGGACGACGTCGAGCAGGTGGCGGCCTGGGGAGACGGCGCGCCCATCCCCGGCCAGGACTCACCGCCAGGAGCGGGCGAGGAGTTCCCCGGCGAGACCACCCGGTTCGGCGCGCTCGCGCTCCGCTTGTGGTCGCCGCTGCTGGCCGCCGAGCAGGGGAGCTGGTGATGGCCGAGCACCGAGACGGCGGGGCCGACCTCGTCCCGTTCGACGTCACCGGGCCGCTGCCGGGCGGCACCACCCTGCTCGAGGCCAGCGCCGGCACCGGCAAGACCTTCACCGTCGGCGCGCTGGTGACCAGGTACGTCGCCGAGGGCGTGGCCGAGCTCGACGAGCTGCTCGTGGTCACCTTCGGGCGGGTGGCGAGCCAGGAGCTCCGCGAGCGGGTGCGGGCACAGCTGGTGGCGGCGGAGCGGACCTTCGCCGCCGCTCTGGCCGGGCGGCCGCCGGCCGACCCGGAGCCGCTGCTGGCGCTGCTGCTCGACGTAGCAGAGGAGGAGGCGACGCGACGGCATCGACGACTGCGGGACGCGCTGGCCGCCTTCGACGCCGCCACCATCGCCACCACCCATCAGTTCTGCCAGCTGGTGCTGCGCTCGCTCGGCGTGGCCGGCGACACCGATGCCGGCACCACCCTCGTCGACGACCTCGACGAGCTCGTCACCGACGTGGTCGACGATGTCTACCTGCGCTGGTTCGGCGCGGACAAGGAGCCGCCGCCGTTCGACAGGCACGCGGCGCTGCTGCTGGCTCAGGCCGCCGTCGGCGACCCACGGGCGGTGCTCGCCGCGGCCGCACCCGGCGACGTGGTGGGCGCCGCGCGCGTCCGGTTCGCCGAGGAGGTGCGGGCCGAGGTCGAGCGCCGCAAGCGTCGCCTGGGGATCCTCTCCTACGACGACCTGCTCGGTCGGCTGGCCGACGCGCTGGCCGACCCCGACGCACCGGCTCGCGCCCGGATGCGACGCCGCTGGCGGATCGTGCTGGTCGACGAGTTCCAGGACACCGACCCGGTCCAGTGGCAGGTGCTGGAGCGGGCCTTCGGCGGCCACGCCACGATGGTCCTGATCGGCGACCCCAAGCAGGCGATCTACGCCTTCCGCGGCGGTGACGTCATCACCTATCTCACCGCCGCGCGGCGCGCCGACACCCGGGCGACGCTGGGCACGAACTGGCGCAGCGACCAGGCCCTGGTCGACCGGCTCCAGGTGGTGCTGCGCGGGGCCGCTCTCGGGGATCCGGCCATCGTCGTGCACGACGTGAGCGCGCGGCACTCGGAGTCGCGCCTGGTCGGTGCGCCGCACCCCGCGCCGTTCCGGCTCCGCCGGGTGGCGCGGGACGGCTTCCGGCTCACCAGGTCCGGCCTGATCTCGGCCAGGGACGCGCGGAGGCACATCGCGCAGGATCTGGCCGCGGACGTCGCCGAGCTGCTCGCCGCCGGAGCGACCTTCGCCGGCAGGCCCCTGGTCGCCGGGGACATCGCCGTCATCGTCGCGATCCGGGAGCACGGGATCCTGGTGCAGCGAGCCCTCGCGGACCGCGGCGTGCCTGCCGTGGTGGCCGGCGGCGGGGACGTCTTCCACACCGCGGCGGGCGAGGACTGGCTGGCCCTGCTGACCGCGCTCGAGGCGCCGCATCGGTCGAGTCTCGTCCGGGCCGCCGCCCTGACCTGCTTCTTCGGCCGCACCGTCGGCGAGCTCGACGAGGGCGGCGAGGAGCTGACCGCCCGGATCGCCGACACGCTGCGCGGCTGGGCGCTGCTGATCCGCGGCCGCGGGATCGCCGCGGTGATGGAGGCGGCCGAGGAGCGCGGCCTGACCGAGCGGGTGCTCGGTCGCACCGGCGGCACGCGACTGCTGACCGACGTACGTCATCTGGGGCAGCTGCTGCACGACGTCGCCGTCCGCGACGGCCTCGGGCTGCCGGCGCTGCTCGAGTGGTTCCGCGCGGAGCGGCGCCGTACCGCCGGTTCGACCCGGCCCCGCCGGCTCGACTCGGACGCCGCCGCCGTGCAGATCGTCACCATCCACGGCAGCAAGGGTCTGCAGTACCCGGTGGTCTATCTCCCGTTCGGCTACGACAACTTCGTCCGTGACCCCGACGTGGCGCGCTTCCACGACACCGCCGGCGATCCGCCCCGCCGCACCCTCGACGTCACCGGCCGCGGCGAGTCGTGGACCGACCACGCCGAACGCCACCGGGCGGAGGAGCTCGGCGAGGAGCTGCGGGACCTCTATGTCGCGCTCACCCGTGCCCAGGCGCAGGTGGTGGCCTGGTGGGCACCCACCTCCAACACCGAGACCGGCGGACTGCACCGGCTGGTCTTCGGGCGTCAGCCCGGGGTGAGGATGGTGCCCGACCGGCAGCAGGTCGGGGACGACGAGTACGCCGCCCGGGTGCTCGGCCGGCTCGAGGCCCTCGGGGGTCCCGCCGCCGAGGTCTCGACACCGGCCGACGTGGCCGTCGAGCTGCCCACGGCACCGGCGGCCGACCTGGTCGCCAGGCGGTTCTCCCGGACCGTCGACACCGAGTGGAGGCGGACCTCCTACTCCGGCCTGATCCGGGTCGACGAGGGCCCGGTCGGGGTGGAGAGCGAGCCCGAGGAGACCGGCACCGACGACGAGCCGGACGCGCCGGAGGAGCCTGGGGAGACGCCGGCTGCCGAGGACGGTCGGCCGCCGGACGGACGCGGCCCGATCTCGCCGATGGCCGAGCTGCCCGCGGGGGCGAGCTTCGGCTCGCTGGTGCACGCGGTGCTCGAGCACGCCGACCCGCTCGCGCCGGACCTGACCGAGGAGCTGCTCGGCCACGTGCGCGAGCAGCTGCGCTGGTGGCCGGTCGACGCCGAGGCGGAGGCGCTGGCGCAGGCGCTGGTGCCGCTGCATCGGACCCCGCTCGGTCCGCTGCTCCCCGGGCTCACCCTGGGCGACCTGGGGAAGGCGGACCGGCTCCGCGAGCTCGACTTCGAGTTCCCGCTCGGCGGTGGCGACCGGCGACGTACCGACCGTCCGGCCGCCACCCTGCGTCACCTCGGGCCGCTGCTGCGCACCCATCTGACCGAGGACGATCCGCTGCGCCGCTACGCCGAGCGGATCGAGCAGCCGCCGCTGGGGGACCAGCCCCTGGCCGGCTACCTGTCGGGCTCGATCGACGTCGTGCTGCGCGCCGGCACCGGCGCCGAGCAGCGGTTCGTGGTGGTCGACTACAAGACCAACCGCCTCGGCGAGTCGGCGCTCGACTACACCCAGGAGACGATGGCCGAGGCGATGCTGCACTCGCACTACCCGCTGCAGGCGCTGCTCTACTCGGTGGTCCTGCACCGGTTCCTGCGCTGGCGGCTGCCCGACTACGACCCATGGACGCACCTGGGCGGGGTGGCCTACCTGTTCCTGCGCGGGATGTGCGGCGAGGAGACCCCGATCCTCGACGGGCATCCGACCGGGGTCTTCTCCTGGCGTCCGTCCGCCGACCTGGTGCTGGCGCTCTCCGACCTGTTGGACGGGTCGCTCGAGGTGTCCTCGAGTGAGTCGACGGGAGGCACACGATGATCGAGCGCTGGGAGAGCGACGACCCGCACGACGCGCGGCTCGCCCGCGGGGCGGCCGGCCTGCTCGGCGCGTTCAACCTCGCCGGGGTGCTCACCGCCGCGGACGTGCACGTGGCCATCCGTACCGCCGAGCTGGTCGGCGAGGAGTCCGACGACGTCCGGCTCGCCGTCGCGCTGGCGGTCCGGGCCGCGCGCCAGGGTTCGGTCTGTGTGGACCTCGGCCGGCTCCGTGCGGAGGCCGATGCGGCCGAGGAGCTGCCATGGCCGGAGGGGACACCGCACGAGACGGCATCGGGGGCGGACCGGAGCGGTGGGCAGGAGGGCTGGCTCGCCAGGATCGCGGCGAGCCCGCTGGCGGCCCGGTCGGTGATCCAGGTCGAGGACGGACTGCTCTACCTGGACCGGTACCACCGCGAGGAGGGACAGGTCCGCGACGACCTGGTCCGACGACTGGGATCCCCGGCCCCGACGGTCGACGAGGAACTTCTCCTCGAGGGCGCGGCCCGGCTCTTCCCCGGGGCGGGATACGCCGAGCAGCAGGCGGCGGCGCTCGCTGCCGCGCGGCAGTGGACCACGGTGCTCACCGGCGGCCCGGGGACCGGGAAGACCACCACGGTGGCGGGTCTGCTCGCGCTGCTCGCGGCGCAGGCGCGCGTACCGCTGCGGATCGCGCTGACCGCGCCGACCGGCAAGGCGGCCGCCCGCCTGCAGGAGGCGGTCGAGGAGGCTCAGCTGGCCGACCGGTTCACCGCGCAGGACCGCGCCCGGCTGGCGGGGCTGACGGCCTCGACGCTGCATCGCCTGCTGGGCTGGCGGCCGGACTCCTCGACCCGGTTCAAGCATCACCGGGCCAACAAGCTGCCGCACGACGTGATCGTCGTCGACGAGACGTCGATGGTGTCGCTGACGATGATGGCGCGACTGATCGAGGCGGTGCGACCCGAGACCCGGCTGATCCTGGTCGGCGATCCGGACCAGCTGGCCTCGGTCGAGGCCGGCGCGGTGCTCGCCGACCTGGTGGGCGGCCTGGCCCAGCGGAGCTCCGGGGCGATCCGCGCGCTCCGGGTCCCGCACCGCTTCGGCGGTGAGATCGGGGAGCTGGCGGCCGCGGTCCGCGACGGCGAGGCGGCGCTGGCCGAGGAGCTCGTCGGCCGCACCGGCGCCGGGCCGGATGGTGCCGTCGAGGTGATCGACCCCGGCGACGAGGATGCGATGGAGCGGCTGCGTCGCGAGCTGACCGCGCAGGCGCTGGCCGTCCGGGAGGCTGCGCTGCGCGGCGACGCCGCTGCGGCGGTCGCGCTCACCGAGCAGCACCGGCTGCTCTGCGCCCATCGCGAGGGTCCGTGGGGTGTGCGGCACCACAACCAGCAGATCGAGCACTGGTTGGGCGAGGCCACCGGCGCTCCGATCGGCGCCGGCTGGGGCCACGAGTGGTACGCCGGTCGCCCGATCCTGATCACCGCCAACGACTACGGCCTCGGGCTGTTCAACGGCGACACCGGCGTGGTGGTCGAGCAGGACGGTGAGCTGCGGGTCGTCATCGCCGGCGCCTCGCGGCAGAGCTTCGCCTCGTCGCGGCTGGGTGACGTCGACACCCTGCACGCGATGACGGTGCACAAGAGCCAGGGCAGTCAGGCCGACCGGGTCACCGTGCTGCTGCCCCCGGAGGACTCCCCGCTGCTGACCCGCGAGCTCTTCTACACCGCCATCACACGGGCGCGCCGGGGGGTGCGGATCGTCGGCTCGGCCGAGGCGATCCGGATCGCGATCACTCGCCGTGCCCAGCGGGCCTCCGGCCTGCAGCGGAGACTGGCCCGGGACTGACACCGGGGCCGACCGGGCAGGTGGGTGTTCGTCGGTCGAGTAGGCGTCGCGAGGGACGAGCGAGGGCGTATCGAGACGGCGATGGGGTCTCGATACGCTCGCCGGCGCTCGCTACTCGACCCGCGGGGGTGTGGCCGGCGCTCGCTACTCGACCCGCGGGGGTGTGGCCGGCGCTCGCTACTCGACCGGCGGGGTTGTGGCCGGCGCTCGCTACTCGACCGGCGGGAGCCGGCCCGTCAGGGACGGGCGATCGAGGTGGCCAGCGCTACCAGGTGTCCCAGCCGGGCCAGCTCTGAGTCGAGGAACTCGGGGCCGCCGCGACGGCCGATCACGACGATCTCGTTCCCGTCGATCCTGGCCCCGGCATAGATGGTCTCGTCGTCGCTCTCACCGCCGTCGACGTCCAGCCTGCTGGCGCGCTCGATCTCCACGAAGGGCAGGTCGTCGGGCGCTCCCTTGGTGGCGTGTCCGCTGCCGTGCACCCGATGGATCCGCACCGCCCAGTCCGCTCGGAACGTCGGACCGAGCACGTCCACCAGCCGGTCGAGTGCCTCGTCCGGGCTCTCGGTGAACGCCTCCACCGCCTCGAGGTCGAGGAACAGGTTGCCGCCGGCGGCGTACCGGGAGATCCACACGACCCGTACGCCGGGCAGTTCGTTGCATGCCGAGACCAGCGTGTCCGGCATGACGCCCGGCATGGTCTCCAGGAGTACGTCGTCCACCGCGGTGCCGCGGTGGGACTTCTCGACGATCTCGATCGCCTCGATGTCTCCGCCCGCCTCCCCGATGGCGGACGCCAGGCGACCCAGGGACCCGGGGACGTCGGGCAGTTCCACGCGAAGCAGGTAAGGCATTACCCGACCATAGCGCCGCGTGATTGCACCGCTGTTGCCCAGCCGTTACCTGGACGGCGGTGCGGCGGGGGTGCGGTATCGATCGGCGGATGCGGCACCGATCGGCGTCTTCCCCACCGTGCTCAGTCGACCGGCTCGAGCAGGAACAATGGGATCTGTCGCTCGGTCTTCTTCTGGTACTCGCCGTACGTCGCCCAGGTCGCGACCGCGTACTCCCACCAGTCGGCGCGCTCCTCGCCGGCGAGCTCGCGCACCCGGTAGGCCTTCTTGACGTCGCCGTCCTGCAGCTCGACATCCGGGTTGGCGCGGAAGTTGTGGGCCCACACCGGGTCCTTCGGGGCACCGCCCTTGGAGGCGACCGCGAGGTACTTCCCGTCGCGCTCGACCCGCATCAGCGGCGTCTTGCGGATCTTGCCTGTCTTCGCGCCGCGGTTGGTGATCACGATGATCGGGTCACCGGTGGTGGCCAGGACGTTGCCCTCGGCGCCGTGGGAGGCCTCGAACGCCTCCACCTGGTCGCGGACCCACCGCTCGGGACTGGGCGCGTACTCGCCTTCAAGAGTTCCCATGTCCATGCCAAGGCTCGGGACGGTGAGACTATTCCGGCTCATCGGAGGTCCCGCCAGGGCGATAGCCTGCCCGTCATGAGCGCGATCGAGGGTGTCAGCGACACATTCGACTCCCGCGCCTGGGACGTCGTCCCCGGGTTCGAGGAGCTGACCGACCTGACCTATCACCGGGCCAGGGAGCACGGCACGGTCCGCATCGCCTTCGACCGACCCGACGTGCTGAACGCGTTCCGGCCGCACACGGTCGACGAACTGCTGCGCACCCTGGAGCACGCCCGTACGTCGGCCGACGTCGGCTGCGTGATCCTGACCGGCAACGGTCCCAGTCCGAAGAACGGCAAGCACTCCTTCTGCACCGGTGGCGACCAGCGGATCCGAGGCAGGGCCGGCTACCAGTACGAGGAGGCCGGATCGACGTACGACGCCGGCGCGACCGGCGCCGCCGAGCCGAGCGCGATCGACAAGGCCAAGCTGGCGCGGCTGCACATCCTGGAGTGTCAGCGGCTCATCCGCTTCATGCCCAAGGTGGTCCTCTGTGTGGTGCCCGGCTGGGCGGCCGGCGGCGGTCACAGCCTGCACGTGGTCTGCGACCTCACCCTGGCCAGCCTCGAGCATGCCCGGTTCAAGCAGACCGACGCCGACGTCGGCTCGTTCGACGGTGGCTTCGGCTCGGCGTACCTGGCCAGGCAGGTCGGCCAGAAGCTCGCCCGGGAGATCTTCTTCCTCGCCGAGACCTACGACGCCGAGGCCGGTGTCCGCATGGGTACGGTCAACCGCGCCGTCCCGCACGCCGAGCTCGAGGCCACCGCCCTGGAGTGGGGGCGCAGGATCAACGGCAAGAGCCCGACCGCCCAACGGATGCTCAAGTACTCCTTCAACCTCATCGACGACGGCCTGGTCGGCCAGCAGCTCTTCGCCGGCGAGACCACCCGGCTGGCCTACATGACCGACGAGGCGGCCGAGGGTCGTGACCAGTTCCTGGAGAAGCGGGAGCCCGACTGGTCGCCGTACCCCTGGTACTACTAGGAGAGCCATTTGCGCAGGTCAGAGCGCTGAGGGGTCGCCTACTGTGCACAGCGAGTACACGCGGGCTGTACAGCGCTTCAGCGGCGGAGGCGGCTCCGGGCGTAATTTGCGCGCCAGCGTACGACGGCGGACGGATGCCCAGAGAGCCGCCGAAGCAGGGGCTCCAGATTGGCGTGAGACTCGTCGTCTGTCAGCGTCTCGCTAGCGGCAAGACCGAGTTGGACTCCGGGCTCGTTGAGAACCTGATCAAGCATCTCGGATACGGCCGGCGGGCGGCCGCTTCGGCCGGCCCAGATCGCCAAGCCCTTGGCGACTGCAGCACGCACGGAGGTGTCATCATCCTTTGAAAGCGCCGCAAGAAGTGTGAGGTGGTGTGGGTGGCCGACGTGCGATGCGATTGCGGCGGCTGCTGCTCGCTGGGTGGGGTCGCCTCGCAGCAGGCCCACAAGGTCTTCGTCCGACACGTCTTCCGGAAACAAAAGGGCCAAAGTCAGTTGAGCGGGGCCACGAGGGCCTGGGGGCGGGTTGAACACTCGATACTCGTGGTCGCGTGGAGCCCGTGAGGCTTGCAGTTCAAGCGGCTTTCGCAACTGCTCGGCCACGCTCTGCGGGATCTCGGCGGCCAGCCTCCCGAGCAATTCGATCGCCGGAACCGTGTACTCGCCGATCACGAGAGGCTCCGCGAGTGCGGTGTAGCAGGCGTCCCACCGAGCCACGTCCGGATGCCACGCGCTCAGCAGGACTAAGGTGTGTAGGGGGTCGTGGGATCCAATCTTGATCGACCCCGATTGCGCGTCACCAACTCGATCCAGCACCTGCTTTTCGAGCACGGAGATCATTGCCGCAGCGATCTCCTCCGGGAGGTCGGTGACCTTTCCAAAGCTGTGAAGCGCGTCGAAATCCCCAGTCGCGATGCGCTCGAGCAGCCCCGCGCGATGGTCGGGATCATGGGCCGCGATCACCCGATCGAATGCCGCAGCGATTTCCTTGTGCTGGTTGGATCCGACGGTCTTGAGGGTTGCGACTTGCTCGACCGTCCAGTCCTCATCGATGAGGCGGCCAACCAGCTTCGCGTATCGGTCAGCGGCTAGGTCGTCGGCGATCGGAGGTAGCGACGCGACATGCTCTCTGATCTCGTGGTCGACCTCGGATGACACGGAAACACAGAGGCGCCGAACAAGCCCGATCAGCTCATCTGCGACGATGAAGTGAGGTCGAAGGCGTACCCCGAAGTCTCCAGGATCACGGAGGATTCGCAGGGCCCAGCGTGCGTGCCGGTCGGCGGCCTCTGTCGAGAGTACGTCGGCAGCTTCAGCGATGAGCCGGACCGATGCTGCAAGCGATGTGCGCGTTGAAGCTGCCAAGTCGACAGCGTTCGCTACCTGGGCGAGCGGCTCGATGGGTCCTTCATCAACGAACTTCTTCGCCGTCGCCTTGGCCACCTTGTCGGAGCCTGAGATGCGAACCAGGTCCAATGCGCTGACGAGCTGCGCCTCGTCATCGGTCGTCATGAGCAGGCGGCGGGCGAGTAGCGATGCCGCATTTCGCCAGGACGACGGGTCTGCCGCGCGCCCAGATATGACCATGGCCGACCGCATGGACAGCCATGCTTGGTCAGCCGCGCCCACGTCACTGACTGGTCCTTGGACCAGACCTTGAAAGACTCCTCCACTTGAGCAGCGAGTCCCGAGACCAAGGTCTGCGACCGCCACCAGGATCCGACGTTGTCGCGACCCTTGATGGCCGAGGCGAGGCTCTCGCCGTCCCAATCGCTCAGGTTGAAGATCAACTCCGCAGCTGATCCCGAAAGCATGGCGGCTGTCGGATCGCCGAGAGCAACCCGACCAATTGGGGCGACGGAGATTGCCGACATCTGTGCCGCAGCGGTGTCGCCGATCTCGACGAGGAGGCGTGCGCGGTGGACCTCCAGCCAAGCTCGATCCACTGGGCCAAATTCCGACTGCTGGACGGCTTCAAGCTCGGCGAGCGCGCGCGGCACAGCCTCCTCCTCGAACCGTATGGCCGCCAGCGCTGCGATGGCGGCCGCGCTGCTGGGCGCGTCGGGGCGTCTGTATGGATCGCTCCGAGCGGGGCGAGGTCGGCTTCGAGCAGTGCGTGCCACAGTGCCGCGTAGAAACGCCACCCCCAGTCCAAGGACTCTTCAGCCTTGCTGTGGTCGAGGAGAGGCTCGATCTTCTGCCAACGCTCCAGAGTGGTGATGCGCATTTGCACAAGCAGGGAGATGGCCTGTGCCGGCGAGATCTCGGTGGGCGTGCGGTTGCCGTGGGGCGCGAGGAGACGCGGCGTCAGGAGTGCGTAGCGCAGTGCGGACTCCGCCGGAACGTCGTCACCTTCCTCCCAGGCGCTTCCTTGGAACTCCGGCAGGGTCGAATTCGAGAGGGCCACGTCCATGAGCGCGGTGCGGTTCTCGGCGTCGATCGTCTGGGTCGCCGGGACGAAGATCTTGCGGCCCTTGCCTGTCGACTGGATCTTGTCTGCCGTCACGTGGACCCAGTAGCTGGTTCCGTTCGTGATCTCATGGAGAGCAAGAATGTGCGGGATGGAGTGGCTCGACCAGTATTCAAAGTGACGGTTGTCCCGCTCGTAGAACCACCACCCTGTTACGACGCCGTCGGCCGTGACAGGGCGCTTGAACGGCGTCGCGCCAGCCTTCACCTGAACGCCCACCAGGCGACGGACGTCTATGCGCTTGTCGTCCCGGGCCATGACCCAGTGGTCGGTCCCGAGATCGTGCTCGGGGTTTGGCGCGACTCCCCAGCCAAGAAGCTCGAACTGCGCCTTGACTGCGGACTGAGCGGCTGTCCCTATGGGGTTGTTCGATGGGGACCTCACGGCAGTGCTCGCCGGATCTCGCCGATGAGCGTGGGGTACGGATCCTCGAGGGGCTTCCGCTGGGCCCGTAGTTCGGCCTGGATCTGCCGGAGCGGTTCGCCGGCCACATAGTGGCGGCCGCGCCGCTCTCCTCGTGCTTCCAGCAGGCCGGTGTTGGCGGCGTTGACTAGGTCGCGCGTCGCGGTACGTTCGTCGAGTTCGGTGAGCTTCACGTACGACGGCCTGGTCACGCGCAATCCGATCAACGCGTCGAAGAGTGCCGCGCCGAGCCGTTCATTGAGCCGGTGCTGACCGACCAACTCGTCGATCTTGCGCCACTGGATCTCGGCCTCGTCGAATCGACGGCGCATCGTCTGGGCCTGCATGTGGTGGGCGCGTAGGTTGAACTTCACCCACAGCGTGGCGTCGTTGCTGGGGTTCCAGGCGCCGTGTCCGGTGGTGGCGAGGACGTCGTAGTAGTCCTGGGTGTTGTTGCCGAGCCACTCCTCGATGCTGGAGAAGGTTGGTTCGACTACCTGGTCCTGTGCGAGCACCATCGTCTGGAGGGCGCGGGCCATGCGTCCGTTCCCGTCGTGGAACGGATGGATCATGACGAGATTCAGGTGAGCCATGGCCCCGCGTACGAGTGGGTCGTCGGCCGTCGGTGTCGACAGTGAGTGGGAGAGTGCTCGCATCAGCTTGGGCACTTGATCGCCATCTGGGCCGGCGTAGACGTTGACGCCGCGTTTGTCGTCGCGGACGAAGATCTCCTTGGTGCGGTAGCGGCCAGGTGTCTTCGACAGGTCGTGATCGAGCAGCATGAAGTGCATCGACCGTAGGACGGCTTCGTCGATCACGAAGCCGGGCTCGGTCGCCACGTTGAGGACATAGGTGAGGACGCGGCGGTAGGCGAGGATCTCCAGCCAGGTGGCCTCGTCGGCGCTGAGCGGGGGCTCATCATCGACGGCGGCGACGGCGTCTTCGTCGCTGACGGTGTAGCCCTCGATGGTGTTGGAGCCCTGGATGGCTCGCGCGGTCGAGGTGCGTCGGAGCAGTCCGTTCCAGCGTCTGGGTGCGCGCAGGTAGTCCGCGAGCGATGCGCGCGTGTCGTGGATCTCGCTGATGACGTGCTGATCTTCTAGATCAGGGTCGGGGGTGGCGAAGAGTGAAGTCATGTCCGTATGTCCTTTATTAAGTGACAACACTATCGCGCAGACCGCATCCTTGTCACTTATTAAGAGACATACCGACAGCTGTGCGCCGACAATGCACGTTCTTAGACTTCCGCCATGACGACTGCCGAGGTGACAAAAGCGGCGATGGAGTTGCCCTCCGTCGAGCGCGAAGCGATGGCGTACGCCGAGCCGGGGTTCATGGTCATCGGCGGCGTGGCCCAGGACTGGCGCCTCCAGCGTGTCCTCGCGACGATCCGGCTGGTAGACCCGTTGCCGTTCCTTGACGTCGAGGCGCAAGAATCCGGTGCGAGCCGGCGGAGGCTCTCTGAGCCGCTGATCAGCGGCTGAGTCTGCTCAGCGCGTGACTTGCGTGCCAGCGCACGATGGCGGACGGATGCCCAGAAAGGTGCCGAAGCAGGTCGCCAGATTGGCGCGCGATTCGTCGTGCGTCAGCGTCTCGCTGACGGCAAAGCCCAGCCGGGTCCCGGGCTCACTCAGAGCCTGAGCCAGAAGGTCGGCCACGCCGGGCGGGGCGTCAGGTCGGGCCGCCCAGACCGCAAGGTCCTGGGCAACCGCTGCGCGCACAGCGACGTCTCCGTCCTCCGAGAGCGCCGCGAGTGCGAGGTGGTGCGGTCGGCCGGCGTGAGCGACGATTGCGACGGCGGCTGTTCGCTGGGCCGGTTCACCTCGGAGCAGGGTCAGGAGGTCCTCGTCTGACATGTGTTCAACGGGACCACGGCAATGCTCGCCGAGCGCGGATCAGAACTCGATCGTGTCGCCGGTCCGTGAGGTGCGGAACGTGCGGTGTGCCCGCTGCGCGCCGTAGCGGTGTCGAGGGGCCGTCGTCTCCCGGCACAGCAGACCCTCGTCCGTCAGTCCGCGCCCAGGGCGCCGAGCTGTTCGTAGCCGCGGCGGATCGCACCGGCGAAGCGCCAGTCGTCGGTCGGCCAGGGCCAATTCACGGCCTGGGCCGCCCGGTCCATGGGGACGCCATCGGCGACCAGATCGCGCAGGTTCTGGGCGACGATCGCGATGTCCGCATGCTGGCTCTCGGTCCACGCGCGGTCCGCCGGCACGCCGTGACCAGGGATGACGGCGGTCGAGGGCCCCGACATGCGGAGGATCGCGGTGACCGTCTCCGGCCACTCCAGCGGGAAGCAGTCATCGCCGTAGACGGGCGGGGCGGATTCTTCCAGCAGGTCGCCGGCGTGGAGCACGTCGGCGTCGGGGACGCGGACGAGCAGGTCGCCTCCGGTGTGTCCGCGGCCGGGGTGGACCAGCTCGACGAGTCGCCCGCCGAGGTCGATCGTCGCCGCCCCCTCGAAGGGCCGGTCCGGTTCGACCAGCTCGGTGGCGAGGATCTCCGGGGTCCGCGGGTCCGGGCCCTGGGCGTCGCTGCCGCTGACGAGGAGCTGCTTGAACCGCGCACCGGCGGCGAGCACGTTGGCGGTCGCCACCGCGGTCGCGTGGATCGGCACCGAGCCGTAGGTCGTGCGCAGTGCGTGATTACCGAAGGTGTGGTCGAAGTGCTCGTGCGTGTTGACCACGGCGACGACCTCGCCGAGACCGGCGCGGCGCAGATCCTCGATCACGCCGTGTGCCGCGCGGGTGGAGGAGTGCGTGTCGATCATCAGCAGGCCCTCGTCGCCGCCGACCAGGGTGATGTTGACGTCGTACCACTCATAGCGCGCCAGCCAGATGCGCTCCGCGACCTCGTGGAATCCGGTGTCGTAGCCCCACACGGTGATGCCTCTCTCTCGTCGGTCGCGACCGTACGGCGCCCGGACGGCCGCTGCAATGCAGCCGTAACAGGCGGAACGAACCACCGAAACTATCGATCGATAGTTTCTCGGCATCGTACCTGCCCCCAGTCCCAGGAGCTGCCGATGAGCCCCCTCCAGTGTGACGTCCTGGTCAGCGGTCGGTTCGTCGACGACCGGCTCGCCACTCCGCCCGTCGTCCCCTCAGCCTCCTGAAGAAAGACCAGGCCCCATGTCCCATCGAATGCGCATCGCGTCTGCTGCCCTGGGCCTCGTCACCGCTCTCGCCTTGGCGGGCTGTGGCGGCGGGACCACTCCCGGCACCGGCGCCGCAACGGGCGGCACGACCAGCTCCTCGACTCTGCACCTGGCATTCCTCGACGCCATCTCGACCCCCGACCCCGACACCGCGTACGACGGGTCCGAGCTGAACCTGGTCAACAGCGCCTACGAAGGATTGCTCACGTACCAGGCCGGCAACTCGGACGCGACGCTGGTCGGCGCCTTGGCCACCGACTGGTCGGCGAACAAGGCCAACACCGTCTTCAGCTTCACCCTGCGCAAGGGCGTCACGTTCCACGATGGCACGCGGTTCACCTCCGCCGCGGTCGAGGCGTCCTTCCAGCGCCGCACCAAGGTGGACGGCGGCCCGGCGTACATGGTCGCCGATGTGAAGAGCGTGGCCACCCCGAGCCCGACCAAGGTGGTCATCACGCTGACGCACCCGAACTCCTCCTTCCTCGACCTGCTGGCATCGCCGTTCGGACCGAAGATGATCAGCCCGACCGCGCTCAAGGCGCATCCGTGGACCGGGGAGAGCAACGACTGGTTCGCCACGCACGACGCCGGCACCGGCCCCTACGAGTACGCCGACTTCACCCCCGGAACCTCCTACGACCTGAAGGCCTACGCCGACTACTGGGGCACCGCGCCGGGCTACCGCACCGTCCACTTCGACGTCGTCTCGAGCATGTCCACGATCCAGCTGGAATTGGAGAAGGGCCAGCTCGACGGCCTGGTGGGCTACACCGACAGCGCCGCGTTCAGCAGCTTCCAGAAGGACTCCGGTCTCAAGACCTACACCTTCCCCAGCATGCAGACGCCGACGCTGTTCGTGAACCCGAACAGCGCCACGCTCGGCGCCGCGAGCACCCGGCTCTCCTTCCTCGCCGGCATCGACTTCGCGGCGCTGACCAAGGCCGCCCTGGGTGACACCGCCGAGGCGACCGACCAGGTCTTCCCGGTCAATCTGCTGCCGGCCGCGGTCAACAAGCAACGGATCACCCACGACGGCGATGCTCTCTCCCGGCTCGCGAGCGGCGCGCTGAAGGGCCAGACCATCACCTGCGGGTATCCGGCCTCGAGCCCGGCCTCGCAGGCGCTGTGCGACAACCTGGTCGCCACCCTCAATGCCGCCGGCATCGCCGGCAAGAGCGTCGGCTACTCGTCGGGCACCTACTACTCCGGTCTGGGCAAGGGCGCCCACCCGGCCGACATCACCTTCTTCACCGGTTTCCCGGACACAGCCGCGCCGGACGCCTGGGGGCACGTGTTCTATTCGCCTAGCGGTGGCCTGGACCTGTTCGGCGCCACGGTCCCCGGCCTGGACGCCATCCTCGACAAGGCCGCCGAGAACGGCGATACGAAGCTCTACGGCCGGGCCGCCTCGATGGTGAGCAAGTCCGGGTGGTGGTATTCCGTGGCGACCTCGCTGAACACCGCCGTCTTCAGCCCCACCGTCGCCGGCGTCGAGCAGTCCTGGGAGCCGGTCATCACCGGCGTGCTCCAGCTCCAGTACCTGCACCCGGCCAGCTGATGACCGGCCGCGCGCTCGCCGTCGAACAGCTGACCGTGCGCTACACCGCGCGCAGGCCGGAGACCGTGGCGGTCGACGAGGTGTCACTGTCGGTGGCCCCCGGGCAGTGCCTGGGACTGGTCGGCGAGTCCGGGTCGGGCAAGAGCACCATCGGCCTGGCGGTGCAGGGGCTGCTCACCCGGCTGCCCGGTGTGATCACCGACGGTCGGGTGGTGGTGGCCGGACGGGCGCTCGACCCATCGGCCGAGGCGGGCTGGTCGGCGATCCGCGGTCACCATGTCACCACCGTCTTCCAGGACCCGATGTCCTCGCTGGACCCGACGATGACGATCGGCCGGCAACTGCACCTGGTCACCCGAGACAAGGCCGCGAGCCGGCAATGGCTGGACGACGTGGAGATCCGCCACCCGGACTCGGTGCTGCGCAGCTTCCCGCACCAGCTCTCCGGCGGGATGCGGCAGCGGGTGATGATCGCGCTGGCGTTGGCCCGCAAGCCCTCGGTGTTGGTCGCCGACGAGCCGACGACCGCACTGGACGTGAGTGTGCAGGCGCAGATCCTCAAGCTGCTCGACCGGGAACGGGAACGGCTCGGGTTCGCGGTGCTGTTCGTGACCCACGACCTCGGCGTGGCGCGCTGGATGTGCGACGACGTGGCCGTCATGCGGCGCGGCCGGATCATCGAGAGCGCTCCGGTCGCGACGGTCTTCGAGCGCCCGCAGGCCGACTACACCCGGCGGTTGCTCGGGTCTCGGCTGACCCTCACGACCGATCGGGCCCGGCCGGTCGGCCAGCCGGAGAGCACGGTGGTCGCCGCGATGGTCGAGGCCAGCGGTGTCCCGGCCGAGGAGTTGACTCGGCGCTGGGAGTCCGGCGGCCTGAACTGGGCCGGCTTCGCGGTGGCGGCCTCCCCCCAGCCTCGGACGCCGGCGCTCGAGCTCGCCAAGGTCACCAAGTCGTTCGCCACCGGCTTCGGCCGGCGCCACCGCAAGGAGGTGCTGCGCGGCGTCGACCTCGTCGTGGGGCCCTGCGAGAGCGTCGCCCTGGTGGGGGAGAGCGGTTCGGGCAAGTCGACGATGCTACGGATCGCCGCCGGCCTGGAGCGGTGCGACTCGGGCGACGTCGTCGTCGACCGCCGCCGGGGGGAGGGCGTCCAGGTCATCTTCCAGGACGCCGGCTCCTCACTCACCCCCTGGTTGACGGTGCGCTCCCTGCTGCTGGAGCGGGTGCGCAACACCCGCACCGGCGCCGCGCTGGACCGCCCGGCCCAGGAGCGCACCGTCGCCGAGGCCCTGGAGCGGGTGGCGCTGCCGAGGCAGGTGCTGGACGTCAAGCCCGCCGAGCTCTCCGGTGGGCAACGGCAGCGGGTCGCGATCGCCCGCGCGATCGTCGTACCGCCGGCGTTGCTGCTGTGCGACGAACCGACCAGCGCGTTGGACGTCTCGGTGGCCAGCACGGTGCTGAATCTGCTCAATCTGCTGCGTCACGACCTCGGCCTGCCGTTGCTGTTCGTCACCCACGACCTGGCCGCCGCCCGGGTGATCGCGGACCGGGTCGACGTGATCAGCGACGGCGACATCATCGAGAGTGTCGACGCCGACCTCCTCAGCGACCGGATGACCAGTGACTACGGACGGAGGCTGCTCGATGCGGTTCTCGCCTGAGGCTGGCGCCGCCGCGGCCGGCGCGCGGGAGGCGGTGGCCACCGCGGGTACGCCGCAGCGGGCGCGGGCTCG
>NZ_JASGET010000172.1:0-69460 GCF_047606145.1 Nocardioides sp. | reverse complement strand
GTCGCCCCGGGGCGCGCGGGCGGGCAGGGACCGCTCGGGCAGGGCGAGCACGTCGGCGATCGCCGTCAGCCAGGCGGCGGCGTATCGGCCGGCTCCGCGACCGTGGAACCCGGGTGTGCCCAGCAGTGCGCCCCGGGTGGTGGGCAGTGCCTGGGCGGCGGCGACGATGGCGGAGTCGGGCAGGATCCGGCCGGGAGTGACGTCATGCTCCTCGGCCAGTCGGTTCCTGGTCTCCCACAGCGCCTTGACCGCGGCGAGCTCGCGACGCCCCTTGACCCGATGCATGCCGGAGGTACGGCGCCAGGCGTCGACGCGCGGGGTCGGCTCGAAGCCACGCAGCGCCTCGAACTCCTCCTCGGCCCACTCCTCCTTGCCCTGCTCGCGCAGCTCGGCGGCGAGCGCGTCCCGCAGCTCGATGAGCACCTCCACGTCGAGTGCGGCGTACTCGAGCCAGGCGCGCGGGAGCGGCCGGGTCGACCAGTCGGCGGCGGAGTGCTCCTTCTTCAGCCGGAAGCCGAGCACCGTCTCCACCAGCGTGGCCAGTCCGACCCGCGGGTAGCCGAGCAGCCGGCCGGCCAGCTCGGTGTCGAAGAGCGCGTCGGGGTGCAGGCCGAGCTCGGCCAGGCAGGGCAGGTCCTGGGTCGCGGCATGCAGGATCCACTCGGTGCCGGCCAGCGCCTCGACCAGCGGAGCGGTGGTGCTGAGCCCGATCGGGTCGATCAACCAGGTCCCGGCACCCTCGCGGCGCAGCTGGATGAGATAGGCGCGGGCGGAGTAGCGGTAGCCCGAGGCGCGCTCGGCGTCCACCGCGACCGGGCCGGTGCCGGCGGCCAGCGCGGCAGTGGCGGCGAGGAGTCCCTCGTCGGTGTCGGTCACCTCACCCAGGCCGTCGCGCAGCTCGAGCAGCGGAGCGAGCTCGTCTCCGGCCGGTTCCGTCGGCCCGGTCGTCTCGGGCGACTCGATCCCAGCCGAGGGCTCGGCCCCGGCGCCGGGGTTGGTGGCCGACTCGATCACGCGCCTCGCTGTCCTCGACGGCTCGGCATCAGCGCGACGCCCTCGGGGACCGGCTCGAGGCCGGCGGCGGTGCACAACAGCTCGCCCCAGGCCTCGACGTGGGAGGCCAGGTCGGCGGAGCTCAGCGGCGTCCAGGAGGCCCGCACCTCGAGCTGGGCGCTGGTCTCCTCGTCCGCCATCGCGCCGAAGCTCTCGGTCGCCACCCGGGTGACGGTGCCGGACGCGGCGCCGAAGGCGGCACCATGCGCCTCGAGCGCCTCGAGCAGCCAGGACCAGCCCACCCGGGTGAGCATCGGGTCGACCGCCACCTCGGCCTCCACCTCGGCGCGGGCGTAGGCGACCAACCGGAACGTGCCGGTGTCCGGGCCGATGGCGCCCCAGGCGTCGTTGCCGGCCGGGTCGTGCAGCAGGATCAGACGGCCGGTGGCGACATCCTCGCCGGAGACCGTGACGTCGGCGGAGAGAGCGGCGGCGTACGGCGCGATCCGCTGTGGCGCCGGCATCTGCTCGACGAACAGCTCGGGACGCAGCCGTGCCGTGTTCATCTGCGCCACGGCGTCCCGGAACACGCGAGGCGTGCTTCGCGCACCCTCATCCGGGCGCGTCTCCTCCCGCACGACCATGCTATAAGCCTAGGTCGCCGTCGTGGGTGCGGATGTGCGCACACGCCGGAAGGGGTGCGACGATCCGAGGTGTGACCGCTCGCGATGCCCTCAACGATCGACCCGGCGATCGACCCGACGATCAATCCGGCGATCGACCCGGCGACCCGCTGGCCGAGAGCGCCTTCCTGCGCGCCGCGCGCGGTCTGCGACCGTCCCATCCGCCGGTGTGGTTCATGCGACAGGCGGGACGTTCGCTGCCGGAGTACCTCGCGGTGCGCGAGGGCATCGGCATGCTGGACTCGTGCCGGCGCGCCGACCTGATCACCGAGATCACCCTGCAGCCGGTACGGCGCTACGGCGTGGACGCGGCGATCTTCTACTCCGACATCGTGCTGCCGCTCAAGGCGGTCGGGGTCGACCTCGACATCAAGCCCGGCGTCGGCCCGGTGGTGGCCTCGCCGGTGCGGACGTTGGCCGACGTGGCGGCGATCCCGGACCTCACCGCCGAGCACGTTCCCTACGTCACCGCGGCGGTGCGCGACCTGGTCGGCGAGCTGGCCGGGATCAACGGCGGCACCCCGTTGATCGGCTTCGCCGGCGCGCCGTTCACGGTGGCGTCGTACCTGGTCGAGGGCGGGCCGTCGAAGGAGCACGCGCTCACCAAGGCGCTGATGTACGCCGCACCCGAGGTGTGGGAGGCGCTGATGCACAAGATCGCGGGCATCTCGGCGGCGTTCCTCGAGGTGCAGGTGGCGGCCGGCGCGAGTGCCGTCCAGCTCTTCGACTCCTGGGCCGGGGCACTCACCCCGGCGGACTACGCCCGGTATGCACAGCCCTACTCCGCCCAGGTGTTGGCGCGGGTCGGTGCGCTCGGGGTGCCGCGGATCCATTTCGGGGTCAACTCCGGCTTCCTGCTGGCGCAGATGGGCGAGGCCGGTGCGGACGTGGTCGGCGTGGACTGGCGTACGCCGCTCGCGCACGCCATCGGCCAGGTCGGTGGACGCGTGGTGCAGGGCAACCTCGACCCCAGCCTGGTCTTCGCCTCCACCGAGATGATGCTGGCCCGGGCGGGGGAGATCCTCGAGGCCGGTCGCGCCGCGGCCGGCCACATCTTCAATCTGGGTCACGGCGTCATCCCGTCCACCGACCCCGATCGGCTCGCCCGGCTGACGGATTTCGTGCAGGGGTATCCGCTGGCCGATTGAGGGATGTCGCCGGTCGACGGTGTGGAGGCCTGGACCGTGGCCTGGAGATGTCCAGGATCGTCCATGGGCGGCAGAAGAGAATCGGCGACCGATATCTAATGTCGTCCGAGTGTCTCCAGCGCTCGGGGCACGAACGGCGCGGTCTCCAGTCCGGCCAGCTCCGGGCGAGGGACCCAATGCGCCTCGACCGTGCTGCCGCCCGGGGCCTCGTTGCGGCCGCACGATGATGTGCCACGGACGTGTCGAGATCCCATCACGGCTGGGGCCGAAAAGTACGCGTCGCGAATGGGGTGTGCGGCACAATCGCCGGCATGCCGCCGGCGTGGATCCATCTCTTTCTCGACACGCCTGTGGAGCGCTGGGCCGAGGCGGTGGAGTTCTGGTCTGCCGTGACTGGCACGCAGGTCTCGCCGGCGCGCGGCGAGGACGGTCAGTTCGTGACGCTGCTTCCGGCCGAGGGCGACCCGTGGCTCAAGCTGCAGGCCGTGCCTGCGGGACCGCGGATCCATCTCGATCTCGACACGTCGGACCGTGCGGCCGCGGTGGCTACCGCGCGCCAGCTCGGGGGCGCCGTCGCCTGGACGTATCACGACGTCGTGGTGATGCGGTCGCCCGGCGGGCTGCTGTTCTGTCACACCCTCCGGGACGCGTCCGCCCGTCCTCACCTGCATCGCGCCGGTGGCGTCGCCGCCGACCAGGTCTGCCTCGACATCCCGGCGCGACTGTGGGACGCGGAGGTGCGGTTCTGGCAGGCGATCACCGGACGCGATCTGGAGTCGAGCAGCCGGCCGGAGTTCGCATTCCTGGGCGATCCGGATCCGGCCGGGCCGATACGCCTGCTGCTGCAACGGCTGGACGATGACGCGCCCGAGGTGAGCGCCCACCTCGACCTGGCCGTCACCGACCGGCGCGGCGAGGTCGGACGGCATCTGCGGCTCGGCGCAGAACGGGTCGCCGAGGAAGGCTCATGGACGGTGCTGCGCGCCCCGTCGGGACACGTGTACTGCCTCACCGACCGGGACCCACGCACCGGCCGGGTCGCCCGGCCCGGAGGCCATCGCGGGAGCGCGGTCACCGCTCGATGAGGTCGCGGACGTCGGCGTAGCGGGCGCGGATCGCCGGCTGGGCGCACTCGACGTACGACGCGGCCTCGCCGAGGTCCCAGGCCGGTGGCTCGGGCGCGCCGCCGGCCACCCAAGCGGCCTGGCGGGCGGCGCCGTCGGCGACGTACTCGCCGGGTGCGGGGACGACGATGGGTCGGCCGAGCACGGCGGGTCCGATCCTGCGCACCGCCTCGGAGCGGGCACCGCCGCCGATGAGCAGCACCCGATCGACCCTCACCCCCTGCTCGACGAGGGCGTCGATCCCGTCGGCCAACCCGCACAGCAGCCCCTCGACGGCGGCCCGGGCGAGGTGTGCCGGGGTGGCGTTGCCGAGAGTCAGCCCGTGCAGGACGCCCTTGGCGTGCGGCCGGTTCGGGGTGCGCTCGCCCTCGAGATAGGGCACCAGCACGAGCCCGTCGGCACCGCCGGGCCCGGCGAGTGCGAGCTCGGCGAGCCGGTCGAGGTCGACCCCGAGCAGCTCCGCGGTCGCGGACAGCACGCGAGCGGCGTTCAGCGTGCACACCAGCGGCAGGTACCGGCCGGTGGCGTCGGCGAACCCGGCCACGATCCCGCTCGGGTCGGCCGTCGGTGCCTCGGCCACCGCGCAGGCCACGCCGGAGGTGCCGATCGAGACCACCACGTCGCCCGGGCCCGCGCCGAGCCCCAGCGCGGCACCGGCATTGTCGCCACAGCCGGGTCCGATCGCGGCCCCGGCCGCTGTCGTCAGCGCGGATTGCGCGGGCGCGACCACCCGGGGCAGCACCACGTCGTCGCGCCCGAAGGCACGGTGCAGCAGATCGAGCCGGTACTCGCCCGACACCGGCGACCAGTAGCCGGTGCCGCTGGCATCGGACCGGTCGGTGACCAGGGCCTCCGGTCCGGGCGCGCCGGCCAGCTTCCAGCTCAGCCAGTCGTGCGGCAGGCAGACCGCCGCCGTACGCGCCGCCGCCTCCGGCTCGTGCTCGACCAGCCAGCGCAGCTTGGTGACGGTGAAGCTGGCCACCGGGACCGACCCGGTCGCCTCGGCCCAGGCCGCCGCGCCGAGCTCGTCGGTCAGCGCGGCCGCCGCATCGGCCGAGCGGGTGTCGTTCCACAGCAGCGCGGGGCGTACGACGTCGCCGGACTCGTCGAGGCAGACCATGCCGTGCTGCTGGGCGCCGACCGCGATCGCGGCGACGTCGTCCAACCCGCCCGCCGCCTCGGCCGCCTGCTGCAGGGCCGCCCACCAATGGTCGGGGTGCACCTCGGTGCCGTCGGGGTGCGGCGCCGATCCCGACCGCACCAGGCGACCGGTCTCGGCATCGCGCACGACGACCTTGCACGACTGGGTCGAGGAGTCGACCCCGGCGACGAGCGTCACCGCAGACCGAGCGAGCGGTTCGTCGCGGGGCGGGTTGCCCCGCCGACGCCCTGCCGGCCGACGGTCCACAGACCGACGGCGAACATGTCCTCTCGGGCGGGCTGGTGGGTGGGCGTCATCATCGCTCCCTACGTCGGGTACCACTACCGCGGATCGTAGTCGGCGGTGAGCTGCCCCGCGGGGCGGACGCCGGCGAGTTCGGCCCGTCCGTCCTGGATTCGGCGCGGCGCCGTGCTCGTGTGAGGGGTCAGGCAGGAGGCGATCTACCCGGGCCTCTGCCCGAGCACCTGGTCAGCCCATCTGCCCCAGGATCCGCCCGGCCCGGGCGCCCAGCGACTCGTCGTCCTCGGCGGCGAGCCCGAGATCGGCGACCTGGTCGAGCCACTCCGCGGCGGCCGCGGACATCCGGTCCGGCAGGCCGAGCTCACGTAGCGTCGCCGCGACCTCGCGCATCTCCGCCGCACGCCGGCGGCCGTGCACCATCATCCGCTCGAGGTTGTACGCCGACCGGACCCGTATGTCGCCGCCACCCTCGGTGGCCTGGAGCGAGTCCAGCACGGCCGCGGCGACGCCGGCCCGCTCGGCCGCCAGCACGCACTCGGCCGTCAGGGCCTCGCGCCCCTTGACCATGACCGAGCGAAGCATCTTGATCATCGACGCGTCGCCCACCTTCTCGCCGGCCACTCCGGAGTTGAGCCCCCACCCGCGCAGCAGTTCGTCGGCGGACTCGGCGTCCGGGCCGGCGAGCAGCAGTTGCGTCCGGCTCACGTCCGGAAGCACCGGCGCCATGATCGCCAGGTCGACGTACCGCCCGCCGGCGACGCCGATCTCCGCGGCCGCCGCCCGTTTCGTCCCGGGGGAGCACGAGTCGCCGTCGAGCCACCACGTCCCGGACCGCAGATGAGCCCGCGCGGCCCGGGCCGCCGGCAGCGCCTGGTCGGCGGTGACGAGGCAGAGGACCGTCGACGCACCGGTGAGTGCGTTCCCGGCGTCGTGGCACAGCCGCACGCCCAGCTCGTCGGCCGCCTCCTGATAGCCCTCCAGCCGCGACTGCAGGTCGTAGGCCACCAACGGCACGCCGCGCCCGGACACGCTCCGGGCGAAGGCCCGGCCGGCCTCGCCGAACCCGTAGAGGACGACCTGGTGGGCGGCTTCCTGCGGCATCGCTACTCCTCCTGATCGACCTCCGCCGACCTGCTCGTGGTGGCCTGCGCCGAGGTGGCGGGCACGACCAGTCTCCCCTGTCCGGTCGAGGCAGGTCGGGGTTCGGTCAACGGGGGGCTCGGTCAACCGGGGCGGCCGGAGCCGGGCCGGTCAGGCCGCGGGGTCGGCCGCCAGCCCGCGCAGGGTGCCGATCAGGTCGCGCACCGCTCGGGTCGGTCGAGCCCGGCGGTGCCGGACCAGCGTCATGGCGACGGTGGTGGTGTCGCCGGCGATGGGACGGGTGGTCACCAGCCCGGAGCGCATCAACGGGTCGTCCTCGACGCTGTAGTCCGGCAGGACGGTCAGCCCGAGACCCTCGGCGACCATCATCTTGCCCATCTCCGCGCCGTCGGTGCTGTGCCACTCGCGGGGCAGATCGGCGCCGAAGAGCCGCTGCGCGAACCGGTGCATCAGATAGCCGGCCCGCATCCCGACGAACGGCGTCGCGCGGAGCTCGTCGGGATGGATCGCCGACTGTTCGGCGAGGCGATGCCCGGCCGGCAGTACGACGACCGGGCGGCCCTGCAGCAGCGGGACCGAGTCCAGGTCCGGCGGAAGATCGTCTCCGCCGAGCAGGTTGACCAGGCCGAGATCGAGCGCTCCCTCGCCGAGCCCGACGTAGATCTCCTCCTGCTGCAGGCTGCGCACCTCGACGCTGGTGCCGGGGCTCTCGGTCTTCATCTGCCGCAGCGCGGGCAGCAGCAGTGTCGCCGTACCCGCGTTGACGGTGCCGATCCGCACCGTCCGATGCGCGGTGGTCTGATCGCCCGCGGCGGCCCGCAGCCGCGCGATGGCCTCGAGCACCTCGACCATGTGCGGCAGCAGGTCCAGGCCCTGGGGACTGATCCGGGCCCCCGATCGCCGCCGGTCGAGGAGGGTGACCCCGAGCTCGCGCTCCAGCTTGGCGACGGCCTCGCTCAGCGCCGGCTGGGAGAGGTGCAGGTGCTCGCTGGCGCGACGCAGCGAGCCGTACTGCGTCACCGCCGCGAGGTATTCCAACTGCTCGATGCGCACGTGCTCCTCCTGGTCGGTCCCGGGCGATCCGGTCTGTCGGGCCGATGCGGGCGGATCAGCCGTCGCCAAAGTCTAGTAGATCACTCCAGATAAAGCCGAGAGGGCGGGCCGGGAGGCATGGTCGGCCCGGCGAACGGGGGTCGGGTCCCGGCGGCGCGGGCCGGCGACGGGGCCCGGTGAAAGGAGTCGGTGAGAGGAACCGCCTATCACCCGGTCGCCGGAAACAGCCGCGCCGAGGCCGCGTCGAGGGTTGGGAATGACTTGAATTACGATAAGTTTGGTCGACATACAGGCCGATGGATCGGCGGAAGACGACCGGCGAACGAACGACAGAGGAGCAACCACGATGAACGCAACGGCAGAGCGCCCGCTCAGGTTCGCCTACTGGGTGCCGAACGTCAGTGGCGGCCTGGTGGTCAGCAACATCGAGCAGCGCACCGACTGGGGCTACGACTACAACAAGGTGCTCGCCCAGCTCGCGGAGAACAACGGCTTCGAGTACGCCCTCTCCCAGGTGCGCTACATCGCCAGCTACGGCGCCGCCTACCAGCACGAGTCGACCAGCTTCTCCCTCGCGCTGGCGCTGGCCACCGAGCGGCTCAAGGTCATCGCCGCGGTCCACCCGGGCCTGTGGCAGCCGGGGGTGCTGGCCAAGTGGCTGGCCACCGCCGACCACCTGACCAACGGCCGGATCGCCACCAACGTGGTCTCGGGCTGGTTCAAGGACGAGTTCACCAAGCTCGGCGAGCCCTGGCTCGAGCACGGTGAGCGCTACCGCCGCTCCGAGGAGTTCATCACCTACCTCAAGGAGATCTGGACCTCCGAGCACGCCGAGATCAACGGCGACTTCTACCGGCTGCACGACTTCGACCTCAAGCCCAAGCCGCTCGATCTGCCGGGTCGGCCCCACCCGGAGGTCTTCATGGGTGGGAACTCGACCGCCGCCCGCGGGATGGGCGGCCGCGTCGCCGACTGGTACTTCGCCAACGGCAACACTCCCGAGGGCTTCGCCGAGCAGGTGCACGACGTGAGCTCCGAGGCGGAGGCACACGGCCGCTCGGTGCGGTTCGGCGTCAACGGCTTCGTCATCGCCCGCGACACCGAGGCCGAGGCCCGCGAGGTGCTGCGCGAGATCATCGCCAAGGCCGACCGGGAGGCGGTCGAGGGCTTCGGCTCGGCGGTCAAGCAGGCCGGCCAGTCCACCGGTGACAAGAAGGGCATGTGGCAGGACTCGGAGTTCGCCGACCTGGTGCAGTACAACGACGGCTTCCGCACCGGCCTGATCGGGACGCCCGAGCAGATCGCCCGGCGGATGCTGGAGTACAAGAAGGTCGGCGCCGACCTGGTGCTGTGCGGGTTCTTGCACTACCACGAGGACGTCGTCTACTTCGGCGAGAAGGTGTTGCCGATCCTGCGCGAGCTGGAGGCGACCGAGGCGGAGCTGGTCGCATGACGGCGCTGCGCACCGACGCCACCGCGGTCCCGGTGCTCACCAGTGAGCAGGCGATCTGGGTCGCCCGTGAGCTGGCCGAGCGATTCGCCCGGGAGGCGGCGGACCGGGACCGATGTCGCCGCCTGCCGCACGACGAGATCTCCCAGCTGGCCGCCTCCGGCCTGCTCGCGCTGACCGTGCCCGCCGAGATCGGCGGACCCGACCTGCCCGCCTCCACCGTGGTCGAGGTCTTCCGGCTGCTCGGCTGGGGCGACCCGAACATCGCCCAGATCCCGCACAGCCACTACGTCTACGTCAACCAGCTGCGCCAGCAGGGCACGCCCGAGCAGCAGGCCCGGATCCTGGGCGAGGTGCTGGCCGGCAAGGCGATCGCCAACGCCCAGTCGGAGTTCGGCACCAAGCACGTGCGGGACTACCGGACGACGCTGCACCCGGCCGGTCCCGGCCGGTGGCTGCTCAGCGGGGAGAAGTTCTACTGCACCGGCTCGCTCTTCGCCGACTACCTGGCGGTGCTCGCACACCGCGGCCCCGACGGGCCGATGGCGGTGGCCTGGGCCCGCGCCGACGCGCCCGGGATCGAGATCATCGACGACTGGGACGCGGTCGGCCAGCGCACCACCGGGAGCGGGACCGTCAAGCTGCACGAGGTGGTCGTCACCGACGACTGGATCACCGAGTTCTCCCCGACCTTCGACGGCCCCACCACCTACGGCGCCTTCGCCCAGTCGATGCACGCCGCCCTGGACGCCGGCCTGGCCCGCCGTACCCTCGACGAGGCGGCGGCGTTCGTCCGCGAGAAGAGCCGTCCCTACCCGGACGCGATCTCCACGTACGGCGTCGAGCGGGCCGCCGACGACCCGCTGATCGTCAAGGCGTTCGGGGACATGGAGCTCGCCCTGCGCGGCGCCGAGGCGCTGGTCGCGGAGGCCGGCCGGGCGATCGACGCGGCCGAGAGGGACCTCACCGACCAGACCGCCGGGGCGGCGAGCCTCGCCGTCGCGGCCGCCCGAGCCGCCACCACCCAGGTCAGCGTCGACCTCGGCTCGCGGCTCTTCGAGGTCGCCGGCACCCGGTCGGCGCTGGCGAAGCTCGACCTCGACCGGCACTGGCGCAACGCCCGCACCCACACGCTGCACGACCCGGCCGCCTGGAAGGTGCAGCACCTCGGCCGCTGGGCAATCGATCAGACCCTGCCCCCGCGGCACGGTCAACTGTGAGGAGCACGAGAACATGAGCAAGCTCAACTTCCATTGGTTCCTGCCGACCAACGGCGGCGACGGTCGCGACGTCGTCGGCGGCGGCCATGGGGTCTCGGCCGGGAACGGCGCGTACGGACGCCCGGCCTCGGTGCCCTACCTCGGCCAGATCGCCCGCAGCGCGGAGCAGCTCGGCTTCGACGCCGCGCTCACCCCGACCGGTGCCTGGTGCGAGGACGCCTGGGTGACCACCGCGATGCTCAGCTCGCTCTCCGAGCGGCTGCGGTTCCTGGTGGCCTTCCGACCCGGGTTGGTCGCGCCGTACCTGGCCGCCCAGATGGCCGGCACCTTCCAGAACCTCTCCGGCGGTCGGTTGCTGCTCAACGTCGTCACCGGCGGGGAGAGCGTCGAGCAGCGGATGTTCGGTGACTTCTTGGACAAGGACGCGCGCTACACCCGCTGTGCCGAGTTCCTGCACATCGTCACCTCGCTGTGGCGGGGCGAGACCGTCACCTATTCCGGCGAGTACCTGTCGGTGGAGAACGCGACGCTCTCCCAGATCCCGGATCCGGTGCCGGACATCTACTTCGGCGGATCCTCGCCGGCCGGGATCGAGGTCGCGGCGAAGTACGCCGACGTCTACCTGACCTGGGGTGAGCCGCCGGAGGCGGTGGCGGAGAAGATCGAGCGGGTCCGCAAGGTGGCCGCCCAGCACGCGATCGACCGGCAGGGCCGCGAGCTGCGCTTCGGCATCCGGTTGCACACCATCGCCCGGGACACCTCGGCGGCGGCGTGGGCGGAGGCCGACCGGCTGGTCTCGCACATCTCCGAGGAGGAGATCGCCCGGATCCAGTCCGGGCTCTCCCGCAGCGAGTCCGAGGGCCAGAAGCGGATGCTGGCGCTCAACGCCGGGTCCAAGGAGAACCTGGAGATCTACCCGAACCTGTGGGCCGGCGTCGGCCTGGTCCGCGGCGGCGCGGGTACGGCGATGGTCGGCTCGTACACCGAGATCGCCGATCTGGTCGAGGCCTACGCCGAGCTCGGCCTCGAGGAGTTCGTCCTCTCCGGCTACCCGCACCTCGAGGAGGCCTACTGGTTCGGCGAGGGCGTGCTGCCCGAGCTGACCCGGCGCGGTCTCTGGCAGCACCCGGCGCCGGTGACCGGGCGGGCGGCCGTGCCGTTCGGCGCGCACTTCGGCACCTCCCACCCCGACCAGCAGAAGGTGGCCGCATCGTGAGCCAGTACTCCAACAATCTGACCGGCAACGTGACCGGCAATGTCACCGGCAACGTGACCGGCCTGACCACCAACCAGGATCTGGACCCGTCCGCACTGCGCCAGGCGTTCGGGGTCTTCCCGACCGGCGTGGTGGCGGTCGCCGCCGACGTCGACGGGCGCCCGGTCGGCCTGGCCGCCAGCTCGTTCACCTCGGTGAGCCTGGACCCGCCGCTGGTCTCGCTCTCGGTCGCCTCGAACTCCAAGACCTGGCCCGACCTGCGGCGCGCCGACCACCTCGGCGTCACCGTCCTGGCCGAGCAGCACGGCGGCGTCTGCCGGCAGCTGGCCGGGCCGGTCGACGAGCGGTTCACCGGCGTCGCGGCCACCACCACCGACGACGGCGCGATCCTGCTCGACGACGGGATCGCCCAGTTCGACTGCACCATCTACCGTGAGGTCGAGGCCGGCGACCACGTGATCGTGCTGCTCCAGCTGCACCGGGTCGAGCACTCGGCGGGACAGCCGCTGGTCTTCCACCGGTCCGGCTTCGGCCGGCTCTCGGCGACCGCCTGAGGCCGATCATGAGCGCTTCGCAGGTCTCACCCGGCCGGGTGGCGTTGGCGGCGGCGGTCGGAGCCACCATCGAGTGGTACGACTTCTTCCTCTACGGCACCGCCGCCGGCCTGGTGTTCGACAAGCTCTACTTCGACGGCCTGTCCGGCTCGGCGGCCACCTTCGCCTCCTTCGGGACCTTCGCCGTCGGCTTCCTGGCCCGGCCGGTGGGCGGGCTGATCTTCGGGCACTTCGGCGACCGGATCGGTCGCAAGGCGATGCTGATCTGGACCCTGGTCATCATGGGGGTCGGCACCGCGCTGGTCGGCGTACTGCCCACCTACGACTCGATCGGCGTGCTCGCGCCGATCCTGCTGGTGGTGCTGCGGATCCTGCAGGGCATCGGCGTCGGTGGCGAGTACGGCGGCGCGGTGCTGCTCGCGGTGGAGTTCGCCCCACCGCAGCGCCGCGGCTTCTTCGGCAGCTTCGCGCACACCGGAGTGCCGGGCGGACTCTTCCTGGCCTCGGCGGTGTTCTCCCTGGCCAGCCTGTTGCCGGACGCCGCGTTCATGTCCTGGGGCTGGCGGGTGTGCTTCCTGCTCAGCATCGTGCTGCTGGCGATCGGGTCGTGGATCCGCCTCTCGGTGATGGAGACGCCGGCGTTCCAGCAGGTCAAGAGCGATCACGAGGTCATCAAGGTGCCGGTCAAGGAGCTGCTGCGCTGCCAGCCCCGCACCCTGCTGCTCGGCATGGGCACCCGGTTCATCGAGGGTTTCACCTACAACCTCTACTCGGTCTATCTGCTCGCCTACGCGGTGAACACGGTCGGGGTGGAGAAGCAGACGGTGCTGGACGCGATCATGGCCGGAGCCGCCCTCGGGGTGGCACTGACGGTCGTGGCCGGAGCCCTCTCGGATCGGCTCGGCCGGAAGCCGGTCTACCGGATCGGTGCGCTGCTCGGGCTCGCGCTGGCGTTCCCGACCGCGGCGATGGTCTCCTCGGGGGTGACCCTGGCGGTGGTGGCGAGCCTGGTGGCCGGTCTGGGGCTGGTCTACGGGACCGTCTACGGGCCGCTGGCCGCGTTCTGGAGCGAGCTGTTCGAGACCCGGTACCGCTACTCGGCGCTGAGCACGCTCTACCAGGTCTCCGGCGTGCTCGCCTCCGGTCTGACCCCGATCATCGCCGCTGCGCTGGTCACCCTCGGCGGTGGCAGCCTGTGGCTGGTCGCCTGCTACAACGTCGTGGTCGCGGTGATCAGCCTGATCTCGATGCAGCTGCTGCCGGAGACCCATGGCCGTCCGTTGGAGGCGGTCGACGAGTCGGTGGCCCCGGTCGCCACCGAGCTCAGGCCCGCCCGGGCGTCCGTCTGACGGGGCCCTCTCGATCTCCCGCGGGGAGCGGACCCGCACCCGGTCGGCTCCCCGCGGGGTCTGCTCGGCATGGCCACGCCGAGGGTGCGAGGATGAACGGGTGCGGATCGTCGTCGTCGGAGCCGGGATCGGCGGTCTGACCGCGGCACGCGACCTGGTCGCCGGTGGCCATGAGGTGACGGTCCTGGAGGCCTCGTCGCGGATCGGCGGCAAGCTGCGGACCGCCGAGGTCGCCGGAGTACGCGTCGATGTCGGCGCCGAGGCGATGCTCGCCCGGCGCCCCGAGGGCGTCGAGCTGGCCCGTTCGCTCGGGCTGCCGGTGGTGCATCCGACCACCGCCACCTCGCGGCTGTGGACCCGGGGTGAGCTGCGAGCGCTGCCGCGCTCGATCATGGGGGTACCGACCGATCTCGACCAGCTCGCCGCCACCGGCGTGCTCTCCGCGCGCGGACTCGCGCGGGCCCGCGCCGAGGCCGAGCTGCCGATCGACGTACTCCGGCGGAACCTGGCGGATTCCGACCTGTCGGTGGGTGAGGTGGTCGACGACCGCTTCGGAGCCGAGGTCACCGACCGGCTGGTCGAGCCGCTGCTCGGCGGCGTCTACGCCGGCCGAGCGCGGGAGATCTCGCTGCGCGCCGCCGTTCCACAGCTGGCGGCGATGGTGGCGCGGGGCCCGGTGACCCCGCAGGCGGCGGCGATCCCGCCGGCGTCGGGGGCGCCGGTCTTCGCCGGGGTGGCCGGCGGGATGGGGCGGCTGACCGAGGCGCTGGCGGTCGGTCTGGAGGTGCGCACCGGGGTGCGGGTTGTCGCGTGCGCCCTGCGACGGACCGGTGACCACCGCTATCGCGTGGCCACCGACGGCGAGGCGTTCGACGCCGACGGGGTCGTGCTCGCGACGCCGGCCCGCACCGCGGGCCGGCTGGCGGTCGGGATGCTGGGCTCGTTCCGCTGTTGCGAGCATCTCGAGTCCCTCGACTACGCCGACGTCGCCGTGATCACCCTCGCCTTCCGGACCGGGGAGCTGCCGCTGGACGGCACCGTCTCCGGCTTCCTGGTGCCACCCGTCGAGGGCAGGTTCATCAAGGCCTCGACCTTCTCCTTCGCCAAGTGGGACTGGGTCCGCGAGGCGGGCGATCCACTGCTGCTGGTGCGCACCAGCGTCGGCCGCGCGGGCGAGGTCGGGGCCCTGGACCACACCGACGCCGAGCTGGTCGAGCGCTCGCTGGCCGACCTGCGGGCCGCGATCGGACCGACCGGCCGCCCGGTCGACAGCCACGTGCAGCGCTGGCTCGGCGCGCTGCCGCAGTATCCGCCGGGTCACCTGCGTGCGATCGAGCGGATCCGCGCCGAGGTGGCGGCACAGCCGGGCATCGCGCTCTGCGGCGCGGCGTACGACGGGGTGGGCATTCCGGCGGTGGTCGCCTCGGCCCACCGTGCGGCGGCCGAGGTGGTCGGTGGGATCATGGGAGCATGAGCGACCCAGCCGACCCGAAGACCAACGCCGCGAGGATCAACGAGCTGAACGCGACCGTCCGCTACACCATGTGGTCGGTCTTCCAGCTCTTCGAACCGCTCGGCGACGCCGACCGCAAGGCGGAGGCGGCCGAGGTCGAGGAGCTGCTCGCCGAACTCGCCGCGGAGGACGTCGTGGTGCGCGGCGTTTATGACGTGGCCGGACTGCGCGCCGACGCCGACGTGATGTTCTGGCTGCACGCCGGCTCCTCGGACGCGCTGCAGAGCGCCTACCACCGGCTGCGTCGGACCGCGTTCGGAGCGCGGCTGCTGCCGGTGTGGTCGCAGATGGCGCTGCACCGGCCGGCCGAGTTCAACCGCAGTCATCTGCCGGCGTTCCTGGCCGAGGAGCGCTCGCGCGCCTACGTCGCGGTCTACCCGTTCATCAGGTCGTACGAGTGGTATCTGCTGGAGGATGCCGAGCGCCGCCGGCTCCTCGCCGAGCACGGCCGGATGGCCCGCGACTACCCGGACGTGCGCGCCAACACGGTGCCGAGCTTCGCCCTCGGCGACTACGAGTGGATGCTCGCCTTCGAGGCCGACGACCTGTCCCGGATCGTCGACCTGATGCGGCACCTGCGCGGCTCGGAGACCCGGCGCCACGTCCGCGAGGAGGTGCCGTTCTACACCGGCGCCCGGGTCGAGGTCGCCGACCTGGTCGACCGCCTCCCCTGAGCCTCGCCGAGTCGGTCCCTAGAACGGCCGAGTCGGTCCTCCGGACGGGCGAATCGGTCCCTAGGACCATCGAGTACGCCGTTCAGTCGGTCCCCGGGTCGTCCAGGTGTGCCTCCAGCCGCTCGATCTTCCCGGTGAGCTCGCCGCTGTCGTGACCGCGTCGGAGGTCGGCCTTGAGCACCAGCCCGACCCGTGGGCTGTGCTCCGCGACGGTGAACACGGCCTTCTTGACCACCGCCATCACCTCGTCCCACTCGCCCTCGACGTTGGTGAACATCGCGTTGGTCTCACAGGGCAGGCCGGAGTCCCTGATGACACGGACGGCCTCGGCGACGGCCTCGGCGACTCCGCCGGTCTCGTCCCCGCCGGTGGGGCTGATGCTGATGGCGACGATCATGCCCCCACGCTATCGAGTCGTGCGGCCGACGCCTCCCCGGCGGCTCACGCCTCCGGGTCGGCGGGCTGCAGGGCGAGGGAGATCGAGTTGATGCAGTAGCGGTCGCCGGTCGGCGTACCGTAGCCGTCGGGGAAGACGTGCCCCAGGTGCGAGCCGCAGTTCGCGCAGCGCACCTCGACCCGCTTCATCCCGTGGGAGCTGTCCTCCAGGTACTCCACGGTGTCGGTGATCGGCTGGTAGAAGCTCGGCCAGCCGCACCCGGAGTGGAACTTGGTGTCGGACTCGAACAGCTTCGCCCCGCAGGCCTTGCAGCTGTACACGCCCGTGGTCTCGGTGTCGGTGTACTCACCGGTGAACGCCCGCTCGGTGCCGGCCTGGCGCAGCACCGCATACTCCTCCGGCGACAGCTCCGCGCGCCATTCGGCGTCGCTCTTCTCCACGTTGTAGGCCATGGTCCAAGGGTACGTTGGCGCCATGGCGAAGACACCGGCAGCCGAGGTCGTCGCGGGCGAGCGCCGCGTGCGGGTGACGAGCCCCGACCGGATCGTCTACGAGGCGACCGAGCGGACGCCGGCGGTGACCAAGCTGATGGTGGCCGAGTACGTCGTCACCGTGGGCGACGCGCTGATGCGTGCGCTGGGGGAGCGGCCGACCGCGCTGGAGCGCTGGCCGAGCGGCTGGCGCGAGGGGATGAGGTTGGCGACCGGCCCCACCGACCGTGAGGGCGACGGCTTCTATCAGAAGCGGGCGCCGAAGGGCGCGCCGGACTATGTGCAGACCGTCGAGGTCGCCTTTCCGAGCGGGCGACGTGCGCAGGAGATCTGTCCCACCGAGATCGCGGTGCCCACCTGGTGCGCGCAGATGGGGACGCTGACGTTCCACCCGTGGCCGGTACGTCGAGCCGATGTCGACCGTCCCGACGAGCTGCGCATCGATCTCGACCCCCAGCCCGGTACGACGTTCGCCGATGTCGTCCGGGTAGCCGGCGTCGCCCGCGAACTGCTGGAGGAGCTCGGCATCCGCGCGTTCGTGAAGACGAGCGGCAACCGCGGCGTGCATGTCTACGTGCGGGTGCGGCCGGCCTGGACCTTCGAGGAGCTTCGGCACGCCGCGATCGGTTTCGGGCGGGCGCTGGAACGGCGCGACCCGGGCGTGACCACCGCCTGGTGGAAGGAGGAGCGGGGCGAGCGGATCTTCGTGGACTTCAACCAGAACAACCGCGATCGGACGATCGCCTCGGCGTACTCGTTGCGACCGCGGCCGGGTGCTCCGGTCTCGACGCCGCTGACCTGGGCCGAGCTCGCCGAGCTGGACGACCCCCGGGAGCTCAACCTGAGCACGGTGCCGAAGCTGCTCGCCGACCGCGGTGACCCATGGGCCGAGATGGACGACGTGGCGCATTCCCTCGACCCGCTGCTCGAGCTGTGGGAGACCCTGCCGGGTGGCGAGCTGAACTTCCCGCCGGACTACCCGAAGATGCCCGGCGAGCCGCCCCGGGTGCAACCGTCGAAGAAGCGCGCCGACCACTGGGACGAGGCCGGCCACCGGATCGAGTGATGTGCCGGCGCTCGGACGAGTGACCGTGTGTCCGCGCCACGCGGATCCCCCGATCGCGCGACGCGGACACACGGCGAGGCGCGCAGATGGGCCCCATGCCTGCAGATCCCCCCGGAACAACAGGACGTCCGAAGCCTAGGCGCCGCCGGGTCACCGTTCGACAACACCCCGGTGACAGAAGGTCAACAGAAGGACCGAAGACCTGCGCGATCGCCGGACGCCGCACTCAGGTCCACCGATAGCCACCGGGATCCACCGGGACCCACCGAGGTCCACTCAGATCAGCGAGATGCCCTCGCCCTCGCCCGACTGCTCGTCGAACGTCTCGTGCTCGAGCAGGTGAAGCACCGGCACGTGCAGATGCCGTCGTGCCTGGGCGGACCAGTCGACGTGGAAGAACTCGGCCACGACATGCGGCCGGGTGAGCACGATGGCCTCGCGACCGTCCACCTCGGCGACCTTGGCGCGCAGCGCCTCCACCGGGGAGTCGACCAGCTGGCCGTGGGCGATGGCGCCGGCCGATCGCAGCGCCCGCAGCGTCGAGTCCAGGTCCGCGGTGGCTCGCTCACTCGACTCGGCGCGCACCGCCTCGAGGTCCACCGAACCGATCGGCTCGGCGCCGAGCATCTCGTTGGAGCTGAGCGAGCCCATCGCGCTCTCGATCTTGGCCGCGGCGTCCTCGACCGGCAGCAGCACGTGGTAGACGACCTGGGTGTCGATCGCCTCGTGCAGCGAGCGGATCCTGCCGGCGTCGTCAGCGGTCAGCGGCTGCTCGACGAGCAGCACGACGTCGTAGGTCTCGGACTCGGGGGTCTCGGACTCGGGGGTCTCCTCGGGCATGGCCCCAGCCTACGATCTCCTAGGAGAGCACGTCGGCGAGGTCGTAGGAGACGGGCTCCTCGAGCTGGTCGTAGCCGCACGAGCTCGGGTCGCGGTCGGGGCGCCACCGCTTGAACTGCGCGGTGTGCCGGAGTCGGCGCCCTTCCATGTGGTCGTAGCCGACCTCGAGCACGCGCTCGGGACGCAGCGGCACGAAGGAGAGATCCTTGCCCTGCGACCACCGGCTCTGGGTGCCCGGGACGCGGTCGGGGTTCGCGGTCAGGAACTCGGCCCAGTGTCCCCAGGGATGTTCGGCGAGGTCGCAGACCAGTGGCTGCAGCTCGGCGATCAGCTCCGCTCGGCGGGCGGCGGTGAAGGAGGCACAGACGCCGATGTGCTGCAGCTGGTCGTCGACGTACAGACCGAGCAGCAGGCTGCCGAGCAACGGCGTCTGCGGCGTCGAGGTCTTGTGCTCGCGGTAGCCGGCCAGCACCACGTCGGCGGTGCGGGCGTGCTTGATCTTGAACATCGCGCGCTTGTCGGGCAGGTACGGCGCGTCCAACGGCTTGGCCACCACGCCGTCCAGCCCAGCCCCCTCGAACCTGGTGAACCACTGCATGGCGGTGTCCGGGTCGGTGGTCGTCTTGGTCACGTGCACCGGACGCCGTATGCCGGCCAGGGACTCGACCAGCATGGCTCGCCGCTCCGCGAACGGCCGGTCGAGCAGGCTCGCGTCACCGAGGGCCAGCAGGTCGAAGGCGACGTAGGAGGCGGGCGTCTCCACGCTGAGCCGCTCGATCCGGGAGGCGGCCGGATGGATCCGCTCCTGGAGCACCTCGAATTCGAGCCGGTGCGGGCCGTCCGGGGGAGCGATCGCCACGAAGATCTCGCCGTCGAGCACGCACCGCTGCGGCAGCTGGTCGCGCAGCGCGGCGACGACCTCCGGAAAGTACCTGGTCAGCGGCTTGGTGTTGCGTGAGGCGAGCTCGATCTCGTCGCCGTCCTTGAAGACCAGGCAGCGGAAGCCGTCGAACTTGGGCTCGAAACTGAAGCTGCCGTCGGTGGGGATCTTGCGCACGGACTTGGCCAGCATCGGCAGGATCGGCGGCATCACAGGAAGGTCCACGCTCAGGACTCTAGTTCCGAGGTGCGACCGTGCGACGAGTAGCGAGGTCGTGCGTGGGGGGTGGTGACGGGTCTGCCACGCACCTCTGCGGTTGCCCAAGTACTGCAACTAACGTGCGAAGAGTCGGGCATGTGCCCCATGAGCTAATGAGACGCATGCGGGGGTCGTTGCTCCTCGGGTTCGACGTTCGGCCTGGGCAAAGCGGGCGGGATAGAGGCCTGCGTTGACCTAACATCCTGGGCATGGCGGTACGTCGAACAGGGGACTGCACTCTGTGCGGCGAACACGCCGACCTCCTGGAAGAAGAGGACGTGTTTCCCATCTGGGCCCGCAATTAGTTGCGGGCTGAGCTCGCCGAGTCGCCGGTCGACGGACAGTGGCCGTCCCGGGTCAAGCTCCTAGCCTGCGCCGATTGCAACCGCGGGCTCGGCATCGAGTTCGAAGATCCTGCTGCACCGATCTTGAAGCCGTTCGCCCGTGGGGAGCGGCAGATCCTTGACCGCGGCCAGATGAACCAAGTCGCGGCGTGGGCATGGCTGAAGGACATCGAGTACATCCTCGGTTGTGCCGACCTATGGGCCCAGCAGGAAGGCCGGACGGCGCTGTCCGAGCGAGGCCGCGCCTACTGGCGAGGCGAGCTCGCGAAGCTGCGCGCCGAGCGCAAGCCTCCGCCGGGTACATCCTCCGGCTGGCCATCTTGGCCGCCGCCTCCGAGGAGCCGCACCAACCCTTCCTGCCTTTGGGCTGGCGTCAGGATCACGCGCGTCTCACCGCCAGCAACGGAATCGGACTGCTCGTCATCGAGTCGATGGTGACCTCTGAGGAGAACGCTGCTCGCTTCATCGAGTGCACCCAAGAGGATATGCGAGCGACCGTCGTCTGGCCGCCCATCGGCAACACTGCGACCGTAGGGACTCGCACGGTGCCACTCAACCACTTCTACCAGTGGCGCGCAGAGTTCAACCCAACCCGCGCACGTCAGTTTGACCGCGCGTCACCCACAACACGCTCACCGGACACGGACCGACCAAGCACGAGGCGCCCCCCACAGACGATCACCGCGACGGGCGCCTCACCCTGCCCCTTGACAGAACCCCTGTACATATCAGAGCGACACGTCGGCCGCCGCCGACTTGAGACAGATCGGCGCCACGGGTCGGTCGCGCTCGCGGAGCTTGATGGCGTTGAGGCGCTCCTTCATGGCTGGCGCTTGTTGCAGCCGGCCAGGATGCTCCGGTTCTCGAAGGCGCGCGGTCCGAGCTCTGCCTTTCCGGTCGATGACGGTCACAGGCCCTCCGGTCGAGTACAGCAGTTCGGTGAGTGGCCCCTTCGTCATGCGGCGCCTCCCGCCCAACCCACTGCTGGGGAACTCGAGACGACCGCAGGCCGGGTGTCGGCGCAAAAGGCGTGCTGCTACCCCACGTCGATCGACGCGAGTTCTTCGATGTCGCGGACCCTCCGGAGCTCGGCCGAGACAAGCACCGGCAAGCTCGCGAGACACATGACGATGGCTGCTACGAGAAGCGCCGCCCTGGCTGAGAAGGCCGCGCCGACAAGCCCGCCCAAGAAGGCGCCCAACGCGGTGCTGATCCCGATTCCCAGTCGAATCGTGGCGGTAATGCGCCCGAAGGACTCCTGCGGGCAGACTGTCTGGCGATAGACGTACTGCGCGACGTCGAAAATGACGAAACGGGCCGCGGACAAAGCGCCGAAGGCCGCCACCAGCCAGGCGCCCTGTTGGCCGTGGGCGAACACCGGGAGAAAAGCGAATGCCGAGAGAAACACGGCGAGCCACATTATCCTGGCGCTGCCCACCCAAGTCATCAACTTGCCCACGAACAAGGCCGCCAACAAGCCGCCAGCTTCACCCACTGCGAACACCACACCGACCACCGCGGTCGAGACTCCCAGATCAGTAAGCATGAAGTAGAGGAGAACGGCATCGAACATGGCGAACGCCCACATCGAGCCGATCGTGGTCACCGCAGTCTGAGTAAGGGTGCGGTTGGCGAAGACGAGCCGGACCCCTCCCTTGGCCTGCGCCCACACCCCCTGGGCGTCGTCCACCTTGGTCCGTTCCCCGCCGGCGCGATCACCTTCCGCCGGCGTCAGCCGCCAGATGGTCGCGGCACTCACCAGGCATGAGACCACGTCCAGCAACACTGTGGTCGCGGCACCAAAGAGCGATACCAGCGAGGCTCCCAACGGCGGGCCCGATACCCGCGCCACCGCTTCGGTGGCTGCGGTCTTGCTGTTGGCCTCCTTGAGCGCGGCGACAGGCACCAGCCGTGGGATGTAGGCGTGGTACGCCACACCGAACACCAGCGCAACGGCTCCAGTCACGAAGGCCACGACGTACAACTGCGCGAGGCGGAGCACGTCGAGCAGTGCCGCGACCGGGAGCGAGACCAGGGCCGTCGCGGTCAGAAGGTCACACGCGATCATCACCCGGCGTTTGCGGCGGCGGTCGACGAGCACTCCGCCTGGGATCGCCACGAGGATCGCAGCTGTAGCAGCCAAACCACGCATCAGCCCAACGTCTCCCGGGCCAGCCCCCAACTTCTGGATTGCCACGAGCGGCAGCACGAAGACCGTGACGGCCGAGCCGATCTGCGACACCGACTGACCAGCCCACAGGCCCATGAATTGCCGACTCCGCCACAGGGACGCAACTTGTCCGCCTGCTGCCTCTGCGGCAGCAGAAGTCCCCGAGTCGACGACGGCGGCCGCTTTGCCATTCGCTTTCCTCATCGCGGTCCATCACCGTCGATCAGCGTTGCACTTTCTAGCCTCGCTGGGGGTTCCAATCTGTGGCAGGCGTCTTGAGTTTCAGGCGGCCTTTCGCATGGCGGCTTGTTTGATCCTGTCGTTGACGGAGCGGCCGATGGTGGCGAGTGCTCGTCGTAGCCGGGGATCGGCGGGTGGCCGGTCGGCTGCGATGAGGGGGCCGAGGATCCGGTTGTGGACCTTGGTGTAGAACAGCGCGACGCGCTGCCCGTCACCGGCGAGGTCGTAGGACATCTGGTTGGTCGTGTACTGCTCTGGTGGGGCCTACAGGGTCCCTCCAGCCTGGACCTTCGAAGCCTCAACAACCTCGATCCTCCAAGCCAGACGGACACTCGCATAGTCTCACACACGAATCACACGAGTTCCTGGGTAACACTCACAAGCTGCTGCGCTGGCTTGAAAACCGACCTTGGCATCTTCAGCCTCGGCGGCGCTCCTGTGGGGCAACCATCCCTATCGCCTATCGCCTATCGCCTATCGCCTATCGCCTATCGCCTCGCCGTGTTGCGGACCCACTTGTGTGTCGTCGACCGACTGTGCCCTGGAGTCGTGCTATCAAATTTAATCCTGACCCTGTGGGGTCAGGATCAAAGCGGAGCCGGACTCTTCTTCAGCCACGTAGCCATGCTTGTCGACCACCGCTGAGCAGCTCCGAATTCGTGCTCGACATGATGGATGGCGATGAGTCGACCATCCTCGACGTCTTCCACATCGATCGGCCAGGAGTTGGTAGACCGCGGCGTGGTGAGACGGGCCGGAACGACTGTCGGTTGCCTCGCCGTCAGCTCGGGACTCGCGCCGCCCACATCTGCAGATCGGGGTTGTCGACCGGGCCGTTGGGGAGGTGGACGAAGCCGTGGGTCCCCAGCAGGCGGAGACTTCCGGTGTTGTGATGGTCGACGAGTCCGAAGACCCGTTCGCCGGCGGCGTACTCGCTCAGCTTCGAGAGGGTGACATCGAGGGTCTCCGATGCCACCTTGCCCGCGACGTCTGGGTCTGCTGACGTGCCCCGGTAGGCCAGTGAGACTGCGACGAGGCGGATCTTGTGCAGGCCCGGATGGGCGCGAATCGAGGACCAGACCGAGACGGCGCCGAGATCGCCGTCGGGACCGAGGCCGAGGAGCACTGTGCCGTCGTCACCGTGGAGCGGGACGTTGAGGGTGTGGATCGCCTTTTGGACGTTGTACTCATATGGCTTGGGATGAGGTTGGGCGCGCCTGCCGGGCTCGCGTGGTGGGGGTGTCGTGCACTCGAACCGTTGCAGCAGCGGGCGGTCGTCCTTGGTGGCCTCTCGCCAGTCCAGGATCACCCGGCGAGCCTAAGGATCCGTGCGTCGGGAAGGTCGTCTTCCAGCGTCGCGAAGAAGGCCGCCTCCGCCCCGCTGATGAGAGCGCCCGCGCCGGTCCTCAGATAGGTGTCGTCGGCCTCGGTATCCGGCGGACCGTCCGTGTTTGGCGCGTCGACGGATCCGTCGGTCTGCTCCGAGTCGGAGACCACCGCGGGGAGGACGGTGAGGAGAGCCGCCGAACCGATGAGGCGTCGCAGGACCCATACGTAGTCTCCGGGTTGGCCATCGATCTGGAGAATCAAGGTGGTGGGCAGATCGATCCGGGCGGCCCGGCCCTGGAAGTTGCCCTCGATCTGCACCAGGTCGCCACGGGTGCTCTTGATCTGGCCAACGATCAGATCGGTGCTGTTGTTGCTCCATACCCGCTCCACAGCCTCCCTCGTGGCGGCGACGAGGTCTCGGTAGAACGAGGCGCCGGGCAACGCATCGATCGAGTTGGAGGAGAGAAAGCCTTGGAGCAGTTCCCTGAACGAGGTCTCGATCCGGCCCCCTGCCTCGCTCAGCAGCTTCTCGGTCTGCTCGTCACCGCGCTGGCGTGCTTGAGCCGCCAGCGCGGTCAGCGCGCTGTAGTAGACCGCGCTGCCTCGTGCTCGCCCGTGCTCCCGGGACACAACGCGTACGCCCTCGGAGGCCGTGCGGGCCGTCTTGAGAGTCCGCAGCCGCTGCCGCGAGGGGGCATGCAGCGGGTCGCTGAGTCGCACGACGGTCTCCCACGGCACGATCGGCTGGGGGATGGTCTTCATGGAACCAGCCTAAGTCGTCTGAGCGGCTGAATCAACCGTTCAGTCCGGTCGCGGCTTTCGAGTTGCCAACCGAGTGCATGTTCGCCGGCAGAGTGTTCTCGTGAATCGAGGGAAGCGGCGGCGAGCATGGGGCTGGTCTCTGCGGGCTCGCGGATGTGGTTGATGTTGAAGTTCGTTGCTCGCAGCGTGATTGGGCTGGTGGGGTCGGGGTGTAGGCGGAGGATTGCGTGCGATGCGGGGCGGTTCATCGGTGGCGAGGTGTCCGTCAACACTGTTGGATCGGGTGCCGATCAGTAGAAGGCCCGGCGGTTCGTGGTCGAGCAGACGTTCATCAAGCAGTTGCTCGGCGGTCGCGTCGCCGCTGTAGGTCCGAACGGCGGCGCGGCGCCGTAAAGTATACTAATCAAGTAGAAAAACTTCGTTAAGAAAGCAGGTGTCCATGGACCCGCTCGTCGGCTACATCCCGGGCGTCTTCGACCTCTTCCATGTCGGTCATCTCAACGCCCTGCGTCAGGCCCGTGCCCGCTGCGACCTCCTGGTCGCCGGCGTCGTCTCCGACGAGGCGTGCGAGGCGGTCAAGGGGTTTCGCCCGACGGTCCCGTTCGCCGAGCGGATCGAGATCGTGGACGCGATCGGGCTCGTCGACGCCACCTACGGCGAACTGTCCACCGACAAGCTCGACTCGTGGCGTGAGGTCGGCTTCCACGTCATCTTCAAGGGTGACGACTGGCAGGGCACCGCGAAGGGACGCGCGCTCGAGCAGTCGATGGCCGGCATCGGCGTACGGGTGCACTACTTCCCCTACACCCTGCAGACCTCGAGTACGGCGAGACGACGCGCGCTCGGCGAGGCACAGGTCTCGTGAGCACGGCCGTCAGCGGTGCGGACATCGATGACGACGGCCTGCTGGTCCCGGGTGACTTCGGCGCCCTGGTGCTGTGGATCGAGGACCGCTACCTCTGGTCCCTGACGCCACACCGTGACGGTACGCCGACGCTGGCCGGCTGGCGGGTCGAGTGGCCGCCGGTGTTGCTGCCCTACCTCAACGGTCAGGCCCGGATGCGACTGACCGACGTGTCCGGTGAGGCGGTGCTCTTCGACGCTCCGGTCTCGCTGGGCTCCGGCGAGGGACAGATCGAGATCGTCGACCGTGCCGGCCATCCGCTCTGCGTGGACAAGGTCGGCCATCTGGCCCGTGCCTTCGAGGCGACCGGGATCGAGATCCGAGCCGAGATCCTGCGCGGCACCCAGCGCGCGCTGCGCGACCTGCGCGAGCACGCCGGCGTCGAGGCCTATCTGAACTACGGCGCGCTGCTCGGCGCGGTCCGCGAGGACCGGATGCTCGCGCACGACTCCGACACCGATCTGTGCTACCTGTCGCGACACACCTCGCCCGCCGACATCATCACCGAGTCCTACGCGGTCGAGCGGGTGATGCGGCGGCGTGGCTGGCGGCTGCTGCGGATGTCCGGTGGAGACGTCAAGCTGCTGCTGCCGCTCAGCGACGGCCGGCTGTGTCACATCGACGTCTTCGTCGCCTTCTACGTCGCCGACGGCGTCGGCGGGGAGCGGTTCTTCCAGCTCGGCAACCGCAGCGGCCGGCTGCCGCGAGACGTGATCACCCCGGTCGCCACCCGATCCCTGCACGGCGTCGAGTTCGTCGTACCGGCGCGGCCGGAGGCGATGCTCGCCTTCGTCTACGGTCCGCACTGGCGGGTCCCGGACCCGTCCTTCCGCTACGCGGACCCACCGGAGGGGATCAGGCGCCTGGACGGGTGGCTGCGTGGGTTCCGGACCACGATGGGCGCCTGGTCGACCTTCCACCGGGTCGACGCGGTGCGGGTGCCGAACCGCCGCTCGGCGTTCGCCCGCTGGGTCGAGCGCGATCTGCCCGCGGGGTCCGCGGTCCTCGATCTCGGCACCGGAACCGGCCGGGACGCGCGCTTCTTCGCCCGCAACGGGCGCACGGTGCATGCGGTGGACTTCTCCCGGATCGCGGTGAGCGACCTGCGGCTGCGCACCCGCCGAGCGGTACGGCGCGGCCGGCTGGCGCTGAGCGTCGACCAGTTGATCCTCGGCGAGCTGCGCTCGGTGCTGCAGCTGGGCGCTCGGATCGCTCGCGAGCCGTACCAGCTCTACGCCCGTGACCTGCTCGGCTGCCTCGACGACGCGGCCCGCACCCAGCTGTGGCAGCTGGCCCGGATGGGGTGCCGGCCGCACGGTGGCCGGCTCTACCTCGACTTCCCCGTCGGGGACCCGCGGCGGTCGTTGCCCGCGCCACCGCCGGAAGGGCTGAACCGGCGCCTGGACGCCGACCGGATCCGTGCCGAGGTCGAGCGGGCCGGCGGGGTGGTGGAGCAGACCATCCTCGGCCCCGCCGGCGATCAGTACGACGACCTCGACCCCCAGCGCTGCTGGATGAGGGTCTGGTGGCCTCCGCTGCCGGGGTCGAAGCCCACGATGAACCTGGAGGAACGATGAGCCTGACCGATATCGCCCGCCGTGCGCGCGACCGCTACGAGCGCCGTCCCGGATCGCTCCGGGAGCGGGTCGCGGCGCTGGAGGCGGAGGTGACCGAGCAGCGTCAGCTGAACCGTCGGATCGCCGAGCTGACCGATGTGGTCACCGAGTTGTTGATCCCGATCGAGCTGAGCGATCGCGCTCGGATCGAGGAACAGCTGCAGCGGTATCGACGGCGGATCTGACTCCGTGGCGCGGGTCCTCTAGGCTGGTTCGGCCTCAACTCCTTCCCCGGTCGGCCTGCCGGCCACACCGAGGAGTCCCGCCCGGCGGGTGAGTTGAGCGATCCCCGGTTGGTCTGCCGGCAGGGCCCGCCTGACTTTGAATCAGGACTAGCGACGCAGGTTCGACTCCTGCCCGGGGAGCCAGTCAACGGAGCGGCGAGTCAGAGCCCCTGCGGTCATCGAGACGGGTCGCCCGCTTGGTGGCACGGGAGTCTTCGTCGGTTGCGCCGACCCTGCGCGGCCGCGGTCCGAGGTTCGCCGCGATGGCCGCTCGGCCGGTCTTTGCTGTCGTCGACCGATCACGGCTTCGACGGCGCGTACGGAACCGGGCACTCGTCGGCAGTGAGCTCGGCCAGGTGCTCCAGCATCGTCTGTGCGTCGGGTTCGAGGCCGGTGACCAGCCGGAAGGTGTCGATCGCCTGGTTGACGGCCATGTGGCCGCCCGACAGGGTGCGGCAACCCCGCGCTGCCGCCTCGCCGAGCAGGGCGGTCTGCAAAGGCCGATAGACGATGTCCGCCACCCAGCGAGAGGTAGGGATGAGATCGGCATCGATCGGAGTCCCAGGATGACCCTCCATGCCGATCGGTGTGCAGTTCACCATCCCGCTGATGTGGGGGAGCGCGGTCGCCAGGTCGCCGGGTCGGAGGATGTCGACTGAGGAGCGAGGAAAGCGTCGGCTGAGTTCGCGGGTGACCCGGCGTGAGCGGGCATCGTCGATGTCGAGCACCATCAGGCGTTCGCACCCCAGCGTCAACAGTGCGTCGGCGATGGCTCGACCAGCACCTCCGGCACCGATCATGAGCACGGTCTCGAGTGACTCGCCTGCGAGCTGCGTTCGCATTGCGGTGGCGAAACCGGTCACGTCGGTGTTATGACCGACCGCCTGGCCGTCTCGGAAGAGGACCGTGTTGACCGCTCCGAGCCGCTCGGCGGTCTCATCCAGCTCATCGAGGTGCTCGAGCACCAGTTCTTTGCACGGGACCGTGATGTTGAGGGCGTCGTAGCCGAGTCGTCGTGCACTGTTGAGCAGATCGCCGACGGCCTCGGGCGGAAGGCCCAGAGGCGTGAGGTCGATGGTCCGGTACTCGTAGTCGAGACCCAGGCGTCTCGCTGCCCGCATGTGCAGGGCGGGTGTCAGTGAATGGGTGACGCCCGATCCGATCAGACCCAGGAGGTAGGAATCCGTCATCTCGGCTCCTAGTGAACGATCCAGTACGTTCATGATCGCAGCACACCACATGCGCGGGAGCCCGGTCAAGGATCACGCGGAACGCGATGAGGAGGCCGCGGTGACCGCGGCCGCACCGCCGGGTGATGCCTCCGAGCAGCAGTGCGGCCGTCCGAACCCGCTAGCTACAGAACGGAAGCTTCCCCATGGTGGACAGGATGCCGTTCACGACGTGCTTCTTGAAGAACTTCTGACCGGGATAGTCGGAGCCGTCGGTCCAGGCGAGCGAGTCATGCCCGAGTGCGGTGATGAAGGATCGGCCGCCGTCGTAATACTGACACCACGACAGCGGGTGGAACTTCCCATGCCCGGGGTGGACCTGGGACTTGGTGGCGAGTGTCGACTCATCGACGCCGAGCAAGAACTTCACCCGGGTGGGGAAGGGCATCCAGTTGTACCACTCGTCCTTGAAGGCCCATCGCGCCGGAAGTCCTTCGGTGGAGGAGTCCTTGGCGTAGGTGACCACGGTGCCGTCCTGGAGGGCGCCATGGTCGTAGTACTGGGAGCCGGTGAGCCCCTCGAACCACTTCCAGTTGTACTCCGTGCCGCCGACGGCGTTGTGGATGCCGACGAAGCCGCCGCCGGCCCGCATGTACTGGTGGAGCGCCGTCTTGGCGGCGTCGAGGTGAGCCCCGGTGGTGGTGTTCACCGCCGCGGAGGAGTCGACGGCAGTGCCGTGTCTCCACATGGTGTCGCGACTGGTGCTGCCGAAGACGACCGCCTTGTACGGCGCGCTCGCCGAGATGGCCATCTGGGTCACGTCCTCGGTCCAGTCGACCTCGACCCCTACCTCGGCCATCCACGTGATGATCGCGTTCTGGAGCACGTGGGCCGAGGTGAGAGTCGGATTGAGACCGGCGGCGAGCGCCGGGCCAAGGTGGGCGTGCCGCGGCCCGGCCGTCCTGGTGTAGAGCAGGATTCGATCCTCGCGGGTCGAGACCCACGGGTGGTACGACGCCGGGACCTGGCCGCGGACGACGTCGTAGGTCGGGTCGTAGAACTTCTCCAACCCGTCCGGGACGTTTCCTGTCACCGGGGTCGGAGTGGTGGGTTCCTTGGGCGAGGGACCCTTGCCATGCCCCTTGCCCTTGCCGGCGGCCACGGCCGCCGTGGTTCCCACCGTGGTGGCTGCCGCCGCCGCGGTTGCCGCGGCCGCTCCTTGCAGCATCGCGCGCCGAGGAATTCCTGACATACCTACCATCCTTCAAGAGGTCCGCTAGACGGATCATTTGTGTCACTGTGAGGTACGCCTCAATATAGAGACGGCCCCGGCGCGGGCACAAGGAGTACGCCGAAAGTTGTCCCCTCTGACTGGCCCTGCTTCGGTCCGCGCCGCCGGGTCGCGGGCCTGTGCCGCCCGCTCGGGCGGCTTGTCGGGTGCTCTGCCCTGATCCGATGGCTGACGAGGATGGACCGATCATCGGTTCGCCTGTCGCGGCGACTGGGCCGGCACCAGGTGGCTGAACGCCTGCCGAGCGATGTCGCCGGTGTCGCCGCGTGAGGGCTTCAGAGCGAGTGGGAGGTGGATCGAGCGCGGCACCGCCACGACACCTGAGCACACCCGTCTCACCGGCGTGTGGAGCAACACCTCGCAGGAGCCCGCCTCGAACCTCCTCGTGGTGCGCGGCTGCCGGGTACGGCGTACGGACCCGGTCAGCGCACCGACCCGACCACCGCGCGAGCGCGCCGGGCCAGGTGCCGCAGCCATGCGGAGGTCCCCATCGCCGTACGCCGTGCCGGGTTGGGCACCTCGACGCTGACCGGGGTGCCGCTCGGCAGGGTCGACCACATCCCGGTCAGGTCGAGTCCGCCCTCGCCGGGCGCCAGTCGATGATTCCGGGCATCGTGGATCAGCTCCTCCTGCGTGGCCGGCGTCGGTGTCTCGGCATCGCAGAGCTGGCCGTAGTGGACCCAATCGGGCGGGATGTCGCGCAGATCCGTGAGGCTGGTCGCCGAACGCCCGGCATGCAGGGTGTCGACCAGGACCGATCGGGCCGGGCCCGCGGCCTGGGCGACGACCGCGAGCGCGGTACGCACATCCGGTACCGCCGTCCAGGGCATGAACTCCAGGCTGGCCGCCAGCCGGTAGGCGGCACACGCCTCGGCCAGCGCCGCGTAGCTGTCGGCGAGCCTGGCCCGGTCGGGGTCGTCGCCGGCGACCAGGATCGCTCGGGCACCGAGCGCGGCGGCGGTCTCGAGCAGTCTCCGGTGCGCCTCGAGCTCGAAGCCGGCGTCGAGCCGGACGATCTCGACGTCGAGCACCGTCACGTCCGAGTCGGCGAGCCGGGCGGCGACGGCGTCCAGGTCGTGCCGGGAGGTGTGCAGCGGATACGCGGTCGTGCCGGGGGAGGCCGGGAGCAGCCGGAAGCCGACGGAGTCGTAGCCGCAGGACTCGGCGAGGCCGATCTGGTCGAATGGCGCGGTGTCGAGGACGGTGAGGGCGGCCAGCCCGAGCGTGGTGGTCATCGTGCGCTCCGCCCGCCGTGGACCTGCCGGCCCAGTGCCTGCCGTGCCGGTGCCTGTTGTGCCGGTGCCTGTCGTCGTGACGCCTGTCGTGCCAGATGCTGGCCGACCAGATAGCCGAAGGTCATCGCCGGGCCGAGGTTGATCCCTCCGGAGGGGTAGTGCCCGCCGAGCACGCTGCGCTGATCGACCCCGACGGCATACAGGCCGTGGATCGGCGCCTCGTCGCGGTCCAGCACGCGCGATCCGGTGTCGGTGTGCAGCCCGGCGAAGGTGCCGAAGCTGCCCGGCCGCACCTTGACCGCATAGAACGGACCGTGCTCGATCGGCGCGAGGCTCGGGTTCGGCCAGGGGTTGTCCGGGTCGCCGGAGCTCTTGTTGAACCGGGTCCGTCCGCGTCCGAAGCTCGGGTCCTCGCCGCGGCGGGCGTGCTCGTTGAACTCGCGAACGGTCTCTTCCAGCCCGCCGGGATCGATGCCACAGCGTCGCGCCAGCTCGGCGAGGGTCGCCCCGGTGCGCAGATAACCGGAGCGCAGATAGGGGAACCTCGGCACCGGGAACGGCTTGGCCATCCCGAGCGGGTAGCGGCGCAGGTAGGTCGCGTCGGCGACCAGCCAGGAACAGACCTCCGCGCCCTCCGGCACGCCGCGCAGCATCCCCAGGGTGTAGTCGTGGTAGCCGTCGGCCTCGTTGACGAACCGCCTGCCGCTGGCGAGTACGCCGATCACGCCCGGCTTCCCGCGATCGAGGATGTGTGGGAACACCCCCGTCCGGCCGTTGCGGTAGTGGACCAGCGAGACCGGACAGTAGGCGGCGGGAGAGGCAACGTCGAGGTCGAGCCGACCGCCGACCGACGCGGCCAGCCGGATCCCGTCGCCGGTGCTGGTCCCGGCAGGTGGCAGCGTCCAGTGCTCGGCGCCGGTGGGCGTCCGCGGGAAGTGCGCGCGACGCAGGTCGCGGTCGTGACCGAAGCCGCCGGTGGCGAGCACCACCCCCGCGGTGGCCGCGACGGTGTAGGTGTCGGCGGGACCCTGGAGACGGACTCCGCCGACGGCGTCGTCGGTGCCGAGCAGTTCCACGGCCGCCGTACGCACCCGGATCTCGACGCCCGCGTCGAGTGCGGAGCGGAGCAGCCGGCCGACGAGTGCGGTGCCGTTGACCAGGTGCTGGCCGCGACGGTGCAGCACCAGGTCGAGCAGGTGGCGAGAGACCCGCCGGGCGCAGTGCCAGCACGCGCGCGGCGAACGGGTGGCGTGCAGGAATGCCTGGAGATCGGGACCGGCCATGATCCCCATCCCCAGGAAGGAGGTCTCGTAGAGCTGACGCCGCAACAGCTCGGCCACATCGGGGCCGAGCCCGGTGAGCCGCACCGGCTTCGGCGCGACCTGGCGGTGGCCTTCGGCGGCCCCGGGAGTGCCTCCGTGGATGTCGGCGATCCCCGCTCCGGGGGTGAACTGCAGCGCGGTGTTCTCCTCGAAGAAGTCCACCATCTGTGGCGCCGCCCGCAGGTAGGCGTCGACCCGGTCGGGGTCGTAGTCCTCGCCGAGGCGATGACGCAGATAGGTGCGCGGCTCCTCGATGCTCTCCGCCACGCCCGCGCGCCGGGCGAAGCGGTGTCCCGGCGTCCACATCCAGCCGCCCGACCACGCCGTGGCTCCGCCACAGGGTTCGGTCTTCTCCACCACCAGCACCCGAGCGCCGCCGTGGGCGGCGGTCACCGCGGTGGCGAGCCCGCCGGCACCAGAGCCGACCACCACCACGTCGAACGTCTCGGTCGCCGAGGGGTTCGGTGGGGACGCCTGCGTGGTCATGTCTGCTCCTTCGTCGTCTGCGTCGCGGCGGCGCGGGCGGTGATGGTGAGCGCGGCTTCGACGGCGGTGCGCAACGCCCCCTCGACCGAGCCGCCGTGCCCGTCGGCGTCGCCGACCAGGTGCACGCCCAGAGGGGGCTCGAGGGCCCGTAGATCGGTCAGCAGTTCGACGCGCGGCTCGATCCCCTGGGAGATCAGCAGCTCGCCGGGAGCGTCGACCCAGCGCTCCTCACCCGTCGGCGACGATCAGCACCCGGTCGGCGGCGACCCGGCGAATCCGGGTCGCCAGGTACAGGTCGAGCGCGGGCGCGGCGATCAGTCGTGGCAGCAGCACGATCTTCGCCCGCCGGCCGACGTCGGCGGCGAGCTCGTCCTGCGGTGCGATGAGTACGACGTGCGTCCCGCGGCTCAGCAGATCGTCTGCGACGGCGGCGGCCTCCCGATCACCGCCGTAGATCGTCACCGCCGACGGCGCCGGGTCGGGGTCCAGGAGGAAGTCACGCACGTCGCGCACCGCCCGGCTCTCGCTGCCGGGGAGTCGCGGGGCGAACCCACGGCCGCCGCTGGCGAGCACCAGGGCGTCGTACTCCCGGTCCGCGAGCATGTCGGCGCTCGCTCGCACCTGGCGATGGACGAGGACGCCGAGGTCGACCAGTTCGGCGATCTGCCACTCCAGGAACCGGCCGTACTCGGGATACTCGGCGAGCCGGGCGGCGAGCGCGAAGTCGCCACCGGGCTCGGCACGCTCGTCGTAGACCTCCACCTGCAGACCCGACCTGGCGAGCTCCCGAGCGACGCCGAGTCCGGCCGGTCCACCGCCCACCACCGCGACCCGGGCGGGGGCGGCCACGGCAGCGGCCGCGGTGGAGAGTGCCGGCGCCGGCCCGGCGGCTGGGGACTCTGCCGTGGTCGGCGCGACAGCCTCGAGGACTGCCCCATCTGCTTCGGCACCATGTGCCGCTGCTCGTTGCCTTTGAGAGCCCGATATGCCTCTGCTCGGCGCCGCGGCGAGGCCGATGTGCCTCTGCTCGGCGCGAGGTCGCCGTACCCACGGGTTGACCGAGCACGGCACCGGGCCGGCGGCGAGCGAGTCGATGCAGTAGTTGCACCCGATGCAGGGTTGATAGCGGCCGCCGTCGAGCGCGCGGAGCGGGAAGTCGGGATCGGCGTGCAGCGTGCGGGCGAGACTGAGGAAGTCGGCCTGCCCGGCGGCGAGGATCTCCGCGGCCGTCTGCGGGGTGTTGATCCGGCCGGCGACGCCGACCGGGAGGCCGTGGTCGGATCGATAGGGCGCGGCGTACTCACGGAGCAGACCGCGCGGCCATTCGCCCGGCTGGATGATCCACTGGCCGGCCTCGTAGTTGCCCGCCGAGACGTCCAGGAAGTCGAGTCGGTCGGTGTCGATGGCACCCATCCGAGCCCGGGTGAGCTCGGGAGTGAGCCCACCGGGGACGCCCTCGAACGCGGAGAACCGCAGCCCGAGTGTCAACCCGGGCGCATGCCGACGCACGGCGTCGATCACCCGGTTCACGAACCGCGTCGGGTCGGCCCACTCGTCCTCGCGCAGGTTGTAGGCGGGGGAGAGGAACTGATGGATCAGGTAGCCGTGGCCGCCGTGCAGACTGACCACGTCGACGCCGGCCCGCTGGCAGCGCGCGGCGGCTTCGCCGAAGCACTCGACGAGATCCTCGATCTCCTCATCGTCGAGCGCAGCCGGCATCTCGCCGCCGACCACCTCGCACGGGATCGGCGAGGGCGCCACCGGCGAGTATCCGCTCACCGCACCCTGCGCGGTCCGGCCGCCGTGGTTGAGCTCGACACCAAGCAACGCGCCACGACGATGGATCTCCTCGGCGAGCCGGGCGTGGCCGGCGATGGCTTCGTCGGTGTCCATCCCGAGCTGCCTGATCCGGCCCTTGCCGTCCGCCCGGACGTAGCTGGCCTCGGTGAAGACCAGGGCCGCGCCGCCGTCGGCGCGGCGGGTCAGATAGTCGACGTACTCGTCGGTCAGCGCGCCGGCAGCGGTGCCGTAGTTGCGCTCCATCGGGGCGGACACGAAGCGGTTGCGCAGCCGGAACGCGCCGAGCCGGAGCGGATCGGCGTACGTCGCGGGCTCCGTCCGGCTCACGGCGCGGCCGGCGGGGCGGACACATCCGGGATGGGGGCCGAGGGTCGATAGGTCGGCAGGATCGCCGGTGGCATCGGACCCTTGTTGCGTCGCCCGCCGGAACGCTCCTCCCAGGCGTGGGCGAGGATGCCGATGCTGCGGCTCAGCACGAAGAACCCGCGGGAGAGCTCGGGCGCGATGCCGAGCTCGGCGTAGATGACGGCGGTGGCGCCATCGATGTTCATCGGCACCGGGGTGCGCTGAGCGGCCAGGATCGCCTCGACCCGGAGAGCCGCGGTCAGATGTCGGCCCGCGACGTGGCGGTCGGCGACGGCGGCCTCGACCAGGCCGAGCAACGGGCCACGACGAGGATCGATCGGGTGGAAGCGGTGCCCGAACCCGGGCAGGTACGGCGACCGTTCTCGCCAGATCGCCACCACGACCTCGGTCGCGTCGTCGATCGTGACTCCCTCGCGCTCGGCGTAGCCGACCACGTCGTTGAGCAGTTCGACGCATTGCTGGGCCGCTCCGCCGTGGGAGTCACCGAGGGTGTTGACCGCCGAGGCCATCGCGTTGTTGATCCCGATGCCACAGGTCGCCGCCATCCGGGCCACGGCGATCGACGGCGCCTGCGGCCCGTGGTCCATCGAACCGACCAGTGCGGCCTCGAGCAGATCACGATGAGCGGTGCACGGCCATTCGCCCAGGACCAGGAAGTACATCGCCGAGACCAGGTCCCGCTCCCCGATGATGTCGGCCACCGGCACGCCGCGGTGCTCGACCTCGCCGGGGGCGATCCGGGTGACGCCGGTGGTCCACCAGTCGGCGACCTCGGCCAGTGTCGGCTCGGGATAGCGCGACATCGCTCAGCCTTCCGCGCTCAGAACGGCGTCCGCCGCGGAATCGGCCGGGTCGTCGAGCAGCTCGCTGTTGTGCTCACCGAGCAGCGGAGGCCCAGTGACCGGGTGCAGTGCCACCCCGTCGATATGGGCGCCGTTGCTGCTGGTGCGAACCGTCCGTCCCGGATCGCCGGGGAACGGTACGTCGTAGAAGAAGTCGCGGTGTGCCAGCTGCGGTGTCTCGACGGCCTGCGCGACGGTGAGGATCGGCGCCGCCGGTACGCCGGCTCGGGTGAGCAGGTCTGCCCAGACGGAGGCCTTGCGCGCGGCGAGGGCCTGGTTGAGCTCGTCGTTGAGCGCGAAGCGGTGCTGCTTGCGGAGCTCACGGGTGGCGAACCGTTGGTCGTCGATCAGATCGAGGCGACCGATGATCCGGCACAGGCTCTCGTACTGCGTCTGCCGGTTCGCGGCGATATTGAGCGGGCCGTCGGCCGCACGGAAGGTTCCGGACGGGGCCGCGGTGGCGTTCTGGTCGCCCATCGCAACCGTCTCGACCCCGCTCACCTGGTAGTTCGAGACCGCCCACCCCATCGCCGAGAGAGACGCCTCCAGCATCGAGACGTCGAGGAATCGCCCTCCGGTCTGCTCCCGGTCGGTCAGCGCCGCGCACACCGCGAGTGCGGCCATCAGGCCGCCGACGGTGTCGCAGACCGGGAAACCGATCCGCAGCGGCGCCGTGGTCGCCGTCCCGGTGATGGACATCATCCCGGACAGCCCCTGCACGATCTGGTCGTACGCCGGTGCCTGGCTCATCGGTCCGGTCTGCCCGAAACCGGTGATGGCGCAATAGATCAGCCGTGGATTCAGCGCATGCACGGTCTCCCAGTCGTAGCCCAGCCGAGCCATCACCCCTGCCCGGAAGTTCTCCAGCAGCACGTCGGCCTCGGTCAGCAACTGCTCGAACCGATGCCGGTCAGCGGGATCCTTCAGGTCCAGCTCGACCGACTTCTTGCCCGCGTTCTGGGCGAGGAACGAGGCGCCCACCCCGGCCTCGTTGAGCGTCGGGTCCGGGCCGAGGTGCCGGGCGAGATCACCCGATCCGGGCTTCTCGATCTTGATCACCTCGGCGCCGAAGAGCGCGAGCTGGTAGCTGCAGTAGGGGCCCGCCAAGACATTGGTGAGGTCGATGACGCGGACACCGTCCAGGGGTCGTGGTTCCACTCGGATCCTTCTCTCTCACGGCCCGCCGAGACGGTGGCCGACATCGTCGTTGTGCCCTGGCCTCAGTCCTCGAACGGATGGCTGAAGCTACGGCTGGTCATCTGCGCGGCGACCTCGCCCAGTCGGGTTCGGAACTCCTCCAGCCGCTCGTCGGTGAACCGGGCCGTGGGACCGCTGATGGTCAGTGCGGAACCGACGCGGCCGCTCGGCGAGAAGACCGGCACGGCGATCGCCGAGACTCCCACCTCACGTTCGCCGTGGGTGACGGCGTAGCCGTCCTCACGGGCTCGATCGACCGAGGAGGTGAGCTGGGGAAGCAGGGCTGCGCCGTGTGGGGAGAGGCCGGCCACCCGGGCGATGAGATTGCTGCTCGCGTCGGACATCAAGACTCGCGACGACGCCCCCGCCCACAGGGGAAGCTCGTCACCTACGCGCACCACGTGGCGCAGCGTCTGCGTGCTCTGTTGCTGGGCGATGCACACCCGCATGACGTCGCGTCGCGCGTAGAGGTTCACCGTCTCCTTGGTCTGGTCGGAGAGCTCGCGCATCAGCTGGCGGATCTCGCCCGGGATCTGCCACGCGGTCTGGGCCAGATACGCCCAGCGCCACAGTCCCGGACCGGCCGTGATGCCGCGTGGGGTGCTCCACACCAGGCCGTTGGCCTCGAGCGTGTGCAGCATTCGTACGACGGTGGTCTTGGCGAGCCCGGTCTCCTTGACCGCCTCGGCGACGGTGACCATCGGGCGGTCCTCGCGGAGCAAGGCGAGAATCTCGACGGCTCGTGCCACACTGCGGACCCCTGACCCGTCACTCTTGGCGTCTCGCTCTGGCGTGCTGCTCGGCATAGCGGTTACGTCCTTTCCTGAGTAGGCGAGTCATTGTCCCCCATGTCACCTGCGGGTATGCGAGTTCCCCGGGATAGGCGATGAACCATTTCGTCCATAGCACTTGCCAGTGACCGCGATCACTCGGTAGGTTACACGAAGACCACTCAGCGGTCTAGATGAACCAACTAGCGGTTTCAGAGATTAGGTGCAGACAGCGTGTGGGAAGAGTTCGTCACAGCGGCCGAGTCCGACGAGGTGATCGCGGTCCCGGCCTTCATCGAGGGTGCCTGGCGCAGGCACGGTCGGTCAGCGGATCGGGTCGGCCCGTGGCTGCGTCGAGTCGTCTCGCGGGCCCACCAGGCCAGCGACGAGGACGTCGTGACCGTTCGTGCTGCGGCCGCCGAGGGGGCGCGCCGGGTGGCAGCGCTGGCGCCGGCCGCCCGTGCCGAGGTCCTTCGCCGCGCCGCCACGATCACCCGCGCTCAGCGCGACCGCCTGGCGCTGATCCTGGCTCGTGAGCTGGGCAAGCCGATCGGCGACTCCGGCAAGGAGATCGACCGGGTCGCCGCCACCCTCGACGTCTGTGCGGACGAGACCAGGCACATCGGCGGAGACGTGCTGCCCGTCGCCGGCTGGGCGAGCGGGGTCGGCAACACCGCGATGACCTTCCGGGCTCCACTCGGCGTGGCGTTGGCGATCACCCCGTTCAACGCACCGGCGAACCTGCTGGCTCACAAGCTGGGCGCCAGCTTCGCCGCCGGGAACACCACGGTCGTCAAGTCGCCGCCGCAGGCTCCGGCGAGCACGGCAGCGGTGGTCGCCGTACTGCTCGAGGCTGGTATGCCGGCCGAGGCGGTGAACCTGCTCCACGGTGGCGGTGAGCTCGGCGCCGCGCTGTGTGCGGCGCCCGAGGTCGCGGTGATCAGCTTCACCGGCAGCGCGGCGACCGGGGCCGCTGTCGCACGAGCCGCCGGCGCCAAGCCGTTGGTGCTCGAGCTGGGCGGCAACGCCGCCACCATCGTCTGCGAGGACGCCGACCTGGCCGCGGCGGCCAGGATCTGCGCCCGCACCGGCTACTCCAACTCCGGACAGAGCTGTATCTCGGTGCAGCGGGTGTATGTCGCCGAGCCGGTCGCCGAGGAGTTCTTGCGGTTGATGCGTGCCGAGGTGGAGACCTTGGTGGTCGGCGATCCGGAGGACCCGAAGACCGAGGTGGGCTCGATGGTCGACGAGGCCAGCGCGGCGCGGGTGGAGTCGTGGATCGCGGATGCCGTCCGGGTCGGTGCCCGGCTGTTGACCGGTGGGGTCCGAGACGGCGCGACGCTGACACCCGCTCTCGTGGCCGGACCGCCCCCGGAGGCCACCATCGTTCGCGAGGAGGCATTCGGTGCGGCGGTCGCGGTGATGACCTACCGCGACTTCGATGCGGTGATCGACGAGTGCAACTCCAGCCGCTACGGCCTGCAGGCGGGCCTGTTCACCACGCGGATCGACCGGATCGTGCAGGCGTGGCGTGACCTCCAGGTAGGCGCCGTCATCGTCAACGGCTCGTCGAACTACCGGCTCGACCACGTGCCGTTCGGCGGGGTGAAGGAGTCCGGGTTCGGCCGGGAGACTCCGCGCCACATGATCGAGGACTACACCTCGACCAAGACCCTCATGCTCCGCGATCTCTCCATCTGGGGCACCAGTGCGTCGTGACCTGCCCGACGCGACCAGCACGACCACACAGGGAAGGCATCAATGACCGCCACCATCGCGGACGACGGAACCGTCTCGTCGCCCACCGTGAGCAACACAGAGAGCAGCACCGTGACCGCGGCCCAGGCGCTCGTCGAGCAACTCGAGTCCTACGGCGTGGAATACGTCTTCGGCACCTGCGGGCACACCAACATCGCCTTGCTCGACGCGCTGGGCCGCAGTTCGATCGAGTTCGTCATCGCCCGCCACGAGCAGGCCGCAGCACACGCTGCCGACGGGTACGCTCGCGCCAGCGGTGAGCCGGGCGTCGTCCTCATGCACGTCGGGCCGGGCATGATGAACGGTGTCACCGGCGTGGCCACCGCCGCGTTCGACTCGGTGCCGCTGATCGCCATCTCCGGCGACATCCCGTCCTACTACGACGGGCGGCATCCGCATCAGGAGGTCAATCTCCATCGCGACGCCGACCAGGGGGCCATCTACGCGCCGTTCTGCAAGCGGGTCTGGAACGTACACCGGGCGGAGGACCTCGGCAGGTTCGCCGAACGCGCCTTCGCCACCGCGACCTCGGGCCGTTCGGGCGCCGTGCTGCTCAACGTGCCGATGGACCACTTCTCCCGCCAGGTCCCGACCAGGCACCACCCGCGACCGGCCGCGAGCAGCACTCCGGCGCTCGACGAGGCGACCGCGGAACGGATCGCCACCCTGCTGGTGGGTGCCGTCAGGCCGCTGATCTACGTCGGCGGCGGGCTACGCACCGCGGCGGGCCGGTCGGCGCTGATCGGTCTCGCCGAGCACCTCGACATTCCGATCGCCCATTCGCTGATGGCCAAGGGCACCGTCGGCGACCGGCATCCGCTGCTGCTCGGCATGACCGGCTTCTGGGGCCTGGAACCGACCAACGAGTACACCCGTACCGCGGACGTGGTGCTCGCCTTCGGCACTCGGTTCGCCGAGACCGACGCCAGCTCCTGGGATGAGCGCTACACCTGGGGCAATCCCGACGCGAAGCTGGTCCAGGTCGACCTCGACCCGGCCGAGATCGGGCGCAACTATCCGGTCGAGATCGGCGTGGTCGCCGACGCCACCCTCGCCGTCGAGGCCATCGAGCGGTCGGTACGGCGTGCTGCGCCCGAGCCGGTGACCCGACCAGGGCTGCGGGAGTCGATCGGTGCAACGCGCGCGCAGTTGTTCGAGAGCAGCCGTGAGCGCGGCGCCTCGGATGCGTTCCCGCTGCGCCCCGAGCGGATCCTGCGGGACCTGCGCGAGGCCGTTCCGGCCGACGCGGTCCTCGTCACCGACGTCGGCTGGAACAAGAACGGCGTGGCCCAGTGCTACGAGCTGCCCGAGGAGGGCCGCTTCATCACGCCGGGTGGTCTGTCCACGATGGGATTCGGGCCGGCCGCCGCGGTCGGCGTGCAGATCGCACAGCCCAACCGGGTGGTCGTCGCCCTCATCGGCGACGGCGGGATGAGTGCCCAGCTGCCGGCCCTCCCGATGGCTGTGGAGCGCGGCCTGCCGGTGATCTTCGTGGTGATGAACAACCGCGCCCACGGCACCATCGCCGACCTGCAAGCCGGGAGCTTCGGGGCGACGTACGGCTGCGAGTTCCGCGACGTCGACGGCAACCCCTACACCCCCGACTTCGCGGCGATGGCTCGCGCCTGCGGAGCCGACGGCTATCTGCCCGGCTCGGCCGATGAGTTCGCCTCCATGCTCGCCGAGGCCGTCGCGAGTCGCCGTACCGCGGTCATCGACGTCGCGATGGTCAACGAGCCGGTGCCCACTCCGGGCCACTGGAACATCAAGGACATCTATCAGGGCCGTTTCGAATGATCGGCGTCCACCCCAACCACACGAAGTGAGGAACATGATGACTCGTCATCGCATGGTGGCTGCGGCCGCCGTCCTGGCCGCCGCGACGCTCGCGGTCACGGCCTGCGGGGCCCCGGGCTCGAAGTCCGAGTCCGGCTCCGACGACAGCACCGGTCCGATCAAGCTCGCCCTGGTCGATGCCCAGAGCGGCCAGCTCGCCTCACTCGGCGCATGGGAGAAGAACGGGGTCAAGCTCGCGGTCGACGAGTGGAACGCGGCCGGCGGTATCGACGGCCGCAAGCTCACCCTCGACGTCTTCGACGACCAGGGTGATCCCACGACCGGTACCACGATCGCCCGTAAGATCGCCTCGGGCGGCTACGTCGCGATGTTCGGAACGGCGGAGAGTGCCGTCACCCAGGCGATGAACCCGATCCTGAAGCAGGCCGAGATCCCCTCGATCACCTCCGGCCAGGCTCCCGCGATCGTGGACCTGGGCAGCGAGTTCCAGTTCCTCAACGGCCCGACCAGTGTCACCTACGACGACACGCTGGCGAACTACCTGTTCGACACCAAGGGCTACAAGAGCGTCGCCATGATCTCCAACAATGGCGGCTACGGCGTGGGCGAGCATGACGCGTTCATGGCTGCGGCCAAGGACCACGGGATCACGCCGACCGACGACAAGGTCGTCACCACCGACCAGAAGGACTTCTCCTCGGTGCTGACCTCGATCCGGTCGCACAAGCCGGAGGTGCTCTTCATCGGTACCGAGGAGGTCGAGGCGGGTCTGATCGCCAAGCAGGCCCGCGAGCTGGGCATCGACGCCGTCTTCGCCGGTGCGGCTCCGTTGTCCACGCCGGTCTACGTCAGCACCGCGACCAAGGCCAACGCCGAGGGCACGATCGTGTCCACGCCCTACCTGTCGAATGATGCGACCTCGGCGTCGAAGAAGTTCGCGGCCGCCTATCAGAAGGCGTACGGCGACACCGCGGAGCTGCACGGCGCCAAGGCGTACGACGGCGCGCAGATCTTCCTCAACGCGCTGAAGGCGACCGGTGGCAAGGGTGGCGAGGACCTGGCCGACCAGATCCGGTCGACGTCGTACGAAGGACTGCTCGGGACCTTCAAGTTCGATGACGGCGGCGTCGGCATCCATCAGACCCAGATCGGCGTCATCACCGACGGCTCACTCGCTGCCGCCGACAAGTAGCCGCTCACCGGCACGTACACGGTGCCGGGGCCGGATCTGATCCGGTCCCGGCGCGTGAGCAGATAGGGACCCACATGCAAGTCGCGTTGCAAACCATCGTCGGCGGGCTGACGCTCGGCGCCATCTATGCGCTGGTGGCGCTCGGATTCTCGTTGGTCTACCGGACCATGGGTCTGGTCAACTTCGCACACGGCCAGATCGTGATGATCGGGGCGTTCACCGCCTCGACCTTCTACATGTCCACCAAGCTGCCGTTCGCGCTGGCGGTGGTCTGCGCGGTCGTGGTGACCGGCCTGATGGGCATCGTCATCGAGTTCGTGTTGCGTCCCTTGGAGGGACGCGACTTCGACCTGATGCTGATCGGCACCATCGGCTTCGGCGTGATGTTGGAGGCGCTGGCGATCATCATCTGGGGGGCCACCGGACGCGCGGTGCCGTCGCCGATCAACGCGGCGCCGCTCGACATCTGGGGTATCAAGGTACGCACCTACAGCCTGGTGATCCTCGCCGTTGCGGCGGTGGCGACCATAGCGCTGCTGGTGTTCCTGCGCCGTACCAAGCTCGGTGCCGCCATGCAGGCCGCCGCGATGGACCGCGACGCCGCGACCGCCGTCGGCATCCACGTCGGACGCAGCAACGCGATCGCGTTCGCCATCGGCGCCGGCCTCGCCGCTCTCGCCGGCGGGCTGGCCGGGCCGCTGCTCTACGTCAACGCCTCGCTCGGCGGCTCGCTGGGCATCAAGGGGTTCGCGGCCGCCATCCTCGGCGGCTTCGGGAACATCCAGGGCGCCATCCTGGGAGGCCTTGCCATCGGGATCCTGGACTCCTGGGCCTCCGGCCAGTTCGAGGGCTACTCCGAGCTCGTGGTGTTCGTGGTGTTCGCGGTGTTCATGATGATCCGCCCCACCGGGGTGTTCGGAGAGAAGACGGTGAATCGCGCATGAGTCAGCTGATCACCCGGGCCGCACGCTCCTGGCCGCCCAAGGCGGCGGCGCTCGTCATCGTCGTGGTGGTGCTCTACTTCCTGCCCTACACGGTCAACGCCTACCGCATCCATGTCGTCGACGTGACGATCATCTTCGCGATCCTCGCGGTGGGCCTCGGACTGGCGATGGGGATCGGCGGTCAGATCAACCTGGCCCAGGTCGCCATGTTCGGCATCGGAGCGTATGCCGTGGCGATGCTCACCACTCAGCACGGATACGGGTTCTGGGTCGCGGCGGTGCTCGGCGTGATCGCCAGCATCGTCGCCGGTCTGGTGGTCGGGATCCCCGCCTTGAGGGTGCAGTCGCACTATCTCGGCATCGTCACGCTCGGACTCGCGCTCGCCTTCACGAGCTGGGTGACCAACAGCGCCTCGACCCACGGCGCCGACGGCATCTCCGGGATCCCGGTCCCGCCACTGTTCGGCGTCGATCTGAGCGATGAGTATCTGTACTACTACCTCGAGATCGTGGTCTTCCTGATCACCACCGCCTACGCCATCTTCTGGGTTCGGACCCGGCTCGGGCGTCGGATGCGCGCCATGCGCGACGACGCGATCGCGGCAGGTGCCTTGGGGGCGAACGTGCCGGTGCTGCGGATGATCGCCTTCGGCGTGGCGAGCCTGTACGGCGGCGTGGCCGGGGTGCTCTACGCGGGGTTGATCCGGTACGTCGCGCCCGACTCCTTCAGCACCACCACCATGTTCCTGCTGCTCGCCATGGTCATCATCGGTGGGCGGCAGAGCATCATCGGCTGCGTCATCGGAGCCGTCGTGCTCTCTGCGATCCGGGAGGCGCTGGTCGACGCCTCCGAATACGCCCAGCTCGGGTACGGCGCCGTGGTGGTCTTCGCGGTGGTCTTCGCGCCCACCGGGCTTGCCGGGCTGCCCAAGCGCCTGCGCGGACTGTTCGGCACGGGCGCTGGCGGTCGGGCCGAGTTGCGGCAGTGGTCGCTGGACGGGACCCTGGCCGAGCTCTCTGCCCGTCCGCCGGCGGCGCTGCGGGTCGATGGCGTGGTCAAGAACTTCCGCGGTCTCCGTGCGCTCGACGGCGTCGAGCTCGACGTCCCCGCTGGTCAGATCCGTGGCGTCGTCGGGCCCAACGGCTCGGGCAAGACCACGCTGCTCAACGTGATCAGCGGCCTCTACAAGGTCGACGGTGGATCGCTCCGGCTCGACGACAGGCAGGTCACCGGCGCCTCGCCGACGGCCCTGTCGCTGCGTGGCGTGGCGCGGACCTTCCAGAACCTGCGCCTCTTCGCCGATCTCACGGTCAGGGAGAACATCCTGGTCGCACTGGATCGGACGCCGGCCACCTCGTCGCTGGCATATCTCGGCTGGCTGCCGGGTGTCATCGGCCATGAGCGTCGGCTGCGCAAGCGGGCAGAGACCATCATGGTCGAGTTCGGCATCGTCGACTACGCCGAGGAGGCGCCGACGTCGCTTCCCTACGGGATCCAGCGCCGCATCGAGCTGGCCCGCGCGATCGCCACCAACCCGAGACTGCTGTTGCTCGACGAGCCCGCCGCGGGTCTGAACGGCCAGGAGGTGACCGAGCTGAAGGAGATCGTCCTCGCCATCCGGGATCTCGGGGTCACGGTCGTGATGGTGGAGCACAACATGGGTCTGGTGATGACGCTGTGCGACCAGGTCACGGTGCTCGCCAACGGCGCTGTGATCGCCGACGGCGAGCCTTCGGAGGTGGTCAGCAATCCGGATGTCATCGAGGCCTATCTCGGCGATGTCGATCAGATGGCGGACCTGGTCGCCGAACTGCCGGTGACCGATCCTGCCCCCGAGCTGAGCAAGGAGGCCTCGTCATGAGTGCCGCGACATCCTCCGGCACGACCGGGAGCTCGCCGACCGATCCCACCGCTCCGCCCCCGCTTCGCGTCGAAGGGCTCAGCGTCAGGTACGGCGGCGTGGTCGCCGTCTCCGGGGTCTCTTTCGGGGTCGAGCCGGGCGAGAGCGTCGGCATCATCGGCGCCAACGGTGCGGGCAAGACCTCCACGTTGAAGGCGATCATGGGCCTCGCCCCGCGCCAGGCGGCCGCGATCCGGCTCGGTGAGGTCGACCTGACCAGGACGAAGGCTCGCAACGTGGTCCGTCAGGGGATCGGCTATGTGCCCGAGGGGCGGCATATCTTCGGCGGACTCACCGTCGAGCGGAACCTCGAGCTCGGTGCCTACTCGCGCAAGTGGCAGGGCGATGACGACGAGTCGCTGCGCGAGGTCTACCGGCTGTTCCCGGTCCTTCATCAGATGCGGGAGCGTCTCGGGGGAGCGCTCTCGGGAGGCCAGCAGCAGATGCTCGCCATCGGGCGAGCGCTGATGTCGCGTCCGCAGGTGCTGTTGCTGGACGAGCCGTCCATGGGATTGTCGCCGAAGCTGGTCGGCCAGGTGCTCGACTCATTGCTGACCCTGCGCGAGCGCGGCCTGAGTGTGCTGCTGGTCGAACAGAACGCCTGGCTCACCTTCGAGGCCACCGAACGCTGCCTGGTGATGGAGAACGGCGAGGTCGCTCTCGAGGGCCCGGTCGACCAGCTCCGGCACGACCCGCAGGTGCGCAAGATCTATCTGGGCCTCTAGATCGGCGGACCAGGGGCGCCCGGACGCACTCCGGCGTACGCCGCCTCTCCTCGACCGGGCACGCCTCACTCGACAGCGATAGGGCCCCGAAGGCGTGACGCCTTCGGGGCCCTACGGGCGTTCGGCAGACTCAGGTGACGACGATCTTCGCGGTGTTCTGCGGAAAGATCGGGTCGTTGTAGAAGTACTCACCGGGCGTGTCGAAGGTGTGCTGGAAGGTGTCACCGGGCATCAGCACGCCGGTGTCGAACTCGTACTCGAAGAACACCGCCGCGCCGTGCGCGTACTCGTTGTCGGCCGGGTTCACGAACGTGATGGTCGTGCCCTTCGGCACGCTCAGGTTCTGCGGGGACATCGCGTTCTGTGCCACCGTGTTCTCGGTGGCACCCGGTGCGCCGGTCGTCGTGTCCCAGACCCTCCCCAGGGTCACCTTGTTGCCGGCCGCAGCCGCGGTGACGGCAGTCGTGCGGACCTGGTTGCGTTTCGACGGCGGGGTCGGCGCGGCCGCCTGCTTCACCCTGCCGCCGATCTTGAAGGCCCACAGGTGATCGCCCCGGGGGATGTCGGGGTAGGGGAGCGAGTTGCCACCGGCGAAGACCGCCAGATACTGCTCGCCATCGACCTCGTAGGCGATGGGGCTGGTGTGCACCCCGGCTCCGCACTGGAAGCTCCACAGCACCTCGGCGGTCTCGTCGTCCATCGCATGGAGCACGCCGTCCGGCCCGCCCTGGAACATCACCCGGCCGGCGGTGGTGAGGATGCCGTTGCCGTGGGCCAGCGACCACTCCTTCTCGATGCTCCACACCACGGTGTTGTCACGCGGATCGACCGCTGCGATCCCGCCGCCGAAGTACTCGCCCAATGGCCGAGCGGTGTTCACCCGGCCTCCGACGGTATTGGAATAGGCCGAGTTGATCAGGCCGTAGCCGACGTAGACCCAGCCCGTGTTCGGGTTGAACGAGACATGCCCCCAGTCCGCGCCCCCGCCGGCGCCCGGGAAGATGATGGTCGCCCGGTCCCAGAAGGTGTCGAAGACACCGCCGACGGGATAGAACGGCACTGGTTTGGTGGCGTTGTCCAACCGCGGTGCCTGTGGCAGATACGACTCGCCGGTCGGGTAGGGCTGCGTCGCTGACGTCTTCTGACGGCTGTCCTGGGGGACGGCCCGCTCCTCCATCGGCAGGATCGGCTTCCCGTTGGTCCGGTCGAGGATGTAGTACATCCCGACCTTGCTGCCGTAGACCACCACCTTGCGCATCCTGCGGTCGATCCGGACGTCGGCGAGCACCGGCGCCATCACGTTGTCGTAGTCCCAGATGTCGTGGTGCACCGACTGGAAGTGCCACTTCCGCGTGCCGGTCTTGGCGTCGAGCGCCACCAGGCAGTTGGCGAAGAGGTTGTCACCTTCACGGGTCTCGCCGTTGGTCCGCGGATAGGGGTTGCCGAACGTCCAGTAGACGACGCCGAGGTCGGGGTCGATCGCCGGGTGGATCCAGGGGACCGCGCCACCGGTCTTCCAACTCTCGCCGGCCCAGGTGTCGTTGCCGTACTCGCCGGATCCCGGAGCGCTCCAGAACGTCCAGGCCAGCTCGCCGGTGTCGGCCTTGAGCGCGTACGCGCGCCCGCGCGCCCCGACGGTGCTGCCCTGCATGCCGACGTAGATCAGGCCGTCCCAGTAGACGACGGCGCCGGCCAGCGATCCCACCGACCCGCCGCACTGGCCGTTCGTCGGGTCGCAGCCGTCGTTGTCGCCGCTACCCGCGTCCTCGGTGAGCAAGAGGGTCTTCCAGACCACCGCACCGGTCTTCTTGTTCAGCGCATAGACGTTGTTCTCACCCGAGATGGTGAAGACCAGGCTCTCGTCGAGCGCGACGCCGCGCATGTTCGTCGTCTCCGAGCCGACGTTCGTCTTCCACTTCACCGCCCCGGTGCGTCCGTCGACCGCGAAGACGTTCTGCTGCGAGGTCTGGACGTAGAGCACGCCGTTCTCCGCCACGACGGTGCTCTGCTGCGCCTGGGAGGTGTCTCCGCCTTCGAGATTGGTGTGCCATGCCCCGCCCAGCCTCGAGACCGTACGGCGGTTGATCTGGCGCAGCGGGGAGTAGTTCTGATTCCCGTAGTTGCCGCCCACCTTCACGAAGTCGGCGCCGACCCGACCGAAGCTCGTGGGTTGCCTCGGCGCTGGTACCGGTCGGCTCACCGGACTCTCCGCCCGAGCAGGCGATTCTCCGACGGTCGTGGTCAGGAGCGCGCTGCCGGCGGCGGCACCCGCCCCCGCGAGGAAGTGGCGTCTCTGCATGGGTCATCCTCCAAAGTTGAAAACCACTGTATGGTTCAAATAATCCGAGTGTCGGTCCACCTTAGGACTGTGACCACCGGCACATCAAGGCCATTTCCAGTGATTTCCTTGGGCGCCAGCGCCGCTCTAGGATGAGATAAAATCGGTTCAAATGAACCATCTAGTGGAACCAACTCGAGAAGACGCGTGAGAACGAGGGCAGGTGAGCACGTTCGTCACCGCGGCTGTCCCGCTCCGGACCGGTGCCACACCGTCGCTCGCGCGTGACGAGAAGGAGAACCGTGCACGCGATCGCAGTCATCCAGGGCCCGAACCTCAACCGTCTCGGTCGGCGTCGTCCCGAGCGATACGGCCACGAGACGTTGGCGGACGTGACGAGCCGTCTCGACGAGTTCGCCGGGGCATTGGACATGACGTTGTGCCACATCCAGTCCAACCACGAAGGCGTCCTCGTCGACTGGGTGCATGAGCACACCGATGTCGACGCGGTCATCGTGAACCCGGCCGGGCTCACGCCGTACGGCCGGCCCCTCTACGACGCGGTCTTCGACCTCGAGGTGCCGGTCGCGGTCGTGCACATCACCCAGCTCTACCGCCACTACGGCGCCTCGACTCCCGATCTGTTCAAGGCCGACGCGGACGTGTACCTCTGCGGCCTCGGCGTCTTCGGCTACTCCGCGGCGCTCGTTCGACTCCATCAGCTGCTCACCGGCACCACCCGGACGCCACCGCCCACCGCACTCCGGTGACGGCCGTAGGCTCGGCCCCATGAGCGAGCTGACCGTGATCGTGCTGGCCGCCGGCGGCGGCACCCGGATGAAGTCCAAGACCCCGAAGGTGCTGCACACCATCGGCGGGCGGAGTCTGGTCGGGCACGTGCTGTCGGCGATCGCCGAGGCCGGGGCGACCCGGGTGGTGGCGGTCGTCGGCCATGGTCGGGAACAGGTCGCCCCACACATCGCCGAGCTCGCCCCCGACGCCGTGATCGCGGTGCAGACCGAGCAGCTCGGCACCGGACACGCCGTCGCCGTCGGTCTGGCCGCGGCTGCCGACGAGGGTGAGCCGCCGAGCGGCACCGTGCTGGTGCTCTACGCCGACACTCCGCTGCTGCGTGGGCGGACGCTGGCCGCGCTCGTCGCCGACCACCGCTCGTCGGGTCGCGCGGCCAGCGTGCTCACCGGCGTGGTCCCCGAGCCGGCCGGCTACGGCCGGATCGTGCGCGACGAGACCGGCGCCGTACGGGCGATCGTGGAGGAGAAGGACGCCACCGAGGAGCAGCGGGCGATCACCGAGGTCAACTCCGGGATCGTCGCCTTCGACGCGGCCGCCCTGGCCGCCCTGCTGCCGCGGATCGGAAACGACAACGCCAAAGCGGAGTACTACCTCACCGACGCGATCGGACTGGCCGCCGCGGACGGACTCGCCGTCGGCGCCGTTCGGGTCGCCGACGTCACCGAGACCGAAGGAGCCAACGACCGGGCCCAGCTGGCGGCGCTCGGACGCACGCTCAACGAGCGCATCGTGACCGGGTGGATGCGCGCCGGGGTGACGGTGATCGATCCCGCCACCACCTGGATCGACGCCGAGACCGAGCTGGCCGAGGACGTCACCCTGCTGCCCGGCGTCCAGCTCCTCGGAGCGACCAAGATCGACGAGGACGCGGTGGTCGGCCCGGACTGCACCCTGAAGGACTGCGAGATCGGTGCCGGCGCTCGGGTGATCCGCACCCACGGCGAGCTCGCCGTCGTCGGCGCCGGTGCCGGCGTCGGGCCGTTCGCCTACCTACGGCCCGGCACCCTGCTGGGCGCCGACGGCAAGATCGGCACCTTCGTGGAGACCAAGAACGCCCAGATCGGAGACGGCGCCAAGGTGCCGCACCTGTCCTATGTGGGTGATGCGACCATCGGCGAGGGCAGCAACATCGGGGCCGGCACGATCTTCGCCAACTACGACGGCGTTGCCAAGCACCGCACCACCGTCGGCAGCCATGCCAAGACGGGTGCCAACAACACCTTCGTCGCCCCGGTCGCCGTCGGCGATGGCGCCGGCACCGGCGGCGGCACCGTCGTCCGCGACGACGTACCCCCGGGTGCGCTGGCGGTCTCGGCGGGGCCGCAGCGGACCATCGAGCGGTGGGCGGTGACCCGTCGGCCCGGGACGCCGCAGGCGGCGGCCGCGCAGGCCGCGCTCGACGAGGCGTCGGTCACATCGGACCCCGCCTCGGGCGGGGCCGCCGATCCCGCGACCTGAGCCAGGTTGGGGAACCCACCGACGGTGGGACAGAATCACCATGTAATCCACCTCTACACCCTCGGGGCCAGGAGCACGCGTGACCGGAATGAAGCGGACCACCGAGAAGAACCTGATGGTCTTCAGCGGACGGGCCCATCCGGTCCTGGCCGTTGAGGTCGCCGATCTGCTCGGCACGCAGCTGGTGCCCACCTCGGCCTACGATTTCGCCAACTCCGAGATCTACGTGCGTTACGAGGAGTCGGTGCGTGGCTGCGACGCCTTCGTGATCCAGAGCCACACCGCGCCGATCAACCAGTGGCTCATGGAGCACCTCATCATGGTCGACGCGCTCAAGCGCGCCTCGGCCAAGCGGATCACCGTGGTGATGCCGTTCTGGGGCTACAGCCGACAGGACAAGAAGCACCGCGGTCGTGAGCCGATCTCCGCGCGCCTGGTCGCCGACCTGTTCAAGACCGCCGGTGCCGATCGGGTGATCTCGGTCGATCTGCACGCCGACCAGCTCCAGGGCTACTTCGACGGCCCGGTCGACCACCTGATGGCGCTGCCGCTGCTGGCCGACTACATCAAGGAGAAGTACGGCAACCAACCGCTCGCGGTGGTCTCACCGGACGCCGGTCGGATCAAGGTCGCGGAGCGCTGGTCGGCCCGACTCGGCGGCGCGCCGCTGGCGTTCATCCACAAGTCGCGGCGGATCGATCGGCCCAACGAGACCGTGGCCAACCGGGTCGTCGGTGACGTCAAGGGCCGGATCTGCGTGCTCACCGACGACATCATCGACACCGGCGGCACCATCGTGAAGGCGGCCGACGCGCTGATGGCCGAGGGAGCCTCCGGCGTCATCATCGCCGCCACCCACGCCATCCTCTCCGAGCCGGCGGTCGACCGGCTGAAGAACAGCCCCGCCGTCGAGGTGGTCATCACCAACACCCTGCCGGTGCCGTCGGAGAAGCAGTTCGACACGCTCACCACGCTGTCGATCGCGCCCATGCTGGCGCGCGCGATCCGTGAGGTGTTCGAGGATGGGTCGGTAACGTCCATGTTCGACGGCCACGCCTGATCTGCGGCGTTCAACGGAGCGTCCGCTGCGTTGTCGTCGCTCGGCGGTCGCTCCGCTCCCAGACCGCCTTCGCTCCTCCGCCTTGCGGCCGCACGCGTTGAACGCCGCAGATCCGCAGGGTGGCCCGCGGCGTCTCGTCGCTCGGCGGTCGCTCCGCTCCCAGACCGCCTTCGCTCCTCCGCCTTGCGGCCGCACGCGTTGAACGCCGCAGATCCGCAGGGTGGCCCGCGGCGTCCCGTCGCTCGGCGGGCTCTGCCCCTGGGCGACCTCGGAGCTGGCCGGGTCAGGAGGGTGTGACCGAGCCCGTCACGGCGTCGCCGAGTCGGATGCCGGCGTACTCCGTGGGTAGCTCACACGTGTAGATCCGGAACGGCTTGACTGTCATGTCTCGCGGGTTTCCGAAGAGCTTGGTCCGCTCGGACTGGGTGGCAGGCACGTACAGGTGCCGGTCGGCGCTGATGAACGAGCCGTCGGGACTGACCAGCTCGGGGTCGCCAGCGAGTACCGCTGTGCGGCCGTCCGGTGCTCGTACGACGATCTGCTTGTGCTCCAGATCGGAGAAGTAGAAGTTTCCGAGTGTGTCGATCGAGCAGCCACCGCTCTTCGGGATGTCCGCCACCTTCTCGATGTGCGGGACCAGGTCGGAGTCGGTCAGGCTCCGATCGGTGATCAACGATGTGCGGATCCGTCGTAACGGGCCGGTCGGGGCTGCCCAATACAGCCACTTCCCGTCGTTGCTGACCTCGATCATGTCGCTCTTCGGCGTCTTGTGCGCACCGGTGGACGCGCTCGCCGAAGCGGATCCATCGGCGGAATCCTCGGCCTGCATCTCGGCAGCACCCGAGAGCCGCCGCAGTGTCGTCCCGGTGTTGAGATCGTGGACGATAATCGCGCCGATGCCGGAGTCGGTGATGTAGGCGGTGGAGCCGTGGATTCGCAGGTCGTTCATCTTCGCCTGCGCCGGCAGGATGTCGTCGTCGAAGCGAATCACCTCCAGCACCTCGCCGCTCGCCGGATCGAGCTGGACCAACTTCTGGGCGCCCGGCTTCGGGGTCGCCAGCCTCGGCGGAGCCGAGTCGGCTCGCAATGCCCCCTGGTCCACGCACCACACGGTGTCGTCGGAGAAGACATGCATCCCGTTGACGTAGACGAACGCGTCCCTGCCGGAGTCGCCGCGCCTCCACTCGTTCCAGGCGTCACCGGGAAAGGGCGCCACGGTCCCGTCAGACTGCCGGCGTCCCACGCTCGGCGTCTTCTCGTGTCCGGGGTAGCGAGGCATCCCGAGGAACATCGATCCGGTTGACGTGAGTGCCACCTGGTTCGCCATCCAGTCCGACCGGGCTGCCGTGGTCAGGTCCAGTTCGTCGGCGGAGGCAGCGGCGGCGGAGGTCGATCTGCGGCCCGACGACCGGGAGTACGTCGATCCGCTTCCGCAGCCCGCGACAGCGGCCCCGAGAGCGATGATCCCGGTGGTGGCGACGAACTGACGACGCGTGCTGAGCAGGCTCGTTGAACTCGATTGAGGCACGAGAGATCCATCCTTATCAGGACGTGTCGGCGACCCGATATCGCCGATCATGACGACACATGAGAATGCTGATGTCGCTCTTGAAGCCTCGTCATGCCCAGCGGAGCGGTCAACGACCGACCTCTTGATCGGGAGTTTGGTGCCGCTTATCGCCGTGAGGAAGCTCTTCGAACGCGGTCTCGCGCAGAGCTGGTCAGCTGGTCCGGGTCTGAACCCGGGGAGAGGAGTTCCAGCGGATCTCCGGCATCGCGCGATTGGACTTCGCACGAGTGATCTTGATCAGCAACTCGATCAGCTCGCGGATGACCGGCGAATGCTCATTGCCGGGTGCCACGCCGATCGCGGTGGCACGGGGGAGCGGCATGCCCTCGATATCGACGATCCGGAGCCTGCCGTCTCGTAGATGCTCTTCGAAGGCGATGCTGGGCAGCACACTCAGGACCGAACCGCCGAGCACGGCCTGTTGCATCACCGAGATGCTCTGCGACTCGATCTCCACCTCGAGGCGTGCTCCCACCTTGACCGCCCAGCGTTCGATCAGCTGACGCGAGCGCATCGTGGGCAGGAAGGTCGCGAACGAGTAGCCGCCCAGGGCTGCCGGTCGGTCGTGGGGAGCGAGGCTGAAGATCTCGTGGCTGGGGACGGCGACGAGGTGGAGCGTCTCACTCATCAGGGCGATGGAGCTGAGCCGGGTGTCCATCGGCATCCGATAGAAGGCGAGATCGGCGGCCCCGCTGGTGATCTGCGACACGGTCTCGGAGCGGGACCCCGACTGTGTGACTCGGATCTGCCGGTGTGCGAGCTGGGAGCGGAAAAGCGGCAGCAGGCGAATCAAGAAGTGTTGGATGCTGTCCGAGGGCGCGGAGATCGTCAGCGTCCGCTCCGGCTCCTCCGCGGTCGCCGAGAAATCACCCAACAGGCCGTCGAGCTCGCCCATCGCACGATCACAGAACCGCAGGAATGTCTCGCCTGCCGGGGTCAGGCTCACCCCGATGCCGCTGTGCCGCTCGAAGATCGACGTACCCAGAATGTGCTCGATGTGCTGCACCCGTTGCGAGATCGCCGGCTGCGACAGGCACAGGATCTTGCTGGCCTCGCGGAAGGATCCGGCACTGGCGATCATCCGAACGGCGAACAGTTGGTCGAAGGTCAGACCGCGAAGCAACTGTTGCCGGTGCGGGGGCGTGGGATCGCTCACCGAGGTCTCCTTCGACCGTCGACGCTGAGGGCCGTCGCGCCCCGCCGTGACGGGAGTCACAACGGGGCCCTTCCGAGACTACACACCGGGTTGGCCGCTCAGATCTGAATCCTCCCGACGCCGTCCTCGATCACCACCGTGGTGCCCAAGCCTGCGGAGAGTCGCTGGTAACGCTCCAGGATCCGTTGGGCATCAGCGTCGGTGGCGGTCATCGGCCGGCCGTCGGTCAACGGTTGCTTCGCGCTGCCGACCGAGCGCCGCAGCGGTGCCTCCTTGCTGACCTCCCGGCCGAGCTCGACCGGGTGGAGCTCGACCTCCCGGACCTCGCCGTCATCGAGGGCCAGGTTGATCACGGCCGAACTCCACCAGGTCTCGTTGCCGGCGTTGAGACCCGGATGCAACGGGTGCGCCGCCGGCGTCAGGGTGGGGAGGCGATCCACGTCGTGCCCCCACGACTCGTAGGCGTCGAACGGGACCCGACGCACGAACTCGGACTGGGCGAAGAAGTTGCCCAGTCCATAGAAGATCGGCTTGCCCTGGTAGATCTCGACGCCCAGGGTCTTGTGCCAGCCGTGTCCGATGAAGATGTCGGCACCCGCGTCGATGGCGGCGTGAGCGAACTCCCGCACGAACGTCGGTGGGGCGTCACCGCGCCCACCCTCGGAGATGCTGAAGTGGTGGGCCACCAGGACCAGGTCGGCCATCACCGCCGCCTCCTGGATCGAGCGGAGGTTGCCCGCCAGGTCGCGGCCGTCACCGCTGGAGGAGACCTCGAAGTGGTCCGAGGGAGTGAAGATGTTGGACCCTGTGGTCGACTGGTCGTTCGGCATCGCCAGGCTGAACTCGCCCTCGACGGCCCGCATCAGCAGGCCGCTGCTGCCCTCGACCCTCATGTGTGACTCACGGAGGATGCCGAGCTTCGAGCCGATCGCCTTGAGCTGCTCGGACGCCTCTTCGTCTACGACGTACCGCATCGTCGCGCGCAGCGGGTTGACTCCCGGGCGTCCCGCGAGGCTCGCCTTGGCTGGGGTCGCCCATTCGTGCGACTTGTTTCCCGAGCTGGTGGACACGAGCGCGACCCGGCCGTTACGGGTCTCGAGGTAGCCGGGCTCGCGGGCCTCCTCCAGGTCGCGACCGGTCCCGGCGTGCTTGATGCCGGCCGCATCGACGTGCTTGATGGTGGAGAAGATCCCCTTCGCGCCGTAGTCGAAGCTGTGGTTGTTGGCCAAGGACGCGATGTCGACCCCCGCCCAACGCAGATCGTGTGCGACCTGCGGGTCGGTCATGAAGTAGCTGCCGATCTGGTCACTGCGCGCGGGTGCCTCGACCTCGCCGAACTCGCCGAAGTTCGTCTCGACATGGGCGTAGGTGAAGTCGCTCGAGCGGAGCCGTTCCATCACCTCCAGGAACTTCGGCTCGTCGTGCATGGCGAACGGTCGAGTCACCATGCACTCTCCGGCGATGGCTACTGACCAGGTGTTTCCTCGTGACATGTGGGACCTCGTGACCTCTCGGAGTTCGGTGTGCGCGGATCGCGGAGTGCACGACGGCTCCGGGGGAGCTGAAGGATCGGCCGCTGGGCGCGGCGTGGGTGCACCCGCGGCACTGCCGCATCGGTGACTGCCGGATCAGTGAATGCGGCCGTGATCACGAGGGTCAAGCAAGCATCGATGAAGGGGCGAGAAGCCCCGCCTGATCACCTGTTCGGTCCGATCATCCCACCCGCCGTCGACCGGGACGGTGTGCAGCGTCGACGGCCGATATGAGCGTGGATCGGCGGATGTGAGCGATCGATTCACCTTTTCACCCCCTCAGTTCCTTCAGGTTGACGGGTGTCACACAGGGCCGGTTGTGTTCCATGAGCCGCAGGTCGGCTTGCGGCGGGTATAACCCCGGATCGAAGCGATGGGAAGCAGACGTGAAACCACTGAGCAGGAGAGGGGCCTTGGGCGTTTTCTCGCTCGCGGCCGGTTCTGTCGTGCTGGCCGCCTGCGGAGGAAGCGGGCTGTCCTCGGCCTCTCAGAAGGCCGCCAAGCTCACCTCCGCCGGCAACCTCACCGAACTGGAGAAGACCGCCAAGTCCGAGGGCACGCTGACGCTCTACACGGCGATCCAGACCGAGCAGGCGCAGCCCTGGGTCGAGAAGTTCACCAAGAAGTACGGCATCGAGGTCAAGATCCTGCGCCTGAGCAGTGCGGACCTCGGCACCACGTTCCAGACCCAAGAGCAGGCGGGCAAGAACAAGGGTGATGTGCTGCAGACGAGCAACCTCGCTCAGCTCAAGGAGTTCCAGGGCAAGGGTTGGCTCGCGCACTACACCCCAGCCGCTGCGCACCTCTACCCAGCGGACCGGGTGGTGGCTGGCTACTTCTATCCCCTCTACCAGTCCAACGGCGCGATCGCCTGGAACACCAAGGTCACTCCTGCCGACGTCCAGAAGGTCCTCGTCGACGACCCGTACCAGGGGCTGCTCGACCCGTCCATGAAGGGCAAGATCGTGCTCATCGACCCGTCGAACGGCGGATCGGGGATGGCGTACTACGCGAACATGATCGTCAACTATCCAGACCAGTACGGCTGGTCGTACCTGGAGAAGCTGGCCGCCCAGGAGCCGGCGATCTCGGAGAGCATCGCGTCCATCTCGCAGCAGGTCTCGGCTGGCACCTACTACGCCACCAACTTCGGCGACGAGGCCATCTTCGGGCCGCTCGCCTATGACGGCGCTCCGCTGCAGTTCTCCTCGCTGGAGACGATGAACGCCACCCAGTTCATGCAGGCGATCCCATCGGACGCACCTCACCCGGCCGCCGCACGCCTCTTCTCGGAGTGGTCCTCAAGTCTCGCCGGGCAGCAGGCGATGACCGCCTCCACCGGTGGCGAGTCCTCGATCAAGGGCTGGCAGGACAACGTCGCCTACGCGGAGAAGCTGGATTGGTACCAGCCTCCGAAGAACTCCTGGCTGGAGTGGCGCACCGACCCGCGGTTCCAGGGTGACCAGCTGGAGACTTTCCTGGAGAAGTGGAAGTCGGTCTTCCACATGTCGTCATGACAACTCTCGCGCCGCTTCCCGACGCCCCGGAGTCCGCAACACCACGCCGTGGCGCGCGGACGCCGTCGCACGGCTCGTCCCGACGCTCGATGGCGTTGCTGCTCCCCGGGACCTGGCTGGTGCTGCTGGTCCTGGTGGTGGTGCCGGTCGGATATGTCGTGTTGGCCATGACCCTGGTCGACCCGATCGACATCGGCTCCGGATTCGATCTCTCCACGGTGCGCGAGGTCTTCGCGACCTGGCACATGCTCAAGCTGCTCCTCGAGACGGTCCTGTTCGCCCTGGTGGTCGCGGTGATCACCACCGTGCTCGGCGCCCTGCTCGCCTGGACCACCACCCGACTGCAGATGCGGGGCGCCCGGCTGCGGGAGACGCTGTGCATCGGATCGCTGTTCGTGGCGCCGTTCGTCACGGCCGTCGGCTGGATCTGGTTGGCGAGTCCGCAGACCGGCGTACTCAACCAATTGCTCGCCGACCTGCAGGTGCCGAGCGCGCTGCAGCCGAACGTGATGACGGTCGGCGGGATGGTCTTCGTTCTGGTCACGCACTATGTGCCCTACCCGTACCTGTTCATCTCCGCTGCGATGCGAGGTCTCGACGCCACGCTGGAGGAAGCCTCGCTGGTCACCGGCCGGTCGATGCTCTTCACTGGCCTGCGGGTCTCGATGCCGCTGCTGCGTCCGGCCATCCTGTCCTCGACGCTCTTCGTGGCGATCCTCGCCATGGGCGAGTTCACCGTGCCCAGCCTGCTCGGCCAGCGCGGCGCGTTCGCCCCGCTCTCGGTCTACGTCTACAACGCCCTGTACGGCGACAACCAGGACATCCCGTTCGGCGCGGCGATCAGCACCGAGTTGCTGATCGTCTGTCTGCTGGGTCTCTCCCTGTACCAGCGCACCGTGCGCTCGAGTGCCCGATTCGTCTCGGTCAGTGGCCGGGGCCACCGGCAGAGCCGGATCGCGGTCAGTCGCGGCACCGCGGTGGTGGTCTGGGCGTTCACCCTGCTCTACGGCCTGGTCGGCTTCATCATCCCGCTGGCGACGCTGGTGATCATGGCGCTCGCGAAGTATCTGGCGCCCTCGCTCGGCGACATGCACCTCTCGTTTGCGAATCTGTGGCATGTGGTCGACACCGACGAGGTCAAGACCGCGACCATCCATTCGCTCGAGCTGGCGATCGTCGTACCGGTCCTGTGCATCGCCATCGGCCTGGCCGTGGTCTATCTCGCCGAGCGCCTGCGGGCACCCACCAGCGGTCTGATGACCTACGTGGCCACCGCACCGATGGCGCTGCCCGGCCTGGTGATGGGCATGGGGGTGCTGCTCCTGTTCATCCGTACGCCGCTCTACCTCACGCTGCCGCTGATCGGCATCGGGCTGGTCTCCATCTCGCTGACCCATGCGGTGCGGTTGATCTCCAACGGCCTGCACCAGATCGACCCGACGCTCGAGGAGGCTTCACTGGTCACCGGCGCATCGCGGATGAGGACGGTGTGGTCGGTGTTGCTCCCGCTGATCCGGCCGTCGATCTTCTCGACGTTCATCCTGATCTTCGTGCTGGCGCTGCGTGAGCTCAACGTGGCGGTGGTGCTCTACTCGCCCGACTCGACGGTGCTCTCGGTGGTCGCGTGGAACTACTCCCAGAGCGCACTGACCAAGGCGGCTGCGGTCGGCATCGTCCAGGTCGTCGTCATGTTCGTGGGGACCGGCGTACTCCGGCTCGTCCTCAACCCCGACAAGAGGAATGCCTCATGAAGTCCCAGGTACACAAGCCGAGTCCGGCGTCGCCGCCCGCCGAGGAGGGCGGGTCGGTCAGCGGCCCGATCCTCGAGGTGGTGGACCTGGTCGCCGGCCACGGCACGAACCAGGTGGTCAAGGGGATCTCCTTCAGCATGGCGGAGGGCGAGTTCGTCACCCTGCTCGGACCGAGCGGCTGCGGCAAGACCACGACTCTGCGTTGCGTCGCCGGTCTGCACCGGACCTCCGGGGGCTCGATCCGGATCGATGGTCGGACGATGGCCGACGCCTCCACCCATGTCCGCCCGGAGCGGCGCGGACTCAACATGGTCTTCCAGTCCTATGCGCTGTGGCCGCACATGAGCGTGGCTGGCAACATCGCCTACGCGCTGCGAGCGGTGAAGGTGCCGCGCGCCGAGATCCCGGCACGGGTCGAGGAGGTCCTCGAACTGGTGGGTCTCGGTGGGTACGGCGACCGCTCGGCCAGCGCGCTCAGTGGTGGCCAGCAGCAGCGGGTGGTCCTGGCCCGCGGCCTCGCGACCCGTCCGCGGCTGTTGCTCCTGGACGAACCGCTGAGCAATCTCGATTCCGAGCTTCGGGCCAAGATGCGCACCGAGATCGCTGACCTCCAGCGACGCCTCGGTCTCTCGATGCTCTACGTCACCCACGACCGCACCGAGGCGCTGGCGCTCTCCGACCGAGTCGTCGTGATGCGGGACGGCGTGGTGCAACAGGCCGGTCCGCCGGGCGAGCTCTACACCTCGCCACGCAACCGGTTCGTCGCCCAAGCACTCGGACCGGTCAACGTCGTGCCGGCGACGGTGGTCGGCGCCGGCCCGCACGGCACCGCCCAGCTCTCCGGCGTACCCGAGGGCCCGACGATCTCACTCGCTCCCGGGTACCAGGAGGCGAGGGTCGGCCAACGGATCGAACTGCTGATCCGCCCCGAGGCGCTCACCGTCTCCGACTCCTCCGTTCCGGGAGTCGGCGAATTCGCCGCCGAGGTCGAGATCGTCGAGTTCCTCGGCAATCGCACCGAGCTCACCGCCCGAGCGGGCGCGGTGCCACTCAGACTGGAGGTCGACGGTCGGCCGGACCAGCTGGCTCCCGGCGGTGTCGTCGTGATCGGACTGCGCAAGGATCACGGGCGCGACCTGGTCAACTGGCAGCCGGCCGAGTGAGCGGCGCGAGCTGATGGATCTCGAACTCAGGGACCGCACCGCCCTCGTCACCGGAGCCAGCGCGGGCATCGGCCGTGCCATCGCGACCGAGCTCGCCGGTGAGGGCGTGCGGCTGGCGGTCGTCGCCCGACGCACCGAGCAGTTGGTGGACCTGGCCGATGAGCTGGTCGCGGGCGGCAGGCGTCGTCCAGCCATCCTCGTCCACGACCTCACCGACCCCGAGGCCCCAGCCGTCGTCGCCGAGGAGGCCATCGCCGCCCTCGGCGGCGTCGACATCCTGGTCAACGCGGCCGGAGGCAGGCGGCCGGCCGACCCGGCTGCCGAGGAGTCCTGGACCGATGCGTTCGCGCTCAACTTCACCCCGCAGCGCCGGCTGGCGGGTCGGCTGGTGCCGGCGATGGCGGACCGCGGCTGGGGGCGGGTGGTCAACGTGACCGGCAAGTCGGAGCCGACCCGGATGAGCCCGGAGTTCTCCGCCAAGGCCGCGATGCATGCCTGGGCGAAGGGGCTCTCCCGGGATGTCGGGCCGTACGGCGTGACGGTGAACTCGATCGCGCCGGGCCGGATCCTCACCGAGCAGATGCAACGCAACTACACCGCCGAACAGCGTGACGAGCACGCCCGCGAGATCCCCGTCGGCCGCTACGGCGATCCCGCCGAGCTCGCCGCGCTCGCCTGCTTCCTCTGCTCGCCGCGAGCGGCATACATCACCGGCACCGTGATCGCCTGCGACGGCGGCCTGCGGCGCTATCAGTACTAGACAACTCGACACCGGACGACTCGACCGCGAAGGAACCCTCCTTGCAGACCAACGCACAGTCCATTGCCCGAGTGCTGGCCGAGTACGGCAGCACTCGGGTCTTCACCCTGATGGGTGACGGCAACATGCACCTGATCCTCGCGCTCGATACCGCCGGGATCATCCCCGTCGAGGTGCGACACGAGAGCGCCGCAGTGGCCATGGCAGAGGGCTACGGCTGGTCCTCGGGACGAGTCGGGATCTGCTCGACCACCCATGGACCGGGCCTGAGCCACACGGCCACCTCGCTGCTGGTCGCCGCTCGCAATCGCAGTCCACTGGTGCTGTTGGTCGGGGAGACCGCCGACGGCTACGCCGGCGCCCAGCACTTCGACCAACGCCGGTTCGTCGAGGCATGCGAGGCCGTCTATCGCCGGGTGACGGCGGGAGACGATGCCGGATCGGTGGTCGCGTCGGCGATCGCCGACGCGAGCGCGTTGTGTCGGCCCGTGGTAGTGGGCATCCCCTCCGACCTGCTCGAGGCAGCCCGAGGAGATCGCCTGGCCAAGCCGGAGTCGCCGGCAGCGCCGCCTGCCGCCGTGGCCGATGTCGCGGCTGCCGCGGACGCCGTACACGGCGCGCTGGCCGCGGCCGCACGGCCGATCATCCTGGCCGGACGCGGGGCGGTGCAGGCGCAGGACGAGCTGATCGATCTCGCCCAGACGAGCGGAGCCGGCCTCGCCACCACCCTCCCGGCCAAGGGTCTCTTCGACGGCCACGACAACGATCTCGGCATCGCGGGCGGCCTCACCAGCCCGGACGCCGAGCCGGTCTTCGCCAGGGCAGATCTGGTGCTCGCCTTCGGCACCTCGCTGGGCGCCAGCACCACCCGCTCGGGCCGACTCTTCTCGAGCGCCCGGGTCCTGCGGGTAGAGCGCAACCCGGAGAGAGCTGCCGGGTCCGCCGTACCAGCGATCCTCGGCGATGCCGCCGCGGTCGCCACCGCCGCCGCGAGGCGGCACCGTGAGCGGGGCGTCGCCGGCCGTTGGTTCCCCGCCTGTCGTGCGTGGCCGGAGAACTGGCGCACCGAACTCGACGAGTTCGCCCCCGAACTGGCGCCGGACACGGTCGACCCACGGATCGCCGTGATCGAGATCGACCGCAGGCTTCCCCACGATGCGGTGATCGTGATCAGCAACGGCCACTGCTCGGGGTTCGCCTCGGCGCTGGTGCGGACCTCGCGGCCACGGCGACTGCACCTCGCCCAGGGCTTCGGGGCGATCGGGCAGGGGCTGACGACCGCGGTCGGCGTCGCGCTGGGCGCGCCCGAGCGCCACGTTGTCGTCTTCGAGGGAGACGCGGGATTCATGATGCACGCACAGGAGCTGGAGACGGCCAGGCGTGTCGGCGCCCACCTGACGGCGATCGTCTTCAACGACGAGGCGCTGGGGACCGAGTATCACCGCCTCCACCACGAAGGAGAGGGTGCCGACCTCGCGCTCGTGCCCACCCCGGAGATCGCCACGATGGCACGCTCTGCCGGCGTCGATGCCGTGAGAGTCGCCAGTCAGGCCGATGTCCGCGATGCGATCGATCGAGTTCTCGCCGCACCGATCGGTCTGCTGGAACTGCGCACCTCCCGGAGCGTGGAGAGCCGGCACCTGCGGTGGCGGCGTCTGCCCGACCCGAGTGAACGCCCGATGGAACGCGGCCGGGTAGGGAGGGGAGCCTGAGATGACGCTCGAGATCAACAGCGATTGGCGCACCGCCGACATCTGCGACGAACATGCCGAGGCGGCCTGCTGCGAGACGCCGTTCGTCAGTTACGGTCGACGCCGGCGATTCGACGGAACGGTCTCCACGGTCCGCTGTCACGAAGACAACGTGCTCGTGCGTGCGGTGCTCAGCGAGCCCGGCGACGGCCGCGTCCTGATCGTCGACGGGTCGGGATCCCGGCGGGTGGCGCTGTTGGGGGACAACATGGCCGAACTCGCCGTCAGCAACGGTTGGACCGGGCTCGTGGTCAACGGTTCCGTGCGCGACGTACGAGCCTTGGCGCAGATCGCTCTCGGTGTCGTGGCGATCGGCAGCAGCCCGAGACGCAGCGGCAAGGCCGGCGCCGGTGCACGGGACGTGCCGGTCGGCTTCGGAGGGGTGGTCTTCACCCCCGGCGACCGGGTGTTCGTCGACGACGACGGCGTCGTCGTGATGGTTTCGTGATCGCGTCTCCTCCGCCAGGTCGCGGCGGCTGCGGCGGGTGAGCACGGAGACATCACCGGTCATCAAGGCCCGCGGCACGTTCGCGGCGCTCGGCTCTCCCGCCTATCGTCGCTACTTCATCGGGCAGGCGTTCAGCCTGCCCGGGACATGGATGCAGACCATTGCTCAGGGCTGGCTGGTGCTCGAGCTGACCGATTCGGGCACCGTTCTCGGCCTGGTGACGGCGGCGCAGTTCGTACCGGTGCTCCTGCTTGCACCGTACGCCGGCCTGATGGCGGATCGGCACCCGAAGCGACTGTTGCTGATCCTCACCCAGAGCACGATGGCCGCGGTCGCACTCGTCCTGGCGGTGCTCACGCTCTCCGGGCACGTCGGCGTGGCCGCGATCGTCATCGGTGCGGTCGTGCTGGGCATCGCCACCGCGCAGGACAACCCGACCAGGCAGGCGTTCGTGAGCGAGCTGGTCGACAGGGAGCTGGTGCGCAACGCCATCACGCTCAACAGCATCGCGATCAACTGCGCCCGTGCGGTCGGTCCGGCGATCGCTGGCATCCTGGTCGCAGCCGTCGGCGCCGGGTGGTGCTTCGCGGCCAACGCGGTCTCCTTCGTGGCGGTGATCGCGGCACTGGTCACCCTGCCGCTGCCGACCGCGGCTGTGATCGCTGCGCCGCGAGCATCCGGTCAGCTGCGGGCGGGGTTGGCCCACGTCCTCGGCCGTCGCGAACTCCTCCTGCCGCTGTCCGCGATCGCGCTCGTCGGCACGTTGGCCTGGGAGTTCCCGGTGACCCTGCCCATGCTGGCCCGCGGAGGACTCCATGGTGACTCGCGCACCTACGGCTGGCTGACCACCGCGATGGGAGTCGGTGCGGTCGCGGGCGGGCTCGCCGTCGCTCGGCACAGTGGCGTCGGACTGCGTCGGATGGCGGTGGCCGGTCTTGGGTTCGGTACGGCGATCGGTGTACTGGCGCTGTCACCGAACGTCATCGTCGCCGTAGGCGTGGCGGTCTTGGTGGGGGCTGGAGGCACCATCTTCATGTCCGTCGCCAACGCCACCATCCAGCTCGCCAGCGCCGACGAGTTCCGCGGCCGCGTGATGTCGCTGTGGTCGATCAGCTTCGCTGGCAGTACGCCGATCGGCGGCCCGCTCCTCGGCATCGTCGCCGAGCACGTCTCGGCCCGGGCCGCCCTCGGCGTCGGCGCGGTCGGGTGCGCGCTCGCCGCAGGGGTGGGTCTGGCCGGTGCCAGTGGCATCATCGGCACACGAGCCGCGCCGGTGGCACCCGAACCGTCCGCGGGGCGGGGTGCCGTCGATCGGTAGCACCCAGCGTTGCCCCGACGGTCGGTCGATCGGTCGCCACCCGATCACCCCTGGCTGGCCGGGCGGTCGCTCCGCTGCGTTGATGTGTGGAGTGCAGTGACCTCTATGCGGTCAAGTCGCTCCACACATCCGGTCGTCGAGCGCGTCCTCCCAGGCCCGGGCCAGCACCACCGGCACCCGGCCGGAGTCGAGGGCGGCCCGGAAGAGGCCCAGCTGGGCGGCGGTGAGTGGGATCGCCGGGAAGATGTCGCCGAGGACGCCCTCGAAGGCCGGTCCGCGGGCGGCCAGGCGGGGCGCGGTCTCGACGTACGCGGTGACGTGGTCGGCCAACAGCTCGGTCTGCTCCGGTGACCAGAGGCCCGCGGCGCGAGCGGTGACCGACCGGTTGGAGACCTCGGGATCCTCGGCGATGGCACGCCAGGCGTCCGCCTTGGCTCCCGGCAGCGGCCGTGCGGCCAACGCGCGGAGGGCGCCGAGGTCACCCTCGGCGGTACCGTCGCGCCGCCGTTCCGTCTCGATCAGGGCGGCGTCCGCGGCGCCGAGCTCGGCGAGTCTCGCCAGCATCCGCCAGCGGACGCTGGGCAGCAGCGGCACGCCGGGGGAGAGGGCGCCGGTCGCGAGCCGTCGTCGCATCCGGCGCACCTCGCTGTCGGTCGCCGCCAGCGTCTCGGCGAAGGCCAGCGCTCGCTGGTCGCCGCCGGGGTGCGTGCTCGCGGTGGCGTCGGCGAGCCCCGCGGCAGCGCATCGCGCCAGCAGCCGCCGACAGTCCGCCACCTGTCCCGGAGCGGCCAGCTCCGAGATCAGCCGCAGGGCACGCTGCAGCGTCGGTTCGATGATCACCGGCAGCGGCTCGGCGGGCAGCTGGTCGACCAGCAGCTCGAGATGCTCGTGCAGGCTCGACTCGCCGGCTCGCACCCGCCGATAGGCGGTCGACCAGAGCACCGCCCGGACCATCGGGTCCTCGACCCGGGACAGTCCGCCGCCGAGCCGGTCCCACGAGTCCGGGTCCAGCCGCAGCGCCGCGAACGTCTCCCCGCCGGCGTTGGGGCACAGAGCCGCGCCGGCGTACTCCGGCAGCGCCAGCGGCTCCTCGCCGAGCTCCACCCGTCGGGTCCCGACCGTCCGCAGCCGGTCGTCGTACGCCGTGACGGTGACGGCATGGGTGCGCGTGCCCTCCCGGTGCAGCACCGGTACGCCGTCCGGCCGGCGGGTCACACCGATGGTGTCGAACCCGGTCCGCCGCAGCCACGCCTGCGTCCAGGCCCGCACGTCGCGGTCGGTGACCGAGTCGAGCGAGTCGACGAAGTCGGCCAGCGTGGCGTTGCCGAACCGGAAGCGGCTCAGGTGCACGTTGACCCCGGCCAGGAACTCGGTGTCTCCGAGCCAGGTCGCCAGCTGCCGCAGGCAGGCGTTGCCCTTGGCATAGGAGATGGCGTCGAAGCAGGTGGCGGCCACGTCCAGGTCCGGCACCTCCTCGGCCCGGGGCGCGACCGGATGGGTGGAGCGCCGGGCGTCGCCGTCGTACCCCCAGGGCTTGCGGGCGATCTCGAGCTCCACCAGCGCCGGGTTGCCCAACGCCTCGGCGACCCGGTAGCCCATGTAGTCGGCGAAGGACTCCTGCAGCCAGGTGTCCTCCCACCAGGTCAGCGACATGCTGTCGCCGAACCACATGTGCGCCATCTCGTGGGCGATGATCATCGCCCGGGTGCCGCGCAACCGCTCGGTGACCGCGCCGCGGGGCAGCAGCTCGTCACGCAGGATCACACATCCCGGCAGCTCCTGCGCGCCCCAGTTCAGCTCCGGCACCATCACCTGGTCGTAGGAGTCGAACGGGTAGGGCTCGTCGAAGAGCCCGGCGAAGTGGTCGAAGCAGGCCTCGGTGGTGGCGCGCAGCTCGGGCAGGTCGCGCTCCAGCTCGGCCCCCAGCGAGCGCCGCGCGTGCCAGCCGAACGGCAGTCCGGCGTGCTCCCAGGTCGCCGAGTGCCACGGTCCGGCGCAGATCGCGAGCAGAGCGCCCGGGATCGGCGGCGTGGGAGCGAACCGCCACCTGCCCGGCTCCCGGCTCTCGACCCGGGCGTTGGCGAGCACCGTCCAGGCCGGGTCGGCACGCACGCTGACCCGGAACGGTGCCTTGAGGTCGGGCTGATCGAAGCAGGGATAGACCCGCTGGGCCAGGTCGAGCCCCAGGTAGGCGCCGAGGTAGCGCTCGCCGTCGACCGGATCCACGAAGGCGTGCATGCCGGCGCCGTCGCTGCGGTAGGGCAGCTCGGCACGCACCCGCACCTCGACCGGAACCCCCACCGGCAGATCGTGGAGCTGCAGCCGCCGGCCGTCGTACGACGTGGGTCCGGGCGCGCTCACCTCGAGTCGGTCCGCGTCGCTCAGCTCCAGGAACGTCTCGGTGCCGTTGCTGGTGAACCGGACCGTCGTGCGGCTGGTGAAGCTCCGCGTGTCGGTGAGGTCGAGGTCGACGTCATAGGAGACGGCGTGGACGGTGGCGGCTCGGGTGCGGGCCTCGGCGAGGGTCAGGGACACCCACCACCCTACGTGGCGCCGGCCTACGTGCCGGTCGTCGTCGGGCGCGCTCGCCCGCGGCTCGGGTGCCGGGGGCCGACGAGGATTGGCGACCACGCCGGGGCGCTGGCTAGGCTGTACCGGTTGCCTCGGCGAGGGAGCGGACGCTCCGTGATCGACAGGGCTGGCGCACTCGGTGCGCCCGGGCCGGATCGCGGCCCGCTCGCACTGCTCCGGCGGCACCGACGTCAGCACCAGACCAGGAGTAGATATGTCCAGCGAGAAGATCGTCGCCGAGCAGCGTAGCGAGTTCGGCAAGGGCGCGGCCCGCCGCATCCGTCGCGAGTCCAAGATCCCGGCCGTGCTCTACGGCCACGGCGCGGACCCGGTCCACGTGACCCTGCCCGGCCACGACACCATGATGGCGCTCAAGCACCACGGCCCGAACGCGCTGCTCGAGCTCGAGATCGACGGCAAGACCCAGCTCGCCCTGACCAAGCAGGTCCAGGTCGACAACGTCCGCCGCGTCATCGAGCACGTCGACTTCATCGCGGTGCGCGCCGGCGAGAAGGTCACCGTGGAGATCCCGGTGGTGGTCGTCGGCGAGGCCGGCCCCGACACGCTGGTCAGCACGATCAGCGAGACCGTCACCCTCGAGGCCGAGGCGACCCACGTGCCCGAGGGCATCGAGGTCTCGGTCGAGGGCGCCGAGGCCGGCACCCAGATCACCGCCGCCGAGCTCACCCTGCCGGCGAACGTCTCGCTGGCCACCGACCCGGAGACCCTGCTGGTCAACGTCACCGCCGCCCAGGCCCAGGCCGTCGAGGAGACGGTGGCCGAGGGTGAGGCCGCGGACGAGGAGAGCACCGAGGCCGAGTCGGCCGAGTGACCCGGATCGGCCGGCGACGCCGGCCGATCATCGAGGCAGCGAGGAACCCGTGACGCAGACTCCCGCCGGCGAGGTCTGGCTGGTCGTCGGGCTGGGCAACCCCGGTCCGACGTACGCCGGACACCGGCACAACATCGGGTATCTGGTCGCCGACGAGCTGGTACGCCGCTTGGGCGGCGGTCTGCGCGCCCACAAGTCCGGTCGCGCCGACGTCGTGGAGGGCCGCCTGGGGATGCCCGGGCGGCCCGGTCCGCGGGTGGTGATCGGGCGCCCACGCTCCTACATGAACGAGGTCGGCGGCCCGATCAAGGCGCTGGCCAGCTTCTACAAGGTGGCGCCCGACCACCTCGTGGTCGTGCACGACGAGCTCGACATCCCCTTCGACACCCTCCGGGTCAAGCTCGGCGGAGGCGACAACGGGCACAACGGGCTGAAGTCACTGCGCGGGTCGTTGGGCACCGGCGACTTCTACCGGGTGCGGGTGGGCATCGGCCGCCCGCCCGGACGACAGGACGTCGCGGACTTCGTGCTGTCGAACTTCTCCGCCATCGAGCGCAAGGCGCTGCCGTTCGTGGTGGACAACGCCGCGGACGCGGCGGAGTCGCTGCTGGTCGACGGCCTCGCGACCACCCAGCAGCGCTTCAACTCCTGACCGGACCGAGCCGACCAGACCGACGGCCGCGACGCGGCAGCGTCGCCGGCTCAGCCGGGCTCCGCCTGGCTCAGGACGGCCATCGGGAGGTCGGCGCCCTGATAGTCGATGGACCGGTCGAACGCGGCGACCGCGGCCAGCTGGGAGTTGACCTCGAGCTTGCGCAGGATCGCCTTCACCTGGCTGCGGACGGTGGTGGGGGAGACGCTGAACGTCTCGGCGATGCCGACCACCGAGTCGCCGGCGTAGAGCAGCCGTAGCACCTCGCGTTCTCGCGGGGTGAGGGTGGCGACCTTGCCGCGCAGCGCCTCCCGTTCCTCACGGAGCTGGGCCCAGTTCTTGCGCAGCACCGCGGTCTCCAGCGCGGAGAGCGTCGACTCGCCACGCACCGTCGCTCGCAGCGCGTGCTGTACGGCGCGCAGCGAGGTGTCGCTGGGCAGGATGGTGCGCGCTCCGAACTCGATCACCGCGCCCCACATCGATCCGCGCGGCGCGCCGGTCAGCACCACCCACGGAGCCCCGACGGCACGCATCATGCCGCCGACGGTGCGCAGTCGCTGCCATCTCTCGAGCTCGCTGATCATCAGCGCGACGTCGACCTCGTCCGGCCCCATCCACAAGCCGGGGCCGTCCTCGGACCAGTGCAACGGGATGACGTCGAAGTCGCGTGCGGTCAGCGCGGCGCGGACAGCTTCGAGCACGAGTGAGGCCTCCGCGGCGATGGCGACTCGGAGGCGTCCCGTGGACGGGGCTGACATGTGGTGGTCTCCTAGCGGTCGAGCCCTCGCGAATCCGCCCGGGCTGTCCTGGGAGCTTCCGTGCCCGGCGACGCGCCACGCACGGAACCTCTTCGGCGATCTTCGTCGTGATCGGCTTCGACCTGGTCCACGCGGCGACGAACCTCACTCATGTTGGGGACGCGGCGCCGCCGGCGGTACGACGTACCGGGGAGTGTTCCCCCAGACGACGCCGGCCGACGCCGGCCGACGCCGGCCGACGCCGGCCGACGCCGGCCGACGCCGGCCGACGCCGGC
>NZ_JASGET010000171.1:0-9062 GCF_047606145.1 Nocardioides sp. | reverse complement strand
CGGGACCGTCTCCGGTCCCGCCGCCGCGTGGGTCGGACACTCAGCCAGCGGTGATCGTGGAGATCGCCGTGGTGGCCTTCGCCGAGATCTCATCCGGAAGCGGTGCCGAGTAGGCGTTCGCCGCGGCGGCCTGCTGGCCGTCGGAGGAGACCGCGTAGGTCAGGAAGCCCTTGACGATGTCGGCCGTGGCCTCGTCGGAGTACGTCGGGCACGCGATCAGGTACGACGCCATGAACAGCGGGTAGGTCGAGGAGTCGGTCGAGGTCCGGTTGATGGAGTAGGACAGGATCGTCGACGCCGGCGAGACCAGCTTCGAGGCCGACAGGCCGGCGGCGGCGCCGTCGGCGCTCGGCGCGACGTAGCTGTCGCCCACCTTGATCTTGGCCACCGACACGGAGTCGAGGCCCTGGACGCCGCTGTCGTCGGCGTACCCGATCATGCCCTCGGTCGAGCCGACGGTGTCGGTCACGCCGGAGGTCTTCTCCGCCGACTCGCCGCCCTTGATGCTGGTCGGCCAGTCGGAGCTGTGCTCATCGGTCCACACCTTCGGCGCGTTCTTGTTGAGCCAGTCGGTGAAGTTGTCGGTCGTGCCCGAGGAGTCGGAGCGGTGGACCGGGGTGATGGTGGTCGAGGGCAGCGTCGCGTCCGGGTTGTCGGCGGCGATCTCCGAGTCGTTCCACTTGGTGATCTTGCCGGTGAAGATGCCGGCCACGGTGGCCGGGCTCAGCTGCAGGTCCTTGACCCCGGGGAGGTTGTAGATGATGTCGATCGGCGAGATGAACGCCGGGACCTCGATCACGTCGCCGCCGCACTTGGACTTGGCCTGCTTGAGCTCGTCGTCGTCCATCGCCGAGTCGGAGCCGGCGAACGCGTAGGCGCCGGAGATGAAGTTGGCACGACCGTCACCCGAGCCGACCGGGTCGTAGCTGATCGTGACGTCGGGGTTGTCCTGCCCGAAGCCGGCGCGCCAGGTCTCCTGAGCGGTCTCCTGGGCCGACGAGCCACCGGCGGCGACCTTGCCCGACAGCCCGCTGGCCGCGCCGGAGTCGGTCGCGGCGCTGCTCGTGGTTCCGGCGGCGTCCGCGGAGTCCGACCCGGACGAGTCGTCGTCGCTGCTACCGCATGCCGCGAGGGACACGGCGAGCGCGAGGGCGGCGACACCGGGGAGGAACGCCCGGCGAATGGTGGTGTTCACACAGATCTCCTGAAGCTGATTCTCAGTGGTCGAGGAGACCGTAGGGAGACCAGGTGGACGGATACCGCGCGGTCAGTGAACACAGGGTGAATGCGGCATGCATCCTGTTGGACGATTGCCCGACCGCGGGCTGGCCGGCAGGTGAACAGGCCGCCGGCGCCCGCGGCGGGGCGCGTCGTGGGCCCGGACGAGCCCGGGGGGTGTCACCGGGTGGCGTACCGCTCGACCGCCAGCACCCGCCCGTGCCGCAGGTGGAAGACCGCCATCTCGCCCTTCTCCAGCTGCGGGTCGGGCGCCCCGATCGCCTCGAAGACCCAGGGCAGCACCGGGCGGTGGGTGCACACCACCGTGCCGCCGCGGCGGTCCAGCCGGCTCAACGACCTCGCGATGAGCTTGCGCACCGTGCCCCGGGTCGCATCCTCCTCGCTGAGCAGATCCGTCGTCTCCGGCTCCAGGCCGGCGTCGGCCGCATGGACCGCGACGGTCTGCACGCATCGGGCGCTGGAGGAGGTCAGGATCCGGCGGACGTCGTACGCCGCCAGGATGCCGGCCACGGCGACCGCCTGTCGCCGGCCGGCGAGCACCAGCGGCCGCTCCCGGTCGTCGGCCTGCCAGGCCGAGCGGGCGCGGGCATCGGCGTGCCGCAGCACCACCATCGGGACGGTGGCCTTGCGCAGCCGGACGGCCTCTCGCAGGGTCAGCTTGTCCCGCCGATAGCTCAGCCGGGCGGCGGCCCGGTCGATCGGGAGCCAGACCACCCGGTCGACCTCGCCGTTCGCGACGAAGCCCTCGAGCCGATCGCCGGAGCCGTCGAGCAACCGGCCGACCCAGTAGTGCACGGTCTTCACCCCGGCCCGGGTGGGGTAGTGCTGGGAGCGCAGTGGCCGGCCGAGCCGGATCCGCAGACCGGTCTCCTCCTCCACCTCGCGGCAGGCCGCGACCGGCGCCGGTTCGTCCCGCTCCAGCTTGCCCTTGGGGAAGGACCAGTCGTCGTACTTGGGTCGATGGATCAACGCCACCTGGCCGTGCGGACGAAGAATCACCGCACCGGCGGCGGTGGTCACCCGGGCGTTGGCCGACATACACGTAGTCTCGCGCACGTGCCCCTCCGCTCCGACATCCGGCAGGCCCGCTGGCTCCTGATCGGGTTGGTGGTGATCCTGCTCGTCGCCGCCGGGCTGGCGGTGCTCCGCGCCACCCGGGATCGGCCGAGCGAGCTGGAGCAGGCGCTCGGGCTGGCGCCGCGCGGGGCGGACCGCTACTCGTTCACCGACTGGGCGGCGGTACGGCGAGCCCTCGACGCCGACGTGGACGCCGACTCCTCCGGGACGCAGATCGAGCGGTTCCTCTCCCGCGCCTTCGACCGGGACCTGAGCCCGGCCTCGACGCTGACCGACTCCGCGGTGCTGCTGCAGCGGCGTCTCGGCTGGTCGCCGGCGACGTTGGTCTGGGAGCTGCTCTCCCAGTCCACCAAGGGCGCGGTGGTGATCGGGAGACTGCCCGACTCGGTCTCCTTCGACTCGTTGCGCGCCACCATGCGCGCGACCGGTCTGACCGCGCCCAGCCATGGCGACGTCTGGGACGGCAGCGAGGCGCTCTACCAGGTCGAAGGCTCCGGTGACGGCCGGCAGGTCACTCCGCTGATCACCTACGTCGCCCTGGTGCCCGACCAGCACCTGGTGATCACCGGCGACGACGGCGACTACGTCCAACAGCAGGTGGACGCGCTCGAGGACACCCGGCTCGACCCGGCCATCGCCGAGGTCGCCGACGCGATCGGCGACCCGACGGCGGCCTACCTCTACTCCGGTGACTACGCCTGCGCGCAGCTCTCCCTGGCCGACGCCGACACCACCGACCAGTCCCAGGGCAAGGAACTGGTCGCCCAGGCCGGCAAGGTCAATCCGTACGACGGCTTCGCCCTGGCGTCCGAGCCGGACGGCACGGTGGTCGCCGCGATGGCCTTCGAGAGTCACGACCAGGCGGTGACCAACGCCGACACCCGGGCCACCCTCGCGGTGGGGCCGGCGGTCGGACAGGGCGGCAGCTTCACCGACCGGTTCCGGCTCGGCACCGTCAACGCCGACGGCCCGGTGGTCCGAATGGAGCTCCATCCCAAGGCGGACGCCAGCATCCTCAGCGACCTCGGCAACGGACCGTTGCTCTTCGCCACCTGCTGAGCCGGACCGGGTCCCCGGGTCTCAGGCCGACTCGCCCGGGCCCACCCGACTCAGTCGCGATTCGGCTCCACCCCGAGGATCCGGTCGATCTCCTCGACCGAGAGGTGCTCCTCGGACTCGCTGGCCGCCACGATCAGATTGGTGGTGAGCTCCACCTCGGCCATCAGTTCGGGGTCTTCGAGCGTGACGTCGAACGGGTCGTTCATCGCTCTCCTCTCCCCGGTGCCCTGATTCATCCCTTGATCGCCCATCATCCCTGAGTCCGAGGTCGGATGTGGACCGAAACCGGGAGCCGCGCCGCGATGTCTCGGGTCTGGCACGGTCCGCAGATCCGCCCGTCCGCCCTCTGCCGTACACCTGCTGCGTACGGCGTCCGGCCGTGGACCCATGGTGCCACTCCAACCTGAGAGCGCGCTGTCACACGCTCCACGTCTCCGCAACAGATCACGGCCTCGTCCGGGCCTCATCAAGCCCTGGTCAGGACCTGGTCAGGACCTGGTCAGGATCTCGCCATCGCGATCGGCGCAGCCGACGCCGGGACGCGACGAGGCCCCACCCGCCGTAGCGGGTGGGGCCTCGTCCCTGGTGCGCCGGGTGTACCGACGACCTCCGGATCAGACCGGGCGAACGTTCTCCGCCTGCGGGCCCTTCGGGCCCTGGGTGACGTCGAACTCGACCTTCTGGTTCTCGTCGAGGGTCTTGTAACCCTGGGTCTGGATGGCCGAGTAGTGCACGAAGACGTCGTCGCCGCCGTCCTCCTGCGCGATGAAGCCGAAGCCCTTCTCGGCGTTGAACCACTTCACGGTGCCCTGAGCCATTGCTCTGTTACTCCTTAGTCGGGGCGAGAGGCCTTCAGGATCGATAGGCCCCGCATCAGATGCGGTGACACGTCGCTCCGACCTGTGGTGTCCCCCGCCTGGGCGGGCACAGAGCAGACACGCCGTTGGATCACAAACTCCGCGGGCGTCCTAACCAGCTGGAACTTGCACCTGTTGCAGGCAGGACATTAGCAACTACCGGCCCCATATGTACCCCCCGGTCGCGCGTGGTCTCGATTGTCGAGGTAATCGCGCGCGCCGGTCCCGGCGCGTATGGCGACTCGATCCGATTCACCCGGGGTCCGTACGATGCCCTGCGTGGGTGCGATGCAGGCAGCGGAGACGACGCCATCGGCCGGACCCGCCGACGAGCACCACACCAGCGGTGAGTGGTGGTGGCCGGTCGCGTTGACCTGGGCCGTCGCCGTGGTCTTCCTGATCGTCACGTTGGCCTGGAGCGCGCACGTCGGCGTCGGTCTGCGCGATCCCGGCGGTCGGATGTTCGCGCACAAGCTGGTCGGTGCGACGCTGCTGTTCGCCGCGCTGGCGGCCGTCGACCTCGTCATCCGCACGGTGCGCGCCGGGCCCTCGCTGGCCCAACTGCGCCACCAGGCCGCCGTACGGCTCGCACCCCGCCGGCTGGCGCTGATCGAGTCCACCATCATCGCCTACCACCTGGTCTACCTCTGCTACCGCAACCTGAAGAGCTGGGACGCGTTCAACACCCCGCGCGACCGCGACCTGGCCGCGTTCGACCGGTGGATCCTGTTCGGACACAGCGCGGCCGAGGTGGTGCACGGGATGCTCGGCACCAGCAGCACCATGACCCACCTGCTGGCCCGGATCTATGAGTCCTTCCCGCAACTGGTGTCGATCGCGATCGTCGCGGCGCCGGCGTTCATCACCAACACGCGCCGCGGGCTGGTGATGCTGGTGGCGGGGATGTGGGCGTGGATCCTCGGCACCATCAGCTACTACGCCGTGCCCAGCCTGGGGCCGTGCTTCAGTGCGGCGGCGGACTTCGCCGGCCTGCCGCACTCGGTGATCACCGACAACCAGGCGACGTACACCGCCCAGCGCGAGGCATTCCTGGCCGACCCCTCGGACCCCTCGACGTTCGTCAGCATCTCCGCGTTCGCCAGCCTGCACACCGGCCTGACCGCGTTGATCGCGTTGATGGCCGCCTACTACCGCAAGCGGGTGCTGACGGTGCTGCTCACCATCTACCTGGTGGGAGTGCTGTTCGCGACCCTCTACTTCGGCTGGCACTTCCTCGCCGACCTGATCGCCGGCCTGGTGCTGGCCGCGGTGGCACTGCTGCTCGGCCATGTCACCGTCTTCCGCCGGCTGCCGAGGCGGCCCCGACGGAAGAGCTCGGCGGCCGAGGCGCGGTGAGGGACGCCGCGGAGCCAGCCGCCGTGGCCACCCGGCCCCGACGACTCCACCAGCTCGCCCGGGAGCATCCGGCGGTGAGCGTGGTGGCGGTGACCGTGCTGGTCGCAGCGGTGCTGCAGTTGTGCTGGGTGCTGGTGCTGGCCAACAGCGGGGGCGACATCGCCGCCCAGGACGCCTGGGCGGAGTTCGCCCGGCGGAACCCGCTCAAGGCCTACAACTTCGCCTGGTACGGCGGCATCCATCCGGTCAGCTACAGCGTGCTCTCGCCCTACCTGATGGCGGGTCTGGGGGTGCGCACCGCGATGATGCTGGCCGCCACCGCGGCGGCCGGCCTGATCGCGCTGATCCTCACCCGGCTCCCGGAGGTACGCCGCCCGCTGCCGGCCGCCCTGGTCGGCGCGGTGGCGCTGTTCGGCAACTCGATCTCGGGGCGGACCACGTTCGTGATCGGGATGGTGTTCGGCCTCGGCGCGATCGCCGTACTGGTGGCCACCGGGCCGGCCTGGCAGGCCGGTCCCCACCGGCGCGCCGGCCGGATCGGGCTGGTGGCGCTGCTCTCGCTGCTGGCCACCTTCGGCAGCCCGGTGGACGGGCTGTTCCTCGGCCTGGTCGCGGCCGCGCTGTGGCTGGTACGGCGTCGGGTCGAGTCCTATGCGCTGGGGCTGCCGGCCGTAGCGGTGGTGATCTTCGTCAAGATCTTCTTCCCCTCCGGCGGGGTGCAGCCGATGAACTGGGCCTCGACGATCCTGCCCAGCCTGCTGGCGTTGCTGGTCGTGGTGGTGACCCCGCCCCACTGGCGGGTGGTCCGGCTGACCGCGCTGATCTCGGTGGTGGCGGTGATCGGCAGCTGGCTGATCCCGTCGCCGATCGGGACCAACGTCACCCGGCTCGCCCTGATCTTCGGCGGCGTGGTGCTGACCGCGGTGCTCACCTCCGGACAGCAGCGGCGGCTGCTGCCGGGTGTGCGCGGGCTCGGCTGGGTCCGCCGGGTGGGCCCGCTTGCCCGGGTCCCGCTCACCCTGGTCACCGTGCTCGCGTTGCTCACCTCCGGGGTGTGGCAGACCGCCACCGCGGCCAAGGACCTGGTCCGGACCACCCCGGACAGCTCCTGGGAGACCGAGGTGGCGGCCGTCTCGGACGAGCTGCGCGAGCTGGGCGCGCTCAACAGCCGGATCGAGGTGGTGCCCACCGCCAGCCACCGGGAGGCCTCCGCGTTCTCGCCGCCGTTCGTGCTCGCCCGCGGCTGGAACCGGCAGCTGGACGCGGCCTACAACCCGCGCTTCTACGACCAGGACGAGCCGCTCACCGCCGAGGAGTACAAGAAGTGGCTGCGGGCCTGGGCGGTCACCTTCGTGGTGGTGCCGCCCGGGCGCGCCGACTCCGGATCGGTGACCGAGAACGCCCTGATCGCGGCCGGCCCGTCGTACCTGCGCGAGGTCTGGTCCGTCGATCAATGGCGGATCCTGGCGGTCAACGACCCGGCACCGACGGTCAGTGGCGGTGGCCGGGTGCTCAGCTGGACGGAGGCCGGGATGAGGATCCGGGTGCCGCATGCGGGGCGGTTCGTGATCAAGGAGAAGTTCTCCCCGACGATGGTCCTCGTCGACACAGCCGGGAAGCCGCTGGCCAGCCCGGACTCGCTCGCCCTCAATCTGACCGGCTGCGTCAGCGAGCTGCGGCCCGCGTCCGGCTCGGACGACGCCGGCACGGACGGCACGGACGGCACGGACGGCACCGACAGCACCGGCAGCACGGACGGCACCGCCTCGACCGGCGCGTCGGCCACCGCCTCGACGGATCCGGAAGCAGCCCCGGAGACCACCGGCTGGACGGTGCTGCACGCGCCGCGGGCGGGGGTGTACCGGTTGACCTCGGACTACGGGCACAACACCGAGTGCCCCTCGCAGTAGCCACTCTGCCGGGCCGCGGCCGCCCCGCCCGGGCTCGCCCGGGGTGGAATGAGCAGATAGGGTCCAGCGTTGAATCACGTGGAGGTGGAACGACCATGGAGGTCGAGGAGGTCAAGCTGCCCGGCCTGGGGCTGCGACACGACTTCGCGTGCTTGAACGGACGCCGCGTGGGAGTGGTGACGCTCAAGAACGGCGGACGTCAGCTGATCGTCTACGACAAGTACGACCCGGACGCGGTCCAGGTCAGCGTCGATCTGGACGCCGACGAGGCGTCGGTGCTGGCCGAGCTGCTCGGCGCGCCGAAGGTGATCGAGCGGCTGCATCGACTGCGCGAGCAGGTCGAGGGCCTGGCGACGACGGGCATCCCGTTGCGATCGTCCTCGCCGTACATCGGCAGGACGCTGGGCGACGCGGAGATCCGCACCCGGACGGGGGCGTCGATCGTGGCGGTGGTCCGAGGGGACACCGTGACGCCGTCGCCCACGCCCGACTTCCGGTTCGAGGACGGCGACAAGGTGGTCGTGGTCGGTACGGACGAGGGCGTCCGCGCCGCCGCCGACATTCTCAACCCCAGCTGATCGCGTGGAGGTGAGCCATACCGCCCGGCTCCTGTTGGAGTTGGGCGTGGTGCTGTTCGCTCTCGGCGTCCTGGCCCGGATCTCGGCACGCTGGGGGCTCTCCCCGATCCCGCTGTACCTGATCGCCGGACTCGCCTTCGGCACCGGCGGACTCGCCCAGATCGAGGCGCCGGAGGGGTTCTTCTCCACCGGGTCGGAGATCGGCGTCATCCTGCTGCTGTTGATGATCGGCCTGGAGTACACCCCCGAGGACCTGGTCGACAACCTCAAGACCCAGGCGCCGAGCGGCGGCCTCGACCTGCTGCTCAACGGCCTGCCCGGGGTCGCGTTCGCCTACCTGCTGGGCTGGGGTACGACCGCCGCGGTGGCGATGTTCGGCATCACCGCGGTGAGCTCGTCCGGCATCATCTCCAAGACGCTCAGCGACCTGGGCCGGCTGGGCAACCGGGAGACCCCGGCCGTCCTCGGGGTGTTGGTGCTCGAGGACCTGGCGATGGCGGCGTACCTGCCGATCGTGACCGCGCTGGCGGCCGCCGCCGGCGGCCTGTCCGCGCTGAAGTCGGTGGCCATCGCGCTGGCCGTGCTCACCGTGGTGCTCTTCGGGGCGCTGCGGTTCGGCCCGTTCGTCACCCGGCTGGTGGTCTCGCGCTCCAACGAGGTGCTGCTGCTCCGTCTGGTCGGGCTGGCGCTGCTGGTGGCCGGCGCGGCCGAGGCGGCGCATGTCTCGGCGGCGGTCGGTGCCTTCCTGCTCGGCATCGCGCTCTCCTCCGACATCGCCGAGCGCATCCACACCATCCTGGAGCCGCTGCGTGACATCTTCGCCGCGGTCTTCTTCGTGTTCTTCGGCCTGTCCACCGACCCGAGCACGCTGCCCGACGTACTCCTGCCGGCGCTGGCGCTCGCGCTGATCGGCATCGCGACCAAGTTCGGCACCGGCTGGGTCGCCGGCCGCCGCGCCGGCGTCGGCCGGCCCGGCCGGATCAGGG
>NZ_JASGET010000170.1:0-3921 GCF_047606145.1 Nocardioides sp. | reverse complement strand
GTGCGTCGACAGACCCGCTCGACACGGCCAGCAGCCCCACCAGAAGACGAAGCGCCGCCACGACAACCAGCCGTGGCGGCGCTTCACCCTGCCTCTTGACAGGAAGGCCCTACATATCAGTCCTCGGGGTCGTCCAGCCGCGCGAGCCAGGTGGCGAACCGTTCGACCGCCGTCTCGAACTCGGGGTGGACGTCGACGAACGCCTGCAGCTGTTCGCCCAGCCAGGCCAGGCTGACCTCCTCGTCACCCCGGCGGGAGACGAGCTCCTCGATGCCCCGATCGGTGAAGTACATGGGCCCAGTGTGACAAACACCGGCGCCCGACGGTGCGGTGGCCGTCGTCCTGGATCGGCAGGGCCACCGCAGCGTCGGGTCACCCGATCGGGTCGGATCGGTCAGGCGAACGCCGCCTCCAGCAGGTCCTTCTGCTCCGCCAGGTGCCGCCGGGAGGTGCCGACCGCCGGTGAGGTCGAGGCCGGCCGGGTGACCGCCTCGATCGGACGGCCCAGCTCGGGCACGATGTTCAGCGCGAACGTCGGCCACGGGCCCATGTTGTACGGCTCGTCCTGCACCCACCGGATCGTCTTCAGGCGGGGGTACTTGGCGATCTCGGCGGCGATCTGCGCCGTCGGCCACGGGTAGAGCTGCTCGGTGCGACCGATGGCGAACCGACCGGGATCCTCGCGCTTGTCGCGCGCCACCATCAGGTCCCAGGTGATCCGGCCCGAGCACAGCAGCAGCGTGTCCACCGTGTTGGGGTCGGCGACCTCGTCGCCGATGAACGGCCGGAACGATCCGCTGGTGAAGTCGGTCGGCTGCGAGGCGGCCTCCTTGCGCCGCAGCATCGACTTCGGGGTGAAGACGATCAGCGGCTTGTGGGTGGCGCCGAGCGCCTGCTGGCGCAGCAGGTGGAAGTACGACGCCGGGGTGCTCGGCTGGGCGACCGTGAACGCCTCGTCGGCGGCCATCGTCAGCCACCGTTCGATGCGGGCCGAGGAGTGATCGGGGCCCTGGCCCTCGAAGCCGTGCGGCAGGAGCAGCACGACTCCCGAGCGCTGCTGCCACTTGGTGAACCCGGCGGTGATGTACTCATCGATCACCGACTGCGCGCCGTTGACGAAGTCGCCGAACTGCGCCTCCCAGGCGACCAGCGCTCCGGGCCGGGCGACCGAGTAGCCGTACTCGAAGCCGAGCGCGGCGTACTCGGAGAGCAGCGAGTCGTAGACGTAGAACTTCGCCTGGTCCGGTGTCAGGTTGGCCAACGGCGTCCACTCGTCGGCGTTCTTCCGGTCGATCATGGTGGCGAAGCGCGACACGAACGTGCCGCGCCGGGAGTCCTGTCCGGCGAGCCGGACCGGACGACCCTCCATCAGCAGGGAGCCGAAGGCGAGGATCTCGCCGGTGCCCCAGTCGATGCCGCCCTCGGTGATCTGGTTGGCTCGACGCTGCAGCTGCGGCATCACCTTCGGGTGCACGGTGAAGCCCTCGGGCGGGGTGACGTAGGCGTCGGCGATCCGCTTGAGGGTCTCGGGGGTGATGGCGGTGACCGTCTCGGCAGCGGGCTTGGCCGGGTAGGCCGGGACGGTCTCCCATTCCTCGGGCTGCTTGTCGGCGTCGCGCACCTCGGTGAAGACCCGCTCCAACCGCGCCTGGTAGTCGGCCAGCACCTGCTCGGCCTCCTCCAGGGTGATGTCGCCGCGACCGATCAGCGACTCGGTGTAGAGCTTGCGCACCGAGCGCTTCTTCTCGATCAGGTCGTACATCAGCGGCTGGGTGAACGACGGGTCGTCGCCCTCGTTGTGGCCGCGCCGGCGGTAGCAGATCAGGTCGATGACGACGTCCTTGTTGAACGCCTGCCGGTACTCGAAGGCCAGCCGCGCCACCCGGACACAGGCCTCCGGGTCGTCGCCGTTGACGTGGAAGATCGGCGCCTGGACCATCCGCGCCACGTCCGTGGCGTACAGCGAGGACCGCGACGAGCCGGGCGAGGTGGTGAAGCCGACCTGGTTGTTGATGATGACGTGGATCGTGCCGCCGGTGCGGTAGCCGCGCAGCTGGGAGAGGTTGAGCGTCTCGGCCACCACGCCCTGTCCGGCGAACGCCGCGTCGCCGTGCACCAGCAGCGGCAGCACGGGGTACGCCGCACCCTGGTTCAGCACGTCCTGCTTGGCCCGGGCGATGCCCTCCAGCACCGGGTCGACGGTCTCCAGGTGGGACGGGTTCGCCGCCACCGACACCTTGATCGTCGAGCCGTCACCGGCGGTGAACTGGCCGTCGGCCCCGAGGTGGTACTTCACGTCGCCGGAGCCCTGCACGGTGCGCGGGTCGATGTTGCCCTCGAACTCGCGGAAGATCTGGTTGTAGGACTTGCCCACGATGTTGGCCAGCACGTTGAGCCGGCCACGGTGCGCCATTCCGATGGCGACCTCGTTGAGCCCGGCGTCGGCGGCGTTCTCGCAGATCTCGTCGATCACCGGGATGGTGGTCTCGCCACCCTCCAGCGAGAACCTCTTCTGGCCGACGAACTTGGTCTGCAGGAAGGTCTCGAACGCCTCGGCCTCGTTGAGCTTCTCCAGGATGCGCAGCTGCTCCTCGCGCGGCGTGCGCTCCGGCGGCACCTCGACCCGGTCCTGGATCCAGCGACGCTGGTCGGGGTCCTGGATGTGCATGTACTCGATGCCGGTCGTCCGGACGTAGGAGTTGCGCAGGATGCCCAGGATGTCGCGCAGCTTCATGAACGGCCGGTCATCGCGGCCGAAGGACCCGGTCGGGAACTCCCGGTCCAGGTCCCACAGGGTCAGCCCATGGCTCTCCACCCGCAGGTCGGGGTGGATGCGCTGCTTGTACTCCAGCGGGTCGGTGTCGGCCATCATGTGGCCGCGCACCCGGAAGGCGTGGATCAGCTCCAGGACGCGCGCCTGCTTGCCGATCTGGTCGTCGTGGCTGGTGGCCACGTCCTGGGCCCAGCGGATCGGCTCGTACGGGATCCGCAGGCTGCGGAAGATGTCGTCGTAGAAGTCGCTTCCGCCGAGCAGCAGCTGGTGCATCAGCTTGAGGAACTCACCGGACTGCGCGCCCTGGATGACCCGGTGGTCGTAGGTCGAGGTGATCGTCATGACCTTGCTGATCGCACTGCGCGCGATCGCATCCGCGGATGCGCCCTGCCACTCGGCCGGGTACTCCATCGCGCCGACGCCGATGATCGCGCCCTGGCCCTTCATCAGCCGCGGGATCGAGTGCACGGTGCCGATGCCGCCCGGGTTGGTCAGCGAGATCGTGGTGCCACTGAAGTCGGCGACGGTGAGCTTGTTGTCGCGGGCCTTGCGGACGATCTCCTCGTACGCCGTCCAGAAGGTCGCGAAGTCCATCGTCTCGGCGCCCTTGATGCTCGGCACCAGCAGCTGACGGGAGCCGTCGGGCTTCGGCACGTCGATGGCGAGGCCGAGGTTGACGTGGGCCGGGGTGATCAGGTTCGGCTTCCCGTCGATGACGTCGAATCCGACGTTCATGGACGGCATCGCCTTGACGGCCTGCACCAGCGCGTAGCCGATGATGTGGGTGAAGGAGACCTTCCCGCCACGGGCCCTGGCGAGGTGGTTGTTGATGACCGTGCGGTTGTCCCACAGCAGCTTGACCGGAACGTCGCGCACCGAGGTCGCGGTCGGCACGCTCAGCGAGGCGGCCATGTTCTGGGCGGTGCGGGCGGGGGCGCCGCGCAGCACCGTGTACGTCGGCTCGTCGGTCACCGCGGAGGCGGCCGGCTTCGGCGCGTCCTTCGGCACCGGTGAAGTGGTGCCCTTGGCGGGCTCGGCCGCCTTGGAGACCGGGCGCGGCTTGGCCACCGGGGCGGCGGGGGCGGAGGAGGTCGCCGGGGCGGCGGGCGCAGCGGGCGCAGCAGGGGCCGGGGCGGCGGAAGCGGCAG
>NZ_JASGET010000169.1:0-9158 GCF_047606145.1 Nocardioides sp. | reverse complement strand
CCACCCCGGGCCTCCCCCCCCCCCCGGGGGGGTTGTGCGCCCCCCCCCGGGGGGGGGGGCCCGGGCCCGGCCCCCCCCCCCGCGGCCCCTCATCTTGGAGTGACCCTGTGAGCACTGTGAGCACCGATCCAGAGGGCAAGGCACCGCCGATCGCCTCGAAGCAGCGCTTCGGCCGAGGCGACCGAGCCTTCTCCGGACTCGCCCTGCTGGCCGGCATCACCATCATGGTGGCGCTGGCGGCCGTCTTCGTCTTCCTCGCCATCCGGGGCAGCCAGGGGCTCAATGTCGACCCCTCGCTGTATCCGAACGCCGGCAACTTCGCCCTCTACGCCGCCAAGCTGCTCTTCGGCACGGTGTGGGTCTCGGTGGTCGCGATGTGCTTCGCGGTGCCCTTCTCGGTGGCGCTGGCGTTGTTCATCTCGCACTATGCGCCCCGGTGGCTGGCCACCCCGGTCGCCTACGTGATCGACCTGCTGGCGGCGATCCCCTCGGTCGTCTTCGGCCTGTGGGGCCTGCGCAGCTTCGCCCAGGCGATGAAGCCGGTGACCGCCTGGCTCAACGATCATCTCGGCTGGATCCCGTTCTTCAGCGGCACCGTGTCGGCGTCCGGACGCAGCGTGCTGATCGCGGCGATGGTGCTGGCGGTGATGATCATCCCGATCACCACCGCCATCGCCCGAGAGGTGTTCGCCCAGACCCCGCGCCTCAACGAGGAGGCGGCGCTGGCCCTGGGCGCGACTCGCTGGGAGATGATCCGCTACGCGGTCTTCCCCTATGCGCGCTCCGGGCTGATCGCGGGGGTCATGTTGGGCCTGGGCCGGGCGCTCGGTGAGACGATGGCCGTCACCTTCGTGCTCGGCGCGGAGAACCCCCTGGTCACCATCAAGATGCTCACCGCGGACAGCCCGCCGACGATCGCCTCGAACATCGCGCAGAACTTCCAGGGCGAGAACGTCGACCAGCAGGTGGTGCTGCTCGCCACCGGCCTGGTGCTGTTCGTGTTCACCTTCGCGGTGAACTTCATCGCGCGGGCGGTCGTCGGCCGTCAGGAGAGGAAGCTGGCATGAGTCTGAGCGTCGACGAGCCCGCGCTGGTCGGGTCGTTCTCCGGGGTGCGACTGCCGCGGTTCGCGCCCGCGCTGGTGATCCTGGCCGCGCTCGCCCTGGCCGCGCTGCTCAGCCTGGTGCTGGGCTGGTCGTGGGTGGCCGTGCCGGTCTTCGCCGCGGTGTTCACCGTGATCGGGCTGCCAGTCTGGTCGGCGGCCACCGAGGGCCGCCGGGCCGCCACCGACCGGCTGGTGACCTGTCTGGTCTGGGTCACCCTGCTGATCACCCTGGTCCCGCTGGTGTGGGTGCTGGTCAAGACCTTCGCGGAGGGCATCCCGGCGATCTCGTGGCACTTCCTGACCAGCGACATGACCAGCGGCCTGGACCCCAAGACGTTCAAGATGGTCTCCGGCGCCGGCGTCAAGCACGCCATCATCGGCACCGGGTTGGTGACCCTCGGCGCCATCGTGATCTCGGTGCCGATCGGCCTGATGACCGCCATCTACCTGGTGGAGTACGCCGGGAAGCGCTGGATCGGACGGGCGATCACCGTCCTGGTGGACGTGATGACCGGCATCCCCTCCATCGTCGCCGGGCTCTTCGCGGTGGCTCTGTTCACCGTGCTGACCGGCAACCCCGGGACCCGGATCGGGCTGATGGGATCGATCGCGCTGTCGCTGCTGATGATCCCGACCGTCGTCCGCGGCGCCGAGGAGATGATGCGGCTGGTGCCGAGCGACCTCCGCGAGGCGTCGTACGCCCTCGGGGTGCCGAAGTGGCGCACGATCCTCAAGGTCGTGCTGCCCACCGCCTTCGGCGGCATCGTGACCGGCGTCGTGCTCGCGGTCAGCCGGGTGGTCGGCGAGACCGCGCCGCTGCTGGTCGCGGTGGGCAGCGTCGACGTGGTCAACACCAACCTGTTCTCCGGACGCATGACCACGTTGCCGGTCTACATCATGAACGAGTACAACGGGACCGTCGATGACCGGAAGTACGCCTGGGGAGCAGCGCTGATCCTCATCGTCATCGTCATGATCCTCAATCTCGCCGCCCGCATCGTTGGAAAGATCTTCGCCCCCAAGACCGGGCGCTAGAGGGAGTCACACACCATGGCCAAGAGCATCGACGTCAGCGACGTCTCGATCTACTACGGCGACTTCAAGGCCGTCGAGTCCGTCTCGATGACGATCAAGGCGAGGGCGGTCACCGCCTTCATCGGACCGTCCGGCTGCGGCAAGTCGACCTTCCTGCGCACCCTCAACCGGATGCACGAGGTGATCCCCGGCGCCCGTGTCGAGGGGAAGATCGTGGTCGACGGGCAGTCCCTCTACGACCCTTCGGTGGACCCGGTCGAGGTCCGCCGCCGGATCGGGATGGTCTTCCAGCGACCCAATCCGTTCCCGACGATGTCGATCTACGACAACGTGTTGGCCGGCAACCGGCTCAACTCCAGGCGGATCTCGAAGGCGACCGCCGACGACATCGTGGAGAGCTCGCTGCGCGGGGCGAACCTGTGGACCGAGGTGAAGGACCGGCTCGGCCGGCCCGGGATGGGGCTCTCCGGCGGTCAGCAGCAACGGCTGTGCATCGCGCGGGCGATCGCCGTGGAGCCCGAGGTGCTGTTGATGGACGAGCCGTGCTCGGCGCTCGACCCGATCTCGACCGCCGCGATCGAGGACCTGATCCACGAGCTGAAGGCGTCGTACACGATCGTGATCGTGACCCACAACATGCAGCAGGCAGCCCGGGTCTCCGACGACACCGGGTTCTTCAACCTGCAGGCGGCCGGCAGGCCCGGTCACCTGGTCGAGTTCAACCCGACCAAGCAGATGTTCACCAACCCGGACAACCCGGACACCGAGGCGTACATCTCGGGTCGCTTCGGCTGAGTCGTGACACGGGCTCGGCCATCCTGCCCGTCCAGGCTCAGCGGGGCTCAGACTCCGAGGATCGGCCGCAGCACCCAGTAGACCAGGGCGGCGGCCAGGCCGGCGGCCGGGAAGGTGAGCACCCAGCCGGCGACGATGTTGCCGGCGACGCCCCACCGGACCGCGGAGAAGCGCTTGGTGGCGCCCGCGCCCATGATCGCCGAGGTGATGGTGTGGGTGGTCGAGATCGGTGCGTGCCACACGAACGCGGTGGTGTAGAGCACCGCCGCGCCCACCGCCTCGGCGCTGAAGCCGCGAGCCGGGTCGAGGTGGATGATCTTCCGGCCCAGGGTGCGCATGATGCGCCAGCCGCCGGAGTAGGTGCCCAGCGAGATCGCGGAGGCGGCGCAGATGATCACCCACAGCGGCAGTCCGTCATCGGCGTCCGCGTGACCGGAGGCGATCAGGGCCAGGAAGATCACGCCCATCGTCTTCTGGGCGTCCTGCAGGCCGTGGCCCAGCGCCAGGGCCGCGGCGGAGACGGTCTGGACCAGTCGGAAGCCGCGATAGACCCGGTGCGGGTTGCGGCGGCGGAAGATCCACATGATCGCCAGCATCAGGCCGAAGGCGAGCACGAACCCGACCACCGGCGAGGCGACCATCGGCACGATCACCTTGTCCAGGATCGTGTCCCAGTGGATCGAGGCGTACGTCGACCCGGCCGTCAGTCCGGAGCCGACCAGTGCGCCGATGAGCGCGTGCGACGAGGACGAGGGCAGCCCGAAGTACCAGGTGATCAGGTTCCACACGATCGCGCCCAGCAGGGCCGCCAGGATGATCACCAGCGCATGCTTGGTGTCGGCCGTGTCGAGGGAGAGGACCTCGCTGACGGTGTGGGCGACCTCCTGACCCAGCAGCGCCCCGACGAAGTTCATCACCGCGGCCAGGGTGAGCGCGACCCGCGGGGTGAGCGCCTGGGTCGAGACGGAGGTCGCGATGGCGTTCGCGGCATCGTGGAAGCCGTTGGTGTAGTCGAAGGCGAGGGCAACGGCCACCACCGCGATGACGATCGCGAGGTCCACGGGGTCAGGATTCCTTGACCGCGATCTGCTCGACGATGTTCGCCACCCGCTCGAACCCGTCGATCGCGTCCTCGAGGGACTCCACGATGTCCTTCAGCTTGAGGACCTCCATCGCCTTGAACTCTCCGGAGAAGAGCTTGGCCAGGATCCGGCGGTGGTTCTTGTCGCCCTGGTTCTCCAGCCGGTTGATCTCGATCCAGTACTCCTCGAGCTGGCGCATCGACTGCAGCTTCGGCATCGCCTCCGCGGTGAGCTCGGCGCAGCGCTGCAGCACCTCGACCTGGTCGGAGAGCTCGCCCGGCAGCACCTTGACCTCGTAGACCAGGATCTGGTCGACGACCTCGTCCATCGAGTCCATCACGTCGTCGAGCGAGGAGCCCAGCGAGTAGATGTCCTCGCGGTCGAACGGGGTGACGAAGGTCGAGTTCACCTTCTTGACGATCGAGTGGGTCGTCTCGTCGGCGGCGTGCTCGGCCGCACGCATCCGACGGGCCACGTCGTCGTGGTCGGCGGCCTCACCGAGCATCTCGGCGAGCAGCCCTGCGCCGTCCACGAGGTGGCCGGCCGACTCGGTGAACAGGTCGTAGAACGACGTGTCGACCGGGCGAAATCGGAAATGCACGGGAGTTCTCCTGGCATGAAGTGGCGGAACCGCACCTCATGCTAGGGGAGCCCGACCCCGTCGGCGTAACGCAGACCGGCGAAGTCGGCGCCCGACGTCTCGCGACCGGGCCCGCGGGCCGGTCACGCCGTCGGCGTACGACGCCAGCGGCGGTGCTTCTCGATGAGCTGCTCCTGCAGGTGGACGGTGCCGTCGTTGCGCGACCAGACGCTGTCCGGGCCGAGCTGCCAGGCCATCGTGGTGGGCTGGAAGGCCAGGTCGAGCAGATCGTCGACCTGCGCCACCAGCTCGGGTCGCGGCAGTCGGACCAGTGTCTCCACCCGGCGGTCGAGGTTGCGGTGCATCAGGTCCGCCGACCCGATCCAGGCGACCGGCCCCTGTCCGTCCGCGTCGGTCGCGGAGACCCGTTCCGCACCGTTCTGGAACCAGAAGATCCGGGAGTGCTCCAGGAACCGGCCGAGCACCGAGCGCACCTCGATCGTCTCCGACAGCCCCGGCACGCCCGGCCGGAGCGCGCAGATGCCGCGGACCAGCAGCTGCACCGGCACGCCGGCCTGCGAGGCCAGGTAGAGGGCGTCGATGATGGCCTCGTCGACCACCGAGTTCGCCTTCAGCCGGATCCGCGCGGGTCGCCCGGCGAGGTGGTGGGCGATCTCGCCGTGGATCTGCTCGATCAGCCCGGAGCGGACGTTGTCCGGCGCGACCAGCAGTTCGGCGTACTCGGCCTGCCGGCTCCATCCCGACAGGTTGTTGAACAGGTGCGCGACGTCCTCGCCGATCGCGTCGTTGGTGGTGATCAGCCCCATGTCCTCATAGAGCCGGGACGTCTTCGGGTTGTAGTTGCCGGTCCCGATGTGGGTGTAGCGCCGGATCCCGTCCGGCTCGTCGCGGACCGCCAGGGCGAGCTTGCAGTGCGTCTTGAGCCCGACCAGTCCGTACACCACGTGGCAGCCGGCCTGTTCCAGCTTGCGTGCCCACCGGATGTTCGCCTCCTCGTCGAACCGGGCCTTGATCTCGACCAGTACCAGCACCTGTTTGCCGGCCTCGGCCGCGTCGACCAGGGCGTCGATGATCGGGCTGTCGCCGGAGGTGCGGTAGAGGGTCTGCTTGATCGCCAGCACCTGCGGGTCGGCGGCGGCCTGCTCGATGAACCGCTGCACCGAGGTGGCGAAGGAGTCGTACGGATGATGCAGCAGGACGTCGGTGCGTCGCGCCGCCTTGAACACGTCGACCGGTGCCGCCGACTCCACCTCCGCCAGCCGACGGTGGGTGGTCGGCACGAACGCCGGGTACTTCAGCTCGGCCCGGTCCAGGTCGGCGATGCCGTGCAGGCCGCGCATGTCCAGTGGCCCGGGCAGGCGGAACACCTCGGCGGAGGAGATGTCGAGCTCGGAGATCAACAGATCGAGCACCGCCTGCGAGATCGACTCCTCCACCTCGAGCCGGACCGGCGGCCCGAAGCGACGGCGCAGCAGCTCCTTCTCCAGCGCGGTCAGCAGGCTCTCGGCGTCGTCCTCCTCGACCTCCAGGTCCTCGTTGCGGGTCACCCGGAAGGCGTGCACCTCGAGGATCTCCATGCCGGGGAACAGCTTCGAGAGCCGCTCGCGCATCACCGCCTCCAGCGGCACGAACCGATCATTGCCCAGCGGGATGAACCGAGTGAAGATCGGCGGCACCTTGACCCGGGCGAAGTGCTCCTTGCCGGTCTTCGGGTGGCGGATCACGACGGCGAGGTTGAGCGAGAGCCCGGAGATGTACGGGAAGGGGTGTGCCGGGTCGACCGCGAGCGGGGTCAGCACCGGGAAGACGCGCTCCTTGAAGAGCTTCTTGCAGTACTTGACCTCGATCTCGGTCAGGTCCTCCCAGCGCAGCAGCTCGATCCCGGCCCGGTTGAGCTCCGGCACGATCTCACCGTGGAAGACGGTGGCCTGCCGCTCGGACAGCTCCCGGGTGGCCCGCCAGATCTGCTCCAGCACCTCGCGGGGCATCAGGCCGGAGGCGGCGCGGACGGCGACGCCGGCGGCGATCCGGCGTTTCAGGCCGGCCACCCGGACCATGAAGAACTCGTCCAGGTTGGAGGTGAAGATCGCCAGGAACCGCACCCGCTCCAGCAGCGGCAGGCTGGAGTCCTCGGCCAGCTCCAGCACCCGCTGGTTGAACCTCAGCCAGGACAGCTCGCGATCCAGGAACCGGTCCTCGAACTTCTCCACCGCGGCCAGCGCCTCGTGGTCGGGGACGTACTCCGGTTCGACGTCGAAGGGTTGGTCGGGGATCGCCGCCAGGCTGCGGACGGTGTCCTCCGGCTGCGTGGGAGCGCTGTCGAGGGCCATTGACCAAGTGTGGCACCGTCGGGTGAACGCCGGGTGTCATCGGCGGAGGCGGTCGGCGGAGGCGGTCGACGGAGGCGGTCAGCGAAGGGAGGTGACCGGGCTCGGTTACCCCGGAGTAGGTTTGTCCTCGTGAGCGTGACGACCACTCTGAAGCGAGCCCTCCGTCCGGTGCGCTACCAGGTCGAGCGGCTGGCCTTCCTCACCGCCCTGAACCTGCCCAGCACCCTCCAACGCCGTCTGGCCGGGCGACCGGTCACCATCGACGGCCTCACCCTGGCTCCCGACACCCAGCTGATGTTGCGGCTGATGCGGCTCACCGGTCAGGACGACGGGTGGAGCGGGCCGGTCCCGGCGGCCCGCGCCGGCCTGGTCGAGCGGTGCCGCCTGGCCGGCGGGTCGCTGCCGATCGGCGGCATCCGGACCGTCGAGCTGCCGTTCGGCAGGGGTCGGCTCTACCTGCCCTCGGCCGAGGTCGCGACCCCGGCGCCGCTGGTGGTCTTCTTCCATGGCGGCGGCTTCTACCTCGGTGACCTGGACAGTCACGACGCTCCGGCCAGGATGCTGGCCGAGACGGCAGGGGTCCGGGTGCTCTCGGTCGCCTATCGGTTGGCGCCGGAGGCGAAGTTCCCCGCCGCGTACGACGACGCGCTGGTGGCGTTCGACTGGGCGCGAGAGCATGCCGAGGGGCTCGGCGCCGACCCCGACCGGATCGGCGTCGGCGGCGACTCCGCGGGCGGCAACCTGGCCGCCGAGGTGGCGCTGGCCGCCGGAGAGCGGTGCGCCTTCCAGCTGCTGATCTACCCGGTGACCCAGATGAACGAGGTCACCGAGTCACGCAAGCTCTTCGCCGACGGCTTCTTCCTGACCGCCGAGGCGATCGAGATCTGCGGCTCGCACTACCTGGCACCCGACACCGATCCGTGCGATCCGCGGCTGGCACCGCTGCGGACCGAGATCCCGGCCGGCACCGCGCCGGCCTACGTCGCCACCGCCGGGTTCGACCCGCTGCGCGACGAGGGGGAGGCCTATGCCCGACGGTTGGCGGAGGCCGGGGTGCCGGTGCGGACGCGGCGCTTCGCGGACCAGATCCACGGCTTCGTCAACGTGCTCGGCGCCGGCCACTCGGCCCGCGCCGCGACCACCGAGATCGCCGAGGCGCTGCGCGAGCTGGCGGCGCCACGGTGCTGAGCCGGTCCTGAGCCGGGTCGGCGTGGGTGGACGTCGTGCCGGGCCGGTGCGGTCGAGCGCTCAGCGCGCCGCGTCCGGGCGCCAGCGCAGCACCTCGCGATGGAACGCCGGCGCGTCGACATCGGCGGACTCCACGATGACGCCGTCCCGGCCGCCGAGCTCGGCGCGCCAGTCGGGCGAGTCGGGGTCGCCGCGCAGGACGACCTCGACACCGAGGTCGTAGAGGTCGTAGACGTAGTCGTCCTCGCCGTGCCGGATCTCCACGATGCCCTCGGCCGACACGGTCACGGTGGCCTCCGGGGCAGTGCCGAAGGAACGCACCTCCCCGTTCTCGTCCGGGGTCTGATCGGGGGCCCGGTCCGAGGTCGGGCGCGGGCCGGACGTGTCCGCCGACCCGGCGGAGCGGCCCGGGTCGGTCGCCTCGAGTCGCCGCCCGACCGTCCACGCCGTGCGACTCGGAGCCGGAGCGGGCCGGGTGGCTCCCGAGCTCGGCAGGGGATCGGCGGCCGGTGTCGCGGCCGACGCCGTCGTGGTCGTCGTGGTCGTTGTGGTCGTCGTGCTGGCCGCGGCCAGCATCGCCTCCAGGGCCTGCACCGACTTCTTCGACCCCTTGGCCTTGAGCGCCGCGGCGACCCCCGAGCGCAGCGTGACGAGCTCCTCGGCGAGCTCGGCGGCCCGTCGCTCGGCCACCAGGCGCTCGGCGAGCGCGTGCTCCACCAGTTCGGCGTTGTGCCGGATCGAGGCCTCGACGGCCTGCCGGTTGATGACGTTGGCGGCCAGCGCCTCCTCGGCCTCGGCGCGCAGCCGGTGGCTCTCCGCGGCCGCCTCACGGGCCTTGGTCATCGCCTGCAGCGCCTCGGCGGTACGACGCTCGGCGGCCATTCGCTCGGCGATCGCCTGCTCGGCGGTCTGGTGCGCATCGCGCGCCGTCTGCTCCGCCGCGGCCCGGGTCTCGGCCGCCTCCCGCGCGGTCTCCTCGGCGGCCTGGCGTGCCGCGTGGGCCTGCTCGGCCAGCCGGGCCT
>NZ_JASGET010000168.1:0-58291 GCF_047606145.1 Nocardioides sp. | reverse complement strand
GCGGTGGCGACCGGCCGGTCCAGCGCCACCCAGAGGCACAGGCCGCCGACGCCGCGGGCGATGCCGGCGCCCGGCAGCTGCTCCCGCACGGCGGCGATGGCGAGCGCGCGGTTGTCGGCGAACAGGCGCCGCCGTGCGGGCAGGAAGTCGTCGAGATGGTCGAGGGCGTGGGCGGCGGCGAGCTGGTCGAGCACCGGGCTGGCCAGGTCGAGGTCGTGCCGCGCGGTGGCGAACCTGGCCGCGGTCGCCTCGGCGACACGCAGCCAGCCGATCCTCAGGCCCGCCCAGACGGTCTTGCTCGCCGATCCGATGGTGAGGATCCGGGCACCCGGCGCCACGAACGCCGCGACCGGTGGCGGCGCGGGTTGGTCGAGGCCGAGCTCGACCATCGTCTCGTCGACCACCACCGGCACCCGATAGCGCGCCGAGATGGCGCTGAGTCGGCGTCGGCCGGCGGCGTCGAGCAGCAGCCCGGTGGGGTTGTGGAAGTCGGGGATGGTGAAGATCAGGCGGGGTCTCTGCTGCCGGACCGCGGCCTCGAGCTGGTCGAGATCCCAGCCGTGCTCCGGGTCCAGCGCCACCGGCACCAGGCGCGCCGAATGGCGGCGGATGGCGAGCAGGGTCCCGTGATGGGTGGGCTGCTCCACCAGCACCCGGTCCCCGGGCGCGACCACGGCGTCCAGCACGATCCGCAGGGCGTGCTGCGCGCCGGCGGTCACCAGGATCTGGTGGGCGTCGGTGGGCAGTCCTCGTGCGGCGTACCGTCGCGCGATCGACTCCTTCAGGGCATGCAGTCCGGTGGGGAACAGGCCGGTCCCGGACAGGTACTGCGGCAGCGCCTCGGCGGCCCGGCGATAGGCCGTCGCCACGATCCCGTCGGGGGCGGACGGCGCGGCGATGTTGAGCGCGATCGCCTCGTCGGCGGCGGTGCCGGCATCGGCCGCCGGCGCGACCGGGAGCGCCAGCACGCTGCGCGCTCCCTGCCGGGAGCGCAGGTGTCCGGCGTCGCGCAGCTGGGCGTAGGCGGCGCTCACCGTCGTCCTGCTCACCCCGAGCTCGGCGGCCAGGATCCGTTCGGCGGGAAGCGCGGTGCCGATCGGCAGCCGCCCGTCGAGCAGCAGCAGTCGGATCGCCTCGGCGAGCGCGGCGTACGTCGGGGTGGAGCCGCCCGGGCGCCACGAGCCGAGGACGCGAGCCAGCGCGCCGGGTCCGATCGCGCCGATGGCCTCGATCGGTTCGTCGCCGATCGAGGCCAGGACCGCGGTGGGCCGATGGGATGGCATCGGGCCAGTATGCCGAAACTGGATATGGAATGTCATGCCAGTTCCGCTCAGGCTGGGGCCATGCTCGCCCTGCGTCTGATCCGGCTCTTCGTCGGCCTGTTCCTCTACGGTGCCTCGGAGGCGCTGCTGATCGGCTCCGGCCTCGGCAACATCCCGTGGGACGTGCTCAATCAGGGCGTCGCCGAGCGCCTCGGCACGTCGGTCGGTGCGATCGTCATCGCGGGTGGGGTGGTGGTGCTGGCGGCGTGGATCCCGCTGCGTCAGCGTCCCGGATTCGGCACCGTGGCCAACGTGGCGCTGGTGGGTCTGGCGCTGGACCTGGTGCTGCGGCTGCTGCCGAGCGACCCCGGTCCGGCGGTGGCGTCGGTGATGACGCTGGGTGGCATCGTGCTCAACGCGATCGCGACCGTGCTCTACATCGGGGCCGGCCTCGGCCCGGGACCGCGTGACGGCCTGATGACCGGGCTGGTCGCGCGCACCGGGTGGTCCATTCGGGTGGTGCGGACCAGCCTGGAGGTGACGGTGGTGGTGGCCGGGTTCCTGCTCGGCGGCACCCTCGGGGTGGCGACGCTGCTCTATGCGGTGGCGGTCGGTCCGCTGATCCAGCTGATCGGCGGGAGGTGCGGCGGCTGGCACGGGCAGCCGCGTCCGGTGGAGACGTCCACCGGGACGCCCACCGCGATGCCGGCCGAGGCGTCGGGCGAGATCCCGGGCTGGGAGGCCGTACCGCGACGTCACTAGGGTGGGCCGGGTGGATGCCCGCGAACTGGCCGATCTGCTCCCCGACGGCGTCGTCGTCGCGGACCGGGACGGCGTGGTCAGGCTGGTCTCGACCGTCGCCGCGCGGATGCTCGACGTGGAGGCGACCGCGGCGGTGGGGGCGCCGCTGGCCGACGTGCTCGCGCTGCAGGACACCGACGGCCGGGCGTGGCTGGCCTGCAACCGGCCGTACGACGTCTTGCCCACCGTGACCGGCATTCCGGAGCAGTCCTGGCTGCTTCCGGACGGCACCGAGGTGCTGGTCTCGGCGCGGATCCACCGACCCGCGCTGGACGCGGGCGTCGAGCGGGTGGCGCTGGCACTGCGCTCCGGCCGGGGCCGGGCCCGGCTCGATCGCGAGCGCTCGGACCTGGTCGCCACCGTCTCGCACGAGCTGAGGTCGCCGTTGACCGGGGTCAAGGGCTTCGTCCAGGCGCTGCTCAACCGCTGGGACAAGCTCAGCGACGACCAGAAGAAGCTGATGCTGGCCACGGTGGCCGCCGATGCCGACCGGCTCAGCCGGTTGATCGTCGAGCTGCTCGACGTGGCCCGGATCGACACCGGCCGGCTGCAGCTGTACCCGCGCCCGGCCGACCCCACCCTGCTGGTCGGGCGGGTGGTGGAGTCGGTGCGCACCACCACCGCCCGTTCGCTGCGGTTCGAGCCCCCGGACGAGCGGCTGGAGATCTGGGCCGACCCGGACAAGTTCACCCAGGTCGTGACCAACCTGGTCGAGAACGCGGTCCGGCACGGCGACGGGGAGATCGCCGTCACGCTCGCCGCCGAGCCGCGGGGCGAGGCGGGCGAGGAGCCGGCGGTGCGGCTCGCCGTCCAAGACCAGGGCGACGGGATCCCGGCCGAGCTTCGGCGCCAGGTGTTCACCAAGTTCTGGAAGGGCGGCGCCCGGGGCGGCTCGGGGCTCGGCCTCTACATCGTCGGCGGGCTGACCCGCGCCCACGGCGGCACCGTCACCATCGACGATGCGTCCGGGGGTGGGGCTCGGATCACCGTTCGCTGGCCCAGCCAGGCGCACCCGGTCACCACCGATCCCGCCCGGCCGGTCCGATAGGTCCGATAGGTCCGATAGCAGCCGAGCGATCCGGTCGCGGATCCCGCCCACCCCAACCAGCACAAGGAGCTTGTCGTGTCGTCCACCTCCGGGCAGGTCGCCCTCGCCGTCACCTGGCTCTGGCTGGGCATGGTGCTGGCGATCTCGTTCCTGGAGGCGCCGCTGAAGTTCCGGGCCCCCGGTCTCGACCTGCGCACCGGTCTGGCGATCGGCCGGCTGGTCTTCCGGGCGCTCAATGCGGTGGAGGCACTGGTCGCGGCGGTGCTGGTGGTCTGCCTGGTGGTCGGAGACTCGTCCGGGACGGTGCTGGCCGCCGGTCTCGCCGCGGTCGGCGTCCTGGTCGTCCAGCTGGCCGCGGTCCGACCGGCGCTGGGGCGGCGCTCCGAGCGGGTGCTGGCGGGGGAGACCGCCGAAGACGCGCCACGCTCGCATGCCCACCTCTGGTACGTCGGCCTGGAAGTGGTGAAGGTGGCGGTGCTGGTCGTGCTCGGCGTGGCCCTCTTCTGACCACCGGCGGGCGGCGGGGGCGCGGGAACCGGTTCGCGCCCGGGCCGGGGAGTTCCTAGACTTGCCTGGCACGACCCGGCTCGCGACGCCGGTCGGCGTACCTCCGCGCGAAAGGCAGTGTCGAGACAACTCATGTCGGGCCCGAACACCGAATACGACCCCGTCGAGGTGACCCCGCTGCAAGCCGAGCAGGTCGAGGAGGCGCGCGAGGCCGCGCTGGCCGCGATCGCGTGCGCCGTCGACCTCGACGCGCTCAAGCAGGTCCGCATCGACCACACCGGCGACCGTTCGCCGCTCGCACTGGCCAACCGGGAGATCGGCGCGCTGCCACCGCAGGCCCGCAAGGACGCCGGTCGGCGCGTCGGCGAGGCCCGCGGTGCGGTGAACCGCGCGCTCGCCGCCCGGCAGCAGGTCCTCGAGGCCGAGCACGAGGCGCGGATGCTGGTCGAGGAGACGGTCGACGTCACCCTGCCCACCGATCGGCTGCCGTCGGGGGCACGTCATCCGCTGACCACCGGTGCCGAGCTGATCGGCGACATCTTCACCGCCATCGGGTGGGAGGTCGCCGAGGGCCCGGTGATCGAGGCGGAATGGCTCAACTTCGACGCCCTCAACCTCGGCCCCGACCACCCTGCCCGCACCATGCAGGACACCTTCTGGACCGCCCCGGCCGAGAATCACGTGGTGCTGCGCACCCAGACCAGCCCGGTCCAGATCCGCACGATGCTCACCAGCCGACCACCCATCTACGTCGTCGCGCCGGGCCGCGTCTTCCGCACCGATGAGTACGACGCCACCCACAGCCCGATGTTCCACCAGGTCGAGGGACTCGCCGTGGACGAGGGCATCTCGATGGCCCATCTCAAGGGCACCCTGGACCACTTCGCCACCCAGATGTTCGGTGCGGGCATCGTGACCCGGTTCCGACCGTCGTACTTCCCGTTCACCGAGCCGTCCGCGGAGGTCGACCTGACCTGCTTCGTCTGTCACGGCAGCGGGCAGTCCGGCCAGGCGGGGGACGGCGGCGCGTGTCGCACCTGCAAGGGCGAGGGCTGGATCGAGTGGGGCGGCTGCGGGATCGTCAATCCGCGTGTGTTGACCGCCTGCGGCATCGACCCCGAGCGCTACTCGGGCTTCGCGTTCGGGATGGGGATCGACCGGACGCTGATGTTCCGGCACGGGCTGGAGGACCTGCGCGCACTCTTCGAGGGCGACGTCCGGCTGACCACCGCATTCGGCTCGGAACTCTGAAGGGGAGCTAGACGATGAAGGCCCCAGTCTCCTGGATCACGGAGTACGTCGACCTGCCGGCCGAGGTGAGCACCGAGGCGCTGACCGACCGGCTCACCGCCCTCGGGCTCAAGCTCGAGGGCATCACCTCGGCAGCCGAGGGCATCACCGGGCCGCTGGTGATCGGCCGGGTGCTGACCATGCAGCCCGAGCAGCAGAAGAACGGCAAGACGATCAACTGGTGCTCGGTGGACGTCGGCGCCGCGAACGGCACCGGCGAGCCGCAGGGGATCGTCTGCGGCGCGCACAACTTCGCTCCCGGGGACCTGGTCGTGGTGATCCTGCCCGGTGGCGTCCTGCCGGGGGACGTCGAGATCAGCGCGCGCAAGACCTACGGTCACCTCTCCGCCGGGATGATCTGCTCGGCCCGTGAGCTGGGCATCGGCGAGGATCACGACGGGATCATCGTGCTCCCGTCCGATGCCGGCGAGCCCGGCGAGAGCGCCTTCGACGTGCTCGGCCTCGGCGAGGAGGTGATCGAGTTCGAGATCAACCCCGACCGGGCCTATGCGCTCAGCCTGCGCGGCGTGGCGCGCGAGGCGGCGATGGGATTCGACGCCCCCTTCACCGATCCGGCCGACCGTGACCTCCCGGAGGTCGACCAGGCGGCCTGGCCGGTGGAGGTCGCCGATCCGGCCGGGTGCCCGGTCTTCGCCGCTCGGCTGGTCTCGGGCCTCGACCCGGAGGCGGCCACGCCGGCGTGGATGCGGACCCGGCTGGAGCAGTGCGGCGTCCGGGCGATCTCGCTGCCGGTCGACGTGACCAACTACGTCATGCTCGAGCTCGGCCAGCCGATCCACGGCTACGACGCCGACAAGGTCGCCGGCGCACTGCGGGTGCGGCGGGCGCAGGCGGGGGAGAAGCTGCGCACCCTCGACGACATGGTTCGCGAGCTGTCGCCGGAGGACCTGGTCATCGTCGACGACTCGGGACCGATCGGTCTGGCCGGCGTGATGGGCGGGGCGACCACGGAGCTCTCCCAGACGTCCACCCGCGTGCTCGTCGAGGCGGCGCACTGGGACGCGGTCTCGACGTTCCGCACCGGTCGTCGGCACAAGCTCACCTCCGAGGCCGGGCGCCGTAACGAGCGCGGCGTCGACCCGCTGCTGCCCGGTGCCGCGGCGGACCGGGTGGTGCAGCTGCTCGTCGAGCTGGGCGGCGCCACCGCGGAGCCCGGCTTCACCCTGGTGGGGACGGCACCGCGGCCGGACACGATCACGATGGCCCCGGAGTTGCCGGCCCGGATCAGCGGCCTGGCGATCTCGGCCGACGACACCGTGGCGCACCTCGGCGCGATCGGCGCCGAGGTGGCCGAGGGTGCCGACGGGACGCTGAGCGTCACCCCGCCGACCTGGCGGCCCGACCTCACCGACCCCTACGACCTGGTCGAGGAGGTCGCCCGCATCGTCGGCTACGAGGACATCCCGAGCGTGCTGCCCCGGCGCGCGGTCGGTGGCGGCCTGACCCGGACACAGACGCTGCGACGACGGATCGGCCGCACCCTGGCCGGCGCCGGCCTGGTCGAGGTGATCAGCTTCCCGTGGGTGGGCGAGCAGACCTTCGACGACCTCGGCCTGACGGCCGACGACGAGCGCCGTGAGACGGTGCTGCTGGCCAATCCGATGAACAGCGAGGAGCCGGGCTACACCACGACGGTGCTGCCCGGACTGCTGAAGGCCGCCGCGCGCAACCTCGGCCGCGGTCAGGACGGGGTCGCGCTCTTCGAGACCCAGACGGTCGCCGTACCCAGTGCCGCGCGGGCGCCGATCCTCGGCGTGGCGGCCCGTCCCAGCGAGGACGAGCTCGCCCGTCTGATGGCGGCCATCCCGCACCAGCCGCTCCACCTGGGTGTGGTGCTCACCGGTGAGCGGGAGCGGCCCGGCTGGTGGGGTCCGGGGCGGGCCGCCACCTGGGCGGACGCCATCGAGGTGGTACGCCGGCTGGGCGCCGAGCTGGGGCTGGTCGTCACCACGGTCGCGGCGTCCCGGGCGCCGTGGCACCCCGGCCGATGCGCCGAGGTCTCGGTGGCGGGGGAGTCGATCGGTTACGCCGGGGAGCTGCACCCGGCGGTGTGCCGTGCCTTCGGCCTCGCGGAGCGTACGGCGGCCGTGGAGATCGACCTCGACGCGCTGATGGCGCGGGTGCCCTTCGTGGCTCCGGGCCCGGTCTTCTCCACCATGCCGGTGGCCAAGGAGGACGTTGCCCTGCTGGTCGACGACTCGGTCAGCGTGGCCGAGGTCCAGCAGGCCTTGGTCGAGGGTGCCGGAGAGTTGCTGGAGTCCGTGCGACTCTTCGACGTCTATACCGGTGAGCAGCTCGGTGCCGGCAAGAAGTCGCTCGCCTTCGCGCTCCGCTTCCGGGCCCCCGACCGGACGCTGCGGGCGGAGGAGGCCAACGCGGCCCGGGACGCGGCGGTGGCCAGGGCGATCGAGCTCACCGGGGCCGTGCAACGATGATGCCGAGTCGGTCCTCGGAACCGTCGAGTCGGCCCTCGGAACCGGCGAGTCGGTCCTGGGAGCCAGCGAGTCGGTCCTCGGAACCGCCGAGTCGGTCACCGTCGACCGGGACGTGACCAGGGACTCGACCGAGACCACAGGACTTTGACTGAGACCAGTCGCAAGGGAGCCGCCGGAGTGCCGAGGCTGCAGTTGCTCGACGAGGTCACCTGGGACGGCGAGCCGATTCCGGGTGAGCGTACTCACGCGCTGCTGCGTGCCCTCGCCGAGGCGGGCAGCCGCGGTCGCAGCGACGCCGGCCTGGTCGAGGAGGTCTGGGGCGAGGACTCGCCGGCCAATCCCGCCAAGGCGCTGCAGGTGGTGGTCTCGCGGGCTCGTCGCGCGACCTGTGCGGATGCCATCGAGCGCACCGCCACCGGCTACCGGCTCGCCCTGAGCGCGGACGAGGTCGACCTCTGGTCGCTACGGCCCTCGGCGTTGCGCCTGGCCGCGGCCGGCGACTACCCGGCGGCGCTGCCGTTGCTGGATCGGCTGGTCGGCGAGGGTGATCGCGGCGACGACGAGGTGGTCGAGGCGTGGTTGCGCTCCATCGGGGCCGTGCTCGGCACGCCCGCGGCGCTCGACCGCTACGAGGAGTACCGCAGCGGTCTCGCCGACCGGCTCGGGGTCGACCCGAGTCCGGCGCTGCGCGAGCTGCATCGCGAGCTGCTCGCCCGCGACCGGCCGGTCAGGTCGGGTCTGCGCTACGACTCGACCACGTTGATCGGCCGCGACGACGACATCGTCGCCGTCTCCGCCACGCTGCGGGCCGCGCGCGTGGTGACGATCCTCGGTCCGGGTGGGCTGGGCAAGACCCGGCTGGCGCAGGTGGTCGCGCGGGGCGCCGAGCAGCCGGTGGTGCACTTCGTCGAGCTGGTCGGGGTCAGCTCGGCCGACGACGTGGTCGGCGAGGTGGGGTCGGCGCTCGGCGTACGCGACTCGGTCAGCGGACGGCGGGTGCTCACCCCCTCCCAACGGGCCGACGTCCGGGCCCGGATCGCCGGACAGCTCGCCCAGGCGCCGACCCTGCTGGTACTCGACAACTGCGAGCACGTGATCGAGGCGGCGGCCTCGCTGGTGGCGTTCCTGGTCGCCTCGGTGCCCGACCTGCGGGTGCTCACCACCAGCCGAGCGCCGTTGGCCATCGGCGCCGAGCAGGTCTACCCGCTCGGTCAGCTGCGTGCGGAGGACGGGAGCACCCTGTTCGCCGAGCGGGCCCGGTCGGCCCGTCCCGGCGTCGAGCTGCCCGCCGACGCGGTCGCCGAACTGGTGGCGCGACTGGATGGGCTGCCACTGGCCCTGGAACTGGCGGCGGTCAAGGTGCGGGTGATGTCGGTCCCGGACATCGTCCGACGGCTCAACAACCGGTTCGCGCTGCTGACCGGCGGCGATCGGAGCGCACCGGACCGACATCAGACGCTGCTGGCGGTCATCGACTGGTCCTGGAACCTGCTGGCGGAGCCCGAGCGCGAGGCGCTGCGGATGCTCTCGATCTTCCACGACGGCTTCACCGTCGAGGCCGGCGAGGCGATGCTCGGCTACGACGCCCTGCGCAGCGTCGCGGAACTCGTGGACCAGTCCCTGCTCACCGTGACCGAGACCGACGACGGCGTCCGCTACCGGATGCTGGAGATGGTCCGCGAGTTCGGCCGGATGCAGCTGGTCGACGCCGGCGAGGAGGGCAAGGCCCGGCTGGCACAGCGCGCCTGGGCACGGGAGTACGCCGATCGACAGGCCGACCGGCTCTACGGCGTCGAGCAGTTCGAGGCGATGGACGCGCTGCGTGTCGAGGAGGCCAACCTGGCCGACGTGCTCCGTCACGCGATCGCCGAGTTGGACCGCGAGCCGGTGATCTCGACGTTCGTCGCGCTGGCCTCGTTCTGGGCGATCAGCGGTGATCATGCGCGCGTGCTCACCATGCGCAGCGCCCTGCTGCCGGTGCTGGACGACTGGATGCCGCCGCCGGAGCTGCTGGATCGCACCCGCTTCGCGGTCGGCTTCTCGCTGCTCGCCTCGGCGATGACCGGGGGCGCCGACGCGGCCCGTCTGCGCGAGCTGGCGGTGCGCCTCGGCGTGGACTCCCCGTGTCCGGAGCTGCGGGCGCTGTTGACGGTACTGATCGCCATCAACTCACCCAACGACCCGGAGTGGCCGGCGGCGTGTCGGCGCATGCTGTCGGATCCGGACCGCCGGGCCCGCCAGGTCGCCTACCAGTTCCTCTGTCACGAGCGGGAGAACAGCGGCTACCTCGCGGAGGCACTCGAGGCCGGCGTGGCCGCCCTCGACCTCGCCGACGACCAGGACGGACCGTGGACCCGGGCGACGCTGCACACCCAGCTCGCCGGGCTCCATGCCCAGGTCGGCGACGTCGCGACCGCGGCACAGTACGCCGAGCTGGCGCTGCCGGTGCTGCGGCGGCTCGGTGCCGACGACGACTGCGTGCAGTCGATGGCGATCCTCACCGTGGCGGCGATCGATGCCGGACACTTCGACGAGGCCGAGCGGCTGGTGGCCGAGATCGGGCGGCTCGCCGGCCGCGGCATGTTCGGCGCCTCGCATGCCCAGCATGCCGCCCGCGGTCAGCTGGCGCTGGCCCAGGGCCGGGTCGAGGAGGCGTTGGCGTACTACCGCGAGGGCATCGCCGCGATGCGCGAGTCCCGGTTGTTCCCGGGGTCGGACGAGCTCATGCCGTGGCTCGCGCACGCGGAGGCGGTGGCGCTCGCGACCTACGCCAGGTATGTGCCGGGCAGCCCCGAGGGCGCCGATCTCTATGCCGGCCTGGCGGCGAAGATCAATGCAGCCATCGCCGAGTCACGCCCGTTCCTGGACCTCCCGGTCATCGGCGGCATCCTCTTCGCGCTCGGACTGTGGGGTCTGCGCGCCGAGGTGCTCGACGCCGAGCCGGCGGTGCGGTTGCTGGTCGTGGCGGACCGGTTCGGCTACAACCGGTTCGCGCTCGGCATGCGGTGGGCCGACGCGAGGCAGGACGCCGAGCGGGTCGCGCCCGGCGTCCTGGCCCGGATCGAGTCCGAGTACGGCGACCGGCGCGGGCCGGACCTGCTCGGTGAGGCCCGCGCCGTGACCGCTCACATCTTCTTGCCGTAGGAGCGCACCGCCAGCGGGAGGAAGACGGCGATCACGACCAGGCAGCCGACGACGGCCCACAGCACGTGCATCGTGACCTGGCCGTCGTTCATCAGGTCGCGCAGCGACTCGATCACCAGGTTGACCGGGTTGACCTTCACGAAGGACTCCAGCCACCCGGGCATGGTGGAGGCCGGGACGTAGGCCGAGGAGAGGAAGGTCAGCGGGAACATGATCATCATGCCGATGCCCTGCACGGCCTGGGCGCTGCGGGCCACGGTGCCCAGCCAGGTGAAGATCCAGGCCAGCGACCAGCCGGCGAAGACGGTGAGCACCCAGGCGGCGACGGTGCCCCACGGGCTGGGACGGTAGCCCATCGCGATGCCGACGCCGATGGTGAGCGTCGCCGCGATGGCGTAGCGCAGCAGGTCGGCGATCGCGGGGCCGATCAGCGGCGCGACCCGGGCGATCGGCAGGGACTTGAACCGGTCGAAGACGCCCTTGTCCATGTCCTCGCGCATCTGGGTCCCGGTGGCCATGCAGGCGGTCAGCGCAGTCTGGGCCAGGACACCGGAGATGACGACCGGCAGGTAGTCCTGGACGCTGCCGGAGACCGCGCCGCCGAAGATGTAGGCGAACATCGCGGTGAACAGCAGCGGTTGGATGGTGACGTCGAAGAACTGCTCCATGTTGCGGCGCATCTTCTTCAGCGACCGTCCCGCCATCGCCAGGCTCTGGTCGACGGTCTCGCGGACTCCGGGGCGCGGGCTGAGGGTGCGCTCCGGGGCATAGGTGGTGGCGATGGGGTGGGTCTCGACGAGTGTGCTCATCAGGCGACCTCCTCGATCTCGGTCTCGGTGCCGTGGCCGGTCAGGGCGAGGAAGACCTCGTCGAGGGTCGGCTGCTGCACGCTGGCGGTGGTGATCTCCAGGCCCGCCTGGCGCAGCGCGATCAACACGTCGGCGGCGCGGTTGGCGTCCGGGAGGGCGATGCTCAGACCGCCGGCCTCGGGGGTGAGCAGGGGAGCCGTGCCGAGCACGTTCTCCACCAGCCCCGCCGCCTCGGCGGCGCGCTCCCGGTCGGCGAGGCGGACCTGCAGGGTCGAGTCGCCGACGCTGGTCTTGAGCTCCTCCGGTGTCCCCTCGGCGACCTTCTGGCCGCGGTCGATCACCGCGATCCGGTCGGCCAGCTGGTCCGCCTCGTCCAGGTACTGCGTGGTGAGCAGCACGGTGGCACCGCCGGCCACCAGGTCGCGGATGGTGTCCCACATCTGGCCACGGGTGCGCGGGTCCAGGCCGGTGGTCGGCTCGTCCAGGAAGATCAGCGGCGGCCGGGCGATCAGCGACGCGGCCAGGTCCAGGCGCCGGCGCATGCCGCCGGAGAACTTCTGGATCTGCCGATCGGCGGCGTCGGTGAGGCCGAAGCTCTCCAACAGCTCGTAGGCGGTCTGGCGGGCGCGACGTGCCGAGAGGCCGAGCAGACGGCCGAAGAGCACCAGGTTCTCCCGCCCGGTCAGGTTCTCATCGACCGAGGCGTACTGACCGGTCACGCCGACCAACTGACGGATCTGATGGGGATACCGGGCCACGTCGACGCCGAAGATCGACGCCGAGCCGGCGTCGATCGGGAGCAGGGTGGCGAGCATCTTGAGGGTGGTGGTCTTGCCGGCGCCGTTGGGTCCCAACACGCCGTAGACCTCGCCGCGGCGGATCTCCAGGTCGACGCCATCGACCGCCCGGAAGTCGCCGAAGCGCTTGACCAGCCCCTGGGCAACGACCGCCAGGTCGGCGGTCGGGGATGCGATTTCGTTCATGCCACCACGGTGCAGGACGTCGGTTTCATCGCACCTTCACCCCGGTTTCACCGATTGACGCCGGGTCTCGGGCGGCTCGCCGGCGTCCGGATCATCGACGGGTCCGGCTCCGGTGGCGGGCGTCGTGGCGAGACGACGGCGCTCTGCCGGATCTGGCCCGGGATCCGCGGACGTGGGGACAGGGAGGCTCGCAAACAAACCGGTCGGGATGTAGATTCCCGGTGGCGGTTGCGCGAGCGCCCCGGGACTGGTTAGAGTCGCTACAGACCAACCGGTCGGAAGGAAGAACATATGACACCCGGATCGGAGTGGTGAGGCGGGCATGCACACCGGATTGACGCTCACCTTTCAGAACCTCGACCGCCAGCGGTCGGACGCGGACGTCTATCGAGACGAGCTGCCGTACGCCCTGCGGGCGGAAGAACTCGGCTTCGACTCGCTGTGGTGGCCCGAGCACCACTTCACCAACTACGAGCTGACTCCCAACGTCCCGCAGCTGCTCGCCTATGTGGCCGCGAAGACGTCACGGATCAAGCTCGGCACGATGGTGACGGTGCTTCCCTGGCAGGATCCGATCCGCACGGTCGAGAGCTTCTCGGTGCTCGACCACCTTTCCGGCGGTCGCGGCATGCTCGGTATCGGCCGTGGCCTGGGCCGGGTCGAGTTCGAGGGCTTCCAGGTGCCGATGGGGAAGTCCCGCCGCCTCTTCAGCGAGTACGCCGAGGCGATCCTCGAGGCACTCGAGACCGGTGCGCTCGAGTACGACGGCGAGGTGTACCACCAGCCCCGCGTCGACATCCGTCCCGACCCGTACGGGAGCTACCGCGGCCGTACCTTCGCCTCGGCCGTCTCGCCCGAGTCGATCGACCTGATGGCCAAGCTCGGCGTCGGCATCATGGTGATCGCGCAGAAGCCGTGGCACACCGTCGAGGAGGAGCTGGAGACCTACCGTCGCCGGTTCGTCGAGCTCAATGGCGTACAGCCGCCCAAGCCGGTCATCTGCGTCTTCACCGGCGTCGCCAAGGACGAGGCGGGCGCGCAGGAGATGCGCGAGAACTACCTGCAGCGCTATGCGATGTCGACCGTCGAGCACTACGAGTTCGACAACGTCGGGTTCGCCAAGATCGAGGGCTACGAGTACTACGCGGGCCTGAGCCGCAACATCGCCAAGCACGGCATCGACGGCTTCGCGGGCTTCCTCGCCGACCTGCAGGTCTGGGGAACGCCCGACCAGGTCACCGAGCGCCTGTTGGAGTACGTCAAGCGTCTCGACGCCGGTGGCATCCTGCTGGTGCCGGCCTTCGGCGGCATGCCGCAGTCGGTCTCCAACGCCAACTTCGAGCTGATCGCCGAGGAGGTGCTTCCGCACCTCAAGGCCCATGACGTCGGGGGCGACCTCGGCATCCAGTATGGAGACGTCGTCTCCGCCTGACCCAGATCACGAAACATAGGGAGACCAGAACTCCATGTCCGCACAGATCGAGACCTCTGCCCAGCTGCTCATCGACGGCGAGTGGCGTGACGGCGGCGGCGAGAGCATCGCCGTCTTCAACCCGGCCACCGGCCAGCAGATCGGCACCGTGGCGGCCGCCACCGCAGCCGAGGTCGACGAGGCCGTCGCCGCGGCGGCGGCCGCCTTCCCCGCGTGGAGCGCTCTCTCGCTGCAGCGTCGCGTCCAGTTCCTGCACCGGATGCGCCGCAACATCGAGGACCACAAGGAGGACCTGGCCCACGCGATCACCCTGGACCAGGGCAAGACCCTCGACGAGGCTCGCGGCGAGGTACTGCGGGCGACGGAGTTCATCGAGACCGCGATCGCGGCGCCGATGCTCTACCACTCGACCGCCGGCAACGTCTCCGGCAGCATCGACGCCCGGCACATCCGCGAGCCGCTGGGGGTGTGCGTGGCGATCACCCCGTTCAACTTCCCGGTGATGAACCCGAGCCAGTTCTCCGCATGGGCGCTGGTCACCGGGAACACTCTCGTGCTCAAGGGCTCCGAGCAGGACCCGATCGCGACCACCAGCGTGATCCGGCTGCTCCAGGAGGCGGGCCTGCCCGCCGGCGTGCTCAACCTGGTGCATGGCCGCGCCGAGGTCGCGCAGCGGCTCATCGACGCCCCCGAGGTCGTCGCGGTCTCCTGCATCACCTCCTCGCCGGTCGCCAAGGCGATCTACCAGCGGGCCTCGCAGCAGGGCAAGCGGGTCCAGGCGAACGGCGGCGCGAAGAACCCGATCGTGGTCGCCGCGGACGCCGACCTCGACCAGGCCACCGAGGGCATCGTCTCCTCGGCGTACGGCATGGCCGGCCAGCGCTGCCTGGCGGGCACCCGGATCCTGGTGCTCGCCGAGGTCTACGACGAGCTCGTCGAGAAGGTCGCGCAGAGCGTGGACAAGATGGTGATCGGCAGCGGCATCGACGCCGGGATCTCGCTCGGCCCGGTGGTCAGCGCCGCCAGCAAGGAGCGCCTGGTCACCGCCATCACGCAGGCGGTCGAGAGCGGCGCGACCCCGGTGCGCGACGGCCGCACTCCGCAGCTCCAGGGCGAGACCGGGACCGCGGAGGGCTACTTCGTCGGCCCGACGATCCTCACCGACCTGCCGCTCAACCATCCGGTCGACGCGGCGGAGACGTTCGGCCCGGTCATCGTGGTGCACAAGGTCGACTCCCTCGACGAGGCGATCGCCGGTGCCAACGCGACCGAGTTCGGCAACGCCGCCACGATCTTCACCCGGTCGGGCACCGTGGCCCGACAGTTCGAGGTGGGCATCCGGTCGGGCAACGTGGGGGTCAACACCTTCCCGGCGCCGCCGGCGAACTTCACCATGGGCGGCCTCGGCACGTCGTTCTACGGCGACATCCACATCTGCGGCGACGCACCGCTGCGGTTCTACACCGAGGAGAGGCTCGTCGTCTCCCGCTGGTGAGCGGCGAACGCGCGGGCGGAGCGAGAGCGGAGGCTGTGATGGTGGACCAGAGAGGCACGGTGCTGGCGGTGAACTGCTCGCCGTCGCTGGGCGGCAAGACCCTGGCCGCGATCGACGCCGTGCTCGCGGGTGCCGCGGAGTCGGGTGCGACCACGTCGGTGATGGAGCTGGGCGCCGGCAGACCGGTCGCCGAGGTGGTCGAGGCGATGCGCGCGGCGGACGCCTTCGTGTTCGGCTCGCCGATGTACCGCGGGACGTACACCGCCCAGTTCAAGGACCTGATGGATCACACTCCGCGGGGGATGTACGGCGAGAGCGACGCTCCGATCAGCGCCCGCGCGGTGCTGACCGTGGCCACCGCCGCCAGCGACCACCACCTGCTCGGTCCCGGCTCGATGCGGGACGTGCTGGTGGACTTCTTCGCCGCCCACGTGGTCTCCCCGGGGCTCTATCTGACCGGGGCGGCCTACGTGGACGGCGCGCTGACCCCCGAGAACGACGAGCGCGCTCGTCTGATGGGCCGGGCGCTGGTCGAGCTCGCCCGTGCGATCGACTCCTCCACCGCCCTGCGGGCCGTGACCCCGAATGCCTGACCGTCGTCCGACCGCGACCCGGCTCCTTGAGAAAGGTGAATGCACACATGAGATTTGATCTGATGCACGTCCTGGTGAACCGCGGTCGCACGCGGCCGTGGGACGAGCTTCTCGACGAGACACGGGAACGGGTCGAGCTGGCCGACGAACTGGGCTTCGACGGGATCTGGCTGGGCGAGCACCACTTCGACGGCGAGGGCAACGACCAGCTCCCCAACCCGGTCCTGATGCATGCGGACCTCGCGGCCCGCACCCAGCGGATCCGCCTGGGCATCGCGGCCATCGGCCTGCCGCTGTGGCACCCGGTCCGGCTCGCCGAGGATCTGGCCATGCTCGACCACTTCAGCAAGGGCCGGGTCGACGTCGCCTTCAGTCGTGGCATCCTCGCCGGGGAGATCATGAACCTCAACCCCGAGGCGGATCGCCGCAACGAGGAGCAGAGCCGCGAGATCTTCCAGGAGAACCTGGACATCGTGAAGAAGGCCTGGACCGAGGATCCGTTCCGCCACCGGGGCAAGCGGTACACGCTGCCGTGGCCGAAGGTCGGCTGGGGCGGCAAGGCGATGGCCGACTACGAGGACGAGAACGGCCACCTCACCGGCCTACCGGTGATCCCGAAGCCGGTCCAGTCGCCGATGCCGCCGATCTACGCGGTCTCCCAGACCGAGTCGGGCTGGCGCCACGCCGCCCAGAACGGCATGGGCGCGATCTCCTCCCACCCGACCGGCAAGAAGCTGGCCAACCTCAATGCCGCCTACGACGAGGAGGCCGCGACGTACGGCCGTCCCGCTCACTTCGCCAAGGTCGGGCCGGCGGTGCGTGAGTTCTCCGTCGCCGAGACCGAGGCCGAGGCCCGGGCGGACATCTACCACTTCGTGGTCGACCGCTTCGAGGTGATCAAGCGGGTCCGTGGGCTCGGCGCCTGGCTCGACATCGACGAGGATCCGGAGGACCCGAAGTTGCAGGCGATGGACGGCTTCGACCTGATGATGGAGCGCGACTACCTGTTCGTCGGCACGCCCGACTCGGTCGCGGAGCGGATGATCAAGATGCACCGCGAGCGCGGCTGGGAGCACTTCATGCTCGCCCTCGGCCAGGCCTCGCCGGAGGCGATCGAGCGCAGCATGCGGCTGATGGCCGAGGAGGTCATCCCGCGGGTGCGTCGTGAGGTCGGCGACGTCACCGTCGAGGCCGCGGGGGCGGCCCGATGACGGCCGCCGAGGCCACCACGCCGGCCACCGAGTTCCTGGTGCCGGAGGGCCGCGACCGCGCCGCCATGGCGAAGCTGGGCCTGGGCGGCAGCGCCGTCGCCCACGGTCTGCAGTTCGTCGGCGCGATGGCGATCGACCTCACCACGATCAAGCGGCTCGCCGAGGCGGACACCATCGCCGCGGAGACCCGGTTCTGCCTCGAGCAGGTGCGGGCCGCGCTCGCCCTCGGCGGGCGGGAGCTGAGCGACATCGTCAAGATGACGGCGTACGTCTCCGACGAGTCCTTCCGCGAGGAGATGTGGGCGACGCTGCGCGAGACCTTCGACCCCAGTGAGCTGCCGAAGGTCGTCACCCTGGTGGCCGGCATCGCCGGCGACTGCCGGGTGGAGCTGGAGGCGGTCGCGTACCGGGCCGACGGGAGCGAGCCCGAGGAGCCGAAGGAGCTGGGGGAGCGCTTCGTCCGACCCCGGCAGAGCGGTCCGTCGGCGGCGGGGCTGTCGCAGAGGTTCGTCTTCACCGCCGCCTCCGCGATCGACCCGAGCACCATGAGACGGCCGGACGAGGCGGTGACCATCAAGGACGAGCTCGCCATCATCTTGACGAAGGTCGAGACCGCGCTTGCCGAGGCCGGGCTGACCCTGGCGGATCTCACCAAGGTGACCGCGTGGGTGAGCGAGGAGAGGTACCGCCTCGACTACGCCTACGCCCACCGGGACCTGCTGGCGCCGGGGCCCTATCCGTCGCGGGCGCTCTTCCAGATCGGTCTGCCCGGCGACTGCCGTGTCCAGATCGACGTGATCGCCGCGCGGCGTACGGCCTGATGGTGGAGACGAGGAGAGACGTGATGAAGAAGTACCTGCATGGTGCGACGCCGACCGAGTCCGGCTTCGCCGACGGCGTGGCCGTCCCGGCACTGGGGCTGGTGTGGGCCGAGGCCTCCGCGATCGACGGCGCGACCGGCAGGCGCGTCCCCGAGGCGGGCACGATCGCCGAGGAGACCCGGGTCTGCCTGGTCCGGCTGGGCGAGACGCTCGCCGAGGCGGGCTACGCGCTCTCCGACGTGGTCAAGGTGAACTGCTACCTGGCCGCCGACGAGGACAGGGCGGAGTTCTGGACAGCCTTCGACGAGGTGTTGGCCCCGGGGCCGTATCCTGTCCGGATCACCCAGGTCGGCGGTGTCGCCGGGGACGCCCGCGTACTGCTCGACGCCGTCGCCGCCCGGTGACGTTCTGACCACGAGGAAGGCACGATGACCACGTTCCTGAACGAGCCCGGCTCGGAGATCGCCGCCTACGGCCTCTCCTCCGGGGCGATCGCCGGCGACCTCGTCTTCGCGGCCGCGATGGCACTCGACGGCGAGACGATGAGGCGTCAGGCCGAGGCGGCGAGCGTCGAGGACGAGACCCGGATCTGCATCGATCAGCTCAAGGAGCTCTTCGGGCAGGCCGGCTGCGGCCTGGAAGACATCGTCAAGATCAACTGCTACCTCTCCGACGACTCCTACCGCGCCGAGTTCTGGAAGACCTACGACGAGGTCTTCGCCGACGTCGACTCCCACGAGGTGCGGCTCACCCAGGTGGTCGGGATCGCCTGTGGGTGTCGCGTCGAGCTCGACGCGATCGCGGTACGGCGTTGATCCCTCCGCCGGCTCGTCCATGACCCAGCCGACCGAGTCGGTCCCGACGACCGAGCAGGCTCCGCAGATCCAGCCGGCCCCGGCGCTGCGCCGCGCCGCGCTCGAGGCGCGCTACCCGCGATGGCGTCCTCGGGCCATCCACGAGTGGCTCCTGGCGGTCGTGGCGGAGTTCCCCGAGCGCGAGTTCATCGTCACCGACGAGCACGCGTTCAGCTATCGCGAGATCGCCGCGCGGGTCGGGCGGATGGCGGCCGGCCTGGCCGCGCGCGGAGTGCGCCGCGGCGATCATGTCGCGGTCCTGCTCGGCAATCGTCCGGAGTACGTCGTCGCCAAGTACGCACTGTCGCGGTTGGGCGCGGTGATGGTGCCGCTCAACGTGAGGTTCCGTCGCGACGAGCTGGCCTTCGTGCTGCGCCACTCGCGCGCGAGCGCTCTGCTGACGGTGACGGGGCTCGGCGGGCTGGACCACCTCGACCTCCTCGACCAGATCGCGCCCGGATGGGCTGCCGGGGGCCGGTTGGCGGCGCTGCCCGACCTGCGACTGGTCGTGCAGCTCCCGGCCGAGACGCCGGCGCGACCGGGAGTGGTGCGGCTCGCCGAGGTCGAGGCCACACCCGGCGTAGCCGAGCTGGGCCCGGGGCCCGGCCCCGACGACATCAGCCTCATCTTCTACACCTCGGGCACCACCGGTGCTCCCAAGGGCGTGCTGTGGACCCACGACCAGGATGCCCGGCTGGGCCTCGGCGGCGCGCTCACCCGCGCCTTCGGCGATGGGTGGCGGGTGCAGTCCGCACTGCCGCTGTTCCATTCCTTCGCCAACAACGAGGTGCTCAACGCCACGATGTTCGCCGCCGGCGCGGTGATCCTGCGGCCGAGCTTCGCACCCGTCGACTTCTTGGGCGCCATCGAGCGCCATCGCCCCGACGAGCTCGTGACGGTGCCGACGATGGTGGTCGCGCTGTGCGAGGCCGCCGCGGCGCGGCACCGGCAGGGGCCGCCGGTGACCGGCCTGATGTGTGCCGGCGCGATGGCGCCGGTGTGGCTCTGGGAGCGCGCCGTCCGGCTGCTCGGTGCTCGGGAGGGCACCACCGGCTACGGCATGACCGAGACCGGCGGCGGTCCGGTGATGTCGCGGCCCGAGGACGGCATCGCCTTCGTCGCCAGCACCGTCGGACGACCCAAGTACGGCGGCCCGGCCGGCGTACCCGAGCTCGGCGGCCACCTTGCCGAGGTGCGCACCGTCGACCCGCGGACGGGGGCTCCGCTGCCCGAGGGCGAGGAGGGCGAGCTCGTCTCGCGCGGTCCGACCAACGCGGTGGGCTACTGGGAGCTGCCCGCGGAGACCGCGCGGACCTTCCGCGACGGCTGGGTCCACACCGGCGATCTGGGCCGGGTGCGGCCCGATGGCGCGATCGTGCTCACGGGCCGCACCAAGGAGCTGATCCGCAGCGGCGGCGAGAACGTCGCTCCCAAGGAGGTCGAGGACGTCCTGACCGCCCATCCGGCGATCAGCCAGGCGTTCGTCGTCGGCGTACCGGACGAGCGCTGGGGTGAGGTCGGCTGTGCCTGGCTGGTGCTCGAGTCCGGTGCGTCTCTCACCGCGGACGAGGTCCTCGCGCTGTGCCGAGAGCGACTGGCCGGCTTCAAGCGGCCGCGGGCGGTCAGGTTCATCGCGGCCGAGGACCTGCCGACGACGCCGACCGGCAAGGTGCAGAAGTTCCGGCTCTCCGAGATGGCCGCCGGCCGCGACGCGGAGGCCCGACCGGCATCGAACGGCTCCTGAAGCCACGCCGAGCGGCGCGATCCGTCGGAGATCAGGTCCCGGCTGGATCGGCCGGTGCGGGACGGGCGCGGTCGGGCCCCGTCAGGCGCGGTAGGCCACGGCCTCGATGGCGACGCGGGCACCACCGGGAAGGCCGGCCACCATGGTGCAGCGGGCGGGGTAGACGCCGGCCGCGCACTGGTCGCGGTAGGCCGGGATGAACTCGGCTCGGTCGGCCTCGTCGGCCAGCCAACAGGTCGTCTTGACCAGGTCGGCCCGGCTCATCCCGGCCTCGGACAGCGCGACGTCGAGGGCCGCGAAGCAGCGTGCGACCTCGTCGGTCAGGCTCGTGATGTCGTCGGGGACACGACCGGTGGCCGGGTCGAGCGCGGTACCGGTGGCCAGCAGGTAGCCGTCGACCAGCACGCCCACCGCGGGTCTCCGGTCGTGCTGGGTGCCCAGGAAGGTCGCCATCTTCTCCTCGTTTCGTTGGGGCACGGGGTCGTACCCGGGTTCTGATCGGTCGATCGCCGATCGTGGCCAGCCGCTCGCGGACGGGCGCCGCTTCGTGTACGGTACCAAACCGAACGGTATGTACGTCAAGGAGGATCCCGCCCGGCCTCGCCGGATCGTCGATCCCGGCCGGCGTCACGCCTGGTGCGACCACCCGCCGGCGTCCCGGCACCCGGATGAGGAGATGAAAGATGACCACGACCCCGGCCACCGAACGCAGCCCGTTCGTCTATGCCTCCGCGCTCGCGATCGACGTGGCGACGATGAAGCTGGTCCCGGAGGCGGACACCATCGAGCACGAGATCGAGGTGGTGCTCTCCCGGGTCGCGGCTCGGCTCGCCGCCGCCGGCCTCGGCCTCGAGGACGTCGTCAAGACGACCTGTTACGTCCGCGAGGCGAGCGATGTCGAGGAGGTCGCCGCCGGGTATGCGAAGGCCTTCCCGGGCCAGCTGCCGGTGACCAACACGGTGGTCCTCGGTCTGGCTGGCAACTGCCGCGTGCAGATCGACACCGTCGCGGCCCGTCGCGGCTGAGCCGCCCCGGATCGGCCTGGCGGGACGAGCGCCCAGTACGCCGACAGCGCACGCACCTGACAGCGGAGAGCCGCCTGCGGCGTTCGACCTGAACGCCGCAGGCGGCTCTGGCGATGACGGACGCGTCTGGGCGCTCCGCCCGTCGGTCACGCCACGTTGATGGTGACGATCTTGATCTCGGTGAAGACGTGCTCCATCGGGTGGCGACCCTGGATCTTGCCGATGCCGCTGAGCTTGCCGGCGAAGCCGCCGACCGGGATGTGACCCTCGACCTCGCCGGGACGCGCGTTGACGTTCATCATCCCGGTGGGGGCCTTCTCGGCGAAGCGGAGGCCGCGGCCGAGATCGCGGGTGTAGACCGCCGAGCCCAGTCCGTACGGCGAAGCCTTGATGATGTCCAGCGCCTCTGCGTCGGAGTGGATCCGCTGCAGCGGCGCGATCGGGCCGAAGGTCTCCTCGACGGCGATGGCCATCGACTCCTCGACGTCGGCGATCACGGTGGCCTGCCAGTAGAGATCGGTCGGGAAGCCCTCGGCCCGGCCCCCGCCGGTCAGGACCCGGGCACCGTCGGCGACCGCGCTACGGACGTGTCGGTCGACCTTGTCGGCGAGGCCGGCGTTGTTGAGCGGACCCATGACGGTGGCCTCGTCGAAGGGCAGGCCGAGGTGGATCTTCTCCTCGACCGCCGCCGTGAGTCGGGTGGCGAACTCGTCGTAGACGGCGTCATGGACCAGGAAGCGCCCGGCCGCGATGCAGGACTGGCCGGCCGCGCCGAAGGCGGAGTCGACCGCGTCCCTGACCGCGAGGTCGAGGTCGGCGTCCTCGAGGACGACGAAGGGGCCGTTGCCGCCGAGTTCGATGAGCTGGGCCTTGCCCGCCGCGCGAGCGGCGACACGCTGTCCGGTCGCGACCGAGCCGGTGAAGGCGACGACCTGGACGTCGGGGTGGCCGGTCATCGCGTCGCCGACGACGGCACCGCTCCCGGTGACCAGGTTGACCACGCCGGCCGGGAAGCCGGCGGCCTGGAAGCACTTGATCCACTCGTACTCGATGAGCGTCGTGGAGGGCGCCGGCAGCGCGACCACCGTGTTGCCGGTGACCAGAGCCGGGGCGAGCTGGCCCGACGCGGTGCCGAGCGGGAAGTTCCAGGGCTGGATGGCGGCCACGACGCCGCGCGGCGCGCGGAAGGCGAACGCGCGCCGGCCGGGAGTGGCCAGCGGGAGGATCTGGCCGGCGTCGAGGTGCTTGGCGATCTCGATGGCGATCCGGGCGTTGCTGATAGTCTCGTCGACCTCGGGCAGCGCCTCGTGACGGTACGGCTTGCCCTGTTCGAGCGCGAGCAGCCGGCCGAGCTCCTCGCGGCGCTTGCCGACCTCGACGATGAAGCGCTCGAGGTAGTCGCAGCGCTCGAAGACGCTGAGCGCGGACCAGTCCTCGAAGGCCGCGGTGGCGGCGGCGACCGCACGGTCGACGTCCTCGGCGGTGCCGAGCGCGAACGTGCCGACGACCTCGCCGGTGGCCGGACTGACACAGGTGTGCCGTTCGGCGCTGGTGGAGTCGACGAAGCGGCCGCCGATGAAGGGGCCGGCGTCGACGGTGGGGATCTCGGTGCTCATGCGGTGTCCTAGCTGATCGGAGAGGGCGGCCGCCGTGAGGCGGACGTGCAACAAACCTACTGGTCGGAATGCTAGGGAGGTTCGCGAGGCGGGTCAATCGACGCGGCGAGCGACACCGGCGCTGTCGTGGCGGTGCTCCGGGACTCCCGGCGGCCGCCATCCCAGGGGTCCCGGGCGACGGCCTCGTTCGCCACGTTGCGATGCGGTTAATTCTGGGTGATCGACCCTTGACGACAGCGTTCGCCTCCCCAATACTCAAGATACCAACCGGTACGTTTGTGACATTCGGGATCACCCATCCGATGCGGAGGAAGCAAGTGCGAAGCAAGCGCCACATCATGCTGGTCGGAGCCGTGGTCGCCAGCCTGGCTCTGACCGTGCAGGCCTGCGGCTCGTCGTCTGGCACCACCTCGACCTCGAGCGGCGACTCGTCCGACTCCGCCACGTCGACCGGCTCGGTCAGCCTGCCGTCGTCGATCGCGAGCTCCGGTGTGCTCAGCGTCGGAGCGTTCTTCAACTACCCGCCCTACACGATCGCGTCGGGCAACTCGGTCAGTGGCGTCGAGCCCGACCTCATCTCGGCGGTCGCCGAGGAGCTCGGCGTGAAGGCGGAGTTCCACAACCTCGCCTTCGAGGCGATGATCCCGTCCGTGCTCAACGGGCGCAGCGACGTGCTGATCGGCCCCTTCGCCGACATCGCCGCGCGACGCAAGAAGGTGACCTTCATCGACACCCTGAAGGTCGAGATGCGCATGCTGGTGCCCGCGGGCAATCCCGACAACATCGACCCGGACGACCTGTGCGGTACCACCGCCGGCGAGTCGGCGGGCAGCCAGCAGCTCCAGCTGCTGAAGGCCGACGCCAAGAAGTGCGCCGCCGAGGGCAAGCCGAAGATGACGGTGCTGACGTTCACCGACCCGTCGGAGAGCTTCCTCGCGGTGACCTCGGGTCGCACCGACTACACCGTCCAGGATCCGGCGCTCGCGGCGTACACCGCGAAGCAGAACAGCAAGCTGGAGCTGCTCGACGACCACGTGATGGGGGACACCCCGATCGCCGAGGGCTGGGTCGTCGACAAGGACGACCCCGAGCTCGCCGAGGCGATCGTGGCGGCGATCAAGAGCCTGATCGCCGACGGCACCTGGCAGAAGATCATGACCGACAACGGTCTCGGAGACCTGGCGATCGAGCCGCCGACGATCAACCTGAAGTCCGCCGACTGAGGCACCGACCGGATCGACATGACACACGTGACCCAGACCAGCGCGGCGACACCGGCCGCCCAGAGCGGTCCGCCGCCGAAGGTCGTACCGCGACGCCACCTCGGACGTTGGATCAGCGCCGTGGTGGTGATCGCCGCGCTGGCCTGGCTGGTGTGGACCCTGGCCACGACGGAGTCGCTGGAGTGGGGACAGGTCGGCCACTACCTGTTCAGCCACGGCGTCTTGGTGGGCGTCAAGAACACCATCGTGATGACCGTCTTGTGCATGGTCATCGGGATGGTGATCGGCACCCTGATCGCGGTGATGCGGCTCTCGCCCAACCCGGTGCTCACCGGCGTCGCATGGCTCTACCAGTGGTTCTTCCGCGGGACGCCGACCCTGGTCCAGCTGACCTTCTGGTTCAACCTGTCGACGATCTTCCCGCGACTCCACCTCTCGCTGTTCGGCTGGCAGGTCTTCGACGTCAGCACCAACCAGGTGATGACCTCGCTGGTGGCGGCGCTGCTCGGCCTCGGCCTGAACTTCGGCGCCTACTACTCCGAGGTGGTGCGCGCCGGCATCCTCTCGGTCGACGAGGGCCAGTCGGATGCGGCGGCGGCGTACGGTCTGACCCCGTTCGGCACGCTGCGTCACATCGTGCTGCCCCAGTCCATGCGGGTGATCATCCCGCCGACCGGCAACGAGCTGATCGGCATGCTGAAGTTCACCTCGCTCGCCAGCCTGGTCTCCTACGAGGAGCTGATGCGCAGCGTGAGCGACATCTACACGATCAACTACGAGGTCATCCCGCTGCTGGTGGTGGCGGCGCTCTGGTACCTGTTCATGACCACGATCCTCAGCACCGGCCAGTACTTCCTGGAGAAGAGGTTCGCCCGCGGGACCACGCGCAGCCAGCCGCCGTCGCTGATCGCCACGATCCGGCGCGGCCTCAGGGGACGCAGAGGAGCGACCGCGTGAACACGATGATCTCAGCCCAGTCGGTGAGCAAGCACTACGGCAACATCCGGGTGCTGGAGGACATCACCCTCGACGTCGCCCAGGGCGAGGTGTGCTGTCTGCTCGGACCGTCGGGTGCCGGCAAGAGCACGTTCCTGCGCTGCGTGAACCACCTGGAGAAGATCAACGGCGGCCGGCTTCTCGTCGACGGCGAGTCGGTCGGCTACAAGCAGCGCGGCAACAGCCTGCACGAGCTGGCCGGACGGGAGCTCGGCAAGCAGCGCTCGAAGATCGGCATGGTCTTCCAGCACTTCAACCTCTATCCGCACATGACGGCGGAGCAGAACGTGAGCTTCGCGCCGATCAAGGTGCACCGGCGGCCGAAGGCCGAGTGCCGCCAGCGGGCTCGCGAGCTGCTGAGCCAGGTCGGCCTGGCCGGCAAGGAGGAGAAGTTCCCCCGACAGCTCTCCGGTGGCGAGCAGCAGCGGGTGGCCATCGCCCGTGCCCTGGCGATCGACCCCAAGGTGATCCTCTTCGACGAGCCGACCAGCGCGCTCGACCCGGAGCTGGTGGGCGAGGTGCTGGCGGTCATCCGCGGCGTCGCCGAGACCGGCATGACGATGCTGGTGGTCACCCACGAGATCGCGTTCGCCCACGACGTCGCCGACCGGGTCGTCTTCATGGACGGCGGAGTGATCGTCGAGCACGGCTCGCCCGCGGAGGTCCTGGAGAACCCCCGGGAGCAGCGCACCCGCGACTTCCTGCGACGGGTGCTGTGACGGAGGAGATCCTCGGGCCCGGCCCGTTGTGGTTCGACGACGCCCGGGTGGGGCTGCACTACGACACCGCCGCGCAGACCGTCACCGAGGCCGACGTGGTCGGCTTCGCCGGGATCTCCGGCGACCACCACGAGGTGCACACGAACGCCGAGCTGATGCGCGCGAGCCCCTTCGGTGAGCGCTTGGCCCATGGCGCGCTGGTGCTCTCCCTGGTGACCGGCCTGCGCAGCCGCAGTGGGCACTACGACGAGAGCATCGTGGCGCTGGCCGAGGTCCGCAGCTGGCGCTTCCAGGCGCCGGTGCTCATCGGCGACACCATCCGTGCGCACTGCCGGGTGATCGGGGCGCGCGAGGTCTCCGCGTCCGACCGCGGCCTGGTGATCGAGCGGGTCGAGGTGATCAATCAGCGCGACCAGATCGTGCAGGAGGGGGAGTTCGTGACGATGCTGAGACGGAGGAGCAAGGCATGAGTGAGTGCCGGCGAGCGGTTGGCCCGAGACGGCGAGGGCGCGCATGAGGGTCCGGGCGACGAGCGCCGCCGATCGAGCCGACCTGGCGATGCTGGGCGACGCCGAGGGGAGTCTGCGCGACGGCCTCGTCTTCGTCGCCTCCCGCGGCTTCACCGACTGGCAGGCGGTCGAGGACGAGCTGTCCGAGGCGTTCGGGCTGGTCCAGGAGGCGTCGGGACACGATGCCCCGGTGGTCTTCGTCGTGGAGACCGAGGCGATGCTCGGCCGCGGCGAGGTGTTGGACGCGATGGTGGCCACCGGGCTGGTCTCCGGCGCCCGGGTGCTGGCCTTCGAGGGCCTGCGCAGGGACCGGTACGTCGGCATCATCGCCAGCGACCGCAGTGAGCGGGCCGGGAGCCTGGCCGATGCGGTCGGCTTCGCGACCTCGACGCGGGCCGCCCTGGGCCAGGTGCTGGTCCTCGGCACCGGACACGCAGGAGGGATGTTTCCGTGAGCGCCGTCCCCATGACGGATCTCGCCGTCGTCACCGGCGGTGCCCGCGGCATCGGCCGCCGGATCGCTGCCGAGCTGATCGCGGAGGGCACCCAGGTCGTCCTGGTCGACCTGGCGGACGAGGTCGAGGAGACCGCCGCCGAGCTCGGGGCGCTCGCGGTGCGCGCCGACATCACCCAGACCGAGGGCCGGGCGCGCGTCGGCGAGGCCGTCGACACGGCCGGGCTGCCGCTCCGGCTGGTGGTCAACAATGCCGGGATCACCCGTGACGCGCTCATCGCGAAGATGACCGCGGCCGACTTCCGTGCCGTGCTGCGGGTCAACCTGGGCGGCAGCTATCAGCTGACCACCGATCTGGCGGACCGGGTCGCCGAGGGTGGCTCGGTGGTCAACATGAGCTCGCGTGCCCAGCTCGGCAACGTCGGTCAGTTCAACTACTCGGTCTCCAAGGGCGGCATCATCGGCCTGACCCGGGCGCTCGCGCTCCGGCTCGCGCCACGGGTGCGGGTCAACGCGATCGCCCCCGGGTTCATCGACACCGACATGACCGCGGCGATGCCCGAACCCGTGCGCGAGCGCGTGCTGGCCTCGGTACCGCTGGCTCGTGCCGGTCAGCCCACCGACATCGCCCAGACCGTGCGCTGGCTGGCCTCTCCGGCCGCCGGCTACGTGACCGGACAGGTCATCTACGTCTGTGGTGGCCGCAGCGTCGGCTGACGGCCACACCCGACCAACACACCCGACGATCGAAGGAGACGATTGATGAAGCTCGTGGTCCAGGAATGGGGCAACCCGGACGCGCCGCCGCTGTTCTGCATCCACGGGGTGGGCGGTGCCCGGGTGAACTGGCGCCACGTCGCCGAGGATCGCTGGGGGCGGCGCTTCCGGGTGATCGCGCCCGACCTGCGGGGTCATGGCGACTCCGGCTACCTGCCGCCGTGGACACACGCGACGTACGTCGACGACCTCGTCGACACCCTCGACGACCTCGGCCTGGAGAAGGTCGACATGGTCGGCCATTCCTTCGGTGGCCGCCTGGTGCTCGAACTGCTCGCCCGCTTCCCCGACCGGGTCGGCAAGGCGGTGGTCACCGAGCCGGTCATCCAGATCACCCCAGAGCTCGCCATGCACCGCGCCGAACAGGAACGGGTGGGCGGCACCTGGGCGTCCTTCGACGCCTTCTTGGACAGCCGGGAGAACACCGGCGAGATCGACCGCGAGCGCTATCTCGCCGACCTCGACGGGCACTTCGAGGAGCTCGCGGACGGCAGCGTGCGGCGGCGTACCTGCCAGTCCGCGATCGTGTCGATCTTCAGCGAGTTCGCCTCGCCGGCGCCCTCCCCGGAGACGGTCACCGTCCCGACGATGCTGCTCTACTCGCCGGCCTTCGGCATGGTGACCCCGGAGCAGATCGCGGCCTACCAGCCGCAGGTCGCCGAGATCGTCGGCGTGCCCGGCCTGCACTCGGTCTTCACCTCGGCCTACCAGGAGACCACGACCGCGATCGAGCGGTTCCTGCTGGGCGAGGTCATCGCCTGATGCGCTACGACGTCGTGGTGGTCGGTGGCGGCACCTCCGGATGCGTCCTCGCCACGCGGCTGAGCGAGGACCCGGCGGTCTCGGTGCTGCTCATCGAGGCCGGCGGCGACGAGCGTCGGGCGACGGTGGAGGTCCCGGACCGGTGGGAGGAGAACCTCGGCACCGAGACCGACTGGCAGTACCGCACCGTGCCGCAGCCCGAGACCGGCCGGGCGTACGACGCGCCGCGTGGCCGGGTGCTCGGTGGTTCCGGCTCGATCAACTGCATGACCCATCTGCGCGGTCACCGGCTCGACTACGAGGAGTGGGAGCGGCTGGGCGCCGCCGGCTGGGGGTACGACGGCGTGCTGCCGTACTTCAAGCGCTCCGAGGACGTGCCCGACGGCGACCCGCACTACCGCGGCACCGGCGGGCCGCTGCACCCGCGCATCACCGAGGACCCGTCGGCGGTGGGGGAGCGGTTCATCGCCAGCGCGCTGCGACTGGGTCACCGGCGCACCGAGGACTTCAACGCGGCCGACATGCAGGGCGTGGGCTACTCCGAGTCCCTGATCAGGGACGGCAAGCGGGAGAGCACCGCCACGGCCTATCTCCGGCCCGCCATCGGGCGGCCGAACCTGGAGGTCGACACGGACGCCCGGGTGGTCGGGCTGGTGCTCGACGGCGCCACCTGCCGTGGCGTACGGATGGTGCGCGACGGCGCGGAGCGTGTGATCGAGGCCGGCGAGGTCGTGCTCGCGGCCGGTGCCGTCGGCTCGCCCCACCTGCTGATGCTCTCCGGCGTCGGGCCCGCCGGCCAACTGCAGGCGGCCGGCGTGAGGGTGGTCCACGACCTGTCCGGGGTCGGCGCGAACCTGCAGGACCACGTGCTGCTCACCGGCGTGCGCTACCGCGCCGCCCGGTCGGTGAACGACGCGGGCATGGGCGGTGCGGTGCTGCTCACCCGCATCGACGACGCCGAGCACGGCCCCGACCTGTTGCTCAACACGATGAACATCGACTACCACATGCCGTGGCAGGACGGCCCGGTCGAGCACCCGGTCACCTTCGGCATCGGCCACATGCGGCCGCACAGCCGTGGCTCGATCACGCTGCGCTCGGCGGACCCGATGGTGGCACCACTGATCGACCCGGCGTACGTCCGTGAGTCGGCGGACCTCGACGCCCTCATCCGTGGCGTGGAGATCGTCGAGGGGATCGTCCAGGACGGCGCCTTCGCCGAGTGGGGCGGCAGCAGCGACACCACCCGCATCCTGAGCCAGAGCCGTGCCGACGTCGAGGCGGCGGTCAAGGACGCCGTCGGCAGCTACTTCCACCTCTCCGGCACCTGCCGGGTCGGGGTGGACGCCGACGCCGTGGTCGCCCCCGACCTGCGGGTGCACGGCATCGACGGGCTCCGGGTCGCGGACGCCTCGATCATGCCGGTGGTGGTCTCCTGCAACACCAACGCCGCCGCCGTGATGATCGGCGAGAAGGCCGCCGACCTCGTCCGAGGTCGCGCGGTCGGTGCGCCCTGAGCCACCAGCCACCGAGAGGAGAGACCAGATGCCCAAGATCCACCCGTTGATCGTCCAGGCCACCGAGGAGGAGTTCGTCGACACGGCGCACTATGTGCCGGACGGCCCGATCGAGGTGCGCCCCGACGACGACACCGTGACCCAGACCCTGCTGAGCAGCAGGACGGTCGAGGACTGCGCGGTGACCTTCGCGCTGGCGAAGGTGCCGCCGGGGTCGCACCATCTGCGGCACTATCACCCGCATGGCAGCGAGATCTACTACGTCACCAAGGGCACCTGCACCGTCTTCCTCGGCGAGGAGGAGATCGAGGCCAAGCCGGGGATGGCGATCTACATCCCGCCGGGCATGGTGCACGGTGACCGCAACGAGACCGATGAGACCTGCGAGATGACGATCGTGTGCAGCACGCCGACGTATGCCGAGATGGGATTGATCTATGTCTGAGGAGACCACGAGCGAGGTGCTGCTCAGCATCGAGGACGGCCTGGCCGTCATCACGCTGAACGCCCCGGCTCGGTACAACGCGATCACGGTGCCGATGGCCCGCGAGCTGACCGCCGCTGTGGCGCAGGTCGAGGCCGACCCGAGCGTGGCCTGTCTCGTGCTGCGCGGCGAGGGCAAGGCGTTCTGCTCCGGCGGCGACCTCGACACCCTCGCCGACGCGGGTCTGGACCCGGCGCTGCCGGAGCGGTACGACGCGCTCGGCACGATCTATGAGTCGTTCGTCTCGGTGGGCAGGGTGGGCGTGCCCACCATCGCGGCCGTGCAGGGCGCGGTCGTCGGTGCCGGACTCAACCTGGTGATGGCCACCGACGTGCGGATCATGGCCGAGAACGCGCGGCTGATCTGCGGCTTCCTCAAGCGCGGCCTGCACCCGGGCGGCGGACACTTCATGCTGCTCGAGCGACTGGTCGGCCGCGAGGCCGCGGCCGCGATGGGCCTGTTCGGCGAGGAGGTCTCCGGCACCGAGGCGAAGCGGCTCGGCCTGGCCTGGGACGCGCTCCCGGCCGACGAGATCCTCGATCGTGCGATGACGCTCGCCCGCCGGATCGCCGGCGACCCCGAGCTGGCGCGCGCCACGGTGGCCACCTTCCGCCGCGAGCTCGCCCAGACCGGGATGCCGTGGGACGTCGCGCTCCAGGTGGAGCGGCCGGTTCAGATGTGGTCGATGCGGCGCCTCTCCTCGCGCGCGGCGGCCGCAGGCGAGGAGGCCTGAGGTGCGGGAGGCGGTGATCGTCGAGGCGGTGCGCACGCCGGTGGGCCGGCGCGGCGGCGGCCTGTCACAGATCCACCCGGTGGACCTCTCCGCGCATGTCCTGACCGAGCTGGCCGGCCGCACCGGGGTGGATCCCGGCCAGGTCGAGGACGTGGTGTGGGGCTGCGTCACCACGATCGGGGAGCAGTCCTCCAACCTCGGCCGCTGGGCCGCGCTGGCCGCGGGCTGGCCCGAGTCGGTGCCGGGCACGACGCTCGACCGAGCCTGCGGCTCCTCGCAGCAGGCGATCGCCTTCGCCGCGGCCGGGGTGATGTCGGGCCAGTACGACCTCGTCGTCGCCGGCGGGGTCGAGTCGATGTCGCGGGTGCCGATGGGATCGACGCGGACCAGCGGTCACGGCCAGGCCCGCGGTCCCCGGATCGCGGACCGCTACCCCGGTGAGGAGTTCTCCCAGGGGGTCTCCGCCGAGATGATTGCCCGGAAGTGGGGCCTGTCGCGCACCCAGCTCGACGAGCACGGTCTGGCCTCGCACGCCCGGGCGGCCGCGGCCCGGGACGAGGGCCGATTCGCCGGCCAGATCGTGCCGGTCGGCGACGTACGCCATGACGAGGGCATCCGCACCGGCGGCTCGGTGGAGACGATGGCGGGGCTGAAGACCCCGTTCGACCCCGACGGCGTGGTCACGGCGGGGAACTCCTCGCAGATCTCCGACGGCGCCGCCGCGGTCATGATCACCACCGCCGAGCGCGCGGCCGAGCTGGGACTGCGGCCGCTGGTGCGATTCCACAGCTTCGCGGTCACCGGCGTCGATCCGGTGCTCATGCTGACCGGTCCGATCCCGGCGACCGAGAAGGTGCTGGCCAGGTCGGGCCTGACGCTGGACGAGATCGGCACCTACGAGGTCAACGAGGCGTTCGCGTCGGTGACGATGGCATGGCTGGCCGAGACCGGGGCCGATCCGGCCCGGCTCAATCCGGATGGTGGCGCGATCGCGCTGGGGCATCCGCTCGGCTGCTCCGGTGCGCGGCTGACCACGACGCTGGCGCACCGGATGGTGGCCGAGGGCACCCGCTACGGGTTGCAGGCGATCTGCGAGGCCGGCGGCATGGCGAACGCCATGATCGTGGAGCTCTGCGATGCCGCCTGATGCCACCTGATGCCACGGTCTCGCGCGCCGCTCGCCCGCACGACCCCTCGGCCCCACCCGTCCGACGGTTCCGCGCGGGGGCAGCGCCCGTTCTGGTAACATACCGACCAGTTCGTTTGTACATCACAGGATGGCAGGTCACGTGAACGACACGACTCCCGATCTCGTCGCGCTGCGACACGAGGTACGCGACTTCCTGGCCGAGCGCCTCGCCTCCGGCGCGATCACCGTGACCGCGGACAGCTGGCTGGCCGGCTGGGACGAGGAGTTCAGCAAGGAGCTGGCCCGGCGCGGCTGGATCGGCATGACCATCCCGGTCGAGTTCGGCGGCCGGGGCCGCTCCTTCGTGGAGCGCTTCGTGGTCACCGAGGAGCTGCTCGCCGTCGGCGCACCGGTCTCGGCGCACTGGATCTCCGATCGACAGATCGCTCCCTCGCTGTTGCGCTACGGCAGCCAGGAACAGAAGGAGCGCTTCCTGCCTCGGATCGCGCGCGGGGAGTGCTACTTCGCCATCGGCATGAGTGAGCCCGATGCCGGCTCCGACCTGGCCGCGGTGCGTACGAGGGCGACGAGGGTGGAGGGCGGCTGGCGGCTGGACGGCAGCAAGGTGTGGACCTCCAACGCCCACCGGGCGCACGCCTTCATCGCGCTGGTGCGCACCACGCCGGTGGAGGAGTCGGGCCGGCACCAGGGGCTCACCCAGCTCATCGTGCACCTCGACGCCCCCGGTGTGACGATCCGCCCGATCGAGTCACAGGATGGTCAGAGCCACTTCAACGAGGTCTTCTTCGACGGCGTCCACGTCCCCGACGCCGACGTGCTCGGCGAGGTCGGCGCGGGCTGGCGCCAGGTCACCTCCGAGCTCGGCTTCGAGCGCAGCGGGCCGGAGCGGTTCCTGTCCACCTTTCCCGCCCTCGCGCGTCTGGTCGAGGCGAGCCGGGCGGCCGGCGGCAGCACCGACCTGCGGATCGGGCGCAGCCTCAACCGGCTCGCGGGCCTGCATGCCCTCTCCGGCCAGGTCTCCGCGATGCTGGCCCAGGGCGGCCCGGCCGAGGTGACCGCATGTCTGGTCAAGACGCTGGGCACGCTGCACGAGGGCGACATCGCCGACCTGGTCGACGAGCACGCGGTCGCCGGTCCGGCGGCGGGCGACCCGGCGCTGGGCGAGCTGGCCGACCTGAGCCTGCTACGCCGGCCGGGCTTCACCCTGCGCGGCGGCACCAACGAGATCCTGCGCGGGATCATCGCGAGCAGTCTCGGCGCCGGCGTCATGGTGGACTTCCCGGTGGACCGCGACTACGCGACGATGGCCGACGCCGTCCTGGCCGACTGCACCGCCGGTCTCGGCTCCGGTCAGGTCGCCGCGTTCGACCGCGCTCATTGGGCCAAGCTCGACGAGCTCGGTCTGGTCCGGCTCACCGGCACCGAGGCGGCCGGCGGTAGCGGCGCGGGCTGGCACGAGGCGGCCACGCTGCACCGGCTCGCCGGCTATCACGGCGTCGCGCTGCCGCTGGTCGAGCACGACCTGCTGGCCGGCTGGCTGCTGGAGCGGCTCGACCTGAAGCTCGACGACCGGGTCACCTCGCTGGGTGTGGCGGAGGCCGGCGCGGTCACGGTGGCCTACGGCCGGCACGCCGACCGGGTGCTGGTGCTGAGCAGGCGCGGGGCTGACTGGACGCTCACCGATCTGGACGGTCGCGACCTGAGCTGGCAGGAGGCCGAGAATCTGGCGCACGAGCCCCGCGATCTGCTGCGCGCGGAGCCGAGCACGGCCTCGGCGGCCGGCACGCCGGTCCCCGACGACCTGATCGAGGAGCTCGGCCTGCGCGGCGCCCTGGCCCGCGCCACGCAGCTCTGCGGCGCGTTGGACCGCAGCGTCGAGCTGGCCACCGAGCACGCGTCGGTCCGGATCCAGTTCGGCCGTCCGTTGCTGAGGTTCCAGGCGGTGCAGGCACTGCTCGCGGATTCTGCGGCCGAGGCCGCACTGGCACAAGCCGCCGCGCTGGCCGCCGTCCGCGCGATGGCGGATCCCGACACCGGCCAGGCCGAACGGCGACGAGCGGTCACGGTGGCGAAGTCGTGCGCGTCGCACGCCGCGGGCGTGGTGTGCCGCAACGCCCACCAGGTGCTCGGTGCGATCGGCTACACCTCCGAGCACGCGTTGCACCGCTCCACCGGCCGGTTGCTCGCCTGGCGGCGGGAGTACGGCACCCGCGACGAGTGGGACGGCCGTCAGCTCGCCGCGGTGATGGCCGCGCCGCCCGGCGCCGCGTGGTCGGCCGTCGTGGGCGTCTGAGGGCGGCATCGGCGTTGAGCGGGGTGGCGAGAGCGTGCGTGGACCCGGTGGCGGGTGTCGGCGAGGCGCGCCTGCGGCTCGCCGGCGTACGCACGTCTCGCGGAGAACGTCGCGAAACCCACCCCGACCCCTTGCCGCCTGGCGGCACCGGGTCATAGCATGGCGACAACATACCAACCCGTCGGTTTGTATCACGTCACGGACAGGAGAACGTCATGGACAGGCCTTCACCCTCGGACCCCCGGTGGTTCCGGGAGGTTCTCGGGCAGTACCCGACGGGGGTCTGCGTCGTCACCGCGACCGAACCCGACGGGGGCCGTGCCGGCTTCGTGGTCGGCTCCTTCACCTCGGTCTCGCTCGACCCGCCGCTGATCGCCTTCTTTCCCGACAAGGGGTCCACCAGCTGGCCGCGCATCCAGGCCGCGGGCAGGTTCTGCGTCAACATCCTCGCCGCCGAGCAGGAGCATGTCTGCCGCCAGTTCGCGTCGAAGGGACAGGACAAGTTCGGCGGTCTTCCGGTACGCCTGTCCGGTTCCGGCTCGCCGATCGTCGACGGCGTGGTGGCCTGGATCGACTGCGAGCTGCACGATGTGCACGAGGCGGGCGACCACTATGCGGTCTACGGCAGGGTGCTCGACCTCAACGTCGAGAACGGTTCGCTGCCGCTGCTCTTCTTCCAGGGTGGGTACGGCCGCTTCGCCCCGCTGTCGATGGCCGCGGCCGAGAGCCGGACGGTCTCGGCCGAGCGGCTGCGTCAGGTCGACCTGGTCCGCGGCGAGATGGAGAGCCTCGCCTCCGGCCTCTCCGCGCGCTGCATCGCGACGTCGGTCGAGGACGGCGGCCTGGTGGTGCTGGCCAGCGCCGGCAGTGCCGCCTCGACCAGCCTGCCGACGTTGGTGGGCGTCGATCTGCCCTTCGTGCCGCCGAACGGCAACGCCCTCGCGGCCTGGCGCAGTGAGAGGGAGATCGAGGAGTGGCTCGCGATGTTGCCCGAGGGGCAGCGTGCCGAGCAGCGCGACCGGCTCGCGGCCGTGCGCAGCCGGGGCTACTCGCTCGGTCTGATCAACGAGGCGCAGCGCGAGTTCGCCTCCGTCCTGCAGCGGATCGCCACCGACCCCGAGGCGAAGGAGACGGCGAGTCTCGGCGACCTCGCCACGAAGCTGAGCTATGACCCGGTGGAGCTGGACGACCAGACCCGCCGGGACGTGCGTGTCATCGCGGTGCCGGTCTTCGACGCCACCGGACGCACGCCGCTCGCCTTCACCGTGTACGGCTTCTCCCGGCCCGACGACAACGGCGGCATCGATGCCTACGTCCAGCTGGCGCTGCAGGCGTCCCGGCGGGCGAGCGAGCTGCTGGGCGGCCGGCTGCCCGAGCACGTGGCCGCCGCGCTGGCGGCCCCGGCCGGCCACTGACCCGACGACGTAGTTTCAAGGAGTGACCATGAGTGACCGTCCCGCAGGAGCGCGCCCGGGCATCGATCGGGGTGTGCGCCGTGGCCCGTTCGATCCGGGCGGCCAGCCCGACGTCGAGCGCCGCAAGAACCACCTGCACCTCTCGCTGTTCGCCTGGAACGTCTCCAGCGGCCTCTCGGCCTCCAAGGCGGTGCTGAGCGACGTGGACCGCCACCGCGACGTGTGGAAGTGGCCGTCCTCGTCCCAGCTGCTGCAGGCGGTCGAGCGTGCCGGCATGGACAGCCAGCTGCAGTACGGCATGTGGAGCGGCTACGGCGGGGCGACCGGCTGGAACGACGCGCAGCTCGACTTCGCCACCGCCGGCACCGCGTCCGCGGCGATCACCAAGAAGATCGGGATCTACTCCACGGTGCACGTGGGCTACGGGTTCCACCCGCTGCTGATCGCGAAGCTGACCTCATCGATCGACCACATCTCGGCGGGCCGCTTCGGCCTCAACATCGTCGCCGGTTCGAACCCGGCCGACTACGGCCAGTTCGGTCTCGAGGGCCCGCCGTCGCAGCAGTACCGCTACGACGTCGCCGACGAGTTCACCACCGCGCTGAAGCTGCTGTGGAACGCGCAGGAGCCGATCGACTTCGAGGGCGACTACTTCCAGATGTACGGCGCGCAGGTGATCCCGCGGGCCACCAGCCGTCCTCGGCCGCTGCTGATCACCGCCGCGGGCTCCGATATCGGTCTGGACTATGCCGCGCGCCAGTGCGACGCGGTCTTCGTCACCGCCAAGGACAACCACGTCGACGGCTACCGGGCCCGGGCCGCGAAGATCCGCGGCATGTTCGACGAGCACCACCGCCAGGTGCGGATCGCGGTGATGTGCTACGTCGTCATGGACGAGACCGACGCCAAGGCACAGGAGACGGTCGAGTGGATGACGAAGGAGATCGACCGCGAGGCGTTGAAGATGTGGCTGCTGCGCGCCGGCCAGGTGCTCAACAGCGAGAAGGCGGTCATCAAGGAGGGCTCCTTCGGGGTCGGCCGTGACGAGGGCCTGAACGAGGACCCGTACCTGGGGATCGGCAAGGACTGGTACGAGTCGCTCGGCATGGGCATGGGGGCGTACCAGCTCTTCGGCTCCTACCAGACGGTGACCCAGCAGCTCATCGACCTCTACGAAGCGGGTGTCGACCAGGTGGCGCTGTGCTTCTTCGACCCGCACAAGGGCGTGCAGCAGATGAAGGACCACGTCATCCCCATGCTGCGCGAGCGCGGCTACAACCAGGGCATGATCTGAGAGGGATGGGACCCAGATGAGCGAGCGTCGGCGAGCGAACAATCCAATGCAGCGCATATGTGCCTCATCGGCGCAGGGAACGAAGCGGGTACGCCGATGAGCAACCGGCCCGCGAACGCCCGACCGGGGGTGGCCACCACGGTCCGCCGCGGCCCGTTCGACCCGGGCGGTCAGCCGAGCGTCAAGCGGGAGAACCACATGCACCTCTCGCTGTTCGCGTGGAACGTGAGCAACGGACTGTCCGCGACCAAGGCGGTGCTCAGCGACGTCGACCGGCACCGTGACGTGTGGCGCTGGCCGGGTTCGGCCGACCTGTTGCAGGCGGTCGAGGAGGCGGGCATGGACAGCCAGCTGCAGTACGGCATGTGGAGCGGGTACGGCGGGGCGACCGGCTGGAACGAGGCACAGCTCGACTTCGCGACCGCCGCCACGGCGTGTGCCGCGGTGACCGAGCGGATCGGGGTCTACACGACCATCCACGTGGGCTACGGGTTCCACCCGGTGCTGATCGCCAAGCTGACCTCCTCGATCGACCACATCTCCGGTGGGCGCCTCGGCGTGAACATCGTCGCCGGTCAGGGCCCGCTCGACTACGCCCAGTTCGGGATCGTGGGCCCGCCCTCGACGCAGGTGCGCTACGACATCGCCGACGAGGTGACCACGGCGCTGAAGCTGCTGTGGAGCTCGGCGGAGCCGATCGACTTCGAGGGCGACTACTTCCAGATGTACGGCGCCCAGATCGATCCGGTCGCGACCAGCAGTCCGCGGCCGGTGCTGATCACCGCCGCCGGGTCCGACATCGGCCTAGACTACGCCGCGCGCCAGTGCGACGTCGTCTTCATCACCTCCAAGAACAACTCGCTGGAGGGGTTCCGCGATCGCGCGGCCAAGATCCACGCCATGTTCGCCGACTACCGGCGCGTCGCCCGGATCGCCGCGATGTGCTACGTCGTGATGGACGAGACCGACGCCAAGGCGCAGGAGACGGTCGAGTGGATGACCGAGCAGATCGACGACGGTGCGCTGCGCAACTGGCTGGTCCGCTCGGGCCATGTGCTCAACAGCCAGGGCAAGGTCGTCGACGAGGACAAGGTCGGCGTCGGCCGTGGCCAGAGCCTCGACGACGACCCGTACCTCGGCATCGGCAAGGAGGAGTACGAGGCGCTGGGCATGGGGATGGGCGCCTACCAGCTCTTCGGGTCCTACCGGACCGTGGCGGAGCAGCTGATCGAGCTCTACCAGGCCGGGGTGGAGCAGGTGGCGCTGTGCTTCTTCGACCCACACAAGGGCGTGCAGCAGATGAAGGACCACGTCATCCCGATCCTGCGGGAGCGCGGCTACCACCAGGGCGCGCGCTGAGGCTGGCCGGGTGCGGGCCGGGTGCAGGACCAGGTGCATGCAGGGCCGCAGAACTGCCGGGGGCCCGGGCGCATGTCGCCTGGGCCCGCGGCCATGCTGACTGGTAGGAATGTGACACGCTGGGTCCCGGTCCGCGGATGCCGGCTGAGCGCAGGTGAGGAGTGCAGCCATGGCGAAAGCTCGGGGCAAGAAGACGACGACGTCCGCACCGGTCAAACGGGATCCGGACGCCACCAAGGCGGCGCTGCTCAAGAGTGCGCTGACCCTCTTCGAGAAGAAGGGGTACGACGCCACCTCCGTGCAGCAGATCGTGGACGACGCCGGCCGCACCAAGGGCGCCTTCTACCACTACTACGAGAGCAAGGAAGACCTGCTCCACGAGCTGCACGACACCTTCATCGACTATCAGCTCGAGCTGGCCCATGCCGTGCTGGCGCGCGACGAGCCGGCCGACGTCCTGCTGGCCGCGATGGTCTCCGAGGCGCTGATGGAGCCGCTGGCCCGGTACAAGTCGGAGATCTCGGTCTTCCTGCACGAGCAGCGCTTCTTCTCCGAGAAGCAGTTCGCCGAGATCCGAGCCAAGCGCGACGAGTTCGAGGGCTGCGTGGTGGAGGTCATCCGGCGCGGCATCGACTCCGGGATCTTCAAGGACGTCGGCTCGCCCCGGCTGATCGCCTTCGGGGTGATCGGCATGTGCGCCTGGAGTCACACCTGGATGTCCCAGAGCGGCCAGTACACCCCGCGCAAGATCGGCGAGATGTTCGGCGAGGTGCTGGTCTCGGGCCTGCGCGCCTGATCGGGCCGTTCGGCCAGTCCCGGCCGCCCCCTGACCGGCCGCCGTCAGAAGATGGTGGCCACGCGTGGTGTCCCGGCGGGCGCGGAATCGTGAAATTCCGATGAGTTTCGCGACGACTCTCGACGGCATACCGACTGATTGGTATGTTTTTCGCCACACGCCGAGATCAGCCACCCGACATCGTCAGGAGTGACCCCGTGAGGTTCGACATCCTCCACGCGCTGGAGAACGACGGGAACGCGCGCCCGTGGCGCGAGGTCCTGGGACAGGCCCGCCGCCGGATCGAGCTCGCCGACCGGCTCGGCCTCGACGGCTTCTGGGTGGGGGAGCACCACTTCGACCACCTCGGCATCGACCAGTCGCCCAACCCCGTGTTGCTCCTCGCCGACCTGGCCAGTCGCACCACGCAGATCAGGATCGGCATCGCGGCGGTGATCCTGCCGATGTGGCACCCGATCCGCCTGGCCGAGGATCTCGCGATGCTCGACAACATGACCGACGGCCGGCTCGACGTCGCGCTGAGCCGTGGCATCCTCCAGGCGGAGATCATCAACGTCAACGCCGAGGCCGACCGCAAGGACGATGCCCGCAGCAAGGCGATCTTCGCCGAGCGGCTCGAGGTGCTGCGGGCCTGCTGGCGCGACGACCCGGTCAGCTGGAGCAGCGAGCGCTTCCAGATCCCGCACCCGGACACGACGTGGCCCGCGCCGGCCACGCCGTACACCGATGAGGACGGCCACGCCACCGGGCTCGCGGTGCTGCCGCGCCCCGCGCAGCCGGGCGGTCCGCCGCTCTACAGCGTCACCGACACCGTCGGCGGCTTCGAGGCCGCGGCTCGACAGGGACTCGACGTCATCACCTGGTATCCCACGCACGGCATCCTCGACGGCCTCAACGAGGCGTTCCGGGCCGCGCGCGCTCAGGCCACCCACGGCGTCGAGCTCCAGGACACCTGCGCGATCCTGCGCGGCGCCCTGGTGGCCCCCACCGACGAGGAGGCTCGTCGCCTGGTCGAGCCCGAGGTCGAGCAGTCCTTCGAGTTCATCCGCCGGGTGCGCGGCATCAAGGTGTGGCTCGACGAGGGCGAGGACCCCGAGGACCCCCGGATCGCGGCCACCAAGCCGTACGACCTGTTGCTCGAGCGGGATCACCTGATGGTCGGCTCGCCGGACTCGGTGGCCGAGCGGATGATCCGCCTGGCCAGCAAGCGAGGCGTTCGGCACTTCCTGCTCTCGCCGTCGCTCAACGAGCAGGACGAGTACGTCGAGCGGACCATGCGGCTGTTGGCCGACGCGGTGCTGCCGAAGGTCCGGGCCGCCCTCGGCGAGACCTGATCCCCGCCCGACGCCGCCACGGGCCGCACGGCCCCATCACGAGGCGTTTCGCCTCTGTTAAATCGCCACCGGAACCTGTTGACACCGTTCTGTGGCGCTACCTAGACTCCGGCAAACCGACCGGTTTGTACGTCTGAGGAGTGACCGTGTCGCGCATGATCCTGATCCGCCTGGCCTATGGGGTCCTGGCTCTCTGGGCCGTCTCCGTGCTGGTCTTCCTGGCCACCCAGGCCCTGCCCGGCGACGCCGCCGTCACGGCGCTGGGTCGCAACGCGACGCCGGCGGGCCTCGCCAGCTTCCGGGCGCGCTTCGACCTCGATGCGCCGCTGATCACGCAGTACTGGGACTGGCTCAGGCACGTCCTGTCCGGGAACCTCGGCGTCTCGTTCTCGATGTCGAGCTCGGTCAGCGCCGTGATCAGCAGCCGGGTGGTCGACAGTCTCGTGCTGATGGCCGTCTCGGCGGTGATCTCGATACCACTGGCGGTCTGGATCGGCGTCTACACCGCCTCGCGGCGCGATCGTCTCGGCGACCACCTGATGTCCTTCGTCGTCCTGGTCATCAACGCGCTGCCCGAGTTCGTGATGGCGGTGGCGGTCGTGGTGCTGCTCGCCACCAACGTCTTCCAGATCCTGCCCGCGGTCTCCGCGCTGGACCCGAACGACTCGATCCTCGGCCAGTGGAGGCTGCTGGTCCTGCCGGTGCTCACGCTGGTGCTGATGGTGGTGCCCTACGTGGCCCGCACCGTCCGGGCCTGCATGATCGAGGAGCTCGCCAGCGAGCACGTCCGGATGGCGCGGCTCAAGGGCCTGACCGAGCGCCGGATCATCCTGCGTCACGCCCTGCCCAACATCGCCGGCCCGACCTTCCAGGTCGTCGCCCAGTCGCTGGCCTACCTGGCCGGCAGCATCGTGGTGATCGAGACCGTGTTCCAGTACCCCGGCGTGGGCCAGGCGCTCGATCAGGCGGTCTCCGCTCGTGACATCCCGGTCATCCAGGCGCTCGCGTGCCTGCTGGCCGCCTTCTACATCCTGGTCAACATCCTGGCCGACATCGGCACGGTGGCGATGACCCCGACGCTGAGGAAGAGGGCCCGATGAGCTCCGGTATCGCCGTTGTCAGGCGCCGCGCCCGCACCCGCACACCGGCCGGCCAGATGAGCCGCCTGCTGCGCAGCACGGTGAGCTCGCGGACAGGCCTGATCGGCCTCATCCTGGTGGTCCTCATCGTGGCCATCGCGTTCCTCGGACCGTTGGTCCGGCCCGATGACCCGACCGCCATCGTCGGCACGCCGTTCGCCGGACCGTCCGGCTCCCATCTCCTCGGCACCGACAACCTCGGTCGCGACACGCTGAGCCGCTTCCTGGTGGGCGGACGCACGATCCTGCTGCTCTCGTTCTGCGCCACCCTCGCCGGGGTCGTGCTCGGCACCGCGTTCGGCCTGATCGCCGGCTACCTGCGTGGCTGGGTGGGGCAGGTCATCATGCGGGTCCTCGACATCGTCTTGTCCTTCCCCCCGCTGCTGCTCGCGCTGCTGTTCATGAGCGTGGTCGGCCCCAAGTGGTGGATCCTGCTGATCTGCGTCGCCGCCACCCACGTGCCGCCGGTGGCCAGGGTGGTGGAGAGCGCGGTGCTCGCGCTCGTCTCGCGCGGCTTCGTGGAGTACGCCGAGATGATCGGCGTCTCACGCCGCCGCATCATGAGCCGCGACCTGCTGGTCAACATCACCGCTCCGGTGATGGTGCAGATGGGCATTCGGACGGCCTACTCCATCGGATTCATCGGGGCACTGGCCTACCTCGGCTTCGGTGCCCAGCCGCCGGCCGCCGACTGGGGGACCATGATCCAGGAGAACCAGATCAACCTCATCTCCGCGCCGCTGCCCGTGGTGGCGCCGATCCTCGCGCTGGCGTTGGTCAGCATCGGGGTCAACTTCCTCTCCGACGCCTTCGGACGGGCCGCCGGGATCGACCTGGGGAAGGACGCCTGATGGGTGAGCGTCGGCGCACGGAGCCCTCCCTGCGGAGCGGGCGTGTCCCGTGCCCGCCCGGAACGAAGCGAGGACGCGCATGAGCGCCATCACGGTCGCCACGGACTCGGCCGCCGAGCCGCTCACCGGCCCCGCGCTGGCCGTCAGGGACCTGCGCGTGGACCTGGCCGGCACCGACATCTACATCGTCCGCGATGTCTCCTTCGAGGTGGCCCGCGGTGAGATCATCGGCGTCATCGGCGAGTCCGGCTGTGGCAAGACGACGGTGCTGACCAGCCTGCTCGGCTCCGTGCGCGCCGGCGCCGAGATCACCTCGGGATCGGTCGAGGTCGGCGGTGTCGACCTGCTCGCGCTCAGCGAGAGGGAGTTGCGGCACTACCGCGGTGGCGAGATCGCCTACGTCCCGCAGGACCCCTCGGCTGCGCTCAACCCGGCTCTGCGGTTGGAGACCCAGCTGCGGGAGACGCTGGCGGCGCACGGTGTCAGCGACAAGGCGGCCCAGCTCGACCGGATCCGGGCGGTGCTGGAAGAGGTCAAGCTGCCCTCCGACCGGGCCTTCTTGCGCCGCCACCCGCACCAGCTCTCCGGCGGGCAGCAGCAGCGGGTCGCGATCGCGATGGCATTCGTCTGCGAGCCGCTGGTGGCCGTTCTCGACGAGCCCACCACGGGGCTCGATGTCACCACGCAGGCGCGGGTGCTCGAGGCGGTCCGCGAGATGTGCCGTCACCACGGCACCGCGGGCGTCTTCGTCAGCCATGATCTGGCGGCGGTCAGTGAGCTGGCCGACCGGATCGTGGTCATGTACTCCGGCCACATCGTGGAGTCGGGCTCCACCGCCGAGGTGACCCTGAAGGCGGGGCATCCCTACACCCGTGCCCTGAGCCGCGCCATTCCCGATCCGCGCGCGCGGCACGAGCTGCGAGTGATCCCCTCCCGGGTCGCCGCGCTCAACGCCCGCCCCGCCGGCTGCGTGTTCTCCAACCGGTGCGAGCTCGTCACGGACGCGTGCCACGCCGGCGAGATCCCGATGACCCGGCTCGACGAGGGGCATGCGGTGGCGTGTCTCGAGGTAGGGATGGTCGAGGCCACGGCACGGGTCGAGGTCGTCGAGCCGGAGCACCGGCCGGCGCCTGCCGGGTCGACCGGGTCGGCCGGGTCCGGCTTCGTCGAGGTGCGCGGGCTGACCGCGTCGTACAGCGGGAACACGATCCTGCGGGGGCTCGACCTGTCGGTACCCCAGGGCATCGTGATGGGCATCGTGGGCGAGTCCGGGAGCGGCAAGAGCACCCTGGCCCGCTGCCTCGGCGGCCTACACGCCGAGGCCACCGGCGAGGTCAGCGTGGGCGGGGAGCAGTTGCCGTTCGGCTCCCGCCGGCGCAGCCGCGAGGAGCGGCTCAAGGTCCAGTACATCTTCCAGAGCGCCTCCTCGGCGCTCAACCCGCGCCGCACCGTGGGGGAGTCGATCGCCGAGCCGATGCGCGCCTTCGGACTGGTCACCTCGGCCGCCGCCCGGCGCGACCGGGTGGCGGAGTTGTTGGCGGACGTCTCCCTCGATCCGGACATGGCGAACAGCTACCCCGCCCAGCTCAGCGGCGGCGAGCGCCAACGGGTCACGGTGGCCCGGGCGCTGGCGACCACCCCGAGTGTGCTGATCTGTGACGAGATCACCTCCTCGCTGGACGTCTCGGTGCAGGCCTCGGTCCTGCGACTGATCCAGCGGCTGCGCCGCGAGAACGATCTGACGTTGCTCTTCGTGACGCACAACCTCGGCGTCATCAGGGCGATCGCCGACGAGGTCGCCGTGCTTCGGAACGGCGTCATCGTCGAGCGGGGCGAGGTCGACCAGGTCCTCGACTCGCCGCAGGACCCCTACACCCGGGAGCTCCTGCGCGACACTCCGAGCTTTCCCACCCTCGAGTCGCTCGAGGACTCACCCCGACCGCAGCCGGCGCCGCCGGTTGCGTCCCCGACACTCCCTGCGGAGGAGCGAAGCAATGACTGACGTGTTCACATCGAGTGTGTCTCGTCGCACCCTGTTCGGCGGCACCCTCGGATTGGCCGGCCTGGCCGCGCTGTCGGCGTGTGGCGGCAGCGGAACCGGCGGCGGTGCCACCGGCACCGGATCCACCGCCGCCCAGGGACCGACGGCACTGCCCACCGGCACGCGCAAGCGCGGCGGCACCTTCCGCTTCGCCCCGCAGGACGCCAGCTCCGGCGACACGATGGACCCGCAGTCCGCGACCGGGGTGAGCTGGGCGCTGGCCTCGGCGATGTTCAACGGCCTGATGATCCTGGACCACCAGATGTCGCCGCACCTCTCGCTGGCCGAGGTCTTCGAGCCGGAGTCGAAGGACCAGGGCAGCTGGACGCTGCGGCTCAAGCAGGGCGTGGAGTTCCACAACGGCAAGACGGTGAGCGCGCAGGACGTGATCTACTCGATCCGCCGCATCCTCGACCCGTCGAGCCCCGGCTTCACCTCGGGCCTGATGGGCAGCATCGACGCCAAGCACGGCCTCACGGCCGTCGACAAGCGCACGGTGAAGTTCAAGCTCAACTACCCGAACTCGCAGCTCAAGCAGATCTTCTGGCAGGTTCCCACGGCGATCGTGCCGACGGACTTCAACCCGGCCAAGCCGGTCGGCACCGGTCCGTTCAAGTTCAAGTCGAACACGCCGGGCCAGCGCTTCGTCGGGGTCCGCAACGAGAACTACTTCGCCGGTGAGGTCTATCTCGACCAGCTCGAGCTGGTCACCTTCGCCGACGCCGGCACCGCCCGCTTCAACGCGCTCGCCACCGGCCAGATCGATGGCATCAACAACGTCGATCCGGTGCTGCTCTCCCAGCTGCGCTCGCACAGCGACCTGCTCACCGTCATCTCCAACACCGGCGCGTTCGAGCCGATCGCGATGCGCTGCGGCAAGGGCGATCAGTTCGAGGATGTCCGCACCCGGACGGCGATGAAGCTGATCGCCAACCGCCCGGCGATGATCTCCACCGCCTACAGCGGCCTCGGCGCCGCCGGCAACGACGTGGGCGTCTGGTCGCAGTGGGACCCGGGGATGGCCGAGGTGGCCGCTCGCGAGCAGGACATCGACCGCGCCAAGTCGCTCCTCAAGGCCGCCGGCACGGACGGGATGACGATCAACCTGCGCATCGGCGAGGTGGTGCCCGGTCAGCTGGCCGCGGCCCAGGAGCTGGCACAGGAGGCCAAGAAGGCCGGCATCACCATCAACATCGACAAGGTGGCGGACCTCTCGCAGTTCTACAGCAGCAAGAGCTACTACACCTCGCAGATGAAGAACGACTACCTGTTCACCGAGTCGCTCTTCCTCAACATGCTCTACTGCTGGCAGAAGGACAGCTGGTCCAACAACACCAGCTACAACAACCCGAAGCTGAACTCGATGTTCAAGGCGGCGCTGGCCAAGCCGGAGGCGGAGTACCAGACCGCCATGCAGGACGTCGGCAAGCTGGTCTACGAGGACGGCCCGTGGATGGTGTGGGGACGTCGCAACGTGATCGACGCGATGAGCACCAAGTTCACCGGCCTGGTCCAGGACGCCGGCGGCATGGGCTTCAACCAGTTCCGCTGGGAGGAGATCTCGCTCGCATGATCCTGGAGCGCTATGAGTGGGGCGACCCGGAGGCGCCGCCGTTGGTGCTGATCCATGGGGTCGGGTCCAACGGGCGGTCCTTCGCCCGGGCGGCCGAGCGGTGGGCGGAGCGGTTCCGCGTGGTCGCCTTCGACCTGCGTGGACACGACAGGTCCGGCTGGGATCCGCCGTGGACGCACGCGACGTACGTCGCCGACCTGATCGAGTCGGTCGACGCGCTGGGCCTGGCGCGTCCGGACTGGCTGGGCTACTCCTTCGGCGGACGACTGCTGATCGACATGGCGGTCAGCCATCCGGAGCGGATCGGGAGCTCGATCCTGCTGGAGCCCGTGATCCGGATCAGCCCCGAGCTGGCCCACCGGCGCGCGCAGGAGGAGCTCACCGGGGACCTGTGGCCCTCGGCGGAGGAGTTCCTGGCCGCGCACGCCGAGCGGGACGGCGACATGCCGGAGGGCGCGGTGGAGGAGGCGCTCGCCGACTTCGACACGCTGCCGGACGGACGGATCCGGCGACGGACGAGCCAGGCCGCGATCGTGTCGATCTTCAGCGAGTTCGCCGCCGAGCCCCCGCCTCCCTCGACCCTCACCCGGCCGACCCAGCTGATCTATGCACCGGCCTTCGGCCTGGTGACCGCCGAGCAGGTGACCGCGTATCGGCCCCATCTCGACGACGTGGTCGAGGTGCCCGGACTGCACTCGGTCTTCTGGGCCGCCTTCGAGGAGACCGTCGCGGCCGTCGAACGGTTCCTCACCACCTCGCGACCATCTCGCACGTGAGACGTACTACCCCCGATGGAAGGATGACCATGCACAACCCGCCACCGGGCCGGCGCAAGGGCGTGCCCGCCAAGGTGCTCCGCGGCCCCTACGACCCGGCCGGCCAGCCGCAGCTGAACCGCCCCGATCACCTGCATCTCTCGCTCTTCGCCTGGAACGTCCGCAACGGACTGTCGGCGAGCAAGATCGTGCTCAAGGATCCCGACCGCTACCAGGACTTCTGGACGTGGAGCTCCGCCAAGAAGCTGCTGCAGGCCACCGAGGCGGCCGGATTCGACAGCCAGCTGCAGTACGGCATGTGGAGCGGGTACGGCGGTGCCACCGGCTGGAACGAGGCGCACTACGACTTCGCCACCGCGGCGGCGACCTCGGCCGCGGTGACCGAGCGGATCGGCATCATCTCCACGATGCACGTCGGCTACCAGGTGCCGCCGTTGATCTTCGCGAAGATCCTGGCCTCGATCGATCACGTCTCCGGCGGTCGGCTCGGGCTCAACATCGTGGCCGGTCAGAACTCGGTCGACTATGCCCAGTTCGGCCTGGTCGGACCGCCGTCGCAGGAGATCCGCTATGCCATCGCCGACGAGATGGTGACCGCGCTCAAGCACCTGTGGTCCTCGGACGAGCCGGTGGACTTCGAGGGTGAGTACTTCCAGTTCTACGGCGCCCAGGATGGCCGCGGACCACGGCCGCGAGGCCAGGGTCGCGGCGATGTGCTACGTCGTGGTCGAGGAGAGCGACGCCAAGGCCGCCGAGGTGGTCGAGGAGATGCGCCGGGAGATCGACCGGGATGCGCTCGAGGTGTGGCTGACCCGCAGCGGCCACATCATGAACAGCGAGCAGCAGACCTTCGACGAGGGGGCGTTCGGTGAAGGCCGGTCGACCAGCGGCGCCGCCCAGGACCCCTATCTCGGCATCGGCAAGGAGGAGTACGAGGACCTCGGCATGGGCATGGGGGCCTACCAGCTCTTCGGCTCGCCCGAGACGATCGCCGACCAGCTGATCGACCTCTACGGGGCCGGTGTCGGACAGGTGGCGCTGTCGTTCCTCGATCCGCACCACGGTGTGCGGCAGATGGGCGAGAGGATCATCCCGTTGCTGCGCGAGCGCGGCTACCACCAGAGCTAGCGGCCGGCGGCGGAGCCTGGGGCCACTGGCTGAACTCGGACCGGTGTCGGAAAACATGCACTCTTGTGTATAGTTATTCACATGAGCGGTTCGAGCGAGAAGAAGTGGGCGGTCGCGGTCGCCGGCGCCAGCGGATACGCCGGGGGCGAGCTGCTGCGCATCCTGCTCGGCCACCCGGACGTGGAGATCGGTGCGCTCACCGCCGCGAGCAGCGCGGGCCGGGAGCTCGGCGCCCTTCAGCCACACCTGGTGCCGCTCGCCGACCGGGTGGTGGTGGAGACCACCCCGGAGACGCTGAGCGGCCACGACGTGGTCTTCCTCGCGCTTCCGCACGGCGAGTCCGCGGCGCTGGCCGCTCAGTTGCCGCCGGAGACGACGGTGATCGACTGTGGTGCCGACTTCCGGCTCGCCGACCCCGCCGTATGGCAGCGGTTCTACGGCACCCCGCACGCCGGCACCTGGCCCTACGGGTTACCGGAGCTGCCCGGCCAGCGTGAGCGCCTGCGGCGGGCCACCAGGATCGCCGTACCCGGCTGTTTCCCGACGGTGTCCACGCTGGCGTTGGCGCCCGCGGTCGCGGGCGGACTGGTCCACCCGGACGTCGTCATCGTCGCGGCCACCGGTACCAGCGGCGCCGGGAAGTCCGCCAAGCCGCACCTGATCGGTGCCGAGGTGATGGGCAACGCCAGCGCGTACGGCGTCGGCGGCGCGCACCGGCACGGCCCGGAGATCGCCCAGAACCTCACGATGCTGGCCGGCTCGAAGGTCTCGGTGAGCTTCACCCCGGTGCTGGTGCCGATGTCGCGCGGCATCCTGGCGACCTGCTCCGCCCCACTCGCCGAGGGCGTCGGGGCGGAGCAGGTGCGCACCGCCTACGCGAAGACGTACGAGGAGGAGCCGTTCGTGCGACTGCTGCCGGAGGGGCTCCTGCCCCAGACCCAGGCGGTGCTGGCCTCGAACGCCGTGCACCTGCAGGTGGCGGTCGACGAGGACGCCGGCCGCCTCGTGGTGATCGGCGCGATCGACAACCTCACCAAGGGCACCGCCGGCGGCGCCGTCCAGTCCATGAACCTCGCCCTCGGCCTGCCGGAGACCACCGGGCTCGGCACGGTGGGGGTGGCTCCCTGATGTCGGTCACCACCCCCCGCGGATTCCTGGCCGCCGGTGTGCCGGCGGGGCTGAAGAGCACCGGCGCGAAGGACGTCGCGCTGGTGGTCAATCAGGGACCGTCGTACGCGAGCGCCAGCGTGTTCACCGCCAACCGCTGCAAGGCGAACCCGGTGCTGTGGAGCCAGGAGGTGGTCAAGGACGGTGTGGTCCGGGCGGTCGTGCTCAACTCCGGCGGCGCGAACTGCTACACCGGCCCGGCCGGGTTCCAGCTCACCCATGCCACCGCCGAGCGGGCGGCGGCCCATCTCGGCATCGGCGCCGGAGACGTGGTGGTCTGCTCCACCGGCCTGATCGGGCTGCTGAACAAGAGCGAGGACCTGCTGGCCGGTGTCGACGCCGCGTACGCCGCACTGGCCGAGGACGGCGGTGACGCGGCCGCGCACGCGATCATGACCACCGACACCCGGGCCAAGCAGGTGCTGGTCGAGGCCGACGGCTGGAGCATCGGTGGAATGGCCAAGGGCGCCGGGATGCTCGCTCCCGCGATGGCGACCATGCTCGTCGTCCTCACCACCGACGCCGACCTGCCGGCGGCGGACCTCGAGGTGGCGCTGCGCACGGCCACCCGGGTCACCTTCGACCGGCTCGACTCCGACGGGTGCATGTCCACCAACGACACGGTCACGCTGCTCGCCTCCGGCGCGAGCGGCCTCACGCCCGATCTGGATGACTTCACCGAGACGCTGACCCAGGCCTGCGCGGACCTGGCGCTCCAGCTCCTCGACGACGCCGAGGGGGCGGAGCACAGCATCGCGATCACGGTCCGCGGTGCGGCCAGCGAGGCGGACGCGGTCGAGGTCGGTCGCAGCGTCGCCCGGAACAACCTGTTCAAGACCGCGATCTACGGCAAGGACCCGAACTGGGGACGCATCCTGGCAGGTGTCGGCACCACGTCGGCCGCGTTCGACCCGGCCGACCTCGACGTCGCCCTGAACGACGTCTGGGTGTGCCGGTCCTCGACGCCGGCGGCGGACCCGAGCCTGATCGATCTGGGACGACGCGAGGTCTCGGTCACGATCGACCTCAAGGCCGGCGAGTCGACCGCGACAGTGTGGACCAACGATCTGACCCACGCCTACGTCCACGAGAACAGCGCGTACTCCTCATGAGCGCGGTCAGCGGCACCGACGGCCCCTCGGGGAACGGTCTCGATCTGCCGACCACCCGGCACGACCCCGGCAAGCCCGATCCGGCCAAGGCCCGGGTGCTCGCCGGCGCCCTGCCGTGGTTGAAGAAGTACCACGGCAAGATCGTGGTGGTGAAGTACGGCGGCAACGCGATGACCGACGAGACGCTCAAGCGCGCCTTCGCCGAGGACATCGCCTTCCTCCGCTTCGCCGGCTTCAAGCCGGTGGTGGTGCACGGGGGAGGACCGCAGATCTCCCAGATGCTCGACCGGCTCGACATCGCCTCGGAGTTCCGCGGCGGCCTGCGGGTCACCACGCCGGCGGCGATGGACGTGGTCCGGATGGTGCTGGTCGGACAGGTGCAGCGCGAGCTGGTCGGACTGATCAACTCGCACGGCCCGCTCGCGGTGGGCCTCTCCGGCGAGGACGCCGGTCTGTTCACCGCCGAGCCGGCCACGACCGTGGTGGACGGCGAGGAGGTCGACCTGGGTCTGGTCGGCGAGGTGGTCGACGTGCGACCCGAGGCGGTGCTCGACCTGATCGAGGCGGGCCGGATCCCGGTCGTCTCCAGCGTCGCGCCGGACACCGACGGCGCGGTCTACAACGTCAACGCCGACAGCGCGGCCGCGGCACTGGCGGTGGCACTGCACGCGGAGAAGCTGCTGGTGCTCACCGACGTGGAGGGCCTCTACCTGGACTGGCCGGATCCCGAGGAGGTGATCGGCGAGATCAGCCCCGAGGCGCTGGCGGCGATCCTGCCCGATCTGGCCTCGGGCATGATCCCGAAGATGGGTGCGTGCCTGGCGGCGGTCACGGGGGGCGTGCCGCGTGCGACGGTGGTCGACGGCCGTGAGCCGCACGCGGTACTGCTCGAGCTGTTCACCGACGAGGGCGTCGGCACCCAGGTGCTGCCCGGCGTCGAGACCAAGACCCGAAAGGCCAGGGAGCTGTCATGACATCCGATTCCAGCCAGCGGTACGCCGCGAGCCTGATGAACACCTTCGGACCGCCGAAGCTCACCCTGGCGCGCGGCGAGGGCGCCCACGTGTGGGACGAGGACGGCACGGAGTACGTCGACTTCCTCGGTGGGATAGCGGTCAACTCGCTGGGCCACGCCCACCCCGCACTCGTCGCCGCGGTGAGTGAGCAGTTCGCCACCCTCGGTCACATCTCCAACTTCTTCACCAGCCGACCGCAGATCGAGCTGGCCGAGAAGCTCATCGGCCTGTTCGCGGCCGCGCACCCCGAGTCGGTCGAGCCGGTGCGAGCCTTCTTCGCCAACTCCGGCACCGAGGCGAACGAGGCGGCCCTCAAGCTGACCCGACGCACCGGCCGCAGCCACCTGGTCGCGATGACCGGCTCCTTCCACGGCCGGACCCTGGGGGCGCTCGCGCTGACCTCCAAGCAGGCCTACCGGGCACCGTTCGAGCCGCTGCCGGGCGAGGTCACCTTCGTCGAGTACGGCGATCCGGCGGCCCTGGCCGCCGCGGTGACCGACCGGACCGCGGCGATCGTGGTCGAGCCGATCCAGGGCGAGGCTGGGGTCGTCGTACCGCCGGAGGGCTTCCTGGCGCACGCCCGCCGGCTCGCCGACGAGCACGGCGCGCTGCTCTGGTTCGACGAGGTCCAGTCCGGGATGGGACGGACCGGTCGGTGGTTCGCACACGAGTCGAGCGGAGTCGTGCCGGACATCGTCACGCTGGCCAAGGGCCTCGGTGGCGGTTTCCCGATCGGCGCCTGCCTCGGCATCGGCCGGGCCGCGACCCTGTTCGAGCCGGGCAACCATGGCACCACCTTCGGTGGCAACCCGCCGGCCTGTGCGGCGGCGTTGGCGGTGATCGCGGCCATCGAGGACGGCGATCTGCTCGAGCACGTCACGGTCCTCGGCCAGAAGCTGCGCGACGGCCTGGCCGCCGATCCCCGGGTGGCGGAGGTGACCGGAGAGGGTCTCCTCGTCGGGGTGGTGCTGCCGGGTCTCGACACCGCCGCGGTGGCCACCGCGGCGCTGGCGGCCGGCTTCATCCTCAACAACGCCACCGCCGACCGGATTCGACTGGTGCCTCCGCTGGTGGTGGGCGAGGACGACGTCGCGGCCCTGCTCGGCGCCTGGCCGCGGATCCTGGACGCGGCCGAACAGGCCCAGCACCGTGCCGAGGAGGGCGCGTCATGACCCGCAGCTTCCTCCGGGACGACGACCTGAGTCCGGCCGAACAGGCCGAGGTGCTCGACCTGGCCGTGCGGCTCAAGGCCGACCCCGTCGCCGCCAAGCCACTCTCCGGGCCGGTCACGGTGGCGACCATCTATGACAAGCCGACCCTGCGCACGCAGAGCTCCTTCGCCGCCGGGATCGCCGAGCTGGGCGGCTTCCCGATGCTCGTCGACGGCGGCCTCGCCGGGATCGGCCGGCGCGAGTCGGTCGCCGACGTCGCCCGGGTGCTCGGCCGGCAGGCGGGCGCGATCGTGTGGCGCACCTTCGCGCAGAGCGATCTGGAACAGATGGCGGCCTACGCCGGCGTGCCGGTGGTCAACGCCCTCACCGACGAGTTCCACCCCTGTCAGCTGCTCGCGGACCTGCTGACCCTGCGTGAGCACCTCGGCGACCTGGCCGGCCGGGTGGCCACCTTCCTCGGCGACGCGGCGTGCAACATGGGCAACTCCTGGGCACTGGCGGGCGTCGGCGCCGGACTGCACGTGCGGTTCGGCGCGCCCGAGGGCTGTGCGCCCGACGCCGGTGTCCTGGCGCGCGCGGCCGAGATCGGCGTCGCGACCGGGGGCAGCGTGCAGGTCCTCACCGACCCGGTGGCCGCCGCCACCGGTGCCGACGTCCTGATCACCGACACCTGGGTGTCGATGGGCAAGGAGGACGAGGCGGCGGCCCGGATCGCCACCTTCACGCCGTACTCGCTGACCAGCGCGCTGGTCGCCACCGCCGCGCCGGAGGCGGTGGTGCTGCACTGCCTGCCCGCCTACCGTGGCAAGGAGATCGCCGCCGAGGTCCTGGACGGGCCGCGCAGCCTGGTCTGGGACGAGGCGGAGAACCGGCGACACGCGCAGAAGGCGATCCTCGCCTACCTCTGGGAGCGACGATCGTGACCGAGCAGGCCCAGCGGCCGTCGACGAAGGGCGCCCGCCACCGGCTCATCATCGATCTGGTGGCCGGCCACGAGGTGCGTTCCCAGACCGAGCTCGCCGACCTGCTCGGCGAACGCGGCGTGAGCGTGACCCAGGCCACCCTGTCGCGGGACCTGGTGGAGCTGGACGCGGTCAAGGTCCGAGCCGACAGCGGCGCCCTCGTGTACGCCATCCCCGGTGAGGGCGGCGATCGGCGCGCCGTGGCGCCGCAACAGTCGTCGGCGGCCCGGACCCGGCTCGCCCGGCTGTGCGGCGAGCTGTTGGTCAGTGCGGACGCCAGCGCGAACCTGGTGGTGCTGCGCACGCCGCCCGGGGCCGCCCAGTTCCTGGCCTCGGCGTTCGACAAGGCCGAGCTCCCTGACATCCTCGGCACCATCGCCGGCGACGACACGGTGCTGGTCATCGGCCGTGACCCGGCCGGCGGTGACGAGCTCGTCCGGCGGCTGCTGGCGCTGGCCGACCACCACGCAACGCGCGAACCGACCCTTGATGAGGAGAAAGCAGAACTGTGAGCAAGGTCTTGACCGCACTGCCGGCCGGAGAGCGGGTCGGCATCGCCTTCTCCGGTGGGCTCGACACCTCCGTGGCCGTCGCCTGGATGCGCGCCAAGGGCGCCGTCCCGTGCACCTACACCGCCGACATCGGCCAGTACGACGAGCCGGACATCTCCGGGGTCCCCGGCCGCGCGCTCGCCTACGGCGCCGAGCTCGCTCGGGCGGTGGACTGCAAGCCGCAGCTGGTGGAGGAGGGCCTGGCGGCGCTTGCCTGCGGCGCCTTCCACATCCGGTCCGCGGGTCGCACCTACTTCAACACCACCCCGCTCGGTCGCGCCGTGACCGGCACCATGCTGGTGCGGGCGATGCACGAGGACGGCGTCGACATCTGGGGTGACGGCTCGACGTTCAAGGGCAACGACATCGAGCGGTTCTATCGCTACGGGCTGCTCGCCAACCCCTCGTTGCGGATCTACAAGCCGTGGCTGGACGCCGACTTCGTCACCGAGCTCGGTGGCCGGGCCGAGATGAGTCAGTGGCTGCTGGCGCACGGTCTGCCCTACCGCGACGCGGAGGAGAAGGCCTACTCCACCGACGCCAACATCTGGGGTGCCACCCACGAGGCCAAGACGCTCGAGCATCTCGACGTGTCGCTGGAGACCGTCGAGCCGATCATGGGCGTGAAGTTCTGGGACCCGGGCGTCGCCATCGAGACCGAGGACGTCGTGCTCCGCTTCGAGCGCGGCCGCCCGGTGGCGATCAACGGCACCGACTACCCGGATGCGGTGGCACTCGTGCGCGAGGCCAACGCGATCGGCGGCCGGCACGGCCTGGGCATGTCCGACCAGATCGAGAACCGGATCATCGAGGCCAAGTCCCGCGGGATCTACGAGGCGCCCGGCATGGCGCTGCTCTGGACGGCGTACGAGCGGCTGCTCAACGCGATCCACAACGAGGACACCCTGGCCAACTACCACGGTGAGGGGCGCAAGCTCGGCCGGCTGCTCTACGAGGGCCGGTGGCTGGACCCGCAGTCGCTGATGCTGCGCGAGTCGATCCAGCGCTGGATCGCCTCCCTGGTGACCGGCGAGGTGAGGCTCCGGCTGCGCCGCGGCGAGGACTACACGGTGCTGGCCACGAGCGGGCCGGACTTCTCCTATCACCCCGACAAGCTCTCGATGGAGCGCACCGAGAACGCCGCCTTCGGCCCGACCGACCGGATCGGCCAGCTCACCATGCGCAACCTGGACATCGCCGACTCCCGCGCCAAGCTGGAGCTCTACGCCGACCAGCCGCTGGACCAGGGGCAGGTGCTGGTGGAGCACGGCACCCTGTTCGGCGAGTTGCCCGCCGGCGGTGCGGACCGGATCGCGGACAATCCCGCGGTCGAGGGCGAGGTCGAGGTGGCCCTCGATCACGCGGCGATGGAGTCCGGCGTTGACTGAGCAGCTGCCTCCCGCCGCTGACGGCTCGGACGGGGACCAGAGCGCCCCGGCCGGCACCACCGGGGAGGGGAAGCTCTGGGGCGGCAGGTTCGCCGGGGGACCGTCGGCCGAGCTCGAGGCGCTCTCGCGTTCGACCCACTTCGACTGGCGACTGGCTCGCTACGACCTCGCCGGGTCCCGCGCCCACGCCAAGGCGCTCCGGGCGGTCGGCCTGCTCACCGCGGCCGAGGAGCTCGAGCTGCAGCGCGGACTGGCGGTGCTCGCCGAGCGCTTCACCAGCGGCGCACTGCGCCCGGCGGCGTCCGACGAGGACGTGCACGGCGCGCTCGAGCGGCTGCTGATCGAGGAGGTCGGGCCGGAGATCGGCGGCAAGCTGCGCGCCGGCCGGTCGCGGAACGATCAGATCGCCACGCTGTTCCGCTGCTACCTGCTCGATCACGAGCGCGTCGTCAGCGGGCTGCTGCTGGACCTGGTCGATGCCCTGGCCGGTCAGGCCGAGGCGAACCTCGGCGCGATCATGCCCGGCCGCACCCACCTGCAGCACGCCCAGCCCGTCCTGCTCTCCCACCACCTGCTCGCCCATGCCTGGGCGCTGCTCCGCGATGTCGACAGGTTCGCGGACTGGCGGGACCGGGTGGTGAGCGACTCGCCGTACGGCAGTGGCGCGCTGGCGGGACAGAGCCTCGGGCTGGATCCGGAGCTGGTCGCCCACGAGCTCGGCTTCACCGGGTCGACGGCGAACTCGATCGACGGCACCGCCTCGCGCGACTTCGTCGCCGAGTTCGCCTTCGTCTGCGCGCAGGTCGGGGTCGACGTCAGCCGGATCGCGGAAGAGGTGATCGTGTGGGCCACCAAGGAGTTCGACTTCGTCACGCTGCACGACTCCTGGTCCACCGGGTCCTCGATCATGCCGCAGAAGAAGAATCCGGACATCGCCGAGCTGGCTCGTGGCAAGACCGGTCGGCTGATCGGCAACCTGACCGGACTGCTGACCACGCTGAAGGCTCTTCCGCTCGCGTACAACCGCGACCTGCAGGAGGACAAGGAGCCGGTCTTCGACTCGGTGGACACCCTGGAGGTCCTGCTGCCGGCGTTCACCGGTCAGGTCACGACGTTGGTCTACCACACCGAGCGGATGGCGGAGCTGGCCCCACAGGGGTTCTCCCTGGCCACCGACATCGCCGAGTGGCTGGTGCGGGAAGGTACGCCGTTCCGGATCGCGCACGAGCTGGCCGGTGCCTGCGTGCGTACCGCCGAGGCGCGCGGGGTCGAGCTGGCCGACCTCACCGACGAGGAGTTCGCCGCGATCTCGCCGGCCCTCACCTCCGAGGTGCGAGGAGTGCTGAGTGCCGAAGGATCGGTGGCCTCGCGCGACGGCAGGGGTGGGACGGCCCCGGAGCGGGTGCGCGAGCAGCTCGGCGAGCTCGGCGATCGGGTGCGGACCTACCGGGACCAGCTCGGGTGACGAGCCTCGAGGACGTCCTCGCGGGTCCGGTCGATCGGGTCGCGCCGCGTCTGCTCGGCGCGCTGCTGCGGCACGGGGGAGTGACCCTTCGGCTCACCGAGGTCGAGGCGTACGGCGGGGCCGACGACCCGGGCTCCCACGCCTACCGTGGTCGCACACCCCGCAACCAGGTGATGTTCGGCCCGGCAGGTCGGCTCTATGTGTACTTCACCTACGGGATGCACCACTGCGCCAACGTCGTCGCCGGCCCGGCGGGGGAGGCGTCCGCGGTCCTGCTCAGGGCCGGCGAGGTGGTGGACGGCATCGAGTCCGCGCGCGCTCGGCGCCCCGGTGCAGCCGACCATCAACTCGCCCAGGGACCGGCGCGACTGTGTCGCGCGCTGGAGCTCTCGTTGGCGGACAACGGGCTCGACCTGGCACGCGGAGACGGCCGGCTGGAGCTGGACGATCACGAAGAGACCTACCTCACCGGAGCCCGGGTCGGGCTCCGCGCCGCGGCGGAACGGCGATGGCGCTACTGGATCCCGGAGGATCCGACCGTCTCGCGCTACCGTCCAGCGGCTCGACTACGCCGCTGACCTGGACGAACTCCAAGGCCTCGTCCAGGTCGGCCGCCTCTTCGCCGCCTCTTCGCCGCCTCTTCGCCGCCTCTTCGCCGCAGCGTCGTCGGGGCCCGGAGGACGAGGTGCATCTCGATTTGGTGTGCCTGTCACGCGTGTGTAATGTTCTCCGTGTCGCCGCGAGTCGGGGCGCCGGATCGGGCCGAGAGGCCAGGAGCCAGCGCTTCCGCATGCGCGGAGGCGACGGGTCGAAGCAGCACCAGGCTCGGCGATCACGCCGAGTTGACTGGGAAGCGGAGAGCCGGTAAGTTTACGAAGGTTGCCCCGCAGCGAGGTCCATGGTGTCCGAGCGCGGTGCGTGTGTGATTCTTGAGAACTCAACAGTGTGTTATAGTCGATGAATTAGTTTGTCCTGTCGGTTCTGGCTTGCCTTTTGGGGTGGGTTGGGGTTGATGGTTTTGTTTTGGCAGTGGATTCTGGCTTTT
>NZ_JASGET010000167.1:0-13887 GCF_047606145.1 Nocardioides sp. | reverse complement strand
CTCGGGCTCGGGAGTCGGCTCGGGCTCGGCGGCCGGGGCGGCCCCGGCCTCGCCGACAAGCGCCAACTCGGCGCCGACCTCGACGGTCTCGTCCTCGGCGACCTTGATCTCCAGCAGGGTGCCGGCCACCGGCGAGGGGATCTCGGTGTCGACCTTGTCGGTGGAGACCTCCAGCAGCGGCTCGTCGACGGCGACGGCGTCGCCGACGTTCTTCAGCCACCGGGTGACGGTGCCTTCGGTGACCGACTCGCCGAGCGCGGGCAGGACGACCGATTCGGCCTTGCCCGCGGCTGCCGGGGCCGCCGGGGTGGACGCGGGTTCGGCGGCGGCCGGCGTCTGCGGGGCGGCGGGCGTGGACTCCGCGGGCGCGGGCTCGGCAGCAGGTTGGGACTCGGGCTGGGACTCGGCGGCGGGCTCGGGCGCCGACGGCGCGGCACCGGCCTCGCCGGCCTCACCGACCACCGCCAGCACGGCACCGACCTCGACGGTGTCGTCCTCGTTCGCCTTGATCTCCAGCAGGGTGCCGGCCACCGGCGAGGGGATCTCGGTGTCGACCTTGTCGGTGGAGACCTCCAGCAGCGGCTCGTCGACGGCGATGGTGTCGCCGACGTTCTTCAGCCAGCGGGTGACGGTGCCTTCGGTGACGGACTCGCCGAGTGCCGGGAGTGTTACTTCGGTGGCCATGAGGTTCCTTCGCTTGCGGAGTGGTGTGTCTAGTTCTATCGGAGGTTCATGAATGGGCGTGCAGCGGCTTGCCCGCCAGGGCGAGGAACGCCTCGCCGAGTGCCTCGTTCTGGGTGGGGTGGGCATGGACCAGCGGCGCCACGTCATCCGGCACCGCCTCCCAGCCGTAGATCAGCTGCGCCTCGCCGATCAGCTCGCCGACCCGGTCGCCGACCAGGTGCAGTCCGACCACCGGGCCGTCCGGGTGCCGGATGAGCTTCACGAATCCCTGCGTGCCGAGGATCTGGCTCTTGCCGTTGCCGCCGAGGTCGTAGACGAGCGTCTCCACCTCGCCGTACCGCTCTCGTGCGGCCTGCTCGGTCAGCCCGACCGACGCGACCTCGGGATGGGAGTAGGTGACGCGGGGGATGCCGAGGTCGTCGATCGACGCCGGGTCCAGACCGGCGATCTGCTCGGCGACGAAGATGCCCTGGGCGAAGCCGCGATGGGCGAGCTGCGGGCCCGCCACGATGTCGCCGACGGCGTACACCTCCGCCACCCCGGTGCGCAGCCGGTCGTCGACCCGCACGAAGCCGCGGTCCAGCGTGATGCCCTGGTCCTCGAACCCGAGGCCCGCGGTGACCGGCCCGCGGCCGACCGCGACCAGCAGCAGGTCCGCCTCGAGGCTCTCCCCGCCCTGGGTGCGTACGACGACCCCGGACTCGGTCCGCGAGACCGACTCGAACGGGGTCGAGGTCAGCGCCCGGATGCCGCGCTTGCGGAACGCCCGCTGCAGCGCCGCGGAGCTGGCCTCGTCCTCGGTGGGGACGAGCCGGGGAAGCGCCTCGAGGATGGTCACCTCGGCACCGAAGCTGCGCCAGACGCTGGCGAACTCGCAGCCGATCACGCCGCCGCCGAGCACCACCACCGAGGCCGGGACCCGGTCCAGGGCGAGCGCATGCTCGGAGGTGAGGACCCGCTCGCCGTCCACCTCCAGGCCGGGCAGCGATCGTGCGGCCGAGCCGGTGGCCAGCACCAGGTGCCGACCGGTGTAGCCGGTCTCACCGACGCGGACCTCGTGCGGCCCGACCAGGGTGCCCTCGCCCTCGATCACGGTGATGCCGCGGGAGGCGATCAGGCCGGTGAGCCCCTTGAACAGTCGGGCCACCACCTTGTCCTTGTAGGCGTTGACCCCGGGCATGTCGATGCCGTCCAGCTGCGCCCGGACGCCGAAGTCGGCGGCGTCGCGGGCGGCATCGGCGATCTCCCCGGCGTGCAGCAGCGCCTTGGTCGGGATGCAGCCGACGTGCAGGCAGGTGCCGCCGAGCCGGTCCCGCTCGACCAGCCCGACCGAGAGGCCGAGCTGTGCGGCACGCAGGGCGCAGGCATAGCCACCCGAGCCCGCCCCGAGGACGAGTACGTCGAAGGCGTCGGTCACGGCCACCATCTTGTCACTACCTCCACGCGGCTCCGTGCGCCGCCCGTCGGCCCGGGGAGAGGTGGGCCGACCAAGGCCCGACACAGGCCGGACGGATCCGACATGGGCCTGGGATGGGCGGTGAGACGGCACACTTGTCCCATGGCGTTCTGGAACAGGTGGCGTGGCCGGGCGGCGCGGAGCTCGCCCCCGGTGGACGCGGCGCGCACCGGGTCGACCCGGGTGCGGGCGGCCGACGCGGCGGACGTGGCACATCTGGCCGACTTCGTCGCGAGCAGGCGTGGCGTGGAGGGATTCGTCGAGCCGCGGACCGCGGTCAGCGAGGTGACCCTGCTGCTGGTCGCGCACGACGGCGAGTGGACCCGGCGGCGGGTGCCGTCGGCGAAGTGGGCGCACGCCTTCTGCAACGAGCATCAGCTCCCCTCCTACGACGCCGCGGTGGTCGGCGTACCGCAGCGGATGCGGGACTACAACCGCCGGATGCGCGGCGCGAGGTGAGGGCGAGATCGGGCCGGGGTGAGGGCGAGACGAGTCAGCGCGGGGCGGCCAGGGCGCGGGCGTAGTCGACGAGGGTGGCGACCGCGGCGCCGGTGCCGCCGGCCGGCAGGTGACCCGACGGCGAGCTCGAGCGGTACGACGGCCCGGCGATGTCGAGATGGGCCCAGGGCAGTCCCGCGGTGAACTCCCGCAGGAAGGCTGCGGCGTACAGGCCGGCGCCCCAGCGGATCCAGTCGGTCTGGGCGAGGTCGGCGACCTTGGAGGAGCGGATCCGCTCGTCCATGATCTCCGGGATCGGCATCGGCCACATCAGCTCGCCGGCCGACTCGGCCGCGGCGAGCACCGCCTGCACGACCTCCTCGGAGCCGAGCACGCCGGTGATCTCCTCGCCCAGCGCGACCACCATCGCGCCGGTCAGGGTGGCCACGTCGATGATGACGTCCGGCTCGACCTCGGTCGCGCGCACCAGCGCGTCGGCCAGGACCAGTCGGCCCTCGGCGTCCATGTTCTGCGCCTCGGTGGTGCGTCCGCCGTAGTGCACCACCACGTCGCCGGGCTTGAGCGCGCTCCCCGAGACCATGTTCTCCGCCATCGGCGCGTACGCCGAGACCTGCACCGGCAGGCCCAGCCGGGCGATCGCCAGGGTGGCCTGGACCACCGCGGCGGCGCCGGCCATGTCCGACTTCATGGTGGTCATCGACTGGCCGGGCTTGAGGGTGAGGCCGCCGGAGTCGAAGGTGATGCCCTTGCCGACCAGCGCCAGGTGCGCCACCGGGTCGGCGGGGGAGTAGGCGAGCTCGACCAGCCGCGGTGGTGCGGCGGAGCCCTGGCCGACCGCAAGGATGCCGCCGCAGCCGAGGTCGGCGAGCTGGTCGGCGTCGAAGACCGTCGCGCTCACCGCGTCCACCTCGTCCGCGGCGGTGACCACTGCCTCCGCGAACGCCGGCGGGGTGAGGTCGCCCGGTGGGGTGTTGACCCAGTCGCGCGCGGCGTTGACCGCCTCGGCCAGGATCCGCGCCCGGGCGAAGGCGTCGATCGCCTCGCGACGACGCGCGATCGGGCTGGCCACGATCACCTCGGCGACCGGGCGGTCCTCCCTCGCCGACTTGTACCTGGTGAAGGAGTAGCCGCCGAGCAGGTGACCCTCGGTGACGGCGCGGATCAGCTCCGGTGTCCCGGCCGGCAGGCAGAGCGCCACCGAGGTGGCGTTGAGCCCGGTCCGCGCCACGGCCCCGGCGGCGCGTCGTACGGCGTCCGGGGTGGGCGACGACTCCGGATCGGCCCCGGCCTTGCCCAGCCCGACGACGAGCAGCAGCGGCGAGGCGATGGTGCCGCCGGTGGGCACCCGGACCACCTCACCGGCCTTCCCGGTCGCCCCCAGGGTGGCCAGCAGGCCGCGCAGCCTGCGGCCGAACGCGTCGGCGACCTCGTCGGCCCCCGGAGCCGGTACGACGCCGTCGGGACCCTGGAACACGCCGATCGCGACGGCCTCGGCGCGGGTCTTCGCGGGACTGACGGTGCGCAGCGTGTAGGAGGTCACGGGGGCGAGTCTAGGGTGCGGTAGGTTCGGCGCTATGCCGGAGCAGACCCCGTCCGCCGCGTCGTCCCCGGAGCCGGTCGAGCCGGTCGAGCTGATCGAGTCTCCGCTCCACCAGCGGCACGTCGCGCTCGGCGCGAAGTTCGGCGAGTTCGGCGGCTGGACGATGCCGCTGGAGTACGCCGGAGTGCTCAAGGAGCACACCGCGGTGCGCGAGCGGGTCGGGGTCTTCGACGTGAGCCACCTCGGCAAGATCACCGTCTCGGGCCCGGGTGCCGCCGACTTCCTCAACGCCCGGCTGAGCAACGACCTCGGCCGGATCGGGCCGGGCAAGGCGCAGTACACGCTGTGCTGCGACGCCGAGACCGGCGGCATCGTGGACGACCTGATCGTCTACTACCGCGACGAGACGCACCTGCTGCTGGTGCCGAACGCGGCCAACAGCGCCGAGATCCTGCGCCGGCTGACGGCCGAGGCGCCGGCGGCGCTGACCATCACCGACCACCACACCGACCATGCGGTGCTGGCGGTGCAGGGGCCGAGCTCGGACGAGCTGCTGGAGGCGGTCGGGTTGCCCGCCGGCCACGCCTACATGAGCTTCCTCGAGCAGGGGCTGCCCGGCGTGCTGGACGACGAGGTCGGCGTGGTGGTCTGCCGCACCGGCTACACCGGCGAGCGCGGCTACGAGCTGATCGTCGCCGCGGCCGCGGCCGGCGCGCTCTGGGATGCGCTGCTCGCGAAGGGCGAGCCGCTCGGCGTACTCCCCGCCGGGCTGGGGGCCCGGGACACCCTGCGCACCGAGATGGGCTACCCGTTGCACGGTCAGGACATCAGCCTCGACGTCACTCCGAACCAGGCCCGGCTCGGCTGGGCCGTCGGTTGGAAGAAGGACGCCTTCTGGGGCCGTGACGCCCTGATCGCGGAGAAGGAGGCCGGACCGGCCCGGGTGCTGCGCGGGATCGTGGCGACCGGCCGGGGCATCCCGCGCCCGCACATGAGCGTGAGCCTGACCAAGGACGTTCCGGTCGGTGAGGTGACCTCGGGGACGTTCAGCCCGACCCGGAAGACCGGCATCGGCCTGGCGCTCGTGCAACGCGTGGTCGATCCCGAGGCGGAGGTGGGCGTCGACATCCGCGGCCGCCGCGAGATCTTCCAGCTCACCGACCCGCCGTTCGTCCCCGCGCACGTGCGGGAGGACTGAATGAACCTGCCCGACCTGCCCCCGGTCTTCTCCACCCCCGACGAGGAGCGCACCTGGTGGTGGCAGCTGCTGGGTGCCGACGGCGCCGAGCTGCCGTCCGGCGCCGTCACCGAGGAGTACGCCGAGCAGCGGTTCGCCAACCAGGGCGACGCCGAGTCCTGGATCGGTGAGGTCTGGGCCGAGCTGCTCGACCAGGGCGTGGAGAGCGTGGTCCTGGTCGAGCTCGACCGGCGGGTCTACGGCCCGATGTCGCTGCGCGCCTGAGCGGCACCCGGCCGCCCCGACCCGACGCCGTCCCGACCCGACTCCCTAGGATCGGTTCCGACCCAGTACAGCCTCACCCCGATAGCCAACCCGAAAGGCATCTCGTGGATCGGTTCTTCCGGCTGAGCGAGCGTGGCACCACGGTCCGTAGCGAGGTCATCGGCGGGGTGGTGACGTTCGCGACGATGGCCTACATCGTCGCGGTCAACCCCGACATCCTCGGCGGCGTGGCCGACGCGACCGGAGCCAAGCTGCCGCACGACCAACTCGTCACCGTGACCGCCCTGGTGGCCGGCGTGATGACCATCGCGATGGGTCTGATCGCCAACGTCCCGATGGCGCTCGCCGCCGGGCTGGGGGTGAACTCCTTCGCCGCCTACACCCTGGTCGCCGCCCGCGGGCTGAGCTGGTCGGACGCGATGGGCGTCATCGTGATCGAGGGCGTGGTGATGCTGGTGCTGGTCGTCGCCGGCCTGCGCGAGGCGATCATGAACGCGATCCCGGACGCGCTCAAGCGGGCCATCGGCGCCGGCATCGGGCTCTTCATCGCCCTGATCGGTCTGGTCGACGGCGGCATCGTCGCGCACCCCGACGAGGGCACCGTGCTGGCGCTCGGGGCCGACTTCACGTCCTGGAACACCCTGGTCTTCGTGCTCGCCCTGGTCGCGATGGCGGTGCTGATGAGCCGCCGGGTGCCGGGTGCCCTGCTGATCGGCATCGTCGCCGCGACCGTGGTCGGCATCGTCATCAACGCGATCGCCTCGGGCACGCCGGTCGCGGGCGCCGAGATGCCGCACTCGGTGGTCGCCGCTCCGGACTTCGGTCTGGTCGGCGAGGTCGGCTTCCACGTCGTCGACGCCGTCGGGCTCGGTGCCGCGCTGGCGCTGGTGGTCACCGTGCTGATGGCCAACTTCTTCGACGCGATGGGCACCGCGCTCGCGGTCGGCCGCCGGGCCGGCCTGACCGACGACCAGGGCCGGCTGCCGCAGATGCGGAAGGTGCTGTTGGTCGAGTCCGCGGGCGCGGTCGTCGGTGGCGCCGCGTCGGCCTCCTCCAACACGATCTTCGTGGAGAGCACCGCCGGGGCCGCCCAGGGCGCCCGCACCGGCCTGGCCAACCTCACCACCGGCGTGCTGTTCCTGCTCACCATGTTCTTCGCCCCGCTGGCCGGGGTGATCCCCTCGGCCGCGACCGGGCCGGCGCTGGTGGTGGTCGGCGCGCTGATGATCGGCCAGGTCTCCGGGATCGAGTGGGACGACCTCGGCGTCGCGATCCCGGCGTTCGCGACCATCGCGCTGATGCCGTTCACCTACTCCATCGCCAACGGCGTCGGCGCCGGGATGGTGCTCTACGCCCTGATCGCGCTGTGCCGCGGCCGGTGGCGGGAGATCCACCCGCTGATGGCGATCGTGGCGGCGGTCTTCGTCTGGTACTTCCTCAAGGGGCCGGTGTGAGCCGGTTCGACTTCCGCCAGGTCGACGTCTTCAGCGCCGAGCCGCTGCGCGGGAACCCGGTCGCGGTGGTGCACGACGCCGAATCCATCGCCGAGCCGGACCTGGCCGCGTTCGCGCGCTGGACCAATCTGTCCGAGACCACCTTCCTGTTGCCGCCGACCACGCCCGCGGCCGACTACCGGGTGCGGATCCTCACCCCGGGCGCCGAGCTGCCGTTCGCCGGTCACCCCACACTGGGGACCGCGCACGCCTGGCTGGAGGCCGGCGGGGTGCCGCGCGAGGACCGGGAGATCGTCCAGGAGTGCGGTGTCGGCCTGGTCCGGGTGCGTCGCGGTGCCGACCGGCTCGCCTTCGCCGCCCCCGAGCTGCTGCGTAGCGGTCCGGTCGACGCCGCGGACCTGGCACGGATCGCCGCCGGTCTCCGGCTGCGGGTCGGCGATCTGCAGGACGCGCAGTGGATCGACAACGGGCCGGGCTGGGTCGGCGTCCTGTTGGCCGACGCCGACGCGGTGCTGCGGGTGCGGCCCGACCCGGTCGCCCTCGGCGACCTGGCCGTCGGCATCGCCGGGATCTATCCCGAGGGGGAGTGCGCGATCGAGGTGCGCGCCTTCGTCGGTGGGATCGGGGTGGACGAGGATCCGGTCACCGGCTCGCTCAACGCCGGCCTGGCCCAGTGGCTGGCGGGCGGTCTGCTGCCGGCGAGCTACGTGGCCTCCCAGGGCACGGTGTTGCAGCGTCGCGGCCGGGTGCACATCGACACCGACGAGGACGGCACCATCTGGGTCGGCGGCGAGACCGTGACGACGATCTCGGGCACGCTGAGCCTGCCTGACCCGATCCGGCGCCCGGTCTCGATAGGGTGACGCCGATGGACGCGCCGTACGCACGAGTGATCGCCGACAGCAGCTACGCCACCGAGGCCGGTCCCGGGGTGCGGCTGACCACCATGGAGGTCTGCTTCCACCGGTTCGTGCTCTCGGAGTTCAACACCCACCGGGTCTTCTCCCGCAACTCGGCGAGCAGCCGGGCGATCCCGATCCACAAGCAGCTGGCCAAGCTGACCGAGGATCTCGCGGTCCCGCTGGCCTGGCCCACCGAGCAGCCCGGCATGCAGGGTGGCACCGATCTCGACGCCGACGCCGCGGGCGCCGCCGAGGCCGAGTGGCGGCAGTTGGCGAGCATCACCATCAACGCCGCGGCCGAGCTCAAGCACCTGCAGGTGCACAAGTCGGTGGTCAACCGCGTCCTGGAGCCGTACATGTGGCACACGGTGGTGGTCACCTCGACCGCGTGGTCGAACTTCTTCGCCCAGCGCAGCAGCCCGCTCGCCCAGCCCGAGATCCGGGCGGTCTCGGAGCTGATGGAGGCCGCGTACGCCGCCAGTACGCCGACCGAGCTGGCCACCGGTCAGTGGCACCTGCCCTATGTCCAGGACGACGAGCACCCTGCGACCGATGGGACCGATGGGACCGGTGGGACCGGTACCGCGGGCTGGCGCGAGCTCGCCAGGGTCAGCGCGGCCCGCTGTGCCCGCACCTCCTACCTCACCCAGGCGGGGGTCCGCGACCGGACCAAGGACCTCGCGCTCTACGACCGGCTGGTCACCGCCCGGCCGGCGCACTGGTCGCCGCTCGAGCACGTGGCCACGCCGTGGCCGGAGAACCGGGCGGCGGGCTCGCTCGGCTTCACCGACCTGGACGGGGTCGAGCTGAGCGTGGCGACCGATCACCTGCCCCGGGTGGGCAACCTGCTCGGCTGGCGTTCGCTGCGCACCGAGGTGGAGACCGCGCAACGAGCGGTGACGTTCTCCTGAGCCTCGCGGAGCGGCCCCGGGCGCGTCGGCAGCTGGTCCTGGTGGCGGCGGTGGCCGCCGGCGGCGTGATCGGCGACCGGTCGCTCGGAGCGCACGGCGGCGTGCCCTGGCACCTGCCCGCGGAGCTGGCCGGGTTCCGCGAGCTCACCTGGGGCCATCCGTTGCTGATGGGCCGGACGACGTACGAGTCCATCGGGCGGCCGCTGCCGGGGCGGACCAGCATCGTGCTCACCCGCGACCCGGAGTGGCGCCGCGCCGGCGTGCTGGTCGCTCACGACCTAGACGAGGCGCTCGCGCTCGCCGCCGCGCTGCCGGACGCTCCGCCGAGCGGGGGAGACCTGATGGTGATCGGCGGCGCCGAGGTGTACGCCGAGACGCTGCCGCTGGCCGGCGAGCAGATCCTGAGCGAGATCGCGCTCCGGGTGGAGGGTGACGTCTGCTATCCGGCGTTCGACCGTGCCGAGTGGACGCCGACCCGTAGGGTCCACGGTGAGGGCTACGACCGGGTCTGGTGGCGCCGGGCGGGACGGGGGACCGGATGACGAGGGTGGGCGAGGCCTGGAGCCGGGTGCCCTGGACGACCTCGGTGCCGGTGCTGGCGGTGCTGGTGCTCGCCGTCTCCTGGGGCTCGCACCCGCATGGCGTGGTGGTCGGATTGATCGGGATCTTCCTGATCGGCGCCGTGCTGGCGGCCGTCCAACACGCCGAGACCGTGGCCCACCGGGTGGGGGAGCCGTTCGGGTCCCTGCTGCTCGCGGTCGCGGTGACGGTGATCGAGGTGGGGCTGATCGTCACCCTGATGGCCACCGGCACGGGCGACACCGGCGAGCTGGCGCGCGACACCGTCTTCTCGGCGGTGATGATCTGCCTCAACGGCATCGCCGGGCTGTCGCTGCTGGTCTCCGCGTCCCGGCGCGGACTCGCGATCTTCAACCCCGAGGGCACCGGCGCCGCGTTGGCCACGGTGATCACGCTGGCCGGGATGTGTCTGGTGCTGCCACGGTTCACCACGTCGGCGGACGGACCGGAGTTCTCCGGAGCACAGCTCGCCTTCGCGGCCTGCGCCTCGCTGGTCGTCTACGTGATCTTCGTCTTCACCCAGACGGTCAAGCATCGCGACTTCTTCCTTCCGGTCTCCCCGGACGGTGGTCTGCGCGACGGGTCCGGCGATGGGAATGGGGCCGGCGATGGGAATGGGGATGGGGCCGGCGATGGGGCCGGCGATGGGGCCGGCGATGCGGCCGGCGATGCGGCCGGCGATGCGGCCGGCGATGCGACCGGTGACGACCACGCCGCCCCGCCCGGCCGAGGCTCCACCCTCGTCGCCGGTCTGCTGCTGGTGGCCTCCCTGCTCGCGGTGGTGGGGTTGGCCAAGGTCGAGTCCAAGGCGATCGAGGACGGCGTCGCCTCGCTCGGCTTCCCGAAGGCGGTGGTCGGGGTGATCATCGCGCTGCTGGTCCTGATGCCGGAGACGCTCGCCGCGGTCCGCAACGCCGCCGCGGACCGGGTCCAGATCAGCCTCAACCTGGCCTACGGCTCGGCGATGGCCTCGGTCGGCCTGACCATCCCGGCCATCGCGGTGGCCTCGATCTGGCTCGACGGGCCGCTGGTCCTCGGCCTGGACGCGACCCAGATCGTGCTGCTGGTGCTCTCCGTGGTGGTCAGCACCCTGACCGTCGTACCGGGCCGCTCCAAGACGCTGCAGGGCTGGCTGCATCTGGTGCTGCTGGCCTCGTTCGTGTTCCTGTCGATCAATCCCTGAGGGTCGCCGACGACCGCGGTGCGGCAACCCTGACCCGAGGCGGGTGGGGCCGCTCTGGCAGGCTGGTCGCCATGGAGCTGCGCATCTTCACCGAACCACAGCAGGGCGCCACCTACGACGACCTGCTGGCCGTGGCCAGCACCGCCGAGGAGCTCGGCTTCGGTGCGTTCTTCCGGTCCGACCACTACCTGAAGATGGGCGACGTCTCGGGGCTGCCCGGCCCCACCGACGCCTGGACCACGTTGGCCGGGCTGGCCCGGGAGACCTCCACCATCCGGCTGGGCACCCTGGTGACCAGCGCAACGTTCCGGTACCCCGGGCCGTTGGCGATCCAGGTCGCCGGGGTGGACCAGATGTCCGGTGGGCGGGTCGACCTCGGCCTGGGCGCAGGCTGGTTCGAGGACGAGCACGCCGCCTACGGCATCCCGTTCCCCGGCACCCGGGAGCGGTTCGACCGACTGGAGGAGCAGCTCGAGCTGATCACCGGGCTGTGGGCCGCGGACCCGGCCGCCGGCTACTCCTTCGCCGGCACCCACTACCAGCTCACCAACAGCCCGGGGCTGCCCAAGCCGGTGCAGACCGGCGGCCACCGCGGGGGAGTGCACCTGGTGATCGGCGGACACGGCAAGCGCCGTACGCCGAGCCTGGCGGCGCGCTACGCCGACGAGTTCAATGTGCCGTTTGCATCCGTCGCCGACACCGCCGCCCAGCTCGACCGGGTGCGGGGCTTCGTCGCGGAGGCCGGACGGACACCGGAGTCGATGACCTACTCGGCCGCCCAGGTGCTCTGCCTCGGCGCCGACGAGGCGGAGATCGATCGCCGCGCCGCGGCGATCGGCAGGGAGAAGGCCGAGCTGCGGGAGAACGGCCTGGCCGGCACCCCCGCCGAGGTCATCGCGAAGATCGAGCGGTTCGCCGACGCCGGTGCCAGCCGGGTCTACCTCCAGGTGCTCGACCTCGCCGACCTCGACCACCTGCGACTGGTCGCCGCCGAGGTCATGCCGTACGTGTGACGCCTGGGGAATGCCAATCAAACTCTTGACCCCCCTCTCTTCTGAGAACGTCCTCCCTGCGGTCGACACTCGGCCGATCGCGTAGCCAGGTGCTGGTCACCCGGCCGATCTCACAGGTGAGGAACAAAGTGAAGCGAACCGAGACAATGTGCGCCTCGGTCTCGTTGCAGCGGTTGGGGGCGTGGTCCTGTCCTCCGGCGCCGCCTTGGCGGTCTCCGGCCACCCGATCACGGGCACGTGCTATGAGGATGGCAGCTGGTATACCTCGAGCAATGTGCGCACGATGAGTGGCAAGACGATCAAGGCGTCCTTCACGACGCTGCCGAGTAAGGGCCTGGTATTTCGCGCCTTGAACTACAACACCGGCGCCCGCCTCGGTAAGGTGATCTACGCTCCACCGGAGAGCACACAGACCATCAAGTCGGGTGGCAAGAAGGGTACCGAGTTCGAGAACTCGTTCCGGCTCGAGGTCTCCGGGCACCAGGAAAACTACAGCTTCGACGGCAGCGAGAGTTACTGACGCATGCCCGTGCCACCCCGCTGGGCCGCGGGGGCTGGGGCCGTTCTGGCCCTGGCCGCCGCGGTCGCGGCATGCTCGAATTCCAACCACATCTCCGGCCAGGCGGCCATCTCGCCTGCCGCCGCCGTCAGCGAATATCTGGCCGAGGAGTCGCACGTAGACCTCGCGCCAACCTGGATATGGCCAACCAGCGTTGGCTTTCCCACTGCCGGGCCGGACGGAAAGCCGATGCTGTACCAGTCCGGCTACGGAACTACGCAAGCAGACCACTATTGGTACTGCTCGTGGGAGACGACTCTCGTCTCGGCGACGACATCGCCAGCGGTAGCGAAGCGTGCCCGACAAGAACTCGCCCGCGTCCGCCAGACCCACATGTACATCGCAGACATCCTTCCGGTCGACCGTCCCCGCTTCAACAAGATCCTCGACTCCGCAATCCACGGGAGGACCCGACTCATGCAGCGAGATGTCAAGCTGAACTGCCCGAAAGAGCCCGCGGCCAAGACATCATCCACGGCCGGACAGTAATCTGCCCCGTGCTCTCATACATCTGGTCTCACGGGGTCGCGGACTCGATCCTGGGCGCTGTCCTCCTGGCCGCGCTCTGTGGGGCAATCACCTGGCTACGGCAGGCGAGCCCGCGGAACGGCATAGTCGCCGCAATCTTGGCGCTCCCGGTCACCGCCATTCTGGGCGCCACATTGATGCGCTATGGATGGCCGTCCACGCTCAGCATCCATGGCGGGTTGCATTGGGCCAGCGGCGGGTGGCTGCGGTTCACCACGGATTTCGGCCACAGCGAGGAGATCGCCCTCAACATCATCTTGTTCGTTCCGGCCGGCCTGGTCCTTGCTCTCGTCCTGCGGCGGCCGCTCTTGATCTTTGTCCTGCTGTCCGGTCTCAGCGCGACGATCGAGCTCGTCCAGGGTGCCTTGGGGTTGGGGACGGCTGATCTCTCCGACTTCTTGTCCAACACGATCGGTGCTGGTTGCGGGACGATCGCGGGCGGTGCCATCGCATGCGTGTGGGGGTCGAGAGAGCGGCGGCCGTACGCGCAGGTCGGAATCCTGCTGGGCACGGCTGTCGTCCTCGCTGCGCTAGTGCCGCTTGGCGCTGCCCACCGGCAAGGACACGTCGAAAAGGCTCTCGAAGCAAGGTTCGCCGGACTGACCTTCGATGACTACCAGCGGTGGTCCTCCGATGGTCAGATCGGGCGCCGGGTGTTCACCGTCGGCGGCATCTTCAGTTCGGGTGCCGAGCAACACGATGGACGGGCAGTCGTGAGGTATCCCACCTCGTTCATGGGCATCGACCAATGCCTCATCGCTACCTGGACCAGGATCGGAGTGACCATCACGCGGCACCACGAATCGTTGTGCGACGAATTTATGGGCTGACCCGAGTGAAGAGTGAGACTCTTCTATGTCTGTCAAGCCGGTGATTGGTCGGCGTGAAGGGCTTCGAGGTTGCGGTAGAGCTGGCCGGCGAGGTGGCGGCGGATCTCCTTAGTGGCGCTGGGAACGCGTGGACACGGGCAGCGGTGATGTCGTGGGTCGAGCCGGGCTCGACCTGCGAGGACCATGGATCCCAGGCCGATTCGACGAGCTCCCCGACGGTCTCGCATCCGAACTCCTGGCACGTGCCGAGAAAGACCTCGTCGGGTATGCCGGCCAGTTCGGGCCCACCCAGCTCGCCCGGTTGGGGCGGGGGATCTTGGAGCACCT
>NZ_JASGET010000166.1:0-86488 GCF_047606145.1 Nocardioides sp. | reverse complement strand
GACGCGGCGCGCCCGGCCCGTGCACCGCCCGGCTCGGGCCCGTCGTCGCGGCGGGCGGCGCGGGTCTGCTCGCGCTCACCGGCCAGCTCGTGGTGGCGATGCTCGCCGTGCTCCTGGTCGGAGTCGGGACCTCGATGACCACGGCGAGGCTGATGCCACGCTTCGCCGACGCCACCCCGGAGACGATGCTCGCCCGCTTCTGGTCCTTCCTGCAGTTGGCCCAGATCGCGCCGGTGCTGGTCGCGACGCCGGTCCTGGGCTGGTTCGCACACCGATGGTCGGTCGACTCCGCGCTGCTCGTGGTGGCCGGCGTGCTCCTCGTGACCGCGTTCGCCGTCCATCGGGCGGACGCCGGGCTGACCCGGGCGGCGCTCGAGGATCGACCCGCGCGCGTCGACGCGTTCGCCACCTCGTCGTGAGGCGAGCGCTGACGTGGGAGCCGCCGATGCCGCCGGCTCGATCACCATCCTCGACCCGTCATGACATCGTGGGGCCATGCTCTCGGAGATCCGGATCGCCCTGGCCGCACTGCTCACCCTGCTCGGTGCCGCCACCGCCGTACCCGAGACCGCGTCGGCGGATCCGGCGTACTCGTCGACGGCGAGCGCCCGCCCGCGCGGACTCGACGTCACCGGGTGGGTGCTGGCCGACGCGAAGAACAGGCTGGTGGACCGGAACGCGGCCGGGCTGAGCACCCTGTCCATCGACGGTCTGGGCCTGCGCGCCCACGGCAACGGGGTGCTCGCCCCCGCCGACGGGGCCGCTCGGCTCGCCCGCCGCGGCCATCACCACGGGCTCTCCGTGGAGCTGCTGCTGAGCAACTACAGCAACTCGCTCGGTGACTTCGACGCCACCGCGCTGCACCGTCTGCTGGCCTCCGCCGCCCATCGACGGCACGTCGCGGCCCGGGTCGCGGCGTACGTCCGACGCGGCGGGTACGACGGCGTGAACGTCGACCTCGAGCTCGTCCGGGCCCGCGACGGCGGCCGGCTCGTCGCGTTCGTCAGGCGACTGCAGCGCGCGCTGCCAGCGGCCACGACGGTCTCGATCGACATCAGTGCCAGCACGTCCCTGCGTGCCTACCGCCGGCACGGGTACCGGCTCGGAGCCCTCGGCCGCGCGGTCGACGTGGTCGACCTGATGACCTACGACTACAGCGGGCCGACCTGGAGCGGTCCCGGCCCGATCGGACCGCTGCCCTGGCAGCGCAAGGCGATGAAGACGCTGCTCAAGCGGGTCCCGGCGGCGAAGGCCCAGCTCGGGTTCGGCGGCTACGGCTACACCTGGCCGGCCCACCGCACCGGCCGGACCGTCACCGACGCCGGCGCGCGACGGCGGGTGGCGCACGACGGCGCCACCGCACACTGGCACCCGCGCATCGGCGAGTGGAGCGCGAAGCTCTCCAACGGCACCCGACTGTGGTGGTCGGACAAGCGGTCCTACCGGAAGCGGATCACCCTCGCCCGCGATCTCGGCGTCCGCGGCCTGGCGGTCTGGCGCCTCGGGTCGGCCGACCGGCTGCGATAGCCGACAGTCGCTGATTCTCTGGCTGACGCGGCGATCTCGTCGGTCCGGCGTCCCGGCGAGAGTCCGGACTCGGGACGCTGTCGGCGATCAGGCCCGTGACCCGGAACGCGTCGCGGCGCCTGGCTCGGCGTCCGTCACGGGATCCGGCTCGGGATGCGCCGAGGACGGGGTCGCCCGACTCCCGGCCGGCTGATCATGCTGTGCGCGGTGCGCCGAGTCCACCGCCGACGGGAAGGTCACCCGGACCCGGAGTCCGCCGCCCGGCCGCGGACGTACGTCGAGACGGGCACCGTGTGCGCCGGCGATCGCCCGGACGATCGGCAGTCCCAGCCCCAGGCCGCGACCGGTCCGCTCGGTGGTGCCCCGGCGGAACGGCTCCAGGAAGACGTCGATGTCGGCGGCGGTGACCTCCGGGCCGGTGTTGTCGACCAGGAGGACGACGCCGCCGGGCTCGGTCCCGGTGGCCACCTCGACCCGCCCGTCGGCGACGTTGTGCCCCAGCGCGTTGTCGACGAGGTTGGTGATCAGCTGCTCGAGCAGACGAGGGTCGCCGTCCGTCTCCGCGGGGGCGAGCGCGGCGGTGATCCGGGGGCCCTCGGTGCCGCGACGAGCGTGGATGATCCGGCCTCCGAGGTCGGCCAGATCCACCCTGGTCCGCCGCTGCGGGCCGGACTGGCCCCGGGCCAACGCGAGCAGGGCGTCGATGAGCTGCTCCTGCTCCCGCCCGGCCTGGAGGATGCGGTGGTGCGCCTCGCGCAGCGAGTCGGTGGTGGCCGCGGGGTCGTCCAGCGCGACCTGGCCGATGGCGCGCTGGCGGGCCAGCGGCGTACGCAACTCGTGGGAGGCGTTCGCGACGAACTGCCGCTGAGCCTCGAAGGAGGCCTCCAACCGGTCCAGCAGGGCGTCGAAGGTGTCGCCGAGCTCGGTCAGGTCGTCGGGTGGACCGTGCAGCGCCACCCGGCGGTGCAGGTTGGTGGCGGAGATGTCGCGGACGGTGGCGATCATGGCCCGCAGCGGTCGCAGCGTGCGGCCGGCGATCCACCAGCCGGCGCCGGCGGAGGCAAGGGTGGCCAGGGCGAGCGCGATCCCGCCCTGCAGCAACAGCTGGTGCATCGAGTCGGCGTGCTGTTGCCGGGCGAGGGCACGCAACGACTTCTCGTCGGCGGGCGGCGCAGCGCCGTCGGTACTGCCGCCCTCCGAGGTGGAGGAGTGCCTCTGGGGCGACGAGCCATCGGAGCCCTCGGCACCCTCGGCACCCTCGGGGTCCTGACCGGAGAGGGTGACCGTGTAGTCCCCGTCGGGAGAGGTGTAGGTGATCGAGCTCCCGGTGGCGTGATCGACCAGCAGATAGGTGACGCCGAGCAGGATCCCCCCGCAGACCAGGAAGAGCAGCGTGTAGACCGCGGTGAGCCGCAGCCGCAGGCTGCGTCCCCGCCGGGCGGACCGGTCCCCCTCGACCCGGCCAGCCCGGCCAGCCCCGTCGGTCTCGTCGGCCTCGCGGTCGGCGTCACCGGCAGCCGTCGCCGTCGCGCCCGGGGGCCGAGTCATGGCGCGATCCGATATCCGGTCTTGGCGACCGTCTCGATCGGCGCCGGCTCGCCGAGCTTGGCGCGGAGCCGGCTGATGGTGATCTTGACGGCCTGGGTGAACGGGTCGGCGTTCTGGTCCCAGACCCGCTCCAGCAACTCCTCGGCGGAGACGGTGCGTCCCTCGGCGGTCAGGAGCACCTCCAGTACGCCGAACTCCTTGGGCGTCAGCTCGAGCTCGCGGCGGGCCCGGCTCGCGCGCCGGCGGGCGAGGTCGACGACCAGGTCGCCCTGCCTCAGGGTCGGTGGGACGGCGGGCTGGGCACGTCGATAGAGCGCTCCGATCCGGGCCACCAGCTCGGGGAACTCGAAGGGCTTGCCGAGGTAGTCGTCGGCGCCCAGGCCGAGCCCGTCCACCAGGTCGTAGATGTCGGCGGCCGCGGTCAGCATCAACACCCGGCTGCGACGCCGGTCGGCGACGAGGGCGGCACAGACGTCGTCACCGTGCACGCCCGGGAGGTCGCGGTCGAGGACCACCACGTCGTAGTCGTTGACCAGGGCCTGCTCCAGACCGGTCGTGCCGTCGTGGGCGACATCGACGCTCATCCGAGCGCGGCGCAGCCCCGCGACGACGGCATCGGCCATCTCGGCATCGTCCTCGATCACCAGGACCCGCATGCCTCCACCCTCCTCCTGTTTCGGCTCGCGTGCAGCGACGAGCAGTGTGCCGCGCGACGGGTTTCGGCCCGGTTTCGTCGCCGACCGTCCCACCCGGCGCGACCTCGCCGGGTCACTCGGGGTCACTCGGGTCACCTGGGTCACTCGCGGGCCTCCGGCTCGATCCGGGACGGGTCGACGACGCGATAGCCGACACCGGGCCGGGTCTGGATGACCGGTGGCTCGCCGAGCTTGCGTCGTAGCCGGCCGATGGTCACGAAGACGGTGTTGGTGAAGGGGTCGGCGAACTCGTCCCAGACCTGCTCCAGCAGGTCCTCCGCGCTGAGCAGGCCGGGCGAGGCCCGGAGCAGCGCCTCGAGCACGCCGAACTCCTTGACCGAGAGCTCGACCGCCCGGCCCGCGCGCGTCACCTGTCGCTGCTGCGGGTCGAGCGCGAGCTCCCCGAGGCGGTAGGTCCGCGGCCGGGCGGTCGGCTGACGGCGTGCGAGGGACCTGACCCGGAGGAGCAGCTCGGTGAAGTGGAACGGCTTGGTCAGATAGTCGTCGGCGCCCAGGCCCAGTCCGGTGATGCGCTCGCGCGGCTCGTCGGCCGCGGTCAGCATCAGCACCATCGGCACCGGTGTCGAGCCGTCCCGATCGGCGACCATCCGGCAGAGCGCGTCGCCGTGGATCCCGGGCAGGTCACGGTCGAGCACCACCACGCTGTAGGCGTTGGCCCCCAGCTTGTGCGCACCGTCGATGCCGTCGTACGCGACATCGACGGCGAACCCGGCGTCGCGCAGCCCCTCGGCGATGTCGTCGGCCAGGGTGGGGACGTCCTCGACCACCAGCAACCTCACGTCGGTTCGCCTCGACGCGGCCGGCCGCCACCGGAGCGCGACGGGTCGGTCGCGGTGAGCGGCAGGCTCACCTCGACGTGCAGGCCGCCCTCGGGTCGAGCACGCAGGAGCACGTCGCCGTGGTGGGCTCGCGCCACGGCCGCCACGATGGAGAGCCCGAGCCCGACGCCCCCGGTGTCGTGCCGGTTCGCGCCTGCCTGCCGGAAGGGCTGCAGCAGGCCCGGGAGGTCCGGCGGGTCCAGCCGCGGTCCGCTGTTGTCGACGACCAGCGTGGCGATGCCGGCGCCATGGTCGGCGTCCACGCTCACCCGCACCCACCCGGCGTCATGGTTGTGCGTGACCGCGTTGCCGATCAGGTTGCCCACCAGTTGGCGCAGGAGTCGTGGGTCCCCCCGTAGCGCAGGGCCACAGGGGGGCGCGGCGACGTCGAGCCGGCGTACGGCGATCGTCTCGGTGTTGGCCTCGATCGCGGACCGGATCAGCGGCTCGATCGGCACGGCGTCGGTCGCGGTGACGCCGGCGTACTCGGCGCGGGCGAGGTCGAGGAACCCCTCGACGAGCGTGTCGGCCCGGTCGAGGCCCGGACGGACCCGACCGGCGAGACGGGCCACACCGGGGCCGGCCCCGGGCTTGCCGACGTCGACGTCGACGGCGGTACGGATCATGGTGAGTGGGGTCCTCAGCTCATGGGAGACGTGGGCGACGAACCGGCGCTGGGCGTCGAAGGCCGCCTCGAGCCGGGCCAGCAGGGCGTCGATGGTGTCGCCGAGCTGCTTCAGCTCGTCCTCGGGCCCGCCGAGGGCGAGCCGCTCGTTGAGGTTGTGCTCGGTGATGTGCTGGGTCCGGGCCGTCATCGTCCGCAGCGGACCGAGCACCCGTCCCGCGACGACCCAGCCGAGCCCCACCGACACCAGTGACATGGCACCCATGGCGATCCCGGAGCCGAGCAGCAGCTGATGGAGCAGGTGGCGGTGCTGACGGTCGGCGAGCGTCTTGAGCTCCCGGGCCTGCTGCGCCGCCCGCCTGGCGGTACGCGAGGCGTCGCCGTCGCCGTTGACGCGCCTCTCACTCCGGTCACCGGATCCGCTGCTCCCGGATCCGACCTGGCCGCCCGCGCCGTCCGGTCCGACGTACGCCGTGGTGTCGGCGGTGAGGTGGTCGACGACCAGGTAGGTGATCCCCAGCACCGCAAGGCTGGAGACGAGGAAGAGGCCGCCGTACAGGCACGTCAGTCGGAACCGGAGCCTGCGTCGTGAGGTGACCATCTGACGATGGTCGCCCCGCGGGCCTAACAAGCGCCTAACGACTGCCGTCAAGGCCCTGATAGTCGCCGCTGCGTAGAACGGTCTCCGACCCATCCACGCCCCCCGCGAACCGGAGGCTCCCGCCATGACCCGAATGACCCGACCCACGTCGACATCACGCTGCACTCCCCCCTCTGCGGTGTCTCCCCCGTCTCCCGGGTCCTCCGCGACCCGTTCGCCCGGATCGATCCGGTCGTCCGGCCCGTCGTCCACGCGCCGGTGCCGGATCGGCGCTCTGGCCGCGCTGATGCTCGGGATCGCCGGCCTGGCCACCGCCTGCGGCGGCGGAGGCGGTCCCAGCGTCGCCAGTCTCGGCTCCGCCACGCCCTCCGCCGACGCGTCGGACAGCACCACCACCGGCACGGCCAGCCCGCTCGCGTACGCCACCTGCATGCGCGCCCACGGCGTCTCGGCGTTCCCGGATCCCGATCAGGACGGTGGGTTCGCGATCGAGATGAAGCCGGGGACGACGCTCGACTCGAACAGCCCCGTCTACCGGGCGGCGGCTCGGGCGTGCCAGGGGCTCATGCCATCGAAGCCGACCGAGAAGCAGAGCGAACAGATGAAGAAGGACAACCTCGCGCTCGCCAGCTGCATGCGCTCGCACGGGATCAAGGACTTCCCCGACCCCGACGCCAGCGGTCAGATCACCCTCGGCACCGGCGGCGACGACTCCGATCTGAGCCCGGACAACCCGCAGTTCAAGCGCGCGATGCGGGCCTGCCAGAAGAGCGGCAGCGGGTCGAGCGTCTCGGGCAGCCAGGGCGGTCACTGACGCGAGGGCGCCGCTTGCCGGGGATGGTTTCAGAACCGTTTCGTCCGACAGACACCGCACCGAAACCCCTCGATCCGTAGAAACAGACACCGTCACGCACCCGCCGATCGAGGAGCCCACCATGACATCATCCGCCCCCTGGAACGCGCCGAGCAGGCCGCGACCCTCCCGGTGCCACCGACCACGGCGCACGATCACGGCGCTCGTCGCGGCGACCGGACTGGTCCTGCTCGCCGGCTGCGGCAACGGCACCGGTCCCTCCGTCGCGTCACTGAGCCCGTCCGGCGCGACCGGCTCGAGCAGTCCGTCGGCCAGCGGCTCGGTGGGTACGACGCGAAGCGCACTGGCCTACGCCGAGTGCATGCGTGCTCACGGCGTCACCGACTTCCCCGATCCCAACGCGGACGGTGAGATCCAGCTCGACACCGAGCCGGGCAGCGACCTGGAGGCGAGCAACCCCACCTTCAAGGCGGCCGATGCCGCCTGCAAGTCGCTGCTGCCCAACCAGGGCAAGCAGCCGGCTCACCTCAAGGAGGACAACCTCAAGTACGCCAGGTGCATGCGCGCCCACGGCGTCACCGACTTCCCCGACCCCGCGGCCGACGGCACGCTGCAGCTGAAGTCGACGCCGGGCGGTGACCTCGATCCCACCAACCCGACCTTCAAGTCGGCCAACGCGGCCTGCAAGAGCTACCTGCCCCACGGCGGCGAAGGCAGCTCGCTCAACTCCACCGACGGCTGACGCCGGCACGAGCACCCCCATCAGGAGCACCGCACGATGACCCCCACGCCGGACCCTTCCGAGGACCCGCTCACCACCAGGTCCACCGGCCCGGACGCGGCCGATGCCGCGAACCCCGACGAGGTCGACACCATCGCCGACGCCGAGCCGATCAACACCGAGCCGATGGCGGTGTCGGCGGGCACCGCCCGGCGAGCCGTCGACCCCGGCGCGGCCCCACACCGGCGACTTCGTTGGGTGGTGTGGTCCTCGATCGGGCTGGTCCTGCTGGCCGGTGGCGGCGTGCTCGCGCTGCATCGCCCGACCGGAGCGGACTCGGGCGAGGAGCCGGCGACGGACTCCGGGACCTCGACGGCCGTGGTCGCGCGCCGCACGCTGACCGCGCAGACCCAGCTGAGCGGGACCCTGGGGTACGGCGGCGCGCGGCCTGTCACGGTGCCGACCGGCACCAACGCGACCACGCTGCGACAGGCCGAGGACTCCGTCAGCAGCGCCCAGGCGACGCTGTCCGGCGACCGGACCGCCGTCAGGGACACCGCTCGCAGCGGCCGGCGGAGCGTCCACAGCGCCGCGGCCACCGTGCGTTCGGCCCGCCACACGCTGACGGCGGCGGTCAGGGCCCGCACGACCGCCTGCCAGGCGGGCAGCTCGCCGACGTGCACCCAAGCGAAGCAGCAGGTGGCCACCGACCGCGACCAACTCATCCAGGCCCGGTCCTCGCTCGCGTCGGCGCGGGCGGCGGCGACCGCGGCCAACAATCAGGCGAGCGCCAAGGTCTCCTCCGATCGGATCGCACTCGACTCGGCCAGGGCCGGCCTCGACCAGGCGCGACACCGTGCCCTGAACGCCGGATCGACCTACACCGCGATCGCCCGGGTCGGGAGCACTCGCGAGCGCGGGCAGCGGCTCTACGCCGTCGACGGCGTCAGCGTCCCGCTCTTCTACGGCACGATCACCCCCTGGCGGGCGCTCTACCTCGGCGTCGGCGGCGGCGCGGACGTGGCCGCCCTCAACCGCAACCTGGCCGCCCTGGGGTACGACGCGGACCTGGCCGGCAGCCGGGAGTTCAGCTACGCCACCCAGCAGGCGGTCGAGGCATGGCAGCGCGACCTGGGCGCCGATCCCACCGGCACCCTCGCCCTGGGCGACGTGGTCTACCGGTCCGGACCGGTCGTGGTCACCGCCGTCACCGCCGCCAAGGGCCAGGCCGTCCAGCCGGGCGGCTCGGTGCTGACCGCGAGCTCGACCACGCGGACGGTGAGCGTCTCCCTCGACGCCGGCCAGCAGGGCGAGGTCAGGGCCGGTGACACGGTCACCGTCACCCTGCCCGACGAGAAGACGGTGCCCGCGAAGGTCGCCTCGGTCGGCACCGTCGCCACCTCCTCCGGATCCGGCAGCAACGCCAAGTCGACCATCAGCGTGACGATCCGGCTCGCTCACACCAAGACCGCCGTCCGGGCCGTCGCCGGCCTCGACAAGGCGCCCGTCCTGGTCGCGATCACCACCGCCACCGTCAAGCACGCCCTCGTCGTCCCGGTCAACGCACTGCTGGCCCTGGCCGGCGGCGGGTACGCCGTCGAGGTGGTCGACGCCGACGGCACCCATCGTCTGGTCGGCGTCGGCCTCGGCACCTTCGACGACGCCCAAGGCCTCGTCCAGGTGACCGACACCGAGCTCGAGCGGGGCCAGCGCGTGGTGGTGCCGAGCTCATGAGAGAGCCGTCTCCCCCCGGTACCGCCGCCCGCGGTGCCGTCCCGGTCCTGCAGCTCGAGGCCGTCACCAAGGTCTACCCCAGTCAGCCGCCGGTGCCCGCGTTGCGCGGCGTCGACCTCACCGTCCACGGCGGTGAGCTGGTCGCGATCCTCGGCCCCTCCGGCTCGGGCAAGACCACCCTGCTGCACATGATGGGCACCCTGGACCGACCGACCGCCGGCACCGTGCGGATCACCGGCATCGACGTGGCCACCCTCGGCGATCGGAGGCTCTCCGCGCTTCGTGCCCAGCGGATCGGCTTCATCTTCCAGCAGTTCTTCCTCGCCGAGCACGCCAGCGTCCTCGACAACGTCGCCGACGGACTGCTCTACGCCGGCGTCCGGGGCGCCGAGCGTCGCCGCCGTGCCCAGGACGCGCTGACGCTGGTCGGCCTCGGCGACCGCGGCCACGCCCGCCCCACCCAGCTCTCCGGCGGGCAGCGGCAACGTGTCGCCATCGCCCGGGCGCTGGTCGGAGCGCCGGCCATCGTCCTGGCCGACGAGCCCACCGGCAACCTCGACACCGTCACCGGCCGCTCGATCCTGGCGCTCCTCGACCAGCTGCACGAGGGCGGCACCACCATCGTCGTCATCACCCACGACCACGACGTCGCCGACCGGATGCCGCGCCGGATCGAGATCCGCGACGGTCACCTCGTCAGCGACACCACCAGCGACACCACGGCCGCCGCGCCCGGACACGGTTCGGCCCCAGGAGCCATCTCGTGAACACCACCGGATCCGCCTCGAGCGCACTCACCTACGACGCGCCGGCCCTCGGGTCGCGGCTGCACCTCGGCGATCTCGCCCGCCTGGCCAGCGTCGGGCTGCGCACCCGCAAGCTCCGCGCCGGACTCTCCGCGCTCGGCATCGCCCTCGGGGTGGCGGCGATCGTCGCCGTACTCGGGCTCTCCTCGTCCTCCTCGGCGGGGCTGCTGGCCGAGATCGACCGGCTCGGCACCAACCTGCTCACCGTCAGCAACGGCCAGAGCGTCTTCGGGGACACCACCGAGCTCCCGATCGCCGCCCCCGGGATGATCTCCCGGATCGGTCCGGTCACCGACGTCCAGTCGGTCGGCGACATCTCCGACGTGGACGTCTACCGCAATCCCCACATCCCCGAGGTCAACACCAACTCCATCAGCGTCAAGGCCGCCAGCCTCGGTCTCCCGAAGGCCGTCGCCACCAGCGTGGCGACCGGCACGTACCTCAACGCCGCCACCGCCCGCGAGCCGGTCGCGGTCCTCGGCTCCGCGGCCGCGGAACGGCTCGGTATCGACCGGGTCCTCCCCGGCGAGCGGATCCGGGTCGGCACCCAGTGGTTCTACGTGACCGGGATCCTCGAGTCCGCCGTCCTCGCCCCCGAGATCGACTCCGCCGTCCTCGTCGGCTACCCGGCCGCGGCGAGGTATCTCGGCTTCGACAAGCACCCCTCGACGGTCTACGTGCGCGCCGCCACCGACCAGGTCGAGGCGGTCCACGCCGTGCTCGCCGCGACCGCGAACCCCGAGTCCCCCAGCGAGGTCACCGTCAGCAACCCCTCCGACGCGCTGGTCGCCCGCGCCCGGGCCAAGAGCGCCTTCAACGGGCTCTTCCTCGGTCTCGGCGCCGTCTCCCTCCTGGTCGGCGCGGTCGGCGTCGCCAACATCATGGTCATCTCCGTCCTCGAGCGGCGCTCCGAGATCGGCCTGCGCCGCGCGCTCGGCGCCACCCGCGGCAACATCCGCCTCCAGTTCCTCTCCGAGGCCGTCCTGCTCGCCCTCCTCGGCGGCACGGTCGGCGTCTTCCTCGGCAGCCTCGCCACCGCCGTCTATGCCACGGCCAAGGACTGGGACGTCGTCATCCCCACCCTCGCCTGGGCGGGCGGGATCGTCTCCGCCCTCCTCATCGGCGCCGTCGCCGGTCTCGTCCCCGCTCTCAAGGCGGCACGGCTCTCCCCCACCGAGGCCCTCTGGTCGGTGTAGACCGGCCGTGCCGTTGCCCCGACCCGCGCCCGTGCGACAGGGTCGGACCATGAGCTGCTTCGTCTCGCACGTCTCGATCGACTGCCGCAATGCCTACGAGCTCTCGGAGTGGTGGAAACCGGTGCTCGACTACGCCGACATCGACGGCGACCCCAACCTGCCCGGTCACCCCGAGTGCATGATCGCCGACCCCCGGAGCGGACACCGCCTCTGCTTCATCGAGGTGCCGGAGCCGAAGTCGGTCAAGAACCGGGTGCATCTCGACCTCCGGCCCCGGGACCGGAGCCGCGACGCGGAGGTCGAGCGCCTTCGCGAGTACGGCGCCACCGAGGTCGCCGACCTGCGCGGGACGCACGGGCCGGGCAGCGGCTGGGTCGTCTTCGCCGACCCGGAGGGCAACGAGTTCTGTGTGCTGCGCTCCGAGCAGGAGCTGGCCGCCGGCGATCCCGGTGCGGCGGCGAGCGATGACTGACCAGCCCAAGGCCATCCTCAAGCGCTACCTGCAGCGTGACCGGGAGGCACTGCTGTGGAAGATCGACGGCGTCCGTGAGCGCGACGCCCGGCTGCCGCGGACGCCGACCGGCACCAGCCTGGTGGGCATCGTCAAGCACTGCGCGAACGTCGAGATCGGCTACTTCGGCCTCACCTTCGATCGGGCGTGGCCCACCCCCGAGGACGCCTGCTACGTCCCGCTGACGGCGTACGACGACGATCCGCAGGCCGACTGGTACCTGCCCGCCGAGGTCTCGACCGGCGACCTGGTCGACTTCTACCGACGCGTCTGGGAGTTCTCCGACGCGGCCATCGACGGTCTCCCGCTCGATGCCACCGGGGCGCCACCGTGGTGGGGGCCGGCCGCGGACAACCAGGTGACGCTGCAGCACATGCTGGTCCGCGTCATCGACGACCTCGCCCGCCACCTCGGCCAGGCCGACGTCATCCGCGAGTCGGTCGACGGCGCCGTCGGCCTCGACCCGCTCCATCCCAACATCCCCGACGACGGGTTCGACTGGGCCGCCTACCTCGCGAAGCTCACCCGGATCGCACGACGGTTCCCCGAGGAGTAGCGCCCCCGGCGGCGTCGCTCGCGGGTCAGCGTACTCCCGGCGCGGTCGGTCAACCGTCCACTCGCGCGTTGAGCCGGGCGGCCTGTCGCAGGAGGTGGTCACGCTCGGGGAGGCTCGGTGCCGACGCAGCGGCCTCGGCATAGAGCCGGGCCGCGGTGGCGAGGTCGCCGTCGCGCTCGTGCAGGTACGCCGCGGCGGCGGTGTGACGAGGCAGGGCGGGGTCGAGCTCCGCGAGCGCGACCAGACCGGCCCGGGGACCATCGGCCTCGCCGAGCGCGACGGCACGATTCAGGCGGGCCACCGGACTGTCGGTGAGGCGCACCAGCTCGTCGTACCACTCGACGATCTGCGGCCAGTCGGTCTCCTCGGCCGTCTGGGCGTCGGCGTGCAGGGCGGCGATGGCCGCCTGGGCCTGGAACTCGCCCAGGCGGTCCCGGGCGAGGGCGGTCTGGAGCAGGTCGACGCCCTCGGCGATCAACCGGGTGTCCCACCGGCCCCGATCCTGCTCGGCGAGGGGCACCAGACTGCCGTCGGCACGGATCCGGGCCGGGCGCCGGGCGTGGTGGAGCAGCATGAGCGCCAGCAGACCCGCGACCTCCTCGTGGTCGATCCTGGCCGCCAGTCGGCGGGTGAGCCGGATGGCCTCGGCGGCGAGGTCGACGTCGCCGGAGTGGCCCTCGTTGAAGACCAGGTAGAGCACGCGCAGCACCGTGGCGACGTCCCCGGGCTGGTTGAGCCGGACGCCCGAGACCGTCCGCTTGGCCCGGCTGATCCGTTGCGCCATGGTCGTCTCCGGCACCAGGTAGGCCCGCGCGATCTGACGCGTGGTCAGGCCGCCGACCGCGCGCAGCGTGAGCGCCACCGCCGAGGCCGGGGTCAACGACGGGTGCGCGCACAGGAAGTAGAGCCACAGGGTGTCGTCCACCGCCGCGCCCGGGGCGGGTGGCTCGTCCTCGACCCGCGCCTCACGGCGTCGTCGAGAGCTGTCCGCCCGAGCGGCGTCGAGGAACTTGCGCCAGGCGACGGTGACCAGCCAGCCCTGGGGGTCCGCCGGTGGGTCGTCCGGCCAGACGCGCACCGCCTCCACCAGCGCGTCCTGTACGGCGTCCTCGGCCGCCGCGAAGTCGGCTCCGCGCCGGACCAGGACGTCGATGACCGCGGGCACGAGGACCCGCAGCAGGGCCTCGTTCACTCGGTGACCGTGGGCGCGTCGGAGAGGAACGGCCGAACCTCCAGCCATTCGTGGATCGGCTCGCCGCCGGGTCCCGGCGCCGCCGAGAGCTCTCCCGCCAGCTGCACCGCACGGTCCCACGAGTCCACGTCGATGACGTACCACCCGGCGATCAGGTCCTTGGTCTCGACGAACGGTCCGTCGGTCACCGGCGGCCGTCCCTCGCCGTCGTACCGCACGAACGCGCCGCCGGGCGCCAGCGCCTGCATGTCGACGAACTCGCCCGTCTCCTCCAGCCGGGACGCGAAGTCGCGCATGAACCGCATGTGCGCGTCGACCTCGTCGGGTGTCCACTGGTCCATCGGCGCCCAGTCCACGGCGGGAGCCGGACCGCCCCGGTAGTGCTTGAGCAGCAGGTACTTGGCCATCATGTCCTCCTTCTGCCTCCGGCCCATTGTGGGCCGTGGTCACTCCGGGGACGGAGCCACGGGCGGGTTCTCGACATCCCGGTCGAACTCCGCGGCTCACGCCGACCGATCAGCGCGGCGTGCCTCGGCCCGACGCGCGGCGACGGGTCAGCGGACCTGGTGACGACGTGGCCGCAGCAGCAGGAGCGCACCGCCGGCGGCGATCAGGAGCAGTCCGGCCGCGACGACGCCGCGGCCCACCGGCGACCCGGCATCGGGCAGGGTCGGGTGGTGGCCGGACGAGTTCCCGGACGGTGCGGACACCTGCCGGTCGTCGGTGGCGATGGTCTTCGTGGCATGGTTCGAGGTCACGGTTCCGCTCGGCGTGCTGGCGTGCGCGACCGCGACGTTGCGCAGTCCGTGACCGGTGAGGTCCGCCGCTCGCACGGTGTAGGTCGCGGTGCAGCTCATCGACTCGCCGGGAAGCAGCCGGGTGGTCGCGGGACACGCGACCGAGCTGACCGTTCCGTGACCGGTGAACGAGGCCTCCTCGACCTCGGGGGCGGTCACCGAGCCGCTGCCCGTGTTGGTGACCTCGAAGTCGTAGCGGATCGACTGACCGGCGCGCGTCGCGCGCGTCGTGTCCGAGCTCTTCACCAGCTCGAGTCCGAACGTCGGCTCGTCGTGGATCGTCACCGTCGAGGGCGGTGAGGTGACCGGACTTCCGCCGGTCGGGGTCCCGGTGGCGACCGCGGTGTTCGCCAGGAGCCCCTGGTCGACGTCGGCCTGGGTCACCGTGTACGCCGCGGTGCAGGTGGTGCTCGAGCCCGGCGCGATGGAGCCGGAGAAGTCCGGACAGTCGACGTCGTCGAGCGTGCCGGATCCGCTGAAGCTCCGCTCGTCGATCCCGACGTCGTGCAAGGTCACGTTGCCGCTGTTGGTGGCGAGGAAGGTGAAGGTGATCGTCTCGCCCACGTTGAGGCTGTCGCTGTCGGCCGACTTCACCAGGGTCAGGGCCGGCTCGACGCTCGCCGGCACGCGCGCCGACGAGGGATCCGAGGTGACCGCGTCCGCGCCGGGTGGGGTGCCGGAGACGGTGGCGGTGTTCTCCACCGAGCCCTGGTCGACATCGGCCTGGGTGACGGTGTAGGTGGCCGTGCAGGTGACCGAGTCCTGGGGTGCGAGCGAGTCGGCGTCGTCCGGGCAGGACACCTCGGAGAGCTCGCCGGATCCGGTGAACTCCTGCTCGTCGATGGCGAGGTCGCCGATCGTGACGTTGCCGGTGTTGGTCACCGTGAACGAGTAGTGCAGGGTCTCGCCGACCACGAGGTCGCCGGTCTCCGCGACCGACTTGTCGAGGGAGAGCGCCGGCGCCTGGTCGACCGTGACCGTGGCCGACGCCGCGGCGGAGACGGGCGCGGTCATCCCGGTGGGCGGGGTCGCCGTCGCGGTCGCGGTGTTGGTGATCTCGCCCGAGTCGACGTCCGTCTGGGTCACGGTGTAGCTGGCCGTGCAGGTGACCGAGGCGCCCACCTCGAGGGTGCCGGCCGGGCAGTCCACGTCCGGCGTACCACCGCTGCCGGAGAAGTCGGTCTCGCTCACCTCCGGGTCGGTCACCGCGACCTCGCCGGTGTTGGTGAGGGTGAAGGAGTAGCTCACCTCGTCGCCCGCCTCCTGGACGGTCGTGGGGTCGGCGGTCTTCGTCAGGGACAGCGAGGTCGTCGCCGGCGTGATGCCGACGATCTGGTTCCACCAGTCCGCGTTGGTGCCGGTGCCGTCGTAGCTGAGGTCGAAGGTCAGGCTGGTGACCGTCGTCGTGTCGGTGGTGACGTCGTAGGCGCCGCAGCCGAAGACGCCGCAGCTGGTGGCACCTCCGGTGCCGGTGCCGACGTAGCTGCGCGGGTTGTCGATACCGACCGTCTGGTTGCCGTTCTTCAGCTGCATCCGACTGGTCTGCGAGCCGGTGGAGTCCAGGCTGAGGGTTCCGTCTCGAACGGTCATCGGATGATCGTGATACGAGACAATGGTCTGGTTGCCGGTGTCGGCGCCGACGTCGCCGACATAGACGACCGGCACTCGCACCGGCTGCGAGAACGTGTAGGTGACCGAGCCGCATCCGGCGACCGCGGTGTTCGTGCAGTTCTGGATCCCGAAGATGAGCGCCGCGGTGGTGCTGGACGGCAGGTACGACGGCCTCGCGCCGCCGAAGACCATGCCGCCGGTGCCGATCAGACTGACCGACCCGGACACGGTCGCGGTGACCTCGACGCCACTGGCGGTGGTCCCGGTCGCGGTCGTGCCGGTGACCGACCAACTGTCGGGGTACTCCGAGCCGGCGGGGACGGCGTCGGCCGGTCCGGCGATGCCGGCGATCACCACCGGTGTCATGACCGCGAGCAGGCCGAGCGCCACGATCGCGGCGAGCGTCGAACGGGACGGTCGGGCCGGGCGTAGTGGAGTCCTCTCGGGCCTGGCCGTGGCGTCCAGCGATGTCGTGCCCGCTGGCATCATCGAGCCGCACGCGCCGACGGCTTGCGCCACCGTCTGCCGGAACGACGGCCGCGACGAGCCCATTGGTGTCATCTCCCCCAAGATCACAGTCGTGCACCAGATCACAGTCGTGCAACGACGGCCATCCTAACCAGACGCCGACCCGACCCCTGGGAGCCGACGTCCTCACAGGGGCCTCACCCACGAGCGCAGGGCGCGGTCGGAGGCCTTGGCCACCCGGGCGTGCTTCGGGATCCGCACCCGGACCCGCAGGTAGTAGGGCTGCCGGTGCGAGGCGGTGAAGGTGTGGTTCTCGCCGTCGTGCTTCTCCGCCGGGTCGTAGCCGGCGAAGAACAGGTACCACCGGCCGCGCTGGCGCGCCAGCGAGCCGACTCCGGGTGCCTTCACCGAGGAGCGGGCGTAGTGCGGCCACCGGCTCTTCTGGGACTGGAGCAGGTAGTCGACCTCGTTCGCGCCCGCCCGTCCCCACACGCCGTCGGTGTCGGTGAGGTGGACCTTGCGGTAGGTGCGTCCGTGGGCCGGCAGGAAGGTGCTCGAGTACGCCAGCCCGATCTTGTACGCCGGCCGGCGGTAGGAGCCCACCGAGTAGGACATCACGTAGACCCCGTGGATCTTGAACACGTTGCCGGTCTCCACCAGGCGCATGCCGCCGCCCGCCGCGGCGCCGACGTAGTTCTCGGAGTTGAGGCCGCGACCGGGCGCGGGCCGCAGCAGGGTCACCGGCTTCGTGTCGGCGGGCTCGGCCGGCGTACGCATCCGCAGCGCGGCGATCCCGAACCTGGTCGGGCTGGTCGACAGGGCGCGGCTGTAGAGCAGGTAGAGCCGCCCCCCGTCCTGGACGTACTTGCCGTCGTAGGTCGCCGCGGTGCGGTGGGCCAGGGAGCCGACCAGCAGCGAGTCCACCACCCACGACCGCGGGGCCGCGGCGGTCTGGCGCCGCGGGTGGGCGTGCATGATGAGGTTCCAGCGGCCGGAGCGGCCGCTACCCTTCGGCGCCACCGACGCGGTCACCACCATCTGCCAGCCGTGGGCGGTACGGGTGATGTGGTGCGCCTTGGTGGCCAGGACCGTCAATCCGTGCGCGCTGATCCGTGCACGCAGCGCGGTGGTGAGTCCGACGTGCAGGGACGCGGGCTTGAAGCAGCCCGGGCGGATCCGGCCGGTGCAGGTGATCGTCTCCTCGAACGTTCCGGAGAACGCCAGCCGCGAGGACGAGGGGGTCTGCAGCGGGTAGGGATCGGAGAAGTGGCCCTGGCGCGTCGATTCGGAGCTCGTCGCGCGGCTGATGCCCGTCACCTGACGGGCGGACGTGGCAGCGTCGCTCGCACGTGCCTCGGCCCCGGCGGGGCCGGCGGCGACCAGCAGCGTCAGCCCCGCGGAGACGGCGAGTGCGACGGCGGTGCCGCGGGCGAGGGCCGTCGGCACGGAGGTGGACTGAGGCCGGATCCCGAGGCGGAACATTCCTTTACCGTAGGCACCCGAGTCAATCCGTGCGCGCTCCGCTCGCCGTCCCCCGATCCGGGCCTCGGCGGTCGGGCGCTGGGGGCCGCGGCGTGGTTCGCGGGCCTTCGCGTGGGGTCACCGATCGCGTCCCCGGGCTTCGAGGCGACGGCGCAGCGCCCCGAGGTCGGCCTCGACGGCGGCCACGTCGCTGGCCAGCTGCTCGGCGGTCATGTCGTCGCGCCGGCGAACCGTGAAGATCACCTCGGCGCCGCCCTCGGCCGGAACGACCCGCATCGGGTTGAGGACGACGGTCCCATCGGGCATGACCACCTCGTGGTCGAGCACACCGAACTCGTTGCGCGGCGCGAACCGCACCTCCACGACTCCGAACGGCGAGCGGGCGATCCAGCGCCCTTCCTCCTGGTCGATCCCGCCCGCCAGCCCCGCCGCCCACTCGGGCAGGAGCGCCGGGTCGGACGCATAGTCGTAGACCACGGCGGGGTCGGCGGAGATGAAGACGCTGACGTGACGCGATTCGAGACTCATGCCCCTATTCTCGGTCGCAGGGTCGGGGTCGTCTTGGACGAATCGGCCGTCGCCAGAGTCCGCAGAGTCGTACCGGTCAGATCTCGCACGTCTCGCGCCTCACGTCGCCGACGACCTCGGTGCCGTCGGCACGGGTCACCCGGCCGAGTCGGTCTCGGTCCGGTGGATGCTCGCGCAGCACACCCCGACTGCCGGATCGGCGTACTCGAGCGGGGTCGCGCTCCCGGGCTCGGCGTCGGCCAGGACGACGTAGTTCTCCCAGCGCTGGCCGTCCGGACCGGTGACCCAGTGCTTGTCCTGCCGGGCGTAGCAGCACACGACCTCGTCCTCGACGTCGAGGACGAGGCCGGCGGTCTCGAGGCGGTCGGCCTCGACGTGGACCTCGGCCATCGAGGCCCGCTCGATGCCGACGTGGTTGAGGGTACCGGTGGCCGCGGGGTTCTCGAAGAGCACCAGCTTCACCGGCGGATCCGCCACCGCGAAGTTGGCGTACCCCGGGCGGCGCTTGGCCGGCGGGGTGTCGAAGAGCGTGGCGTAGAAGCCGACGGCGGCGTCGAGGTCGTCGACGTTGAGGGCGAGCTGGATGCGGGACATGGGTTCCTCCTGGAAATCCATCGACAAATATCGATGCATTGCCTCGAACGGTACCGACCCATTGATAGAAGTCAATGCGTTTGGCACCATGGATGTCGGATCCGTTCGATGAGGAGGCCCCGGTGGGCGTGAAGGAACTGCCGCTGCTCGAGCAGGTGGCTCTCGCCGAGTGCTGTGCCCCGCTCGCGCTCGAGCCCCTTGCGGAGGCGGACGCCGCAGTCCTGTCGGAGCGGTTCGCCGCGCTGGGTGACCCGGTCCGGCTGCGACTGGTGTCCCTGCTGGCCACGGCGGAGGGCGGTGCGGTGTGCGTGTGTGACCTGACCGAGCCGGTCGAGCGGTCCCAGGGCACCGTCAGTCACCATCTCAAGGTGCTCTCCCAGGCCGGCCTGGTGAGGGCCGAGAAGCGCGGCCGGAACATCTGGTACTCGATCGTGCCCGCGGCGCTCGAGTCGCTCCGCGGTGCGCTCGCGACCCGATGAGCCGAGCCGACGCCCGGGGAGCCGCGGCTCGTGACGGCGCGATGATCGAGGCACTCACCGCTACGCACTGGCCCGAGGTCGAGCGCATCTACGCCGCCGGCATCGCGACCGGGCACGCGACCTTCGAGTCCGAGCCACCCAGCTGGGAGGGGTTCGACGCCGGCAAGCTCGCCGGGCATCGCCTCGTCGCGGTCGAGGCCGGACGCGTCCTGGGCTGGGCGGCGGTCTCGCCGGTCTCCGCCCGATGTGTGTACGCCGGCGTGGTCGAGCACTCGGTGTACGTCGCCCCCGAGGCCCGAGGCCGAGGCGTCGGGCGACTCCTGCTGGATGCGCTCATCGCCTCGACCGAGCATGCCGACATCTGGACCATCCAGTCCGGCATCTTCCCGGAGAACACCGCCAGCCTCGCCCTGCACCGCGCCGCCGGCTTCCGCGTGGTCGGCACCCGCGAGCGCGTCGGCCGGATGACCTACGGGCCGCTCGCCGGGCGGTGGCGCGACGTCGTCTTCATCGAGCGACGAAGCGACACGATCGGCACCTGAGACCCGAGACGACTCATGCCACCGTCTGGCGCGCTGCACGCCCCTCGGGCCTCACTCCTCTAGGCTCATCGCGTGAGCGGTGAACTCGCGTTCCGGAAGGCACTGATGCAGGCCGACCGCGGCGACACCGCGGCAGCGGAGGCGACTCTGCGGGGACTCCTGGACGGCGAACCCGCTGGTCTCCTGCGGGTGCGCGCCCTCGTGGTCCTGGGTGAGCTTCTGTGCACCCACGATCACCCCATCGCCCGCGATGTCCTCACCGAGGCGCTCGCGGTCGCCGAGCAGATCGAGGACGTCGATGACCTCCTCGACGTCGAGCTGAGCCGCGCACGCGAGCTCTTGTCGACGTAGCGGCCGGGCTCATGCGGGCATCCACCCGCGCAGCGGATGCTCGGCGGGCAGGTACTGCGCGGCGAGCCCCCGGACCGCCTCTCCCGCCTGCTCACGCTGGAGCGTGTCGAGAGGCTGGCGCTCGGCGATCCCGTCCAGCGCCGTGGCGAAGGATCCGAGGATCCTCTCGTGGTCCGCGACCGAGTCCACGGCCTTGAGCTGTGCGGCCGCCTCGCGCCACAGCGCGCTGGCCTTGCGCCCCAAGCGCGGCGACCAGTCGACCCAGGTGCGGAACGGGTCGCCCAGATGGCGCTCCACCCACGCACGGGAGCGCGGGTGCACGACGTGCCCGTTCCAGAAGCCGTCGAATCGTTCACGAAGGACCTTGGCGTCCGATGCGCCGACGTCCGAGGCCATGATCCACTCCAGATTCGGTAGCTCGGAGTGGTGCGGGAAGCCGGCGGTGTCGATGTCGTAGCAGCCGTAGAACGCGATGCGCTCCAGACGTCCCGTCCCAGCGAGCGACGCACACCCGGTGACCCGCCCCGTGACGCCGCGGACGGTGAGCGAGCGGAGGTGTGCCATCTCGCGGATCGGCGAGAGATCGAGTTGCGCGGGACCCGAGATCTCCAACTCCCCCGCCGGCCGGATCCACTCCGGCAGCCCCTCGCTCACGTCACCCCACAGCGAGACCGAGGCGCCCGCGCCGACCTCGCCCTGGACGCTGACGCGGGAGAGCCTGCCGCTCAGCGTGACCGCCTCCGCGGCAGCGGGAAGGACGATGGTGAGCGGCGAGACGATGTCCGTCACCCGCACGTGCCGGACCTCGGACCCCCGAAGATCGAGATCGGACGCCGACGGCGTACGCCACTCGAGGAGCTCTACGCCGGCAAGCTGCTCGCGCGTCGGCGCTGAACCCTCGGTCTGCAGTCTCGACAACATGCGCCGAGCCTAGTGAGGCCCGGCCGGAGCTGCGTTACGGTTCGGAGACCCCGGCAGCCGATCGCCGTACTTGCGACAATGGCGCCCGTGGTCCAAGCTCACTTCCTCGGGCGAGTTCCTCGGGCCTGGCCAGTCGCCACAACGCACACCAGACCCCGCGGGAGGAGGCGTCGATGAGCACGGTCGATCCTTCGGAGGTCCGCCGCCAGAAGGCCGGGTCCGGCCCAGGTCGGGAGCGGATGGCTCGGCGCGCCCTCGGGTGCTACCTCGCCGGTGCCGCGACGTCGGTGGTCCTCGGGACCGGGGTGGCGCTGCTGTTCGACACCTTGCGGAGCGAGACCATCATGCCGCTCGACGCTCACCGAACATCCCACCTGTACCCGTTGCCGGGCGCCCTCGTCATCGGGGTCGCCGGCCTGTTCCTGCTGGGATACGCCTCGGAGTTGGACCGGCGGTCCCGGGGCCGGATGCACGGCTCGGGTCTGGCGCCCTTCCTTGGATCCGCCTCGCTGACGGCGGGCGTCGTGATCGCGATCCTGGCCTGGTGGAGCAGGCCCGCGGTGGTCGGCCGCACCCCGGACCCTTTCGGCGACGAACCATCCGCGGACTGGGGTGGGGGCTCCTGGCTGCTCTATACCTCCTGGTGGTGGCTGCCTGCACTGCTGGCAATGGTCTCCGTGGCTGCCCTGCTGGCGTGGCGGCGTGCCGAAGGACGAGCCGCCGCCGCAGCCGCGTTGCGGGACCTCCTGCTCGCGCACGGAGCCCGTACGACGGGGGTGGTGACCGACGCCCGGGTGCTGATCTCCACCAGCGGCGAGGGGGGTCGCCAGGTCGCGGGCGCCATCGGCACCGTCAGGTTCACCGCCGGTGGCGTCGAACGCTGGGTGGAGCGCAGGACCAGGGACGCCTCCGCGGTGGTCGCCGGTGCACCCGCCGAGGTGCTCTACGACCCCGCCGACCCAGCCGCCGAGCAGCGCATCTTCGTCGCCTTCGTCCGGGATCCGGCGCTCTCGGAGTGGATCCCCGCCGCGTCACGTACGGTCCGGCGGGAGGGCCCGTGAGCATCTACGATCCGATCGAGGAGCGGCGTCGGCGCAGGGCCGCGAGACACGGCTCCAAGCCGTCCGCGGTGATGCTGGTCATCGGGTGGGTGGTGGCCCTCGTCGGTGGGGTGCTCGAACTGCGCTCCATCTACGGCTTCGCCGGGGTCACCGGCGATGCCGACCAGCCGACGTCGGCGATCGTCTTCCAGGTCATCGGGCTGCCGGCGATCCTGCTCGGACTGTTCCTCAGCTTCACCGGTGCGAGTCGCTACACCGGCAGGCTCCTGGCCGTTCCATTCGTCAGCCCCCTGACGATCATGTTCGCGGGATTCGCGGTCGGAGCATGGTGGGGACTCTCGGACCTCGGCGACCCCGATCTCGTTCTGTCCACCCTGCCGCCCGTGCTCTCGGCACTGACCGCCCTGATGCTCCTCGCCGGTATCCGGGCACGCCTCCGTCGCCGGGCACGCCGAGGCGCACTGGAGGAACTGGTGGTCACCGGCCGGATCGTTCCCGGGCTGATCACCGACATCCCTGAGGGCGACCCGAACGCGGATGGCCTGATCGGGCCGGTCACGGTCCGATTCACCGACTCGGCGGGGGTCGATCGCTGGGTCCAGAAGGTCGGCCAGTGGCGACGGACCGAGCTGCCGAAGACCGGGGATCCGGCGGCGGTGCTCTTCGACCCGGGGGATCCGGGCAACACCGGACACACCTGGGTGGGGCCCCTCGGCTCGGTGACGGCGGCCGACTTCAGCCGCTGGCACTCCTGAGGCACAACCGATCGGGATCACCGCGGGTGACCGGGTCGCGATGAGTGCGGGGGACCCACCAGGCCCACCGTGGCCGACGGCTCGGCTGAGTGCCGGGTTCACGGCCTCAAGCCACGAGCAGTCGGAGGCCGAGCTCGGCGGCGTCGAGGTCGACGAGATCTTGGTTGCGTTCGGTCCACCGGCCCGAGGCGAGGTCGTCGCGGAGCTCGTGAACGGCCCTCTGCTCGACCTCCCGCCCGAGCCTGGTCCACACCGAGCAGGCGCGGCGTACGTCGTCCTGGAGGTATGCCTCGGGCCGGCGCCAGTAGGCCTCGAGGAAGCCGTCGGAGCAGTCCCAGGGGATCAGCACCGGCTCGACGCGGGCGCCGATCGCGTCGGCCAATCGGGACAGTGCCCAACCGGGGTCGAGGTTGGCGGCCTCGGGCAGATAGTCGCGGGTGAGCCAGAATCGGCGGCGCCAGGCGAATTCGCTGGCGTCGTAGGTGAAGACCACCACACGGCGGGCCACGCGGCGCATCTCACGCAGCCCGGCGATCGCGTCGCTCCAATGAGGGACGGTGCTGAACGCCATCGCGGCATCGAAGGACTGGTCCTCGAACGGCAGGTGCTCCGCAGCCGCCGCCACGCACGGCGCCGAACCCTCGGGGCGCTGCGCCCGCATGACCGATGACGGCTCCACGGCGGTGACGTCGCGGTCGGGCGGTTCGTACGAACCGGTACCGGCGCCCACATTGAGCACCGTCTCCGCGTCACCGAGCGCGTTCCAGACCTGGGCGGCGATCCGAGGGTCGGTACGTCGCGTAGCGCCGTACGAACTCCCGATCTCCTCGTACAGCCGCGAACCGACCATCGCGAGTTGCTCTGGCGGTGCCGTTCGCCGTCCTCCTGCTCGTGCCTCGAGCTCCCTGTCGATGGCCGCGACCATGGCGTCGGCGTGGTCGTGCTGCTCCAGCAGCAGCCCACGGAGCCGGTGGAGCCGAGCCAGCGCGTCGGTCGCCGGGTCGTCGACCAGATCCGCGATCTCGTGGAGCCCGAAGCCGAGCTGCCGGTAGGCGAGCACCTCCCGCAGCCGCTCGACATCGCCCGGCGCGTAGGCGCGGTAGCCGGCAGCGGTCCGGGCCGACGGGCGGACGAGTCCGATCTCGTCGTAGTGATGCAGAGTGCGGACACTCACCCCGGCCAGCTCGGCCACGCGCCCCACGTTCAGGTACTCCTCCATGTGCCCGACTCTGCGCCATGACGCCGCGTGAGGGTCAAGCGTGCTCATCTCTGGCTGGTGCCGAAGCGCTCGGCCGCCTCCGCGGCAGCGGGAAGGACGATGGTGAGCGGCGAGGCGATGTCCGTCACCTGCACGTGCCGGACCTCGGACCGCCACCGCCACGTCGACCTGCTCGCCCGGCGCGACGCGCCACCGATCATGCTCGTGCCGCGGTGAGGACGGAGTCGAAGGCGGCCGTGAGCGATTCGGTGAGGGATTCCGGCTCACCGAGGTAGCCGTTCACCATGGCGCCGTCGCGCAGGATCATGAGTTGGCGCGTCGCTTCTTCGGCGGCTGCTATGCCGGCGTCCGCGACGATGCCGGCGAACTCCTCGAGCATCCACCGGCGGTGCGTGTCCACCACGGTGCGAACCGGATCGTGCGGGTCTGAGAACTCGGCGGCGGCGTTGATGAACGCGCATCCTCGGAACCCGGGACCGCAGCTGGCCGCGCCGATGCCTCCCGCGATGGCGTGCAACGAGCCCACCGGGTCATCGGCGCTGCGCATGCTCGAGAACCAGGCACGTTCACCGGCCGCCAGCTGGGTCAGGTATGCGACCACGAGATCGCTCTTGCTGCGGAAGTGGCGGTAGAAGGTGACCTTCGTGATGCCGACCTCCTCGATGATGCGATCGGCGCTCGTGGCACGGATTCCCTGCGCATAGAACAGCCTGGTCGTCGCTTCCATGATCCGTTCGCGCGTGGCTTCCGCCGAGCGCTTCGGGGCGCCTGTCCCTGGTGTCCCTGTCGCATCTGCCTGCATGTGTGCCTCTGAGTCGTCGTGCGCCGGTTGCGCCGGTGTACGAAGTAGTCTACCGTCGGTATGTAGACGTACTAGTTACTCTACTTATCCCATGACCAGAAGGAGACCCTCATGTCCGCACCGCTGTACACCACCGCCGCCACCTCGACCGGCGACGGCCGCGCCGGAGGCCGCGCTGTCACCGACGACGGGATCCTCGACGTCACCCTGGCGATTCCGACGTCGATGGGCGGCCCTGGTGGCGCGACCAACCCCGAGCAGTTGTTCGCCGCCGGCTGGTCGTCCTGCTTCCATTCGGCGCTGAAGATGGTCGCCGCGCAGCACAAGACGCCGCTGGTGGACTCGACGGTCTCGGCCGAGGTGTCGATCACCCAGACCGATGAGGGCGGCTTCGCGCTGGGCGCCGCCCTGCGCGTTCACCTCGGCGGTGGCATCGCCCAGGAGACGGCCGACGAGTTGGCCGCCGCAGCGCACGCCGTCTGCCCCTACTCGGTGGCGACCCGCGGCAACGTCCCCGTCACACTGACCGCCACGGTCGCCTGAGCATGAGTTCGCTCCCAGGACAGTCGCTTCGCGCACAGGAAGACATCGTGGCCACCGCAGAGACCGCCGCGCTCGCCTACGGCCGGTCGCTGCGCGACCTCTACGTCATTCGTTTCGGCTTCGCCATCATCTGGGTCGGGATCATGGTCGCGACGGTCGCCGATGCCACCGAGCCGACGGCCCTGCTGACGGTCGTGCTGATCGTCTACCCGGCCTTCGATGCGGGAGCCGTGCTGTGGCAGCTGCGCGTCGATCCCGACCACCAGCGCTCGAAGGTCGCGGAATGGACCAATGTCGTCGTCAGCCTCGCCGTCGTCATCGCGCTCGGCGTCTCATCGTCCATCACGATTCATGGCGCGCTTGCCGTCTGGGGTGGGTGGGCGATCGTGTCCGGCATCCCGCAGCTCATCGCCGCGATCCACCATCGCCGCTCCGGCGGCCAGGTCGCCCAGATGTTCTCGGGCGGCATCTCCGTGTTCGCCGGTGCAGGACTCCTCGCCCAGGGCCTCCGGGGGAACGGAACGATGACCGGCGCGGCGGGATACGCGGCCCTGGGAGCGATCTTCTTCCTCGTCTCCGCCGTCCGTCTGAGCGTGAGACTCCGTCGGAGCCGTACGTGAGCGCCCCACCGAGGAGCTCGGCGAAAGCGGTCTCGTCCTTGCGAGGCGTCGGTCCCCGAGGCATCTCGTCTGCGGCCTTCTCGGCGACGACCGGCGTCAGGCTCGATGACCGTCCGGGTGGTCACCGGCGTGACCGGCCTAGCGTCGTAGGTAGGCGAGGACGGCCGAGACGCGGCGGTCGGTGCCGGGGTCCAGGTCGAGTTTGGCGAAGACGTTGCCGACGTGCTTGCGGACGGCGGCCTCGCTGACGAACAGACGAGCAGCGATCGTGGGATTGGTGAAGCCCTCCGCCATGAGCGACAGCACCTCGCGTTCGCGATCGGTCAGGGCCGCGAGCGGGCTGTCGTCGCGGCGGCGGGCCAGGAGATGGCGGACGACGTCGGGGTCGACCACGGTGCCACCCGCGGCGACGCGGTCGAGACTGTCCAGGAAGTCGCGGACATGCCCGACCCGGTCCTTGAGGAGATAGCCGATGCCGGCGTGCCCCGCGCCCGCGGTGGAGTCGAGAAGGTCGGCGACGTAGGCCTCGGCGATGTAGGCGGAGAGCAGCACGATCGCGATGCCGGGGTGCTGTTCGCGGATGGCGACGGCGGCGCGCAGGCCCTCGTCGGTGTGGGTGGGAGGCATCCGGATGTCGGTGATGACGACGTCGGGTTGCTCGCGGGCGACGTAGACCTGGAGCGCCTCGGCGTCCTCGACCGCGGCGGCGACGGTGTGTCCGGCCTTCTCCAGGATGCCGACGAGTCCTTCGCGCAGGAGGGCGGCGTCCTCGGCGAGCACGACGCGAAGTGCCTGACGCGGGCCACGGCTCAGCTGGTCGGGCATGTCATCCTCACCGTGGTCGGGCCGCCGGGTGGACTGGTGATGTCCACGGTGCCGTCGATGGCCTCGATGCGGGCGATGAGCCCGGACAGGCCGGTGCCGCGAGTCGGATCGGCGCCGCCGTGACCGTTGTCGACGACACTCACGGTCAGGGTGTGGCCGGCGACCCAGGCGTGGACCTGGATCGCGGTGGCATCGGCGTGTCGGGCGGCGTTGGTCAGCGCCTCGCTGACCAGGAAGTACGCCGCCGCCTCGACCCGCGGCGGGAGGTGGCCGTCGAGGTGGAGGTCGGTCTCGACCGGCACCGGCGAGCGGTCGGCCAGCTCATGGACGGCCGCGGCGAGGCCGTGGTCGGTCAGCACCTGGGGGTGGATGCCGCGCACGGTGGCGCGCAGGTCCTCGAGGGCGTCCTCGGCCAGGCCGTGGGCCTTGGCGACGAGATCGAGCGCCGGGCCGCCTTCTCGCAGCGCCTCGAGTTCGAGCTCGGCCTGGCCCAGCGTCATGGCGAGGGCCACCAGGCGCTGCTGGGCACCGTCATGCAGGTCGCGTTCAATGCGGCGCCGCTCGGCCTCGAAGGCGTCGACGAGGCCGGCCCGAGAGCGACGCAACTGGCTCACCGCATGGAGGAGGCGGGCCTCCGGCGGGTCGAGGAGTAGCCGAGCCAACGCGGCCTGTCCACTGGCCACCGCGGTGACCAGATAGGCCGCCACCACCGCGGCGATCAGGCCGACCCCGGCCGCCGCCCAGCCCTCGGGGGAGGTGTCGATCCGCCAGCCGCCCACCTCCATCGCGTCGTGTCGGACCAGGACCGGCGCCGCCAGGAGCACGGCCGGCACGGTGATCGCGAACAGCAGCACCACTGCGTCGACCAGCCACCACAGGCCGGCCAGCACGACGGCGTACCCGATCTCCGACCACGACACCGGCAAGGTCCGCCAGGTCCGCAGCCGTTCTCGCACGGTCACCACGTCGGCGGGCTCGGCCGAGCCGCGGGCCGCGGGTCCAGCCGCCGGTCGTGTGATCGGGGCACTGCGCCCCTCAGGGGTCCGCGGCTGCGGAAGGACGAGCCGCAACCGGACGCGTTCGATCTCGGCGATCACCGTGGCGACCAAGGGCACGCCGCTCAGGAGCAGCAGTCCCACCACGATCACGGCGGTCAGTGCGCCCAGACCGATCACCACGGCGAGCACCAGCAAGGCGACCAGCCCGACCGGCACCGTCGAGGCCAGGTACGCCACGGAGCGCCACGGCCATGACGAGACCACCAGACGCCACGGCTGCACACGCAGCGCGGTCCATGCGTCCCGAACGTCGGGCTTGCCGGTCACCCGGCCCAGCCTAGAAGCCGCGCGGGCCCGACAGGGTAGCGCCAGCGCTACCTTCGATGTCGCGCCCGAGCCCGGGTGCGGGCCTCCGGGAGCGGCTGGACTGGAGCCATGTCGCCCACGCCCATCTCCGCGTCCATCTCCGCCTCGTCACCGCCCGTCCCGGCTCCTGCTGTGGCGCTCGACGAGGTGACCCGCACCTACCGCTCCCGCGCGGGGAGCGTCCACGCGCTGCGGGGGGTGACGCACGCGTTCGCGCCAGGGACCTTCACCGCGATCATGGGCCCCTCGGGCTCCGGCAAGTCGACCCTCCTGCAGCTCGCTGCCGGTCTGGACGCCCCCACGAAGGGGCGGGTCAGCATCACCGGCACCGATCTGGGCCGGCTCAACCAGACCGCGCTGACGAAGTTCCGGCGTACGGCGATGGCGTTCGTGTTCCAGTCCTACAACCTGCTCGACGCGCTGAGCGCGTTCGACAACGTCGCCCTCCCGGCCCGCCTCGCCGGCCGTCCGGTCGAGCGCCACAGCGTGCTCGATGCGCTCGAGCGGGTCGGCCTGCGCGACCTCGCCCGGCGCCGCCCGCCCGAGCTCTCCGGTGGGCAACAGCAGCGCGTCGCCATCGCCCGCGCCCTCTACGGCCGGCCCGACGTGCTGTTCGCCGACGAGCCCACCGGTGCGCTGGACCGCACCACCGGACGCGAGGTCCTGGCCCTGCTGCGCACAGCCGCCGACGACCACGGGCAGACCACCGTCATGGTCACCCACGACCCGCTGGCCGCCTCCTACGCCGACGAGACCCTGTTCCTCGCCGACGGCCAGATGGTCGGACGTCTCCGGCATGCCGACGCCACCGCCATCGCTCGGCGGATGAGTGAGCTGGAGCAGCGATGACCACCACGCCCACCCGCCGTACCCACGCCCACGTGCCAGGGGCGCTTCGACCGACCCGGTTGCTCACGGGTCCAGGATTGGGGCCGATGAGCCGGCTGTCCCGACAGACGGTGCGCACCTCCTGGGCCGCCTACCTCGGCGCGTTCGTCGCCCTGGCCACCGGCGTCGTCCTGATCGCGACCACCGTGAACCTGCTCGGCTCGGTCGACGCCACCCTGACCCGCCTCGGCTCCGCCGCGACCGACGACCAGCGCCAGCAGCTCGACGACCTCACCTCGATGTTCGGCATCATGTCGGCGGTCTCGATGTTCATGGCCCTGTTCGTGGTCGGCTCCACGTTCGGGTTCGTGATCGCCACCCGCCGCCGTGAGCTCGGCCTGCTGCGGCTGATCGGCGCGACCGGCCCCCAGGTCCGACGGCTGGTCCTGGGCGAGTCCATGCTCGTGGCCGTCGCCGCCTCGATCATCGGGTGTCTGGTCGCCACACCGCTGGCGCCACCGGTTCTCGCGGTGGTGCGGTACGTCGGCCTGACCGACCAGCACCTGGTGGCTCCGGCACCATGGCTGGCCTGGGTCATCGCCGCACCCGCCGGCATCGCCGTGGCTCTGCTCGGAGCCTGGCGCTCCTCCCGCCGGGCCGCCACGGTGCCGCCCACCGCAGCGCTGCGCGAGGCGGCCATCGAACGCGGCCGGCCCACTCCGATGCAGTGGATCGTCGGCATCGTGTGCCTCGCGGCCGTGATCACCGCGGCCGTGATCGCCGGACGGACCGGTCCGCTGTTCGCGCTCATCGCATCGGTGCTGCTGCCCGAGGTCGTCGTGATCGGCCTGATGTGCTTCGGCCCGCTGCTCATCCCCCGGCTCGCCGGCCTGCTCGCCCGCCCGTTCCTGGGCCGCGACGTCACCGCCCGGATCGCCCGCGACGAGCTGCGCGCCGCCGTACGCACCACCACCTCGATCGCCGCCCCCGTGCTCGCGATCTCCGCCATCGCCGGCTCCATGCTCCTCGCGCTCAGCTTCACCGCCGACTGGACCTCCGCCCAGGACCGTGCCCAGCTCCACGCCCCCTTGATCGTCCAGCCCGGACCCGGCCAGGAGCAGCGGACCCTCGCCGACATCCGGGCCGACTCGTCGATCAGGCTCGTCGATCAACGCCGCACCATGACCGTGTCCGTCGATGAGGGCGGCTACGAGGATGAGGAGATCGACGCGGTCGAGGAGTCCACCGCGACCGCGGCGCGCGGCCTGCACGCCGTACGAGGCAGCCTGGACGACTTCCACGGCCACGCGGTCGCGGTCTCCAAGAGCTGGGTCAGCGACTCCGGCAAGGGACTCGGCGACCAGCTGGCCGTGCGCCTCGGCGGGCACCGGGTCGACCTCCGGATCGTGGCCGTCGTGCCCGACGCACCCGACCTGTACGGCGACATCCTCCTACCCGCCGATCTCGTGGCCCACCGACTGGCCGAGCAGCCGGCCAGCGAGCTCTACCTGGTCCTCCGGCCCGGCACGGACACCGACGCCGAACGGAAGGCCCTCGGCACACGGCTCGCCGACACCGGTAGCACCGTGCTGACCGCGAACGAGTGGATCGACTCGGTCACCGATGACACCCGGCGTTCCAACGACCTGGGGCTGACCATCCTGCTCGGCCCCGCCGGCTTCTACGCCGCGATCGCCGTCGTCAACGCCACCCTCATCGGCGCCACCCAACGCCGTCGACAACACCGCACTCTGGCGCTGCTCGGTGCCACCCGGGACCAGCTGCGGCGCACCGCGATCTGGCAGGCCACGTTCATCACCGCGGCGGGCCTGGTCCTCGGCGGGCTCACCACGATCTTCTTCGGCGTGCTGACCCGTCACGCGATCGCCAGCGACCTCGCCGGGACCGGTGTCCAGCCGGCCATGACCATCCCGTGGTGGCCCCTGGCGGCCATCGCGGCGATCAGCGGAGCCCTGGCGATCGTCGCCGCCGCCGCGGGAGCTCGAGGTCAGGCATCCGGGTGAGCTCTCGTGATGACCGCCCGCGAGTTGCGCGTCCCGGACGGGCCGACGTACTCCACTCGGTGATGACGCGCCGACGCGGGCGAGCACGCGTACGACGCTCGACGGATCCGGGGCCCTATGCCGAGGACCGATCCCGTGAGAGGCTGAACCGGTGCGGAAGCTGACCTTCGGCATGAACGTGAGCGTGGACGGCTACGTCGCCGCACCCGGCGGGGACCTCGGCTGGAGCGTGCCGAGCGACGAGCTGTTCCAGTGGTGGTCCGACCGGGTGGGAGAGACCGACCTGGCGCTGTACGGGCGCGGCCTGTGGGAGGCGATGAGCTCCTACTGGCCGACCGCGGACCAGCAGTCCGGCGCCTCCGCGTTGGAGATCGAATTCGCCCGCCGCTGGCGCGACATGCCGAAGGTGTTGTTCTCCTCGACGACCCACACGGTCGACTGGAACACCCGGCTGGCCACCGGCGACGCGGTCACCGAGATCACCCGGCTCAAGGCCATGGAGGGCGGCCCCATGGACATCGGTGGCGCCACGCTCGCCGCGGCGGCCATGCGCGCCGGGCTGATCGACGAGTACATGCTGGCGACCGCCCCGGTCTTGGTGGGCGGCGGCACGCCCTTCTTCACCGCCCTGGACAGCTGGATGAACCTCCGCCTGGTCGAGACCCGGACTTTTCCCGACGGCGTGGTCCTCACCAGGTACGAGACCAAGCGCTGAGTGTTCGACCCCGGGGTGGGGCAGCGGGGCAGACGGGGCCGAGCGCGATCACCGAGAGCCCGCGGAAGGTGCAGGCGACGGCCCGCAGTAGGCCGGTCGCGGCCATCGCCCGGGTGCGCCGGGCGCGCTCGACCACCGGCAACAGCACCCCGGTGAGCACGCTGATCACGCCGGTGTTGGCGGCGAGGCCGATCCCGCGGGTACCGACATGGACGACGCCCGGTGGCCGGCATCCCAGAGCAGGCCGACCGCTACACCCTCGGTTCTCGCTCAGCTGTCGCGTGGATCATCGAGCGCTACTACGTGACGTGCGGGCCCTCGGGGACATCCGTTCGACGGTGAGGTGGCAGGTGCGCAGTCTGCGTTGACCCATCGCCACCATTGTACTAGTATGCTAGATCACTAGTTGGTTAGGAGCACCCATGATCGAGTTCTTACTGGACGCCCGGTCGGGAGTCTCGCCCTACCTCCAGGTCGTGCAGCAGGTACGCCGCGCCCTGCGACTGGGCCTGCTGGTGGAGGGCGATCAGCTGCCCACCGTGAAGGACGTGGTGGCGAGCCTGGCGATCAACCCGAACACCGTCCTCAAGGCCTACCGGGAGCTTGAGCGCGAGGGGCTCGTCGCGGCGCGTCAGGGCGTCGGCACGTTCGTCACCAGGACTCTGGCCGACTCCTCGCTGGCGGCCCACGAGCCGCTGCGCCGCGAGCTCGGTCGCTGGCTCGTCCAGGCACGCGCCGCGGGCCTGGACGACGAGAGCATCGAGGCCCTCTTCCTCAGCACCTTTCGTGCGGTGAACGAGGAGAGCGCGTGAGCAGCGTCGTCCAGGCCGAGGGTGTCGGCAAGCAGTACCGTCGACACTGGGCACTGCGCGACTGCACCCTGGAGATCCCCGAGGGCCGGGTCAGCGGCCTCGTCGGGCCCAACGGTGCCGGCAAGAGCACCCTGCTCGGCCTGGCCGTCGGACTCCTCGCGCCCACCACGGGGACGATCGAGGTGTGCGGCGGTCGCCCGGCGGCGAGTTCGCATCAGTTGGCCAAGGTCGGGTTCGTCGCGCAGGACACCCCGACGTACGCCGGACTGACCGTGGCCGACCACGTGCGGATGGGTGCCCACCTCAACCCGCGGTGGGACGACCCGGCTGCCCGGCGCAGGCTCGAGCTCCTGGGCTTGGACCCCGGCCGCAAGGCGGGGCAGCTCTCGGGCGGCCAGCGAGCCCAGCTCGCGCTGACCCTCGGCCTGGCCAAGCGCCCCGAGCTGCTGGTCCTCGACGAGCCCGTCGCGAGCCTGGACCCGCTGGCCCGCCGGGAGTTCCTGCAGGTCCTGATGGAGGCGGTCGCCGAGGACGGGGTCAGTGTGCTGCTCTCCTCGCACGTCGTCTCCGACCTCGAACGGGTCTGCGACCACGTGATCGTGCTGGTCGACTCCCAGGTCCAGATAGCCGGCGACGTGGACCACCTTCTCCAGACACACCACCGGCTCACCGGAGCCCTGCGCGATCCGGGGAGGCTGCCGGCCGACCAGCACGCGGTGTGGTCCAGCCACACCGACCGGCAGTCGACGTACGTCGTGCGCACCGAGTCGCCGATCCTCGACCCGGCCTGGTCGGTGGCGCCACTCGGCCTGGAGGATCTCGTGCTCGCCTACATGCAGGCCCGGCCGTCGGCGCCGGGCGCGCGCGGGTTGGAGGTGCTCCGATGATCTGGCTGAGCTGGCGGCAGTCCCGGACCCAGCTCCTCGCGGTGTTCGGCCTGCTCGCGGCGGCCTGCGGATGGCTCGCGGTCACGGGGCCCAGGCTCGCGCGGCTGGCCCACCACAACAGCGACGTCTACGACCTGCTGTCCCGCAACGATCGGCTGCTGTTCAACGGTGGCCTCGCGGTTCTCGCGGCGGCCCCCGCGCTGCTCGGCATCTTCTGGGGTGGCCCCTTGGTGGCTCGCGAGCTGGAGACCGGGACCTTCCGGCTGGCGTGGAACCAGTCGGTCACCCGCGGGCGCTGGCTCGCGTGCAAGCTCGGCTTCTCCGTGCTGGTCGTCATGGTCGCCGTGGGCCTCCTCAGCCTCGCGATCACCTGGTGGGCGCACCCGATCGATGGTGCGATGAGCAGCACCCACGGAAGTCTGCCCGCCCGACTCTCGCCGATCTCCTTCGCAATGCGCGGCGTCGTTCCGGTGGCGTACGCCGTGTTCGCGCTCGTGCTGGCCACCTTCATCGGGTTGGTCCTGCGACGCCCGCTGCCCGCGATGGCGCTCACGCTGGCGATCTACGTCTTCGTTCAGGTCGCCGTACCTCTCTGGGTCCGCCCCCACCTGGTGCCCGCGACGACGGTCACCACGGTCATCTCGGCCCCCCTCGACGCCGCGGGTGCGGACGACTCCGGCGCGATCACCATCTCCACCCAGGTGTCGCCCGGTGCTTGGGTCCTGACCAACCAGACCGTCGATGCCCACGGCCGACCGGCCGCGCTTCCGGACTGGTTCGGCGACTGCCTCCCGACGCCACCCGGCGCCTCCTCCCCGACGTCGAAGCAGACCGGTGCGGAGAGCTCGGCCACCCTGGACGCCTGCCTGACCAGGTTGAACGACAGCGGCTACCGCCAGCACCTCGTCTATCAACCGAAGTCCCACTTCTGGCCCCTGCAATGGGCCGAGACCGGCCTCTACCTCCTCGCCTCGGCGCTGATCGCCGTCGCCTCATTCTGGTGGACCCGCCGCAAGCTGGCCTGACCAAGCGTCGAAAACCGGCAATGCCCCGGTGTCGCGCGTCAAGATTCCTGGCAGGACCGTTGAGCCGTTCATGACGATGCCGACTCGGCCGCCGCCGTCCTCGGGGCGCGCATCTTGTGCGCGAGATGGAGCAGGAAGAGCACTCGAACACGTCGACGTCCGGGGAGAACCTGTCGATGTAGTCGTTGAGCTTGTCGACGAGTCCGTCGGCATCGGCCAGCAGATTGGCGAATGGGTAGTTCGACGTGTTGTAGAACGGGCGACCGGTGGCCTTGGCGACCTCGACCCGGAGGCGGTTCGGGTTGTCGTACTTCGAAGCGAGTTCACGCACCACTTCGCGGTCGGGCTCGAGGATGCAGTCGAGACGACGAAGGATGGTCAGCGGCAGGATCACGTTGCCGTACTGGTTGGGGTGGTACGGCCCCCGGAGCTGGTCGGCGATCGACCAGATGAAGCTACCGAGCGTGCTCACAGAGTTCCTCACGACAGACGACCAACAACACCTCAGTCTGCCGTAGCAACGGAGTACGTGCCCGCGCTCCGGACAATCACGTCGCTGCTGTCGAGCTAAGTCGGATCGACCCTGGCGACGAGTCCAGCCGTGAACCAGTGGACCAGGATCACGGCGAGGCTCACGGCGGCCTCGGCTTCCGCCGGCGAGACGTCGACGACAGTGCCGTCGGACCGTGCGTGCCGCTCCTGGTTGTGCCAAAGCATCCTCAGCATCGCGTGCAGGGTCTCGCCAGATGCGATCTGATCAGCATCGAGCCCGCCCACAGACCACCGGGAGGCGGCGTCTCGAAAATGGTCGGCGACCTTGCCGAGCGTGGCCTTGGTGTCCTTCGGAACCACCAGCGGGATCGCCACGGCCTCGACAGCGAGCACCGCATTCCGATAGGCGAGGTCAGGGTCGGGGTCGTGCCGGTAGCACGCTTGCCATGCTGCGCGCATCTTGCGCGCAGCATCGGTATCGGGCGCGGTGATGACATCAACGAGCTGCGCTGTCGCCTCGTCCACCCGGCGCGCGAGACACCAAGCAGGATCTTCAACCCGAGATGTCCAGGCGGAGCCACCCTCAGCGAGCAACTCGCCGAGTCGCTGCGCTTCGCGTATGAGCCGCTCGGCCTTGTCGTAATCGCCGCCCTCGTACCGCTCGCGACCCTGCGTCTGTAGGTCGTACAAGATCGCATCGAGGAGAGTCAGCCGATTCTCGTCGTCCTGTGCCTGCCAGAAGCGATCGAGCAGCTGGTTAGGAGCCGTGTGCTGGGTGCCGACACGCCGGTCCTTCGGCTCCGCGAGAGTGATGTGAAGTCGACGCTCCAAGCGGAACACCATCGGCTGGCCACCCTCGGCGGCGCGGTCCATGAGCCAGCGCCACACGGATCCGGAGAGCCAGGCAGGGATGCCCTCGTGGAGCACATCGAACTCAGTGTCGCCGTCACTTCCCCGTAGGAACAACGGACGCCACGGTGACTCAACCACGCAGAACACCTTCCGCCAGGACGACATAACTCAAGTTGTTAAACAACCCGTAGGCAATTTCAAAGTTCGCTGCATCTCGACAACAGCTGTCGAGATGCAGCGAAGATCAACGAACCTCCCGGGCGGGACTTTGACGAAATCGCTGCGATCTCGGGAGGTCGTCAAACTTCGCTCGTTTCAAACTGCCCACCCTTGCTGATGTTGCAGATGAGGTGTCCAAGCTGGGTGTTCTCCCGGCTGTGCTCGCCGTTGGCCACGAGCGGCCTGATGTGGTCGAGGCTGGGCGACATTGGGTCTGGCCACAGCAGGGTCTTGTCGACCGGACGGCCGCAGATCCCGCACACCCAAGCGTCGCGCTCGAAGACTTCTATTGGGTCGAAGCGTTCAGAGATCGCGCCTGCCAGGCGGACCCGACGTTCGTGCCGCGCCGAGCTCTGCGAGATACGGCGTCGCCGGTCGGACAGCTCTTGCCTCGCGTCGGTCCACCAGGCGTTGGTGTAGTCCGAATCGATTGGCGCAGCGACGATGGCTTCCCAGCGATAGTCGCGCCCATCTGGCGCCACATCTGTGACGAACTCTGTCCACCACTTCACCCGAAGGCCCGCGACTTCGAACTGATCGGTGTCGAGCATCTCCCCTTCCGGGCTGAAGGAGCCATAGCACACGGCGGCGAGGCGCCCGTCGAGCTGCGCGCCCCAGACCTGAAAGTGTCGGGTCTGGACCTCTTCCGCGACGAGAAGGTGGGGTGACCACCAGTCCGGGTGGTTGTCCGCCCGTTCCGCTATCGCGTAGATGACTTCGATGCCGTGGCGCTCGACGAGGTCGCCTTCGATGACGCCGAAGCCTTCGAAAGCGAACGGGGGGCGACCTCCAGGAATCATGCGGAAGTCGCGTGGTCCGCTGGTTCTCGGATTGGGGACAGGGGCAGGACGTTTCAAGGAGGCGGGGTCCCAGCTCCCGTCATCGATCGCCTTCTGGACGGCCCGCTTCCACTGTCGTTTGAAGTTCGTGTTGCACCGAGTCGAGCAGAGGTGGCGGTCGCGGTGCTTGAAGTGTGTGCTCGGCGGAATCGGGCTTCCGCACTTGATACACGGTTCCCTGTTGTTCGCTCGTCCGTCAGGGTGCTTGAGCGCCTCGTCGTACCACATCAGATTCCGTAGAGCTTCAGGCCGACGTGGTCGACCACGAAGCGTGCATTCTCCGCGTCGAGCGCGAAGTACACGCGACCGACCTCGTTGGGCTTGACGTGGTCGTCCAACTTGAGGTGTGGCTCCCGGCTGAGGGTCGTGCCGTCGTGGTCGAAGAGGTGCTTCTTCTGCAGCACCAGAGGTTCGTCTTCTGAGGAGTAATTCAGTTCGAATCGGTGCTTGAACCACTCCTTCATCCGCATGCCGGTGTCACATCCACCGCGACGCCACTCGGCGGCAGCTTGCGCAAGGCGCATCAGCGAGTCCGCCATCGCCTCCACATGCGGGTAGCCAGACTTTCGCCACGCCCGGTGAGCGGCCGCCGTGAACACGATCGCCTCTCCGCTCGCCGTGGTTAAGAAGGTCGCAAACTCGGTGAGGTCGTCTGCCTCCAGTTCAGGTGCCTGGCTCCAGTCGACCGCATTGCGCCCCCCGACGGCTTCGTACGCCCGGGCGGCCTCTGCCTTCCAATAGGCAAGCTGGTGTTCAAGACCGGCGAGAGCGTCGTTCGCCTGGGTGAGGCGGTCGACCTCCTCCACCCACTCTTCGTTCTCATTTTGGAGTCCGCGCAACTGGGTCCGTAATACCTCAACCTCAGCACCCGCGTCTCCGCTCGCCGCTGCTTCATCGAGGGCCTTCTCGAACGCTTCGTCGCGCTCGCGCCGGGCGTCTTCTGCTGCCAGGTGTCTGAGCCGGTTGAAGCCTCGAGCAGCGACTGAAACGGGGGCGACGATCTTCATGAGCGTCGAGACGATCTTCTCGGTGCGTCCGAGGTCCCAGAACTCTGGGTGGCGGGTCTCCAGCGTGGGCCAGATAAGACGCGCGCCATTCGAGGGCAGGGGTGCGTCGATCGATTCCAGGTACTGCGCGATCTGGGCCTGAGCGCGGCGGTCGACGAGCAGCACCTGTGCAAGGCCAGACATCTGGTTGGCCGCAGCCTGCCCGAGCTCCTTTGCGTGCTCATCGCCGCCTTCGACCAAGAGGATTGGCAAGCGCTTCTTGACAGCGAGCACTTCGGGCACGATTTGGGCCTGCCGAGGGTTGATCCACTCGTACCGCGCATCCACCGTCTGATGCTGGTACGACAGCCGGAGGTCGGGATCACGGAGAGCCGACGACAACAGGCCGGGTCGGCGCACGAACTGCACCGAGACAGGCGACATTAACCCGTCGAAGGACTCTCGTCCCAGTTCGACTCGAAGCGCCGCGCCTTCGTCGCTCTGAAAGATGGTGAACTCGCAGACGAACTGGGCACCGTGGCCATCCTCGATGGGCTGCCGCATGCTGCAGTGCAGCACGCGCAGTCGCGATGTCGTCGTGACGGACCACCGCACCGATCGAACGAACTCGTGAGGGCCTCGCCTCGCCGGAAGATCCGCCTGTCCCGAAACCGTCAGATCTGGACCATCCTCTGCGATGTCACGAGACAACCACTTCCGGGCGTGATCGACCAACCGCGGGTAGATCTCGGGTGGGTCAAGGTCCGAGTCCTTCGCCACGGTGACATCGAGTTCAACGATGTAGAGGGGGTCCACTGCGCTCCTTCACCTGGTCGAGCAGGAACCAATCTTGATCCAGGGAACCGACCGCCGGTGGCGTTTTGGCGAGAACCGTCGAGGGACCCACCCGCCATGGCTCGGTCAGGGGACGCCGAGGGTGGGTCCGCTGCACGATCAGGTGCGCCCCGCTTGGAGCCCAAGCGGTGGGACGGTCACCGAACCTGCGGCAGCCCCCGTCAGTTCTCGAGCCACCGACGCGCGGCGTCCTCAAGTTGTTCAGTCAGTTCGTCAAAGTTCAACGCACATGCGGACAGTGGGTGGCGCGAGTCAGAGGTCGACCTCAACCAGGCCGTTTGAGTTCACCAAGTAGAACCAGGGCCCGACCGGACGCGCCTCTACAAGTTCCTCGATCGCGTGCCAGTGCCTGACGAAGCGACCGAGCCACTCCCACGTCGAGAGGTCCTGAGATCCTCCGATACGAAGAACGCGAAGGCCATGTTCGCGGAGCACTTCGCGTTCGCCCGGTCGGGAGCGAATCCGTTTGTCGCGGCCAATCACGACGAGGCTGCGCTGCGCAACGATCTTCAACCAGTCTGGGTCGGGGGTGCCGATCGGACACTCCGGAATCAGCTTGTGACCCACGTGTATGACGTCCTTACGTGCTGCCTCGAGCGTCTTGCCCAGCCCTAGTGCACTCTCGTCTACGTAGAACCGGACCATCGACGCGACGGCGGGCATATCTGGCCTCGCGGCTCAGCCGGCGCGCTGAAGCTCGTAACGGATGGCTGCTTCGACCTGAGAGCGCTCAAGTTCGTAGGACTCGGCGATCGACTCGATCGGCTCGCCAGCCTGCACCAGCTCCCGGATGATGCTGGTCGTCACACCACGACCCTTGATTACGGGATCGCCGTACCCACGGGCCGGGTCGATCTCGATCTCAGGGTTGTCCTCATCCAGGGCGAGGCTCACCGGTGTTGAATCGATTCCGTCACCCGACCACCGAATGGAACTGCGGAACCTTGAGGCCCTGGGACTCCAGTCCAGCATCTGCTGTCCGGAGCGGATGACGACCAGACTCAACCTGTCGCTGAGCTGTACGTCGTCCTGGACCCGGGCAACAAGCTCGCGGCCGTCAGCAGCCAGCCAGAGTTGCGCGGACGCTAGTGGGTACCGCGACCCGGTGAGCTCACGAAGCCTCTCGACCGCCGGCCGCATTCGCTGCAACGTGACACCGGCGTCGCGGTACTCCGCGAGAAGACGGCACTCGACGAGCTCGCCCCAGGTTGCTACTTCCTCGCCTGTGTGCTCAGGGCGGACGACTGGCTGGTAGAACCGGCCTGCGCGCTCGTAGCCATCGATCCAGCGGGCGGCTGTGCCGTTGTGCAGCCCAAGGATTCGGTCGATCTGCGGGAATGAGTAGACCCGCCGATCGAGAAGCTGCACCACGTCGCCCATGCCCGCATCATGCCAGTCTCCGCCGACAGGAATGTGGATCTTGTCGTGGCGCGACCGACGGCGGTGCCTCGGCGCTGACGTCGTCGCTCTTCCCCGCGACGCTCGGACGGCTCAGCCCCACCGGAGTTCTTGGTACTCGATCATCTCGTCGCCGTGGAGTTGCTTGGTGGCGTTGCCAATACGGACCCAGAAGTCGCTCGCACCTGCTCCCCCGCCGGCCGGCTTGGCGAACACCGGCTTGCCCGTGGCGGCCACGGAGACGCGGCAGACGTCGTGGCCCTCGGGTGAGTCGAAGCGGATGTTCACAGTGCCGGCGGTGCTGATGGAGAGGTTGGCATCGAGAAGCTGACGGAGGAAGAGTTCGAAGCCGTCGCGGTTGCCCTTATTGCCCAGGGTCTTGTAGTCGGATTCGAGACCGAGGACGTTGCTGTCGTCGTCGACGCCAATCAGGAGGGCGCCGCCGTCGGCGTTCATGAAGCCGCAGACGGTCTTGACGATGACTTGTTCCATCTTCTTGTCGGCCTGGGCGGTATGGATGTTCCACCGGGCAGTGGACTTGTACTCCACCGATTGGGACTCGCCGGCCTCGAGTAGGTCCGCCAGCGTCGCCTCGCGCCGCACCTGGGTGGTCGCGTCACGCAGAGTCTCGTAGCCGTCGCGGATGACGCGAGCCATGAGCACACGACGTTTCTCCAGGAAGGTGGGGTAGTCCATCTGCTCCCACCCGACTGGGAGGGCGTGCCAGTATTCGTGCCGCTTCCACCGAGTGGCGTCCATCCGCGCCTTCATCACCGGCAGGTACAGCTGCGGGTCGTCGGCGGAGATCTGCGCGTTGTCGGGCCACTCCAGGTAGGCCATGTTGGCGATCGCGTTGATCTGCTTGGTATCCATGTAGCCCTTGGTGGGCAGGAACTTCTTGGGGAACAGGTGGTGCCGCTCGATGTTGCGGGGCGAGTTCATGTCTGGGGAGGAGAGGTCGCGGACCCGCTGGTCGCTGAACAGCAGCTCGGCGTCGAGCAGGTTCAGCGCGGCCCAGTACGCGTGCAACGAAGGCGAGTACGACGCCGAACTATCCAGTGCACCGGGTAGCTGGATGTTCCAGTAGTCATTGGTCAGGTTGGCAGCGACGAGCCGGTCAAGCTCGGCACAGAAGGCATCCTTGTCGCCCTCCGGCAGCGCCCCGATGCGGCCTAGGTCAGACTCGATCTGGCTCTCCGGCGAGCTGGTGTACCGGTTGGTGGTGTGGGCCATGAAGAACCAGCGGGCGATCACGCTGCGCAGCGTCTTCAGATCGATGCCGAGTCGCGGCGCCCGACGAGCCAGAGGATGTAGGTGTAGAGCAGGGCGTTCTTGGAGGTGATCATCCGGCCGCTACGGAAGCCGGCGTGGGCGATGCACTTGAGGAACTCATGCCAGTTCGTCAGGTCGAGTACCTGCTCCTGGGCTTCGCGGAGCTGCTCGAACTGGTCCCTGCTGCGCTCGCGACTGACCTGACCGGTCTCGAGGTCCTTGCCGCGCAGGACGTTGTAGACCGTACTCAGCCGCCCGCGACGGAACGCGAGACCGACGCCCACGCGCAGCAGCTGGTCCGGTTTGGGTTCGATGAATGGGTTGCGGGGCGAGGCACCGCGCACGCTGGCGTCGACAGCGGCGCGGGAGAACTCCTCGAGTTCGCGTCGGCCCTTCTCCCAGTGGACTGACATCAGGGTGAGGATGAAGTCGGCCTGGTTGAGCTGGACACCTTCGGAGTTGATGCGGACGAAGATCTCGGCGACGTGCTCTTCGTCGGCTTGGTCGGTCAGTTCGACGACCTGAAACCGGAAGTCGGCAAGGTCGCTGACCGACTCGATGCGCTGGGCAAGCAGGTCCTCTTCTTCATCGGTGAGCGGTTCGGCACGGGCAGCTTCGAGGCGTTTGACGTAGTCGTTGACCGTGCGGCGCACGCGCCCTTGGAACAGGGCGGTTACGTCAGGTATCAGTTCAGGGTCGCGCGCGGAGGTGGCGTCGGCGACCTCGAACGTCTCGTCCGTGGGCCGGAACGCGATTTGGATGCGCTTGGACTCGAAGGTCTTGGTCAACACTTCCTGCCCGGTCAGTACTGCGTACAGGGAGGTGAGGCGCTGCTGGCCGTCCACGATCAGGAGCTTCGGGACCCGGTCGCCCTCGCCACCGCCGACCTGCTTGGTGCCGACCAGCGCGCCGGTCTCCCACAGCATCAGCGTGCCGACCGGATATCCGCGGTACATCGAGTCCAGCAAGTCGCGGACCTTCGCGGCCTTCCACACGAACGGACGCTGGATGTCAGGCAGCGCGAGGTTGCCGTGCTTGATGTCCTCGACCAGGTGAGTGAGCGAGTACCCGGTGTCCTTGTACAGCGTGGTCGCCATGCCTCCGCAGCCTAGGACACGGACGCGTCTGATTGGTCAGATCTGTTCGCCACCGTGGTCGCTGCAGCACTCGACGCGCCGGGCTGGACCTAAGCCTCGATCCACCGATCGACTTTGAGGTGTTGAGCGTGCCGTGACACGAAGAAGCCCTCCTGGGCTGGGAGTTTGGGACTTGCGACGGAACCAAACCACTCACCCAAGGAGGGCATCTTCAAGATGCGACTCTCTCACACCCTCGGCCGGACCTCGGTCGCGTTCGACGATCCGAACCTCGTGTCGGCCGGCGGGCTGGTCCCCGTGGTCGCGCTTGCGGATCGTGCTGGGCTACGTGACCTGGCTGATGAGTACCTCACTGTCCCGGGCGACAAGGGCGCGAACGCCGGATTGAAGGTCACCTCGCTGGTCGCGGGGATGGTCGCCGGCGCGGACTCGATCGATGACATGGCGCTGCTACGCCACGGCGGCATGGGTCGGATCTTCGCCAAGGCCTACGCACCCTCGACCTTGGGTTCGTTCCTGCGCTCGTTCACCTTCGGTCACGTTCGTCAGCTCGACGCAATCGCCTCCCGGTTCCTCATCGCGATCGCTGGTCTCACCCGCCTGCTGGGCGCGGCCAGCACGGTCGAGCCCGACACGACGGGATACGCGCTGGTCGATGTCGACGACACGATCATCGAGGTCCACGGCCATGCCAAGCAGGGCGCCGGGTTCGGCTACTCCGGTGTCCGTGGGCTCAACGCACTACTCGCCACCCTCACAGTGCCGACCGCGACCACGGCGCCGGTGATCGTGGCCCAGCGACTCCGCAAGGGCTCGACCGGGTCACCGCGTGGCGCGAAGCGCCTGGTCGGCGACGCAGTCAGGACCACCCGACGACTGCTCGGGAAGGCTCGGCTGGTGCTGGTGCGCATGGACTCAGCGTTCTACGGTCGCGGTCCGGTCCACGCCGCCCTCAAGGGCGGCGCCGCGGTGTCGGTGACCGTGCGGATGGATCCGGCGGTCAAGAAGGCGATCGCCACCATCGATGACGACGCGTGGACGGCGATCGAGTACACCGACGCCATCTTCGACGAAACCACAGACACGTGGATCTCTCGGGCCGAGGTCGCCGAGATCGACTTCACTGCATTCGCCTCAGCCAAGAAGACCGAACGGGTACCCGGACGGCTGATCGTGCGCCGGATCCCGGACTTCAACGCCGAGCGGCACAAGGCAGCCGGCCAGGACACGCTGTTCGACACCTGGCGCTTCCACGCGTTCTTCACCACCGCCGACCCTGCTGTCCTCGACATCGTCGCTGCAGACAAGACCCACCGTCATCACGCGGTGATCGAGCAGGTCCACGCCGACCTGAAGCACTCCGCGCTGGCACACCTGCCATCCGGGATCTTCAACGCCAACGCCGCATGGCTCGTGCTGGCAGTCATCGCGTTCAACCTGACCCGCGCGGCCGGAACCGTGGCGGCACCCGACCTCGCAAGAGCGACCACCGCAACCCTGCGCCGCAAGCTGATCAGCGTCCCAACCCGAGTCGCGTCCTCGGCCCGCCGGATCAGGCTGCACCTACCCCGGAACTGGCCCTGGGAGAGCGCCTGGACGGCACTGTTCACCCGCGTCAGCGACCCGCCCCTCGTCCTCGCGACCTGACCACCCCAACAGCCACCGCTGCACAACCCGAGAACCAAGTGGAACACCCGGACAGTGAGGTCCGGCAGCCCTGTGCACCCCCTACCGCCAACGGTGGCCGATACCGACGACCACGACGTCACCATGCCCATCGGTGGATCGAGGCTTAGACAGCCACATGATCACCGGCTTGACGGGCATAGTTGCAGCGATCTGCGCAACGGACTCCGCGAGCATCGCGGTCTTGCCCGCTCCGGTGAGAGCTGACAGTGCGTGGAAGAAGGGGACCACATGGCGCTTGCGGTTAACCGTCTGCACCTGAGGATTCGCGAGGTACTCCGCTACCCGTGAGGAGACGTTGGCCGCTGCCGCTTCCTGGAACTGGTAGAGAGTCAGCATCAGTCGACCCCGTCCGTGTAGGACTCGGTGCGCACATCGAGCCCAAAGTCAGCAAGGATCCGGTCGGGGATCTGGTACCAGTGGACCCCCGGCGTCGCGTACAGATTGAACCGGGAGTAGATGTGGTACACGGGCTTCAGCTTGGCCTTCTCGCCCTCCTCGACGCAGGCCTCATATACCTCTTCGGTGAGGTCGGTGTTTTCACCAACGCCACCCCAGACTAGATAGAAGCCCTCGTCATCGGCATTCTGCGCCACCAGATAGCTGAATGCACGGTCGTTGATTGGACGCAGATGCTGACCGCGACGGCGCGAGGAGTCGAAGTAGGAGGCGATGACGGTGTCCACCATCTCGTCCCGTTCCATGGCTAGCAGTGCCTTGGCATCCACTTGCTTGGTGAGGCTCCGGAAGGTGAACCCGCCTTCGAGGGCTACTCCACGGCCGTTGGCCCACTCACCGGTGACCACTCGCTGTAGACGATCAGCCGTCAATGTCTTGGCGTAGGAGTCTCCTCGCTCGGGCCGCCCCTGTTCGACAAGGATGAAGCGCCGGTCCGCATCTGCGGTCTCATTGAGCGCCATTACTGCATGGCCGGTGGTCCCCGACCCCGCAAAGGGATCGAGAACCGTGCCGTCCGGAGGGCACCAGATCTGAATCAACTTCTAAAACAGCCTGAGAGGCTTCACCGTCTTGAAGTTGTGGTCGGGACCAACAACTGCCGTGAGTTCGTTGACCCCAGTCTGCGAGTGGCCAGACTGCTCGTGCTCCCACGACACTGACCCAAGAACAGCCGGGAACTCGTGGTCATCCTCTGCCCAGAAGGTCATCGGAACAACGCCACGCTTCACGTCTTCCAGGTACCTCTTGTGCGCAGGTCGTCCTTGGCCATCAACGCCGAAGTAGATGACGGGCCAGCGGCCCTTCTTCAGCACCTCCTCGGCCTGAGTCGCAGCCTCCTTCGCGCTGCCCTTGATGACGAGACCCTTGACCCGTGGCTGCACCTCGTCGGGGCGCACGCCTGCGGCTTTCGCCCGCCGAGCGTCGTCCTTGAGGTCACGTTCCGAGTACTGGACGCCCCACTGCTCAAGGATCCTCTTGATTTCACGGCGGGGCATCCGCCAGCAGTTGCCCTCGGGCGGATAGTGCAGCTCACCCGTGAACGGCGACTGGATCGCATAGACCATTCCCTGGTTCTTTGGACCCTTCCCAGCGGAGAGGTCGCTGGACTTCCATGCACGCGGATCTCCGTCTCGACGCTGATACCGAGCATCCATCTCCTCGCTCCGCGGCATGAGAGAGGTCTTTGCCCGCTCCTCGTCCTTGGCGTAGACGAGGACATACTCAGTTGCCGTGCTCACGTGATCCTTGTCGGACCGCGGCGAGTAGGACTTCTGCCAGTTGATGATCGCCAGCCGGTTCTGCTCGCCGAATAGCTCATCCAGCATCTGTCCGAGGTGGAACAACTCACGGTGGTCGATGCAGATTGCAAGCACGCCAGTCGGCTTGAGCATCTGCTTCATGAGAAGCAGCCGGGGGTACATGAACTTCATCCACTTGGTGTGGCGAGCACGGTCGTCCTCGCGCACCAACTCACCGATGCCCGGATCGTTGGGGTCCTCGTCCCACCGGTCGTTGTAGCGCCAGTCCCCGCCCGTGTTGTACGGCGGGTCCGTCAAAATCAGATCGACGTTGCCACGTTCCTTGTACAGCGTGGCAAGCGCTTGCAGGTTGTCACCCTCGATGAGGAGATTCTTTGCCCGGTCCTCGTCCGAACCCGCGCCGTACTTCGCGATAGTGCGCTGAACCCGCGGACGTACCCGGCGAGTGATCCGCCGCGCGGTAGCCTTACCTGGAAAGGTCAACTTGACTCCAGGCTCGGCCTCGCCCTGAAGGCGCCCGACCACCTCGATCAGTTCGTCCTTGCTCAGCAGCTCAAGGTCTTCCAGTTCCAACGTCGCCCCTCCTGGGTCCGCAGCGTCCCAGACGCTACCGGCCAGGACTGCTGCGCACAGTCGATCATCAAGGACCGACAGTCTCGGGCATGCGTCGATCCGGGCACTTCGTAGGACCGCCCAGGTCAACCGTATCGGCGCTGGAGCGTCCGCTCAGGATCCGACCCGCTCTCCCACTACCTTCGAGCCCCGTGCAGCCATGAAAGTCGACCAGAAGAGTCGATCTTGACATTGACAGCGAGTTGTCAATGTTCGCTGCATCTCGACATCAGCACCGTGTCAGTGCGCCATGTCGACGAACCGGCTGTAGTGCCCCTGGAAGGCGACGACCAGGTCCTTGGTCGGCCCGTTGCGGTGCTTGGCCACGATCAGGTCGGCCTCGCCGGGGCGAGTCGACTCCTTCTCGTAGACATCGTCGCGGTGCAGCAGGATGACCATGTCGGCGTCTTGCTCGAGTGAGCCCGACTCGCGCAGGTCCGAGACCATCGGCCGCTTGTCCGAGCGCTGCTCGGAGCCGCGGTTGAGCTGGGAGAGCGCGATGATCGGTACGTCGAGCTCCTTGGCCAGCAGCTTGATCTGTCGGGAGAACTCCGAGACCTCCAGCTGACGGGACTCGACCTTCTTGCCGGAGCTCATCAGCTGCAGGTAGTCGAGCACCACCAGCTTCAGGTCGTGTCGCTGCTTGAGCCGTCTCGCCTTGGACCGGATCTCCATCATGGTCATGTTCGGGCTGTCGTCGATGAACATCGGCGCCGAGGAGACCTCGCCCATCTTCTGGGCGAGCTTGTTCCAGTCGTCGTCGCTCATGTTCCCGTTGCGGATGTGGTTCAGCGGCACCTTCGCCTCCGCGGAGAGCAACCGCATCGTGATCTCCGAGCGGCTCATCTCCAGGCTGAAGAACACGCTGGTCAGGTTGTTGTGGATCGACGCCGCCCGACACAGGTCCAGGGCGAGGGTCGACTTCCCCATGGCCGGCCGCGCCGCGACGATGATCATCTGACCGGCGTGCAGGCCGTTGGTCAGCTCGTCGAGGTCGGCGAAACCGGTCGGCACGCCGTAGATGCCGGCCTCCCGGTTGGAGATCGCCTCGATCTCGTCCAGGACGCCGTCCATGATGTCGGAGAGCGGCGAATAGTCCTCCGAGGCGCGCTTCTCGGTGATCTTGAAGATCTCCGCCTGCGCGCCGTCGACGATGTCGTCGACCTCGCCCTCCGCGCTGTAGCCCATCTGCACGATCCGGGTGCCGGCGTCGACCAGCCGCCGCAAGACCGCCTGCTCGCGCACGATCTCGGCGTAGAACCCGGCGTTGGCGGCGATCGGCACGTTGGCCGCGAGCGTGTGCAGGTACGGCGCGCCACCGATCCGCTCCAGCTCGCCGCGGCGCTCGAGCTCGCTGGCGACGGTGATCATGTCGGCCGGCTCGCCCCGGCCGAACATGTCGATCACGGTGTCGTAGATGGTCTCGTGCGCCGGACGGTAGAAGTCGACCCCGCGAATCACCTCGACCACGTCGGCGATGGCGTCCTTCGAGATCAGCATCGAGCCGAGCACCGCCTGCTCGGCGGCGATGTCCTGCGGCGGCGTACGCTCCCCCGGCCGACGCGGCCGCTCACCCGGCTCGTACGGCGCCGGTCCGTCCGACCATTCCGCGAAGCTCTCGTCCCAGTCGCCCGGCGGCTCCGCCGGCGACGGCGCCCCGGACTCCGTCACACTCACCGAACCAGTCCCTTCACCCAGTGCCGCCCCGTGTTCACCGACCGTCTCCGAACCATCGCCGCACCATCACCGACCCGTCGTTCGTTGCACCTCACGCTAGAACCAGCCACCGACAGTCCGTCCCACACCAGGTACGACGCCCCGCGACTGCCGAGCGCTCGATCCCGCGCGACGATACGTGCTCGCGAAGGCCGCCGACGACTCCCCGCACCCCAGTTATCCACAGGCCCTGGGGATAACTGGGGGACGCCCGTGGACGACACGCCGTTCGTTGTGCACCTGCTGGGGACACGTCTGCGGAAAACGCGCGTCGAGGACGCTCCAACACGGCGCTGACCTGCGCAAACACCGCTCACATGCTGTGGAGGAAAACTACTGCCGGACAAATCCGGTCCGCCGTCCGATCGGTGGACCGATCCGCTGGCGCTATGTCGACAAAGCGCCGGGCGGGGAGAAATCCACAAGTTATCCACCGTCACCTTTCGCCAATGGCGTCGTTGCTCTTGGCCGCCTCGTCAACGGCCCGTCCGAGCGGCCCATCGACTCCGCTACCGTGCGCCCATGCCGTCCCCGCGCCAGCTCGACCGCGAGATCTGGCGCCTCGCCGTACCCGCCTTCCTCGCCCTGGTGGCCGAGCCGCTGTTCCTGCTCGCCGACTCCGCGATCGTCGGCCACCTCGGCACCGCCCAGCTCGCCGGGCTCGGCGTCGCCGGCGCCGTGTTGCAGACCATCGTGGGCCTGTGCGTCTTCCTCGCCTACGGCACCACCGCCAGCGTGGCCCGCCGGATCGGCGCCGGGGACCAGCGCGGCGCCCTGGCCCAGGGCATCGACGGCCTCTGGCTGGCGATGGTGATCGGCGTCCTGGTCACGCTGCCGACCATCCTGCTCGCCCGGCCGCTGGGGCAGCTGGTCGGCGCCGACGGCCAGGTCATCGGCCCGGCCACCACCTACCTGCGCATCGCCGCGCTCGGCCTGACGCCGCTGCTCGTCATGCTCGCCGCGACCGGGGTGCTCCGCGGCTTCCAGGACACCCGTACCCCGATGGTCGCGGCCATCGGCGGCAACCTGCTCAACGTCGTCCTCAACGTCGCCCTGGTCTACGGCGCCGGCCTCGGCATCGCCGGGTCCGCGATCGGCTCGGTGATCGCGCAGAGCTGTGCCGCCGGCGTACTCCTGACCGTCGTGGTCCGCGCCGCGTTGCACGAGCACGCCGCGCTGCGCCCCGACCTGCCCGGCATCCGCGCCGCGGCCCGCGCGGGACTCGCCCTGGTGGTGCGCACCCTGACCCTGCGCGTCGCGATCCTCGCCACCACCTACGCGGTCACCCGGTCCCAGGCCGGCGAGGCCCAGTCGGTCGCGCTGGCCGCCCACCAGATCGCCTTCACGCTATGGTCCACGCTGGCCTTCATCCTGGACGCGATCGCCATCGCCGCGCAGGCGCTCACCGGCCGCGCCCTCGGCTCCGGCGACCGTACGACGACCCGGGCGATCACCGTCCGGATGATCGGCTGGGGAGTGGTGGTCGGTGTCGGGCTGGGCCTGGTGCTCGCGGCCGGATCACCGCTGCTCGGCCGGCTCTTCACCACCGACGCCGACGTCCGGCACCTGCTGGTCGCCGTACTCCTCATCGCCGCGGCCGGTCAGCCGATCGCCGGCGTGGTCTTCGTCCTCGACGGGGTGCTGATCGGTGCCGGCGACGGCCGATACCTCGCGTGGGGCGGCCTCGCCGTACTGCTGGCCTATCTCCCGGTGCTCGCCCTGGTGGTGGCGCTGGGCGGTGGACTCGCCTGGGTGTGGGCGTGCTTCGCCGGTGTGTTCATGGGCGCGCGGTTCGTGGTCCTGGTCCGCCGTGAGCGCGGTGAGTCCTGGCTGGTCACCGGGGACGCACGTCCCTGACCTCCGGCGCGCCGGTCGATCGATCAACAGCCGGCGCCATCCGGTCAACCGCGACCCGTCCCCAGCCGGGATCGTGGAGACATGACCACCTGCCCATCGGTCGAGGCCGGCACCGATGCCCACGCCACCGACACCGCCACCGACACCGCCCGCGCCGCTCACCCGGGCCACCGAGACAGAGAGGTCGAGGCCGACGTCACGGCCGGGGAGCATCGCGCCTGGCCCGCCATCCTCGCCCTCGGACTGGGCATCGGCGCGCTGGTCTCCAGTGAGTTCCTGCCGGCGAGCGTGCTCCCCGCGATGGCCGGCGCCCTCGGCGTCAGCGAGGGTCGTGCCGGCCTCGCCGTGGCGGCGACCGCGCTGGCCGGCGCGGTCACGGCGCCGAGCATCGCCGTGGTGTTCCCGCGCACCGATCGGCGCACGATCCTGATCTGGCTGTTGCTGGCGGCGACGCTCTCCAACCTGACCGTCGCGCTGGCACCCTCCTTCGCCATCCTCCTGGTCGGCCGGCTCGTCCTCGGAGTGGCGATCGCCGGCTACTGGTCCTTCGCGTTCGGCGCGGGCACCCACGCGATGCCCGGTCGCGACCACGTCGTCTCCACCACGCTCGCCCTCGGCGTCACCCTCGCCACCATCGTCGGAGTGCCGTTGGCCTCGGTGGCGGCGGACGCGGTCGGCTGGCGCGCCGTCTTCTGGGCGGCGACGGTGCTCAGTGTCCTCAGCGCCGCCGCGGTCGCCCGCACGTTGCCCGCGGTGCCGGTGCGACCGGGAGCCGGTCTGTCCGCGCTGCGGCGGGCGCTGTCCCACCGCCGCCTGATGTGCGGGATCGCGCTGATCGTCCTGATCGCGTTCGGCAACTTCGCCGCCTATCCCTACATCCGCCCCGCGATCGCCGTGGTCGCACCGGACCAGACCGGCTGGCTGTTGCTCGCCTGGGGCGCCGGTGGCGTCGTCGGCAACCTGGCCGCCGGTCGGTTCGCCAGCCGCCTGCGCATCGTCGCCGCCGCGGCACCGCTGCTGTTGGCGGCGAGCCTGGTCCTGGCGGCGAGCGCCGAGACGGTACCGGTGCTGGTGGTCGCCGTGGTGGCCTGGGGGCTGGCCTTCAACGCCGTCCCGGTGACCACCCAGCTCTGGGTCACGCGGGCCGAGCCGGATCGGGCGGAGTCGGCGCTGTCACTGCAGGTCACCGCGTTCCAGGTGGCGATCACACTCGGCTCGGCGGTCGGCGGCGCGCTCCTCGACAGCCGCGGCCTGGCCAGCGCGTTCCTGGTGGGAGCGGTCGCCGCCGGACTCGCCGGGATCGGGTTCGCGGCGCTGCCGTCACGGCGAGGCTCCTCATCGCGCTGAGACTCGCCGCTCGGTCCGCCATGCCTGTGGCGCCTGCCCGTGGTGGGCCGAGAACGCCCGGCTGAACGCGGCGGTCGAGGAGTAGCCCACCCGGTGGGCGACGTAGGCGACGCCCCGGGCGGGATCGGCCAGCAGATCGCGGGCGGTGTCCATCCGGATCTCCCGCACCACATCGGCCGGGGAGCGGCCGAGCGAGCGGCGGAACCGTTCGGCCAGCGCCGACCTGGACAGGTGCGCCAGCGCGGCCATCCGCGCCACCGACCAGGCCTCACCCGGACTCGCGGCCACCCGATCGACGACACGGGTGACCACGCTGTCGACCACCCCGACGCCACCCGCGTCCTCGGACGGTGGGTCCTGACCGAGCCAGCTGGTCTGGACCGCGGCCGCGATCAGGCTCAGGTAGCTCTCCGCGAACAGCGGCGGCATCACCGCGTCCTGCAGCGGACACCGCGCGATCAGCGCCGCCACCCCGGGGTGCTGCCCGGTGAAGTCCCGGACCACGAACGGACTCGGCACCGTCATCGGCCGCGCATGGCGCAGATCGGCCACCACCAGCACCGAGTCGGCCGAGGCGATCACCCGGTGCGCCGTACGGATCTCGGCGACCACCGCGTCACCGGTCGCCAACGCGATCTCGCCGGCGGAGGTCGCGAGCCGAACGCCGCCGCGCTGCACCAACAGCCATCGCCGGCCCGGCATCACGCTCAGCTCGGCACCCGCCGAGAGGCGCAGCCGCTGTGGTCGGGCGGCCTCCGCGGCCGGCGACTGGACCAGGGTCATGACTCCAGCAGCCAGCACCGAGGCCGCGATATTCCGGGCATCGCGCTCCGAGGCCCACGACGCCGACGCGTCCCCGACCTTCCGCACCCGACTCAGCGAGGATCGGGTGCGAAAGATCGGGGACGCGGAAAGAGCAGCCTCAGGCCGGGATGACGTTGAGGGCGAGCTTGGCCGACACCTCGTCGTGCAGCTTGACCGAGACCTCGTGCGAGCCGAGCGACTTGATCGGGTTGCCGAGCGCGATGGTACGGCGGTCGATCGACTCGCCGGTGGCCTCGGCCACCGCCGCGGCGATCTCGGCCGAGGTGACCGCGCCGTAGAGCCTGCCGTCCTTCCCGGCGCGCACCTTGACACTGACTGGGGCGGCCTCGAGCTTGCCCTTGATCTCGCCGGCGTGCTCGGAGTCGCGGACCGCGCGAGCGGACCGGGCGGCCTTGATCTGGTCGACCTGGCTCTGTGCACCGCGGGTCCAGCGGATCGCGTCGCCGCGCGGGACCAGGTAGTTGCGAGCGTACCCGTCCTTGACCTCGACGACGTCCCCGGCGGAGCCGAGGCCGGTGACCTCCTGGGTCAGAATGATCTTCATCTCTCCGACTCCTCTCAGCGACCGGTCGAGGTGTAGGGCAGCAGGGCGACCTCACGGGCGTTCTTGACCGCGATGGCCACATCGCGCTGGTGCTGGACGCAGTTGCCGGTCACGCGACGCGCGCGGATCTTGCCGCGGTCGGAGATGAACTTGCGAAGAAGCGCGGTGTCCTTGTAGTCGACCGCCGTCGTCTTCTCCTTGCAGAACTGGCAAACCTTCTTCTTCGGCTTGCGAATCACTGCCTTGGCCATTGTGGTGCTTCCTTCCTAGAAGCCCGGCCCCGCCGGAGCGGGTGTGTGCCGGAATGGTTGAGGGATTCGTATTTCGGTGGAGCTCAGCGACTCAGAACGGGGGCTCGTCGTTCCCGACACCGGGCACGGCCCACGGGTCGTTGGCCGGCGCGGACTGTCCGGACTGGCCCGACTGTGCTGGCTGTCCCGACTGGCCGGACTGGGCTGGCTGCCCCGACTGGGGCGACTGGGCCCACGGGTCGTTGGCCGGCGCGGCGGCGGCCTGGCCGCCGTACCCTCCACCGCTGTTGCTGTAGCCACCCTGCCCGCCGGACTGGCGGGAGGCGCGGGTCACCTTGGCGGTGGCGTAGCGCAGCGAGGGGCCGACCTCTTCGACGTCGAGCTCGAAGACCGTGCGCTTCTCGCCCTCACGCGTCTCGTAGGTCCGCGACTTCAGCCGCCCCTGCACCACGACACGCATGCCGCGCTGCAGTGACTCGGCCACGTTCTCCGCGGCCTGACGCCAGATCGAGCAGGACAGGAACAGCGCCTCGCCGTCCTCCCACTCGTTGGTCTGCCGGTTGAAGCTGCGCGGCGTCGAGGCGATCCGGAAGTTCGCCACCGCTGCACCCGACGGCGTGAACCGCAGTTCGGGGTCGTCGACAAGATTGCCGACGACGGTGATGACGGTGTCGCCTGCCATAGGGCTCTCCCTCGCTAGTTGCTGGTGCTCTCATCGGCGCGTCGGCCGCTTCGAGTCGGTCGATGACGTGGTGTCAGGGACCATCTAACCCGGAGCTGCCCACCGCCGACAGGGATCATCCACAGACCCGGCGCTCAGTGAGCGTCGGGGCGGATGACCTTGGTGCGCAGGATGGACTCGTTCAGACCGAGCTGACGGTCCAGCTCCTGGACGGTCTTCGGCTCCGCCGTCAGGTTGACGACGGCGTAGATGCCCTCGGCGTTCTTCTTGACCTCGTAGGCCAGCCGGCGGCGGCCCCACACGTCGACGTTCTCGACGGTGCCACCGTCGTTACGGACCACGGCGAGGTACTTGTCGAGCGACGGGGCGACGGTGCGCTCGTCCAGACTCGGGTCGAGGATGACCATCACTTCATAGGCACGCATAGCTGTCTCCACCTCCTACGGACTCGGCGGCCACGGTCTCTCCGTGGCAGGAGGGCTAGCGTTGCCCGCCCTTCGGACCGGACGGGACAACGCAGGCTATCAACCGGCGGCGATGCCCGCCGAATCGTCGTACAGCGCCCGGGCGCGTTCGGCAAGGTATGCAGCCGAGCGGGCACTTCCCCCGCGGAACTCCACCGGGGAAGTGCGCATTGAGCTGCATACCTTGCCGAACGGTCACGCCCCCGCTACCGAAACCGCCGCAGCCGCAGCGAGTTGCCGACCACGAACAGCGAGGAGCAGGCCATCGCGGCGCCGGCGATCATCGGGTCGAGCAGGCCGGCGGCGGCGAGCGGGATCGCGGCCAGGTTGTAGGCGAACGCCCAGAACAGGTTGCCCCGGATGATGCCGAGGGTACGGCGCGCGAGCCGGATCGCGTCCGCCGCGGACCGCAGGTCGCCGCCGACCAGGGTCAGGTCGCTGGCCTGGATCGCGACATCGCTGCCGGTGCCCATGGCCAGGCCCAGGTCGGCCTGGGCGAGCGCGGCGGCGTCGTTGACCCCGTCGCCGATCATCGCCACCACCCGGCCCTGGTGTTGCAGCCCGGCCACCGCCTCGACCTTCCCCTCGGGGAGTACGCCGGCGATGACCTCGTCGATGCCGACCTGACCAGCCACGGCGTCGGCCACCTCGGCGCGGTCGCCGGTCAGCAGGACCGGCCGCAGCCCGAGCCCGCGCAGCCGCGCGATCGCCTCGGCGGAGGTCGGCCTGACCTGGTCGGCCACCTCGAGGACGCCGACGGTGGATCCGTCGACCGCCACCTCGACGCCATCCTCCGCACCCGAACCCCGACGACCGACGTAGACCCGACGACCCTCCACCACGCCCTCGACCCCGAGCCCGGGCTCGTTGCGGAACCCGACCACGGCGGGCAGCTCACCGCGCCCGGCCGCCGCCGCGTGGATCGCCCGGCCGACCGGATGCTCCGAGCCGGCCTCGACCGCGCCGGCCAGGCGCAGCACCTCGGCCCGATCCAGCTCACCGGTCGGCTCGACGCCGGTGAGGGCCATCTCGCCGGTGGTCACCGTGCCGGTCTTGTCGAGCACGACCGTGTCCACCCGCCGGGTGGACTCGAGCACCTCGGGGCCTCGGATCAGGATGCCGAGCTGCGCGCCGCGGCCGGTCCCGACCAGCAGCGCGGTCGGCGTGGCCAGGCCGAGCGCACACGGGCAGGCGATGATCAGCACCGCCACCGCCGCGGTGAAGGCCGCCTCGGCGCCACCGCCGAAGGCCAGCCAGCCGATCAGGGTGAGCAGCGCGAGCGCGATCACCGCGGGCACGAAGACCGCCGAGATCCGGTCCGCCAGACGCTGCACCGCCGCCTTCCCGTTCTGCGCCTCCTCGACCAGTCGGGTCAGCTGGGCCAGCTGGGTGTCCCGGCCGACCCGGGTCGCGGTGACGACCAGCCGTCCGCCGGCGTTCAGGCTCGCGCCGACCACTTCGTCGCCCTCGCCGACCTCGACCGGCATCGATTCGCCGGTGAGCAGCGAGTTGTCCACCGCGGAGACACCCTCGACCACCCGGCCGTCGGTGGCGATCTTCTCCCCGGGCCTGACCACGAAGAGGTCGCCGACCCGCAGCCGGGCGACCGGGATCCGGGTCTCGAGGCCCTCGCGCAGCACCGCGACGTCCTTGGCGCCCAGCGCGCCCAGGCTGCGCAGCGCATCGCCGGCCCGGGTCTTCGCCCGGTTCTCGGCGTACCGCCCCGCCAGCACGAACGTGGTCACCACCGCGGCGGCCTCGAGGTAGAGATGGCCGCCGCTGCCGGTGACGAGGGCGACCAGGGACCACAGGTACGCCGCCAGGGTGCCGACGCTCACCAGCGAGTCCATGGTGGCGGCGCCATGCCGGGCGTTGACCAGCGCCGCCCGGTGGAAGGGCCATCCAACCCAGCCGACGACCGGGGTCGCGAGTGCCAGCGTGGCCCAGCCCCAGCCGGGGAAGTGCAGGGTCGGCACCATGGCGATCACCGCGACCGGCACGGTCAGGGTGACCGCCAGCCAGAGCCGGACGCGCAGCGTCCGCGCCGACCGGTCGGCGGAGCCCGGCTCCGCGGTGGGCTCGGTCGGCGTCACCGTGGCGTGGTAGCCGGCGGCCTCGACGGCGGCGATCAGCTCCGCGGTGCTCACCGCTGGGTCACGGGTGACGCTCGCCCGCTCGGTGGCGTAGTTCACGCTCGCCTCGACCCCGTCCAGCCGGTTCAGCCGGCGCTCGATCCGGTTCGCGCAGGACGCGCAGGTCATGCCCTCCAGATCGAGCTGGATCAGGCCGGGCGACGCACCGACCCGGTCGCCGACGCGCTCCAGGCGGTCGCGTGGTTGGTTCACCCGGGCGCTCATGTCAGCTGGTAGCCCGCGTCGGCGACCGCCGCCCGTACCTCGTCGGGGCCGAGCTCTCGGTCGGCCTCGACGCTGAGCGCACCGCTGGCCAGGTCGACCGTCACCGCGCTCACGCCGGCGAGTGCGCCGATCTCCTCGGTGACCGAGGCGACGCAGTGGTCGCAGGTCATCCCGGCGACGGTGCCGGTGAAGGTGTGCCTGCTCATCTGTCTCTCCCTCTTCCTCAGGACCGGACCAGGCGAGCGATCGCCTCGGAGGCCTCGGCGAGCTTGGCGTCCGCCTGGGGTCCGCCGTCGCGGACCGCCTCGGCGACGCAGTGGTTCAGGTGCTCGTCGAGCAGTCCGAGTGCCACCGACTGCAGCGCCTTCGTGGCGGCGCTGACCTGGGTCAGGATGTCGATGCAGTACGCCTCGGAGTCGACCATCCGCTGCAGCCCGCGGATCTGTCCCTCCACCCGGCGCAGCCGCTTGAGGTAGGCGTCCTTGTTGCCGTGATGCAGGTATCCGTGCTCGTGGCCCTGCGGACCGTCCTGCTGGTTGCTCTGCTCGCCGGCGACCCCCTCCGGGGCCGACGTGGCGGAGGGGTTCGGAATGGTGTCGCTCATGCGTCGAACATACCCCCCAAGGGTACCGAAATCTACCCCGAGGGGGTATCGCCGCCGGCGCGGTTGTCCACAGTCGTACGACGACCGGCCCACCCGCGCCGGCACCCACCTACCGTGGGCCGGGTGATGTCACGCCTCGAAGCCACGACCGTGGCCGGCCGGTACGTCCTCGTCGACCCGATCGGCGCGGGCGGGATGGGCTCGGTCTGGCGGGCGTACGACGTCCGCACCCAGCGCTGGGTGGCCGCGAAGGTGCTGGCCGCGACCGACAGCGCCGCGCTGCTGCGCTTCGTCGGCGAGCAGGGGGTGCGCATCGTGCATCCGCACGTGGTCGCGCCGACGAGCTGGGCGGCCGAGGACGCCTCGGTGCTCTTCGCGATGGATCTGGTGCGCGGCGGCACCCTCGCCGACCTCCGCGCCGAGCACGGGCCGCTGCCGCTCGACTTCGTCGTCGTCCTCCTCGACCAGCTGCTGGCCGCCCTCGCCGCGGTGCACGCCGCCGGCGTCGTGCACCGCGACGTCAAGCCCGCGAACCTGCTCCTGGAGGTCACCGGCAGCGGTCTGCCGCATCTTCGCCTGGCCGACTTCGGGGTGGCGGCGGTCGCGACGTCGTCCTGTCCGGGCACCGTCGGCACCGACGGCTACCTCCCGCCCGAGCAGGCGCTCGGCGCACCGCCCGAGCCACGGGCGGACCTCTATGCCGCCGGACGCGTGGCCGAGCGGATGCTCAGCACCAGGCAGGCCGAGCCGATCGCACCGCTGCTGGCCGCCCTGACGGCGGCGGATCCGGGCCTCCGGCCGCCGTCGGCGCGACAGGCTCGACGGATGCTTCGGCAGCATCGCCCACCACCCGGCCGAGCGCCCCGCTCACGGCAATGGCCCACGGTGACCGACCGGCTCGGCGACGCCCAGCTCGACGTACGGCGGGCGCTTGCGCTCGATCTCCCGCGGCGTCGACGAGCGCCACGGTTCTGGTGGTGAAGGGAGGCAGGACGCACCACGCCCGCCCCCGGCAGACCGGGGACGGGCGAGCGGATCGGGAGGAGCCAGGCTCAGGCGAGCTTCTGCTCCTTGGTGTAGAGGTAGCCCGAGAGCGCGGTGCCGCCCAGGGTGAAGATGAGGGCCAGCCAGTAGCCGACACCATGTCCGTAGTCGATATCGAGTCCGGACACCTTCCCTGGCCAGATGAACAGGGCCAGCAGCGTGAAGATGAAGGCGACCCCGAAGAGTCCCACGATGGTCACCGACGGCACCGGCACCTTGACCTTGAGAGCCGGCAGGATCGCCAGCACGCCGGCGGCGAGCGCCAGCAGAGTGGCGAACCAGCCGAAGAACCCGTGCCAGGCGTTACCGGAGGCACTCAACCCACCGCTGCTGGCGGTGTAGTAGGGCAGCAGTCCCCAGATGAAAGTGAGCACGCCGATGGCGGCGAGTGCCAGGTTCTCCCGCCCGGCCGACTTCAGGTCGTTGAGGGCGTTGTTGGGATCGAAGCCGCCCGCGCCGGCCGGCTGCGGAGTGGACGGCGGAGGCGGTGGGGGCGTCTGGTTGGACATCTCATTGGCTCCTGCTCAGGATGTGTTCGATAATTGGGCCCTAATCTGGGGCCTGCGGCCACGAAGCGCAAGACGGTGACCGTCGCGACGTGACCGGTCAGGCTCAGGCGGTGCCCTTGTCGCGCACCAGCAACAGTGCGGAGAGCCCGGCGACGACCAGGGCGAGCACGACCGCGAGGTAGTAGGTCACGTACGGCTGCAGCTCGGCGGAGCCACCCAGCTTGGGATGCACGAAGATGCCCACGACGAGCAGGATCAGGCCGAGGCCGGAGGCGCCGAGGCTGACCAGTGAGGCCTGCGCGAACCTGGTGCCGAGCAGCGGAGCGGCCACCACGAGCGCGCCGAGGAAGACCAGCCACACGCCGGCCCAGCCGAGGAAGCCGTGATAGGCGTCGAGGTTGAGGCCGGCATCGCCGTAGGAGCCGCCCTTCGGCTTGTAGAACATGAACTCGCTGACCACCAGGGCCAGCACCCCGGCGGCGACGACGGCCGCCTGGAACGGGCGGGCGTTGAACGGCCGCGGCGCGCCGTACGGACCGGGGTAGCCGCCGTACTGACCCTGGGGCGGGTAGCCCTGCTGACCGGGGTACCCCGGCGGGGTCGGATAGCCCGGGTACTGCTGCGGGTAGCCCTGCGGGCTCTGCGGGGCGCCGTACGACGGCGGGGCCGAGGGATACCCCGGCTGCTGGGGTTGCTGGGGCTGTTGCGGTTGCTGGGGGTACTGACCACCCGGCGGAGGAGGCGTGGAAGAGCTCATGCCGCTCGGCCTTCCCGCTTCCCGAAGTCACTAAACTCGCGCACGTGGGCACGTCCTCCTCGCGGCCGCTGCGCCGGCTCGGCTTCCTCACCATCGGACTCTTCGATCCGGCCGAGCCCGCCGGTGGACACGAGGAGACGCTACGGCTGATCGAGCTCGGCGAGCGTCTCGGGTTCGACTCGGCGTGGCTGCGGCACCGCCACCTGCAGTACGGCATCTCCTCGCCGATCGCGGTGATGGCGGCGGCGACCCAGCGCACCTCCACCATCGAGCTCGGCACCGCCGTGACACCGCTCGGCGCGGAGAACCCGTTCCGGCTCGCCGAGGACCTCGGCACCCTCGACGTACTCTCCGGCGGCCGGATCAATCCGGGCTTCTCGGTCGGCCCGCCGATGAACTACGACCACTTCAAGGACGCCCTCTATCCCGGCACCGCCGACGGGGAGGAGCTCTCCTACCCGAGGCTGGACCGGCTGCTGGACTACCTCGACGGCGCGCCGGTCTCCGACCTCGAGGGCACCGTCGGCATCGAGACCTTCGCCCGCACCATCCAGCCGCACTCACCCGGACTGCGTCGACGGATCTGGTACGGCGCCGGGTCGCTGAGCTCCGCGGAGTGGGCCGGCAGCCGCGGGCTGAACCTGCTGACCTCCAGCGTGGTCAAGGCGGAGGGCTCCGGCGACGACTTCGCCACCATCCAGCGCCGCCACATCGACGCCTTCCGTGCCCGACACCCGGACGGGGAGCAGGCTCGCGTCTCCCAGGGTCTGGTGGTCATCCCGACCGACTCGGCCACCGCCGGGCAGGCCGAGCGGTACGCCGCCTACGCCGCCGCGCGGATGGACCGCACCCGGAGGCCGCAGGGGCCCGCCGGGCTGCTCTTCGCACCGGACCTGGTCGGCCCCTCGGCCGAGCTGGCCGAGCGGCTGGCGGATCACGCCGGCTTCGCCGCGGTCGACGAGGTGGCCTTTGCGCTGCCGTTCACCTTCGGCCACGACGACTACGCGCAGATCCTGACCGATCTCGCTGGGGCGTTGCGCCCGCTGCTGGCCTGATCCTCCGGGCGGGCAGTTTCACCGGTGAACCGGTTGTTCTGCCGCTTCCTGCGTGTTGCAACCCGCGAGAAGTTCCAGTTTCACCGGTGAACCGGTGAAACTTCCCGCCGGTTCCCACCCGGCGACCGAAGCACCGCACCCCGGAAGGTCCGAGGGGGAAGGCTCGGGTGGGGCCGGCCCCCTCAGGAAGCCCCACCCGCGCCGTCTGTCCCCCCAGAAGTGGCGAGATGACGCACCGGCCGCCAGGCCGGGCCGGCGCGTCTCGTTCTCGCTCACCACCCAAGAGACGGCGAGTCGGGCACTGATACGTCCCGAGCCGAGAAAAGTCCCGGGACGCGGACGGACCCATTGGCCGCGAGAAGGCGTGGACCGGACGAGCTCAGCTGAAGCAGACGAACGGCGTACCGAGCGCCCGCGGCTGGCCACCTCGGTCGACGGCGCATCGCCCTACATAGGCAGACGGCTTGGTCTCAGCCCTGATCCACCGGCAGTGAATTCGGATGCTGATTCGGGGTGCGGTTGGCGGTGTGGATGCTGAGGGCGTGGCGGGGCCGCCGGTGTGGCCGGCTCTTCCACGTCGGTCCTTGATCGCGCCTGTTCGGGCTGGGTGGTCAGGGGGTGGCTGCGACTGGTGGCCCGGTCGCGGTGGACCACAGCAGTTCCCAGCCCGGCATCCAGGGCCAGCGCGCTGGTAGGTGCAGGACGAGTCGTCGGCCGGTGGTTGCGATCCGGGCGGGACGTTGATGATCCGCGTGCGCAGGGTGGCCCACCTGGCGGTGCGCATCGCAGCGGCAACCGCGGTCGCGCGGGCGATGTTGAATGCGATCACCGCGTGCGCGACCCACGCAGCGTTCGCGCGTACTTCCCGCTGGGCAGATGGGCGAGCGGGCCGTCCTTGAGCTCGGCGATGACCTGCTCGACCAGAGCGTAATCGCGGTGACGCTGATCAGCCTCGACCGTGCCCAGGGTGCTGTTGGTGATGAACGCGCGGTGGCGGTAGGCGGCGAACAGCTCCCGTGCTCGGCGCCGTCACCGGCCAACGGTTGCAGTCGCTTGACGCGGCGCACGACCAGGCGACACGGCACGTGCTCGTGCTTGTGGCGAGCGGTGAACGCGACGAACCGAACCTCGGCGACCTCAGCGTCGGAGACCCACCGCTGCTCGTCCTCGTCGTAGACCGCGTTGGGGTACACGATCGACTTCCAGGCGGTGGCGTGGATGCCTGCGATCGCCGCGGTCACGGTCGGTGTTATCCGCTCGGTCACGCTGAACCAGGTCTGGTGACGCAGCGCGGTGCCAACGAACGCGTGGCCGTAGTAGGCCGAGTCAGCACGGGCCAGGACCTGGCCGGTGACGCCCGCTGTGCGGGCCGTCTTGATCGCTTAGGCCAAACAACCTCCCCACGCCGGTGGCCGAGGCGGTGTTGCCCTTGCGGAGCCGGGCGCGGGCGATCACCGGCGCCGCGGTCGGGGTCGAGATCGTCGCCAACTGCAAGTTCAGGCCGCGCTGGCCGGTGTAGCCGAACGCAGCACCCTGCTTGGCGTAGCCGTGGACCCCACGCACGGTGTCGTCGACATCGACGAACGCGATCCCGTCCGCGCCGCTCAGCAACTGCGGTACTCGGTGGGCGAGTCCGGCCAGCAGTCCCGCGCTGATCTTGTCGAGTTGCTGCACGTGCCCGTGGGTGAAGGCGCGCAGGAACGTGCCCAGCGTCGAGGGCGCCCGCACGCCGCCGAACAGGCGGCCCATCCCGGCGTGACGCAGCAGGTCGAGGTCATCGATGGAGTCGGCACCGGTGAGCATCCCGCCGACCACCGACGCGGACTTCGCAGCCGCGTTGGGCGAGGACACCGTCAGCCCGCCAAGCAGGTCATAGAACCCGGCCGACCCAGCCAACCGCAGGGCGGGGACCAGACCGGCTGCCGACACCAGATTCGGGTCATCGAAGACAGGCCGGATCGTGTGAGAAGGTTTCACTTACGAGGTGCCCCTCTTGAGTGGTTCGGATCGGACGTCGCAATCCAGATCCTCCCTGCTCAGGAGGGTATTCTCGTTCTACGCCACACTCACGCCGCCCAGCGACATCGGTGGATCAGGGCTCAGTACAAGCAAGAAAAAGAGAGCATCGCGCATCAAGCCTGCATCGACGGGTGACCAGGCACGCCGCGGCATCGCCGCTGCGACCATGCTCGCATCTGTGGGAGAGGCCGAGAGATCCCAGCCCATGAGCTAGGCCCAAACCAATCGCGGCGTTGCTCGAGATAGCCACTGGCCCACACGGCATCGTTCAACTACGCTGTCGCTGTGCCTGGGCCACGGATGATTGTCTTGATGGTAATTCCGGCATTGGCTGCTGTGTTCTTCCTAGTTCGCCCCGGGATGGCTAACTCGATATCTGGTCTTCGCCGTAAACCGCTGGTCGCGATCGCAGCTCTACTTCAGTTGGTCCAACAGGAAGGATGGTGGCCACAGAACGTGCCGCTCACCGTTGAGCGACGCGTCTACGCCGTCACAATCGTTTTCATCGCTTGTTGGTTCTGCTGGTCCAACCGACAACTCGCCGGAAGCACTGCGGGGCGGTTGGCAGTCACGCTAATCCCACTAGGTACTGCTCTTAACGGACTGCCGATCGTGGTCCTGGGCGCAATGGTTTACAGACCCCAGTCAGCTGTCACAGCCGGTTATTCTGGCCCTGAAGCTTACGGAACTATTCCTGGCTACGTCCACCTGAACGAAGTCTCACCGTTATGGCTCCCGGTCTCAGATTTCATTCCGGTGCCATATCTTGAAAAAGTTCTCAGTGTCGGTGATTTAGCTTTGTTTGCTGGTCTATTTTTGTTAATTGTTGGACTTTTCGATCAGAGGTCGCTTTGCGAATCAAGAATCACTGGAAATTTTCTGCACAATTCTTCAGATGGATCCTTCAATGAGAATCAGGAATGAAGGAGCATGACTCAGAACCCTGTTCCGGGGTGCGTGTCTAATAGAACACCGGCCTTGTTTTTGAGAATAGGATTACCACACCTCTATTTTCTGACGAATAAGGCCGATGCGTTACCCCGCTACGACAGGACTTTCCTGTGAGCAGATCACCGAACTGGTTGTCCCGCGTGGCAGCGGTGGTTGGTCCGCGCCCAGCGACGGGCCGTGAGCCTGGGCTGGGTCTGTACCGGCAGGTGGTCATGGTGCTGACCCTCCTGCGCCAGAACATGACCCAGTACATGATCGCCGACCTGCACGGCACCAGCCAACCCACGGTCTGGCGGATCTACCGCCACCTGTTGCCGATCATCGAGGAGGCGATCTGTCTGCGCGCCCCCGGCGAACTTGCCGACCTGGCCGACGGACGCATTGTCCTTCCGGACGGCACCGACGTCCCGGCCAGGCGCTTCGCGCCTGCATTCACCGAGAGCTACTCCGGGAAACTGCACCGCCATGGGGCTCTCGGTCCAGGTCACGGCCACCCTCGACGGGGACCTTCTCGCGGTCTCCGAGCCGGTGGCTGGCCGTCGTCATGACCGCTGGGCCATCACCGAGACCGGCTGGAACAAACACTGGAGGGCCCCTACTGGATCGCCGACCCGGCCTGCCTCGGCACCGCCGCGATCACCCAGACCAAGCGACCCCGCCGAGGCCAACTCAGGGACAACCGCCGCGAGGTCGACGCCCACATCCCCTCCATCCGCTCGGCAGTAGAACGCGCCATCGCCCAACCTGAAGAACTGGAAAATCTTTCGCCACCCGATACCGCGGACGACTCGCCGAAATCCCCGACGTCATCCGCATCATCACACGGCTTGAGTTCTACCGACTGGGATGGTGACTTCTAAATCATGCTCATCGATCTCATGGCAGTTCAATTTCATTTCTCGGCGTTAACGCGATCGATACTCCCTTCGAAATCTCGCGTTGGATCATGTAGGACAGACACCGGCCCGGCCACCGTCATGCAAAGCAGACGAACGGCGCCGGCGGCGCATCGGCTCGTGGCGCAGGCACCGCAGCGGCGAGCGCCTCGGCGGGTGGTATGCCGGTGGCCAGGTCGCGGTGGAGACGGACGAAGGCGTCGTACGCCGCCTCGTCGGCGACCGCCGCGGGCGAGGCGATGACGCAGCGAGCACCGGCGTGCAGCCAGGCCGCGGTCATGCCGATGAGCTCCTCGCCCCAGCGGACCGTGGAGCGGCCGACCTCGCACGCGGAGAGGAGGACGACGTCGGGCACGGCCGCGAGCTGGTCGATGTCGTAGCCGAACCACGGTCCGTCGGCGAGCTGCAGGCCGGAGAACAGCGGGTTCTCCGCGGAGTGCCGGCCATGAGCCGCGACGTGGAGTACGTCGACGCCGGCGGCCAGCGTCGAGACCGCCGCCGCGGTGGCGCCGCGGCCGGTGAGCGTCGTCGCGGTCGACCACTCCTTGGCGGCCGCGGTGACCTCGTAGCTCCCCCGGGCCACCCGCGGGCCGGCGACCAGGCCGGCCGAGGAGGTCCGCAGCGGGCCGGTGGTCCGGGCCAGCCACGAGGTCGCGCTCTGGGCCACCGTCACCGGGCGACCGCTCAGCCCGGGCAGCAGCGTCCACGGCACGCCAGCGAGCACGCCGGACGGCGTGAGCACGATGCCGCGGTCGCCGAGCTCGCCGAGCAGCGGTGCCACCAGCAGCTCCGCGATCCGGCCGAGCCGCGCGACTAGGTCGCCCCGGACCGCTCTGCCCATCGGCCCGGGCAGCTCGGTGGCCGCCACGTCGAGGTCGGCCATCAGCCCGCCGAGGAGGCCGTCGAGCGTTGTACGGTCCCCGAGCTCGAACCGTGCCGTCCGACCCGCCGTGACGACCAGCGCTACGACCCGATCGGAGACGACCACATAGGCCACCAGTGCATCGGGCCCAAGCCGAGCTTGGAGCTCCACGAGTGGAACCGGGTCCGCGACCTGTCCGGAACCTTGCTTCCGCCAGGCCTGCTCTCGGACCTGCCGGCGTAGCTCGGCCTCCCGCACCATCGTCGGGCTACCTCGGAGCTCGGCGAGCGCAGCCGCCAATTGGGGGTCAGTGGGGGCCCGCACCGGTTGCACCCGGCTGGCCATCATCCGGGCCCGCTCGGACCACTCAAACAGCACCCGGTCAGAGCGTGAATCGACGGCCAGTACGAGGCCGCGCCGGGCGAGCCGGACTCCGCTGCCAACCACCGACGTCTGCAGATCGAGACTGCCGAAGGAGCTCTGCCACCCGTGCAGTTCCGCAAGCGCCCGACGCAGCTGGCGCAACGCCTCGGTCCGACGACCCAACGATGCAGACAGATCAGCTCGAACGTCGGCGACCAGCAGTCGGGTGGCCAGCGGGGTGGTTGAACGAGTGCGGACCACTGCGAGGCGGGCCCGCGCTTCCCCCCGATCTCCTCTTCGAACGAGCACACGTGCCGAGTTCAACCGGGCGGTGAGAGCTGCAGAGGTCAGACCAGCAAGGTCGAAGTCGGTGGCCAACCGATCACCCCATGCAACGAGGCTAGGCCCACACCGTCCGGCCTCGACTGCAGCGGCATGCATGAGGCCTTCAGCTCGCAACTGCCAAATAGGAGCATTGCTCCGCACGAACTGAGCTCTCGCCCGACGCGCCGCCGCCAAGGACTCAGCTGGATCATCAAGGGCGAAGGTCCGAGCAAGGGTCAGTTCCGCCTCCCCGCGACGTTGGTAGAGCCGGCGGCGCACGTAAGCTGCCGACGCCTGACGTAGCGACGACCGAGCCTCCTGCATCAGTCCAGCCGCCATCAGCGCTTCAGCCCGGTCGCTGGCGGCTGCAGCCCGCAGCGCGGGCCCACTCGCGGAGAGCACCGTCTTGGCCTCATCCATGGCGCGAATCGCGCCCACGACGTCGCCGGCGAGAAGGAGAGAGCAACCCAGGTTGTGCTTGGCCTTCGCTGCTGCGAAGGCATCATGCGCCTCGGTGAAATACGCCGCGGCACGTTCAAAGTCAGCTGAGGCCGGGCCCGCCAGGTCGCGCTGGGTATAGACACTGCCGCGATTGAGATGAGCGCGGCCGAGCAGTCGTGGGTCACGACGCAGAAGCCGAATCGCCTCACCGAACGCCTCGAGCGCTTCATCCCGATTTCCCCGCAGCATCCCGAGCAGACCGATCTGGCTGTACAGCGTTCCCCTCGTGGCCTCAGTCAGGCCGGGATAGTCGAGCGCACTCCGGCACAGCGCGATTCCGTCGGTGGCGCCTGTCTCCTGCCAGATATAGGCCAGACTCGCATCGATCCTAGCGAGGAGGTCTCCGGGTTCAAGTCCTGCTCGTGCGCGCTCAAGAAGCTGTCGCGCTTCCGCGTGCCGCCCGCGAGCGCTGGCAGCGACACCTCGTCGATGCAGTTGTTCGCGAGACGGCATGCCCCCATGATGACGGCTGCCGGCATCGCCCGTCTGCGTCAGGGCTTGAGGTTGGTGACCATCCCCACCGCGGCCCATGCGGTCTGCGGGCTCGGTTCGATCGGGCCCGGGCCCGGCTCGATCTCGAGCAGCTCTGCGGCGATCTTGCCAGCCGTGATCGGTGCGCTGAAAGACGTACCGCTCCAGACGGCGAAGCCACTGCGGAAGTCGTCGGGGTCCATCGAAGACCGTTCGCGGAGCTTACCACCGTCGCGGAACCAAGTCCGGGCGATCGGCTCGTAGCCGCCTTGGACCTTCGGGAAGCTGCTCATCAGCACAGCGCCCACCTCGTAGTGCCGTACCCAGGGTCCGATGTTGCTGAACAGCGCGTCGATCTTCCCGTCCGGATTCTTCGCGCCAACCGACACGACCGGCGCGATCTCTCGGTCTGCCGGATAACGTTTGTTGTGCCGCCACGGCCCAAAGGCCGCCGGAAACGCCGGCCGCGTGGTCGCGTCATTGCCTGCAGAGCAGACGATCGTGACGCCCAGCCTTCCGAGTTCGCGCAAGAGATCCCGCAACGCATCGTCGATCAGTTCTGTCACGTTCGGCGTCTCGTGGTAATAGCTGAGCGAGAGACTGAGAACGTCGATGGCGTGGCCCTTACTGGGGTCTTCATGGTTCTGTCGGACAAGCTCGACAACCTGACAGAGTGCGATCAGCAACTCGGCCTCCTCCATCTCGCCATCAGCGGGAACGACCCGCCACGAGAGGATCTCCGCGTCCGGGCAGGCCTGGTGGATAAGTCCCGCGACGAAGGTCCCATGCCCCGCGATGTCGTTGAGGGTCCCGTCCAATGGCCGCTCGGAGCCGCCGGCCGCCTCCCAGTCCGATTCAGTGATGTTCGGGTCTCCGATCGGAAGGTTCCGCCACCCCTTCTTGGTCTTGGTGCGGACCTTCACATCGGTGTCGACCACCGGCCGCTGCTTGACGCCACTGATCATTCGACGGAACCAAGGATGCTTGGTCCAACAGCCGGTGTCGAGCATGGCGACAACAGGGCGCCGACGTCGGTAGCGCCGACTGAACTCTTCGTCGGAGAGCCGATGCGGAGAAGGACCGGTGTACGCGATCGGCTGGCGCCCACCACTTCCTTGGCTCAGGTAGCTCGCAACCGCAACCGAGCTGGTTCCGACCACGGTGTTGGGCTCATGGAGGGTGTTGGGCTCGTGCAGCGTATTCGGCTCGTGCAGCGTGTTGGGTTCGAAGCCGCGCGGGGATACCGGTGAGATCAGATGGTTGAGGAACGCCCCCTCCACCGGTGCATAGTCGGCGCTGCCCTCCTCGTCGGTGTCCCTAGAGATTGCTCGTGCCTTCTGCAACAACCGCCACGCGTCCGGTTCCGGCTGCCCCGGGTCCGCGGTGATGTCAACGACGATGATTCCGTTCGGCAGCGAAGCCGTCCGTTCGGTCTCCGGCCTGGGCGTCACCTGCCAGTCAAGCTCCTTGCCTGCGCGCTCGAGCACGTCGATGACCCGCTCGTGCCGTTTCGGGTGGCGATCGCTGCGTGCGACGGTCAGATGGGTCCCGATATACGAGGTCGGCAACGCCGTGATGCCGGGGATCACCGCCTGGTTCGGGTTCAGCACCCGCCAGCCACGCTCGGGCTGCTCCCAATCCCGATGCCGACGGCTCTCCCGACACCAGCCGGTCTCGACCTGGTCATTCTCCGACACGATGTGCTCCTCAGATCTCGAAGGTGGGGGTGAGGAACGGCACCCGAGAGCCGTCGTGGGGCTCGAACCGCAGCCGAACCAGGCCGGGCGCGAGGTCGGTGAGCTCGAACCGGCCGGTGTCGCCGAGCACCACACCGGTGGTGCCGCCGCCGTCACGCACCGCCCGCACCGTCAGCGGCTCGGGCGGGACGACCCAGCCGTCGATCCGGGAGGTGTCGTGCTGGTCGGGTGCGATCCGCACCAGCACATCCACCTCTCCGTGCACGAAGCGCAACGTGTACGCCGAGGCACCGACCTCGTCGGTCTCCGGCCGCCGCACACTGCGGGTGCCGGCGAGCGCGTCACCCGGGTTCTCGGAGGACTCCACCAACAGCATCAGCTCGAAGTCCAGCCCGCTGAGCGCCTCACTCGCCGCTGCCGTCTGCATTCGCTCGATCAGGCCCTCGGGCACCGGGTCGTGCTCGGCGTACGCCCGCCGGACGACCCGTAGCAGTCCTTCGCGACTCATCTCACTCATCGCGGGACCCCCGTTCGAAGCGCAGCGAAGGGAGCATTCGCATGGTTCATCAGGCCTCTCCTGCCTCGATCAGGGCCACCCGCAGCTTCGCCAGGCAGCGGCCGCGGGTCGGGCCGATGCTGCCAACGGGCATCTGGAGGTCCGCCGCCAGCGCGGCGTAGTCCGGACGATTCTCGAAGGCGACCACCCGCAGCAGCCGCTGACAGCGCTCGGGCAGGGTGGACACCGCCCGCCACAGTCGCTCGTCGCGATCGTGCTCGAGTGCCTCACTCTCCGCCGAGCGTTGCGACGGGACGTGCAGATCGAGGTCGATCTCCTCGACCGGCTCGTCGCGCTGCCCCCGCTTGGCGGTGCGCCAGGCCTCGCGGCGTGCGGTGACGGTGAGCCAGCCACCGACCGCGGTGCTGTCCAGGATGGACGTACTGCTGCGCACCAGCGCCAGCCAGGTCTGCTGGATGACGTCCTCGGTGCGCTCCCGACTGAGCCCGTAGGCACGCACCACGTGCCACAACACCGGCGTCATGACGGCGACGAGATCGTTCAGCGCCTCGGGGTCGGCGTCCATCCAGCGGTCGAAGGCCGCCGTCGCCTGTGCCCAGAGTGCGCCGGGGGCCTCCGGATCCTCCTCCGGTGTCGTCGAACCGGATGTGGCGGTTGTCGTCATCTGTCTCCCCACCGACAGTCTCGTCATCACGCTCACGACAACCGAGGAGTCCGCTCGCGGTCGCGTGATACATCCCGTGGCACCCGCCCGAGAGCCTGGTGCTCCTCGGTGCCGCGTGAGACTAGACTCCCACCGCCGGTGCGTCTTGGGGAGTACTTCGCGCAGGCCGGTAGCCTTCGGCAGGTGTTGCGCGTCCGCCCGATCTCGTCCGAGGAACACCTCGCCTTCATCGCCGGTCGAGAATCGGCGAGCTTCCTGCAGACCCCGGCCTGGGCCCGGGTGAAGACCGAATGGCGCGCGGAGTCGCTCGGCTTCTTCGACGACGACGCCCTGGCCGGCGTGGGCCTGGTGCTGCATCGGCCGGTGCCGAGGCTGCGGCGGGCCACCCTCGCCTATCTGCCCGAGGGGCCGGTGATCGACTGGTCGGGCGAGATCGCCGACTGGCTGGCCCCGTTGACGGCGTACCTGAAGAAGAACGGCGCCTTCGGAGTGCGGATCGGTCCCCCGGTGGCCACCGCGGTCTGGGACGCGACCCAGGTCAAGGCGGGCATCGCCGACGACGCGGTACGCCGCCTCACCGACCTCCCCCCGACCGAGCGACCCGCGCTCGGGGCGCGGGTGGTGAGCCAGTTGCGCGCGCTCGGCTGGCGGCCGCAGTCGCCCGAGGACGGGTTCGGTGCCGGACAGCCGCAGTACACCTTCGAGATCCCACTGACCCATCCCGACGGGCGGCAGAAGACGCCCGACGAGGTCCTCCGCGGCATGAACCAGCTCTGGCGGCGCAACATCAAGAAGGCCGCCAAGGAAGGGGTCGAGGTCGGCGTCCTGGCCGGTCCGGTCACCGACGACGCCCTGACCGCGTTCCACGAGCTCTACCTGCACACGGCCGAGCGCGATCACTTCACCCCGCGGCCCCGGGGCTACTTCCGCACCATGTTCGACGCCCTCGGCGGGGAGGACCCGGAGCGGATCAAGCTCTTCAGCGCCCACCACGACGGCACCCTGGTCGCGGCCACGATCATGGTCCGGGTCGGTGCACACGCCTGGTACTCCTACGGCGCCTCCTCCACCGAGAAGCGAGAGGTCCGCGGCTCCAACGCGCTGCAGTGGGCGATGATCCTGGACGCGTTGGCGGCCGGCGCGTCGGTCTACGACCTGCGCGGCATCACCCCCACCCTGCTGGCCGATGACCCCCACGTCGGGCTCATCGGCTTCAAGGTCGGCACCGGCGGCCGGGCGGTGGCCTACGCCGGCGAATGGGACCTGCCGCTCCACCGGCTGCTCTACTCCGCCTTCGACCTCTACATGAGCAGGCGCGGCTGATGCCCCTCACGCTCACCGTCGACGGCGACGCCTGGCGCGACCACCTGCGCGCCGTCGCCGAGACCAGTCCCGGACTTGTCCCGGTCGCCAAGGGCAACGGCTACGGGTTCACCCTGGGCCGGCTGGCTCGCCGCGCGCAGTGGCTGGGCACCGACACGCTCGCGGTCGGCACGTACGCCGAGCTGCCCGAGGTGGCCACCCGCTTCCCGGGCGCGATCACCGTGCTCAGCCCCTGGCGCCCGTTCGTCCCCGAGCTCGATCCCGGCCTGCGAGGCCGGGTGATCCACACCGTCAGCCGCGGCGAGGACCTGCCGGCGCTGCTGGAGCGGCAGCCCGGTGCGCGGGTGGTGTTGGAACGGATGACCTCGATGCGGCGCCACGGGATGGAGCCGGCCGAGCTCTGGCGGGCCGCCGACCTGGCCCGGGCGCGGGCCAGGTTCGAGGGCGTCACCCTGCACCTGCCGATGACCGGTGCCAACCTCGCCGAGACCCGGTCGCTGATGGCGGACGTCGTCGGCGCCGGGGCGGACACGGTCTGGATCTCGCACCTCAGCTCTGCCGAGCTGGCCCGGCTCGCCGGCTCGTACGCCGACCTGAGGATCCGGCCGCGGATCGGCACCGCGCTCTGGCTCGGCGCGCGGGACGCGCTGCGGGTCGGCGCGACGGTGGAGGACGTGCATCCGCTGCGTCGCGGACAGGTGTTCGGCTATCGCGGCCGACGTGCGCTGCGCGACGGCCACCTGGTGGTCGCCGCGGGCGGCACGGCGCACGGCCTCGGCCTGACCGCGCCGTCCGGACACACCGCCCTGCGCACCCGAGTGTCCACCCTGGCCAAGGGCGGTCTCGACGCCGCCGGACTGGTCCGCTCGCCGTACCTGTGGCAGGGCCAGCAGCTGCTCTTCGCCGAGCCACCGCACATGCAGTCCTCGCTGCTGCTTCTCCCCCGAGGCACCCGGGTGCCCCAGGTCGGGGATCGGCTCGACGTACGCGTGCGGTTCACCACCACCACGTTCGACGAGATCCTCATCGACTGAGGCGTCTGTGGGTCCTGAGGTCGGGGCAGTTTCACCGGTTAACCGGTGGTTCTGCCACTTCTCGAGGGTTGCATCGCGCAGGAAGTTCCAGTTTCACCGGTGAACCGGTGAAACTGCCCAGGCTGCAGCACGTCGCGCACCACCAGCCCGACCAGGTAGAGCTCGGCGGCGACCCGCAGGACGACGGCGAACCAGTAGAACGGCACGTCGTCGCCGCCACCGGCAGTGAGCTCACCACCGAGGTACCACCACACGCAACAGAAGTAGAGCAGCTCACCGGCCTGCCAGACGATCTGGTCGCGCCAGCGCGGCCGGGCCAGCACCGCCAACGGCAGCAACCACAGCACGTACTGCGGTGAGTAGACCTTGTTGACGATCAGGAACCCGGCGACGATCAGGAAGCCGAGCTGCGCCAGCTGAGGCGTGGTCGGCGCCCGCATCCCGAGCGCCAGCACCCCGGCGCACCAGGCACCGAAGAGGAGCCACGACCAGATGTTGACGGTGTGCGCGGAGATGCTCACGTCGGCGGCCTGCTGCACCACCAGCCACAGCGACCCCAGATCCGGCCCGCGCTCGGCGTTGAAGGTCCAGAACACCTTCCACTCCGCGGCCCCGGTGGCGTACGCCGGCAGGTTCACCAGCACCCAGGCGAGTGCCGCGGCGAGTCCGCTGCCGACGAAGTCGCGCCAGCGTCGCTCCCGCCAGCAGATCACCAGCAGCCCGCCGAGCAGGAACAGCGGGTAGAGCTTGGTAGCGGTGCCCAGCCCGACGAAGACGCCGGTGAGCAACGGCCGGCCGCGGGCCCAGGACCACATCGCGCCGGCCACGAACACCACCGCGAGCAGGTCCCAGTTGATCATCCCGGTGACGGCAAGCATCGGGGAGAGCGCGAACGCCGCCGCGTCCCAGGGTCTGCGCCGGTTGGTGCCGGCCAGCATCCAGGTCGCCAGCAGGGCGGCGATCGCGAACCCGATCACGTTGACCACCACGAACAGCCGGATCTCGTGCTTCATCCCGTGCACGTTCCACAGGTCGTCCACCGAGACCGCCGCCCGCTCGGCGAGGTCGGGTGAGCCGGCCAGCACGTGGGTCACCTGGGCCGCCGTCCAGGCGTAGTAGGAGATCCCGACCGGATACTCCATCACCTGGGTGTAGCGCGCCCGCACCTCGGCGTTGTCGCTGTAGGGCCACTTCAGCTCCGAGAACCCGCGCGCGGTGTAGAGGAACGGCAGGTCGGAGTAGCACAGGTAGGAGTACTGGGTGGTCCCGTCGCTCCAGGTGACGTCGTAGCAGGCCTTCTTCGAGGTCATCCCGACCGCGAAGGTCAGCGAGGTCAGCAGCAGCAGGATCCCGGCCACGGTGAACCAGCGCCGGGTCCCGTGGGCGTGCCGGCCGAGCGGGCCGCCGATCGACTCGGAGACGCCGAGGACGACCGGGTCCTCCAGCGCGGGCGCCACGATCGGCTGGTCGGCGTCGGCCGCCTCGACCTGTCGGGGCTCAGCCACCGCCGCCGCCCTTCTCGACCCGGCCGGTCACCCCGCTCGCCGTCGCGGAGGGCTGCGTCGTCGTCGTGGCGGTCGCGGAGGGCTCGGAGGTCTTGGTCGGCTCGGAGGTCTTCGTCGGCGTCGGCGTCGGGGTGCTCTGGTGCGTCGGGGTCGAGGTGTGCGTGGGGTGCGACGTCGCCGTGTTGCGCTGGGTCGGCCGGCTGGTCGGCGTCGCCTGCGGGGTGTACGACGGGGTCGGGTCGTGACCGGAGCTCGGGGCGTCGCCGTCGACCCAGGCCGGCTCGGGGAAGTCCTCCACCTCCCAGCCGTCGGTAGCCCGCTTCATCACGTCGGTCCAGGTCTCGGCCGGATAGGTGGCGCCGAAGTAGGACGGCAGCCACCCGTCGAGCTGGTCGTTGCCGTCACCCCTGACGTACATCACCGCCGTCACCAGCTGCGGCGTGTAGCCGACGAACCACGACGAGGAGACGTAGGAGCCGCCGTCACTGTCCTCCTTGGTCGCCGTACCCGTCTTGCCGGCGGCCGGCTTGTCGAGCGCCAGCGCCGCCGTGCCGGTGCCGTGGCTGACCGTCTCCTGCAGGGCGTAGGAGACGTCGTCGGCGATGTCCTGCGACATCACCCGGGTGGTGGCGTTGGTGGCCTGGTAGAGCACCTTCCCGGAGGCGTCGGTGACCTTGTCCACCACGTGTACGTCGGCCCGCAGACCGCCGTTGTCGATGGTCGCGTAGGCGTTGGCGAGGTTGATCGGGCTGACCGTCGAGTTGCCCAGGGTGAGCAGGAAGTTGTCGGCGTTGAAGTCGGCACCGGAGGTGGACGGGATGCCGGGGTACTTCTTGTTCGCCTTGGCCGGCGGGATGCCGGCGGCGCGGGCCATGTCGTAGACGTCCTCCGACCCGTCCGGCAGCGAGCTCGACATGTCGACGTACGCCGTGTTGATCGACTCCTCCATGGCGTACAGCGCACTCACCTGGCCATAGCTGTGACCGTCGTAGTCGCCGGACTGCTCGCCCTCGTTGTGCACCTCGATGTCGCCGAACGTCTTGGGGCTGTTGCCGTCGAAGGTGTCCTTGAGCGAATAGCCGGCCTTGAGACCCGCGGCGAGGGTGAACGGCTTCATGGTGGAGCCGACCATGCCCCGCGAGGCGGCCCAGTTGGTCTGCGACTCCAGGTAGTTCTGCCCACCGTAGAAGCCGCGCAGGGCGCCGCTGCCGGGCGCGACCATCGCCACCCCGATGTGCAGCTTCTTGTCGCTGAACCCGTCCGGACGGGCCTCCATCACGCCCTGCTTGGCGGCGTTCATCGCTCCCCTCGTCAGGGTGGTGGTGACGCGTAGGCCACCGCCCTCGATCTCCTCGGGGGTGAAGCCGATCTGCTCCAGCTCGTTCTTCACCAGGGTGAGCGCATGCCCCCGCTGGCCGCCGAGCTTGTCCGAGCTCTCGATCTTGGGGAACGCCGGCAGGTGGCGCTCGGCCTTGGTCGCCTTCTGCTCGGTGATCTTGCCCATCGAGGCCATGCCGTCCAGCACGTAGCGATAGCGCTCCAGCAACGACTTCCGGGCGTCCTTGCCGTTGGCCGGGTCCAGGCCGTAGGGGTCGTTGAGCACCGAGGCGAGCACCGCCGACTGGCGCACGGTGAGGTCGGCGGCGTGCTCTTCGAAGTAGGCCTCGGCGGCGGCCTCGATGCCGTACGCTCCGCGCCCGAAGTAGATGGTGTTGAGGTATCCCTCGAGGATGTCCTGCTTGCTCATCGTGCGCCGGATCTTCAGCGACAAGATGGCCTCCTTCACCTTGCGCTTGTAGGAGCGCTCCTGGTTCAGGTAGAGGATCTTGACGTACTGCTGGGTGATCGTGGACGCACCCTGGGTGGAGTTGCCGGCCGCGTTGGAGAAGGCGGCCCGGATGATGCCCTTGAGGTCGATGCCGCTGTTGGTCCAGAACGTCCGGTCCTCGGCCGCGACGACGGCGTCCTTGATGCTCTGCGGCATCTCGTCGTAGTCGATCGAGTCCCGGTTCTGGTCGGCGAACTGGCCGACCTCGTGGGTGCCGTCGGCGTAGTAGATGTGCGTCGTCTGGGTCTGGAAGGCGGCGTTGGGACTGGGGATGTCGATCGTCTTGTAGAGGTAGATCGCCAGCCCGACCAGGATCAGGACCAGGACCAGCCCGGTCGCCAGCAGCCAGCGGGTGATCCGCCAGAACCACTGCTTGCCGGTCAGCTTCCGCTTCGAGCCGCCACGACCGGAACCACCGCGAGACGCCGCCGACCTCGTCGAGGAGTCGGCCGCGCCGGTGCTTGCCCGTCGCTTGCCGCTCGAGGGGTACTCACTCACGAAGTCTCCAGACGAATCCGCCGACATTTGCCCGGCCGCCGTACGACGGCCGGACCACAGGGTACGCATCCAACCTGAAACCGGCCCTCTCGCCGTCGACGGCGACCCAACCGCGCGGTGCGACATGGTGAAATGACATCCCGGGGATTCGCAACAGCCGGATATATCGCTACGATGTATTGCATGGCACGTCGCGCGGAGACCATCGAGCTGGCAGTCCTCGGACTGCTGCACGAGGGCCCCATGCACGGCTACGAGCTGCGCAAGCGGCTCAACCTGATGCTCGGCTGGGGTCGCGTCCTCTCCTACGGGTCGCTCTACCCCGCGCTGAAGAAGATGCTGCGCGCCCGGCTGATCGAGGAGAGCACCGTGGCTCCCGCGATCAGCCGCCGCCAGCGGATCGTCTACCAGCTGACCGAGGCCGGACACCGCGAGTTCGAGCAGCTCATGTCCGATGTCGGCCCGGTCGCCTGGGAGGACGACAACTTCGACATCAGGTTCGCCTTCTTCGGTCGGACCGACATGGAGATCCGGCTGCGCGTCCTGGAGGGACGTCGCAGCCGCCTCCAGGAGCGGCTCGACAGAGTTCAGCAGCAGTTGGCGATGACTCAGAAGGAGGTGGACTCCTACGCACGTGAGCTACAGCGGCACGGCGTGGAGTCCGTCGAGCGTGAGGTGCGATGGCTCTCGTCGCTCATCGATGCCGAGCGCAACCCGGCCTCGGCCGACAGCGAGGTGGCCGCCGGCGACCCGATACAGGATCCGCAGAGCCACCAGATGGCCTCGGGAACCGCAGAAAGGAAGGAGCCCTGATGGGTTCGGTACGAGTAGCAATCGTGGGGGTCGGCAACTGTGCCAGCTCCCTGGTGCAGGGTGTCGAGTACTACAAGGACGCCGACCCGTCGGGCACCGTTCCCGGCCTGATGCACGTCAAGTTCGGTGACTACCACGTCTCCGACGTGCAGTTCGTGGCGGCGTTCGATGTCGACGACAAGAAGGTCGGCAAGGACCTCTCCGAGGCCATCAACGCCTCGGAGAACAACACCATCAAGATCTGCGACGTCCCCACGCTGGGCATCGAGGTCCAGCGTGGCCACACCCTCGACGGGCTCGGCAAGTACTACCGGCTGACCATCGAGGAGTCCGCCGCCGAGCCGGTCGACGTGGTCAAGGCGCTCCAGGACGCCGAGGTCGACGTGCTCGTCTCCTACCTGCCGGTGGGCTCGGAGGAGGCCGACAAGTTCTACGCCCAGTGCGCCATCGACGCGGGCGTGGCCTTCGTCAACGCGCTCCCGGTCTTCATCGCCTCCGACCCCGAGTGGGCGAAGAAGTTCACCGACGCCGGCGTCCCGATCGTCGGTGACGACATCAAGTCGCAGGTCGGCGCGACCATCACCCACCGCGTGATGTCGAAGCTGTTCGAGGACCGGGGCGTCGTGCTCGACCGGACCTACCAGCTCAACGTCGGCGGCAACATGGACTTCAAGAACATGCTCGAGCGTGACCGGCTGGAGTCCAAGAAGGTCTCCAAGACCCAGGCGGTCACCTCGAACCTGACCGGTCCGCTGTCCGGCAAGGTCGAGGACAAGAACGTCCACATCGGTCCGTCCGACTACGTGCAGTGGCTCGACGACCGCAAGTGGGCCTACGTCCGCCTCGAGGGTCGCGCCTTCGGTGACGTCCCGCTGAACCTGGAGTACAAGCTCGAGGTCTGGGACTCGCCGAACTCGGCCGGCATCATCATCGACGCCGTCCGCGCCGCCAAGATCGCCAAGGACCGCGGCATCGGCGGCCCGATCATCCCGGCCTCGGCGTACCTGATGAAGTCGCCGCCGGTCCAGATCGAGGACACCGAGGGTCGCGTGCTGTTGGAGAAGTTCATCTCCGGCGAGTGATCTTCCTCTGAGAACCCGTTCTCAGAGGACAACCGCCCCGCTCGGCCTCGGCCGGGCGGGGCGGTTCGCATTCTCGCCGTACGCCGGCCGGCGCCACTCCGGCCGGTCCGTCCCGGTCGGGTCCGGCTACGCGGCCTCGGCCACCGTCTCCGCCTCGGCCTTGAGCCGCCGCAGCGTCGTGTTCATCCCGGCCTCCAGCTCGGCGACGAACCGCTCCTGGCCACCCAGCAGCGCCTTGATCAGGCCGCGCGAGAGCAGAGAGGTGCCGTCGGGCACCTCACGACGGTGGGTGACGACGGTGGTCCCGGGCCGGTCCGCCGACTCGGCGAGCTGGAAGGACCACACGGTGCGGTTCTCCACCACCCGGAAGGCGAAGTCCGAGTGCGGCGCGAACCGGACCACCTTCGCCGTGGTCGGCCAGCGCTTCAGCCCGTGACGGTTGAGGTTGACGAAGCGGGTGCCGAGTCGGACCGGCCGGCCGAAGACGTGCGTCCGCACCACCTGCGGACTCCAGGACGCCATCCGGGAGACGTCGGTGATCATCGACCACAGCTGGGCGGCGGAGGCGTCGATGGTGATGCGTGCTTCAAGTTCGGGAGCGCTCATGAGACCAACCTACCGGCCAGTAGATCGGAGGGGTGCACCTTCCCGCCGAGTCGGCGCGAACTGGTCCATCAAGCGCCGACTCGCCGCCTGAGCGCGTACAACAAGCGCCGACTCGGCGATCAGGCCCGGGCGTCCCACCACACCCTGAGCCGGGCGGTCGCCTCCTCCTCGGAGAGCGGGCCCTCGTCGATCCGCATCTCGAGCAGGTACCGGTAGGCCTCGCCCACCTCGCGACCCGGAGCGAGCCCGAGGATCGACATGATCTGGTTGCCGTCGAGGGCGGGTCGCATCGCGGCGAGCTCCTCCTCGCCGGCCAGCCGTTCGATCCGCGCCTCGAGCGCGTCGTAGGTCCGGGCGAGCCGCTCCGCCTTCCGCCTGTTCCGGGTGGTGCAGTCGGCCCGGGTGAGGATGTGCAGCCGTTCGAGCTGGTCGCCGGCATCGCGGACGTAGCGCCGGACCGCGGAGTCGGTCCACTCGCCGGTGCCGTAGCCGTGGAACCGGAGATGCAGCTCGACCAGCCTGGCGACCGCGTCGGTCTCCTCCCCGGAGAAACGCAGCGCCTTCATCCGCTTGCGCACCAGCTTGGCGCCGACCACGTCGTGATGGTGGAAGGTGACGGTGCCGTCCTCGAGGAAGCGACGCGTCCGCGGCTTGCCCACGTCGTGCATCAGCGCCGCGAAGCGGGAGATGAAGTCCGGACCGCCTCCGGGCAGCCGGTCCTCCTGCTCGATCGCCTGCTCCAGCACGGTCAGCGAGTGCTCGTAGACGTCCTTGTGTCGGTGATGCTCGTCGCGCTCGAGCCGCAGCGCGGGCAGCTCGGGCAACACCCGGTCCGCCAGGCCGGTGTCGACCAGCAGGGTCAGCCCGAGCCGGGGGTACGGCGCACAGATCAGCTTGGTCAGCTCGTCGCGGACCCGTTCGGCGGAGATGATCTCGATCCGGTCCGCCATCTCGGTCATGGCCGCCACCACGTCCTCGGCCGGGGTGAAGCCGAGCTGCGCAGCGAACCGGGCCGCCCGCATCATCCGCAGCGGGTCGTCGCCGAAGGAGTCCTCCGGGCGGCCAGGGGTGCGCAGGGTGCGGGTGGCCAGATCGACCACTCCGCCGTACAGGTCCACCACGCTGCGCTCGACGCCGTGGGGGCCGGCCAGCCGGACCGCCATCGCGTTGACGGTGAAGTCGCGGCGACCCAGGTCCCCGGCGAGGGTGTCACCGAAGTCGACCTCCGGCTTGCGCGAGTCGGGGTCGTAGACCTCCGATCGGTACGTCGTCACCTCCACCTGCCACTCCCCCTTGCGGCAGCCGATGGTGCCGAAGGCGCGGCCCATGTCCCAGGTCGCGCCGCGCCGCTCCGAGCCGACCCAGCGCTTGAGGATCCGCTCGGTGGCCTCCGGCCGGGCCGAGGTGGTGAAGTCCAGGTCGTGCTGGGCACGACCGAGCATCGCGTCGCGAACCGGGCCACCGACCAGGGCGAGCTCGTGACCCTCCGCGGCGAAGAGCTCGGCCAGCGGCTCGATGACCGGAGCGAGCCGATCCAGCTCCGCGGTCACCGAACGCTGGACGTCGGCGATCGGGATCGGGGGCAGCGTGGTCTCGGACACGGCGGCATAGTTTACGAGGGCATCCGCGTCCGGCCGATATCCTCGACGCCATGCCTAGCCCCCCGCTGTCGTCGACGTCGACGACAGCGGGACCTCCACCCACCGGCCCCCGGCCGCCGGCCGGATCCGCCCGCCGGCCGTTTGCGCCTGCCGCGGTGGCGGTGCTGACGCTCGTGCTGACGGTGATACTGACGAGCGCGCTGGTCGGTGTCGTGCTGCCGGTCGGGCCGGCCGCGGCGGCCGAGAGCACCGAGAGTCCGCTCGCGGTCACCATCGACACCATCGACACGGTCAGCCTGAACGGCTCCGGTCCGATCACCGTCTCCGGCACCGTCACCGATCGCGACTCCGACACCTGGACGAACGTCCACGTCTATCCGTTCCTCGGCGACCATCCGATCACCTCCGAGACCGAGCTGAACCAGGCCGCCGACACCGACGAGGACGCCTACGTCGGCACCCGGAAGATCCTCCAGGGTCACTACGCCACCATCGACTCCGTCGACCCCGGCGAGACGGTCGGCTGGTCGTTCACCATCCCCCGGGCCTACCTGCGCAAGTACACCTCCGGGACGGGGGTCTACTGGTTCGGCGTACACGCGCTGGGGCCGACGCCCGCCGGTCAGATGGCGCGCGCCGACGGCCGAGCGCGGACCTTCCTGCCGCTCGTCTCCACCACCAAGGGCCAGCAGCGCGACAAGGTCGCGGTGGTGCTGCCACTGCGGCACCGGGTCCGCTACTCCCCCGACGGCCGGATCGCGCGGCAGCGGGTGTGGACCACCGATCTGGGCGACGACGGCCGGCTCGGCCGGCTGCTCTCGTTCGGCGCCACCAACCGCGGCGTGACCTGGTTGGTCGACCCGGCGGTGCTCGACGCCGTACGGCGCTTGGCGATGGGCAACCCACCGCGCAACATCGATGCCACCGACGGCAGCGACGGCACCGGGGTCGGTACGCCGTCGGCCTCGACCTCGCCCAGCGGTCCCCGGTCCTCGCCGTCCGCACCCGATGCCTCGGCGAGCGCCGGCATGGAGAATCCGATGACCTCCGCGGAGCGCAGGCGCACCCGGGCGGCGACCGCCGCCGCCAAGCACTGGCTGCAGCGGCTCAACGGCGCGATGGCCGGGCACGAGGTGCTCGCCCTGCCGTACGGCGACCCGGACCTGTCCACCGTGGCCACCACCGATGCGAGCCTCTACCGGATCGCCCGCGCCCGCGGCCGGGCGGTGCTGCGTGCCCTCCACATCAAGGCCACCTCGGCGGTCTCACCCGCCTCCGGCTACCTGGACGCCACTGCCATCAGGACGCTCAGCGATCGCCCGTTGACGGTGGTCAGCGACGCCATGATCCGGGGCACCGCGCCGGTGGTCGCGCGCTATGACCGGCACGACCTGATCACCACCTCGGCCGACGCCGCCAAGGGTGGGCCTGCCCCCGGCAACCGGTACACGGCCACCGCGCTGCGACAACGACTGATCGCCGTGACGGCGCTGCGGCACGGCACCGGGACGCCCACCATCTTGATGCTGCCCGACGACTGGTCGCCCTCCACCGACGCGCTCGCCGCGTTCACCACCATCGACGACAGCCCCTGGGCCAGGCTCACCTCGGTGTCCAACGCCGTCGGCTCCGCCGCAGCGACGACCGTCCGAGCCAGACGGCTGGTCTACCCGGAAGCCCAGAAGGACGCCCAGCTCTCCACCGGCGTGGTCGCCGAGGCGAGCCGGCTGATGAGCACCGGTCGGACCCTGCAGCGGGTGTTGACCCACAACGACCGGGTCGCCGCCGAGGTGCAGGACGAGGCGCTCACCTCGGTCTCGTACGCCGCCCGGCCCGGCGAGGAGTATCCGGTGGTCCGTTCGATCGAGGCGATCGAGAATCTGCTCGGCGGCGTCCGGGTGAGCAGCGCCTCCGCGGTGCTGCTGTCCAGCAACTCGGGCAGCTTCTCGATCACCGTGCGCAACGGGCTCGACCAGGCGGTCTCGGTCCGGCTCCGGGCGATCTCCGACTCGGGCATCAGGATCACCGTGCCGGCGGAGGTGACGGTGCCGGCCAACGGCAGCAGCACCCAGCTGCTCCAGGCCACCTCGACCACCAACGGCGTGCATGCGGTCCGCCTGGAGCTCACCGACTCCGCGGGCAAGACACTGGGCGGATTCACCGAGGTGTCGATCAAGACGACCCAGGTGAGCACCATCATCTGGTGGTTCATCGGTGCCGGTCTGGCCCTGCTGTTCGCCGCCATCGCGGTGCGGCTGGTGCGCCGCATCCGCGCGGCCCGCGGCACGCCTCCCTCCTCGGGCCCGGATGAGCCGAGCGGGGCCGGCCCGGACCGGCCGTCCGATCAGGCGCCGGGCGCCGAGGCCTCCACTCCGCAGGAGGCGGCGTGACGGCGGCCGCGCGTCGTGCCACCACCGGCGCCCAGCGCGCCGAGGACAGCAGCGTCCTCGGCGCGAGCGCGGTGATGGCTGCCGGAACCATCGTCTCCCGGGCCAGCGGGTTCATCCGATCCGCGCTGCTGGTCGCCGCGATCGGCTCGGTCGGCACCCACGCGGACGCGTTCAACCTGGCCAACACGATCCCCAACATGCTCTACATCCTGCTGGCCGGAGGCGTCTTCAACGCCGTCCTCGTGCCGCAGCTGGTGCGCGCCTACCAGCACGATGCCGACCACGGCAAGGCCTACACCGATCGGATCATCACCCTGGCGTTCTGCTTCCTGGGTGCGGTGACGGTGCTGCTGGTGCTGGCGGCGCCGCTGGTCATGCGGATCTATCTGGACTCCTCGTGGTACCAACCCGACCACGACGCACAGCGAACCGCGGCCATCGCGTTCGCCCGGCTGTGCCTGCCCCAGGTGTTCTTCTACGGGATGTTCGTGCTGGTCGGGCAGGTGCTCAACGCCCGCGGCCGGTTCGGCCCGATGATGTGGGCACCGATCGCCAACAACGTCGTCTCGATCCTGACCCTGGCCGTCTACCTGGCGCTCTTCGGTGCCAGCCCGGTCGGCGGCTACTCCGACGCGGAGGTGCTGCTGCTCGGCCTCGGTTCGACGCTCGGCATCGCCGCCCAGTTCCTGCTGCTGCTCCCGCCGCTGCGGGCCGCCGGGGTGCGGGTCTCGCCACGGTTCGACTTCCGCGGCACCGGCCTGGGTCACACCCTGCGGCTGGGTGGATGGACGGTGCTCTTCGTGGTGGTCAACCAGATCGCCTACACGGTCGTGACCCGGCTCGCCTCGGGTGGCGCCGCCGCCGAGGGCACCGGCTACACGATCTATGCGAACTCGTTCCTGGTCACCCAGGTCCCGCACTCGATTGTGACCGTCTCGCTGGCGACCGCGCTGCTGCCGCTGCTGACCCGGCACGCCGCCGGCGGCGACCGGGCCGGCATGGGTCGCGGCCTGTCCCGCAACCTGCGCTCGGCCCTGTCGCTGGTGATCCCGGCCGCCGCGCTGCTGCCGGTGCTCGCCAACCACGTGGCCCGGCTGTTGTTCGGGTACGGCGCCTCGGCGGATCAGTACCACTCCTACGCCCCGACGCTGGCCGTGTTCGCCCCCGGGATGGTCTTCTTCACCGTGCACTACTTCATGCTCCGCGGCTTCTACGCCATCGAGCAGAACCGGACCGTCTTCTTCATCCAGTGTGCCGTCGGCGCCACCAACGTGGTGGCCGCGCTGGTACTGGTCAGGCTGGTCGATCCCGAGCACACCGCGCCCGCCCTGGCCGCCGCCTACGGCCTCTCCTACCTGGTCGGCGCGGTCGTCTCCTTCGTCGTGCTCCGCGGTCAGGTGCGGGACCTGGACGAGACCCGACTGCTGCGGTTCCTGATCCGGATGCTGCTGGTCACCGCCGTCGCCACCCTGGCGGCCTGGCTGGTCGACCAGGCACTGCTCACCTACGACCGGGCACCGGGGCTGGTGGTCACCGTCGCCGAGATCGCTGCGGTCGGTGGGGTCTCCGGGTGCATGGTGCTGCTCGGCGCCAAGGCGATGCGCATCACCGAGCTGAACCAGATGGTCGCGCAGATCGGACGCCGCCTCGGCCGCGGTGGTCAGACCGATCGGAGAGTGGGCCGATGAGGAACCTCCTGGGAGACTGGGGCCATGGAGTCGACCCGCGCCGGTGATGTTCTGGCCGGCAGGTACCACTTGGTGGACCTGCTCAGCGAGGCGCGCGACGGACGTTTCTGGCGGGCCGACGACCGCATCCTGGGGCGCCCGGTGGCGATTCACGTGCTCGACGTCCACGACGAGCGTGCCCCGCGCCTGTTGGCCGCCGCCCGCGCCTCCGCGACGGTCAACGACCCGCGACTGCTGCGGGTGCTCGACGCCGCCACCACCGACGCGATCGCCTACGTGGTCAACGAATGGGGCAGCGGCATCTCGCTGGACAACCTGCTGGCCGCCGAAGGACCCCGTACGCCGCGGCAGGCCGCCTGGATCCTCAGCGAGGTCACCGACACCCTGAGCGCCGCACACCGACGCGGACACGCGCACGGCCGGCTGAGCCCGGAGAACATCCTGATCGACGACCTGGGTGCCGTCCGGATCATCGGGTTCGCCGTCGAGGCGGCGCTCTACGGCCTGCAGCCCCACCCGATGGCGGACATCGAGACCGACTGCGTGGACGCCGCCGCGTTGCTCTACGCCGCGCTGACCGGGAAGTGGGCCGGCCGCTCGCCCTCCCGGGTGCCGGCCGCGCCGACCAACCACGGCCGACTGCTGCGGCCACGCCAGGTGGTCGCCGGCGTCCCCCGGGTGCTCGACGACCTGTGCACCGAGGTGCTGCGCCGGGGTGCCGGCGAGCCGGCCTCGGCCGCCCAGCAACACGCGGTGCTGGCGGCGTACGTCGGCGAGTACGCGGAGGTGACCCCGACCGAGCCGGGCTCGGAGTCGGACCTGGACGCGCTCACCCCGCCGGACGGCATCGTGCTGAACCGGACCACGGACCCGGCGTCCTCGGCCCAGGCGGCCCCGCCGGCGACCCAGTCCCTCGAACCGGCCGGCGAGGAGCCGACCCTCCAGGTGCCCACCGAGCAGCCGGCTGAGCAGCCCACCGAGCGGTCGGCTGAGCCCGACGAGGCGCCGGAGCCGGTGGCCGACGAGCACCCCGATCCGGACGCCACCGAGCCGGGGCTGCCGGTCTTCGACGACGACTGGAGCAAGCCCCGGGCCGACCCCGCTCCGCCACCGCCTCCGTTCGAGCCGCCGACACCGAAGCCGTTGTTCGCCGACGAGCCGCGCCAACCACGCGAGTCGGTGGCCCCCGAGCCGGTGGGCCGGCAGCCCGGTCCGGCCCGGGGAGAGACCGAGCCACCCACCCGACCGACCCCGGTCGATCAGACCGGAGCGGCCGCGGCGACGAACGTCCATGCCCAGCGTCCGGTGACCCCCCGCCCGCCGGTGATCCTCCCCGAGCCGGACGACGAGGACGGCGTGCCCGGACGCCGCTGGCTGCGGGCCGCCATGATCATCGGGCTGATCGGCGTACTGCTGGTCTGTGCCGCCCTCGGCTACAACCTGAGCCGCGGCAAGACGCCGTTCGGACAGGACAAGGCATCCGCGTCGCCATCGGCCACCGCGACCCCGAAGCCCAGCGTGATCAAGGGTGTCACCGGCACCGACTACGACCCGTACGGCGACCCGCCCGAGGAGTACCCGGATCTCGTCTCGCTCACCCTCGACGGCAACGCCACCACCGCCTGGCGCACCCAGGTCTATCTGCAGCAGCTCGGCCCGAGCGGCCTCAAGACGGGCGTCGGCCTGGTCTACGACCTGCACGGCACCTACGACCTGAGCACGATCCGGCTGCGCTTCATCGGCACGCCCACCACGGTGCGGATCTACGTCTCCGACACGGCACCGGGCGAGACCACGCCGCCCTCGGGGAAGGCGGCCGGGAGCGGCACCCTGAAGATCACCGGCTCGATCTCGCTCAGCGGTGCCACCGGCCGCTACGTCACCGTCTGGCTGACCTCGCTCCCCGCGGTCAGCGGCGGCTACCGCGGCGAGGTCGCCGAGGTGACGTTCCTGGGCACCTCGGCCGGCTGATCCCGGGCCGGGAATCCTCCACCGCCACCATCCGTTAGCACGGTGTCCGCAACGATGGTGCCGCGCATGTCGGGTACTCGATCGTGTGGGTGTTTGTTGAGGTCATTGTTGAAAGGGATTCTCGATGGTTGCTGCTTCTTCTGCTGAGTCGCCGCGTGAGGTGGTTGTGGTGGGTTCTGGTCCGTCGGGTTATACCGCGGGGGTGTATGCGGGTCGGGCGGGGTTGTC
>NZ_JASGET010000165.1:0-19701 GCF_047606145.1 Nocardioides sp. | reverse complement strand
GTCCCGCCGGCGGCACCGGCGAGCTCGGTCTCGAGGCGCTCGCCGGGGGCCCGCTCGGCCGGCGGCAGCGCCAGCTCGCGGCGCAGGCCGGAGGCGGCGTCCAGCAGGGTGTCCAGCAGGAAACGGGCCCGGAGACTCGCGTCCTCGCGCTCGGCCCGGGCGGCGCGGCGCTGGCTGCCCAGCTCGGCCTCGACCCTCTCCAGCTGCATCCGTAGCTGGCGCAGGCTGCGATCCCGCTCCGCGGCCACGTCCTCGGCGCGCCGCTGGGCCGCCTTGGCCTCGCCGAGTGCGTCGTCCCGGGTCGCGCCGGCCTCGCGCAGCCCGGCCCTGGCCTCGCCGAGCCGACGGCGCAGGGTGGCGTTCTCCGCCTTGAGCTCCTCGATCCGCTGGCGCCTGTCCGCGCGTACGTCGCGCAGTTCGTCCTCCGCCGCGGCCAGCCTGGCGCGCAGTCGCTCCAGCTCCACGTCGGCCGCGTTGGCCTCGGACATCGCGAGCCGGGCGACGGCGTCGGCGAGCACCACGTCCCAGCCCTCGGCACGCCTCAGCCAGGCCTCGGCGGCCATCGGCGCGGGGGCGCCGTCCCCGGCGCTCGCGGTCGCTGCCGGCCCGACGGCGTCCGCCGGGTGGCGATCGTGGAGCACCCGCGCCACCTGGTCGCGCAGCTCGTCTCCGCCGGGTCCGGTCAGTGCCGCCGCGATCGCGCTCGCCCCGACCTTCGCGCGGCGCACCGGCGCGAACGAGGCCACCCGGCGCAGGCTCGCCGGCAGCGCGACCACCTCCGGCAGCACCTCGGCCACGAGCGCCACGATCCGCTCCCGGACCGGCTCCGGGAGCGCGCCGAACGCGACCTCCGCCATAGGGACAGGATAGGAGGTCGGGCGATCGGCCTCCCCGGGTTTCGCCGGGACACCCGCCCGCGGCGCTCCGGGGCGACCCGCCCGCGGTGCTCCCGGAAAGTGTCGGTGCGCGGTCATAGCGTCGCCACCATGAGCAGCAGATGGGCCACGCTCGGCCGCCAGGAGCTGAGACGCTCGGCGTTCTCCCGGCGGGTCGCGCGCTGGGAGGCGCAGCGCAGCTTCGACGAGCTGGGTCGACCGCTGCGCGACGTCACGTTCTGCGTGGTGGACCTGGAGACCACCGGTGGATCGGCCGAGGGCGGCGCGATGATCACCGAGATCGGCGCGGTCAAGGTGCGTGCCGGCGAGATCCTGGGCGAGTTCCAGACACTGGTCAATCCGTGTGGCCAGATCCCCGCCTTCATCGCCGTGCTGACCGGGATCAGCGACCGGATGGTCGCCGACGCGCCGCGCATCGAGCAGGCCCTGCCGGCCTTTCTCGAGTTCGCCCAGGGGTGCGTGCTGGTGGCCCACAACGCCCCGTTCGACGTCGGCTTCCTGAAGTTCTTCGCCGCTCAGCAGGAGCGACCGTGGCCGCCGTTCGAGGTCCTCGACACCGCCAAGCTGGCCCGCCGCGTGATCACCCGGGACGACGCGCCCAACTGCAAGCTGAGCTCGCTGGCCAAGACCTTCGGCGCCACCACGACGCCGAACCACCGCGCGCTCGCCGACGCCCGCGCCACCGTCGACGTGCTGCACGGGCTGATGGAGCGGCTCGGCGGTCTCGGCGTGCTCACCCTGGAGGAGCTGCAGACCTTCTCCTCCCGGGTCAGCTCCGCGCAACGCAGGAAGCGGCATCTGGCCGAGACCCTGCCGCACGCGCCGGGGGTGTATCTGTTCACCGACGAGGCCGATCGGGTGCTCTACGTCGGCACCTCGAAGGACCTGCGGACCCGGGTGCGCACCTACTTCACCGCCTCGGAGACCCGCTCCCGGATGGGCGAGATGGTCGGGCTGGCGAGCAAGGTCACCGGCCTCGAGTGCGCGACCGCGCTGGAGGCCGGTGTCCGCGAGCTGCGGCTGATCGCCGAGCACAAGCCGCGCTACAACCGCCGCTCGCGGTTCCCGGAGAAGGTGCACTTCGTCAAGCTGACCAGGGAGCCGTGGCCACGACTGTCCCTGGTGCGCCGGTTGCGCGCGGACGATGCCGACTATCTCGGCCCGTTCGGCTCCAAGAAGGTCGCCGAGCAGGCACTGCAGGCGCTGCAGGACACCTTCGAGCTGCGACAGTGCTCCGATCGGCTGCCACGCACGCCGAGCCGGACCCCGTGCGTGCTCGCCGAGCTCGGCAAGTGCCTGAGTCCGTGCGACGGCAGCGTCGACGCCGCGACGTACGACGCGGTCGTCGGCGCGGTGCGCGAGTCGCTGCTGCGCCGCCCCGATGCGGTCCTCGAGTGGGTGAATGCGCGGATGGCCGCGCTGGCCGGCGAGGAGCGCTTCGAGGAGGCCAGCGCTCACCGTGACCGGCTGACCTCCTTCCTCCGGGGTGCCTCCCGCACCCAACGGCTGCGCGCGCTGACCCGATGTCCCGAGCTGGTGGCGGCCCGGCGCGAGGACGACGGCCGATGGGCGGTGCATGTGGTCCGCCATGGCCGGTTGGCCGCGGCCGGCGTCATCCCGCCGGGAGCCGACGCGCATCGCTACGTCACCGAGCTGTGCGCCAGCGCCGAGACCGTGCCGGCGGCACCCGGCCCGACCCCGGCGGCCAGCGCGGAGGAGAGCGAGCTGATCCTGCGCTGGCTGGAGTCCAACGGGGTCCGGCTGGTCACCGTGGAGGGCGAATGGAGCTGCCCGATCGGCGGCGCCGGCCGGCATCTGGCCCGCCACGACCTCCTCGCCGAGTCCCGCCGCGCCCTGGTGCCCTTCGACGAGCAGCGCACCCTGGCCACCGTGTCTCGGCCGGTCCGCTGACCCGTGCCGCTGACCCGCGCCGACCCAGCCGCACGGCCGACCGAGCCTGTACGGTGGCCGGGTGATCACCGCCATCGTCTTCATCAAGGCCGAAGTGGCAAGCATTCCCGAGGTCGCCGAGCAGATCGCCGCCCTGGACGGTGTCAGCGAGGTCTACTCGGTCACCGGCCAGATCGATCTCATCGCCCTGATCCGGGTGCGGAGTCATGACGAGGTCGCCGCGGTCGTCGCCGACCGCCTCAACAAGGTGCCCGGCGTGCTCTCCACCGAGACCCATATCGCCTTCCGCACCTTCTCCCGGCACGATCTGGAGACGGCCTTCTCCCTCGGTCTGGATTGACTCGTCGCGGGCGTGACGAGCGAGCTGACGAGTCAGGGGGCCGAGGACGGCGAGCCGGCGGGTAATCTCGCCGGCGGCCTATCTCGTCGCGCCCGTCGCGCTCATCGCGCGCTGGCAGCCACCCACGCCTCGAGCGATCGGCGTGCCGCACCGGAGTCGATGGCGTCGGCCGCGCGTTTGATCCCTTCGGCCAGCCGTGCGTCGAGGTCCTTCTCCCCGACCTCACCGGTGCCCGGGGCGTCATAGACGGCGAGGGCCGCGCCGGCGTTGAGCACCACCGCGTCGCGGACCGGGCCGGGCTCGCCGTCCAGCAGACGGCGGATCACCGCGGCGTTGTGCGCGGTGTCCCCGCCGCGCAGATCCTCCACCGCGGCTCGCGGCAGGCCGTGGGCGAGGGGATCGATGGTGTGCCTGCTCACCTCGCCACCGGAGACCGCCCAGACCTGCGAGGTGGTGGTGGTGGTGAGCTCGTCGAGCCCGTCCTCACCACGGAAGACCCACGCGTCCACCCCCCGCGCGGCGTACACCCCGGCCATCACCGGCGCCATCCGCGCGTCCGCGCAGCCGATCGCGTTGGCCTGTGGACGGGCCGGATTGATCAGCGGACCGAGCACGTTGAAGACGGTGCCGATGCCCAGGTCACGGCGGGCCTGCGCGGTGTGCCGCATCGCGGGGTTGAAGACCGCCGCGAACAGGAACGTGATGCCGGCCTCCTCGGCGAGTCCGACGACCCGGTCGACCGGCAGGTCGAGCCTGATCCCGAGCTCTTCGAGTACGTCGGCCGAGCCGGCCTTGGAGGAGGCCGACCGGTTCCCGTGCTTGACCACCTTGGCGCCCGCCCCGGCGGCGACGATGGCCGACATCGAGGAGATGTTCACCGAGAAGGAGCGATCCCCGCCGGTGCCGACGACATCGAGCAGCCGGCCGGGCACCTCGATCGGCACCGCGCGGGACAACATGGTGTCGGCCAGCGCGGTGAGCTCGGCGCTGGTCTCACCCTTGACCCGCAGCCCGACCACGAACCCGGCCACCTGCGCGGGGCTCGCATTGCCGTCGGCGATCTCGCCGGTGGCCCACGCGGTCTGCGCGGCGCTCAGATCGGTCCCGGCGACCAGCGTCGAGAGGACCTCCGGCCAGCTCAGCTCGACCGTCATGCGGAGACGAGGGATGCGCGCAGCAGGCCGATGACCACCTCGGCCAGCGCCATCGGGTCGATCGGATGCGGGATGGACGCCTCGGCCCGCGACCAGGTCGCCAGCCACGCATCCTGCGGCCGTCCGGTGAGGACCACGATCGGCGGGCAGTCGCGCAGCTCGTCCTTGAGCTGCTTGGCGATGCCCAGCCCACCGGCCGGCACGGCCTCGCCGTCCAGGATCGCCAGGTCGACCACGCCGGCGTCCATGTTCGAGATCACCACCGGCTCGGTGGCGACCTCGAGATAGGTCAGCTCGGGCAGGTCCGGGTGCGGTCGGCGACCGAGTGCCAGGATCACCTGCTGACGGACGTCGACGTCGTCGCTGTAGACGAGGACCTTGAGCGGGGAGTGGAGGGCGGTCACGCGGTGATGCTAGCGCCGTCGGCGCGTCGAGGGCAGCACACGCCCGCGGTATCCGCGGGATGAAGCGCGCTTCTGGCCACCTCGGACCCGCAGACGACCCTCGAACGACGCGCTCCGCGCCCTACCCGAGGACGAGTTCGACGATAACCAGGGGGTCGGGGTGCCGTCGCGGACGACCCACGACATAATGGCGCTCGTGGCGACTGTTTCGACGATTCCGGCTTCCCGCCTGCACGGGCACCACGACCGCCCGAGCATGGTCAGCGTGGGCACGATCATCTGGCTCTCCAGCGAGCTGATGTTCTTCGCCGCACTGTTCGCGGCCTACTACACGATTCGTTCGGTGAGCCCCGAGGTCTGGGCGGCCGACCCCTCCCACCTCAACGTGCCGTTCGCCTCGGTGAACACCACCATCCTGGTGCTGTCCTCGGTCACCTGCCAGCTCGGCGTGTTCGCCGCCGAGCGGGGCCAGGTCGGCCGCAAGGGTTCGGTGTTCAACGTCTCCCGGTGGGGTCTGCGCGAGTGGTTCATCCTGACCTACGTCATGGGTGCGATCTTCATCGCCGGCCAGGCCACCGAGTATGCCTCGCTCATCCAAGAGGGCATCAAGATGAACAGCGGCATCCTCGGGCCCAACGATCCCTACGGCACCGTCTTCTACCTCACCACCGGCTTCCACGGCATCCACGTGACGGGAGGCTTGATCGCGTTCCTCTTCGTGCTGGGTCGCACCTTCGTCGCCAGGCGATTCACCCATGAGCAGGCGGTCAGCGCCATCGTCGTGTCCTACTACTGGCACTTCGTCGACGTGGTGTGGATCGGCCTGTTCGCCACGATCTACCTCATCAAGTGATCCGACCGTCGAAGAACAAGGACTGAATGTGCGTTTCCTGAACCGCTCCGTCGGTCGACTATCGCGGCACCGTCGCCGCCGCTTCGCCGGCGTCGTCGTGCTGATGCTGGCCCTGCTGGCCACCGGCGGCGCCTACGCGATCTTCTCCCCGTCCTCCTCCGCCGAGGACGGCACCGCCACCGCCGCGCAGGTGGAGAAGGGCCGTCAGCTCTTCCTGGTCAGCTGCTCGAGCTGCCACGGCTCCAACGCCGAGGGCCTCAAGGACCAGAAGGGCCAGGTGATCGGTCCCTCGCTGATCGGCGTCGGCTCCGCCGCCGTCGACTTCCAGGTCGGCACCGGCCGGATGCCGATGGCCCAGCCCGGCGCGCAGGTGGAGAAGAAGCGCGCCACCTTCGACCAGGACGAGATCGACGCCCTGGCGGCGTACGTCGCCAGCCTGGCCCCGGGCCCGTCCACCCCGGACAAGGACCAGTACGACCCGAGCACGTACAGCAGCGACGAGGAGAAGGAGGAGGCCGTCGCCCTCGGCGGCCAGATCTTCCTGACCAACTGCACCGCCTGCCACAACTTCACCGGCGCCGGTGGCGCGATGCCGCGCGGCGGCAAGGCTCTCAGGCTGCTCGACACCGACCCGAAGTACATCTACGAGGCGATGCTGACCGGGCCGCAGTCGATGGACACCTTCTCCGACGGCAACATCAGCCCGACGGAGAAGAAGGCGGTCATCGCCTACATCGAGTCCATGCGTGACCAGCCCGGCTACGGCGGCTTCAGCCTCGGCGGTCTCGGCCCCGTTGCTGAGGGCCTGGTCGCCTGGGTCGTCGGTCTCGGCGTACTGGTCGGCTTCGCGGTGTGGATCGCGGCCCACACCACCCGCACCAACAAGAGGAAGGGAACGGCGCAGTGAGCGGCGACGCGCAGGACCCGAAGCACGAGATCGAGGCGTACGCCGACGAGCTCCTGCCGAACCCCGGGGTCGGCGACCACTACTGGCGACCCACCGATGTCGACCCGAAGGCCGAGCGTCGCGCGGAGCGGCAGGTCGCCGCGTTCTTCGGGCTGTCGGCGGTCTGCACGGTCCTGTTCGTGCTCTCCTACCTGCTGGTCAAGAACGGGTACGACGGGGATGTCTGGCTCGGCTGGGGCGCCTCCAACCTGAGCCTGGGTCTGACCCTGGGGCTCGCCCTGCTGTTCATCGGCATCGGCGTCATCCAGTGGGCCCGCAAGCTGATGGCCGACGTCGAGCTCTCCGAGGAGCGCCACCCCGCGGCCTCGTCGCCGGAGGACCGTTCGGCCACCGTCGCCGCGCTCAAGCAGGGGCTGAACGAGTCGGGGATGGCCCGTCGGCCGCTGCTGCGCAACTCGCTGATCGGCTCGGTGGCGCTGCTCGGCGTCCCGGCCATCGTGATGCTCAAGGACCTCGGCCCGACCAACCGGGACGTGACCGACTCCCAGCCCTACCCCGGTGCCGGCCTGGAGCACACCGTGTGGAGCCAGGGCATGCGGGTCGTGCGTGACGTGGTCGGCACGCCGATCCGGCCACGCGACCTGGAGATCGGCGACCTGGTGAACGCCGAGCCGGAGCTCATCTTCGGCACCGTCAAGGGCAAGGACGCACCCGAGGACGACCAGCTCGAGGGCGCATCGTTGCAGGTGGCGAAGTCCAAGGCGGCCACCATCCTGTTGCGGATGGACCCCGCCGACATCGTCAGTGACGAGACCAGGAACTGGTCGGTGCAGGGCATCGTCGCCTACTCCAAGATCTGCACGCACGTCGGCTGCCCGATCTCGCTGAACGAGCGCACCACCCACCATCTGCTCTGTCCGTGCCACCAGTCGACCTTCGACCTCGCCGACTCCGGCAAGGTCCTCTTCGGCCCGGCCGGGCGCCACCTCCCCCAGCTGCCGCTCGGTGTGGACCAGGATGGATACCTGGTCGCGCTCTCGGACTACCCGGAGCCGGTCGGCCCCAGCTACTGGGAGCGCAACACCTACTCGGTGGGCACGGTCTTCGATGACTGGGAGAAGCAGTACGGCGACAGTGCCCAGCAGTACGGCTACACGAAGGAGGCCGGACAATGAGCGCTGACCGCGACATCAGCAAGGTCGCCAGCAGCAACGGCACGGTCCCGGCTGCGGCCGCGCCCACGACCGGCGTCGGCAAGGCCGCCACCTGGGCCGACGACCGTCTGGGCCTGGCCGCGATGGGCAAGAAGAACCTCCGCAAGATCTTCCCGGACCACTGGTCGTTCATGCTCGGCGAGATCGCGCTGTGGAGCTTCGTGGTCCTGCTCATCTCGGGCGTGTTCCTGACCCTGTGGTTCAAGCCGTCGATGGCCGAGGCGCCGTACCAGGGCTCCTACGCGCCGCTGCGCGGCATCGAGGTCTCCGAGGCGTTCAGCTCGGCGTTGCACATCTCCTTCGAGGTGCGTGGCGGGCTGTTGCTGCGGCAGATGCATCACTGGGCGGCGATGCTGTTCATCGCCGCGATGATGATCCACCTGCTGCGCGTCTTCTTCACCGGGGCGCACCGCAAGCCGCGCGAGCTCAACTGGGTGATCGGCTCGCTGTTGCTCCTGCTGGGCACGCTCGAGGGCTTCACCGGCTACTCGCTCCCCGACGACCTGCTCTCCGGCACCGGAGTGCGGGCGGCGGACGGCTTCATCAAGTCGATCCCGATCGTCGGGACCTACATCTCCTTCCTGCTCTTCGGCGGCGAGTTCCCGGGCGACTCGATCATCCCGAGGCTGTACACGATCCATGTCCTGTTGATCCCCGGTCTGCTGTTGGCGCTGATCGCCGCCCACATGCTGCTGCTCGTCTACCACAAGCACACCCAGTGGCCAGGTCCCGGCCGTACCGAGACCAACGTGGTGGGCTACCCGATGCTGCCGGTCTACGCCGCCAAGGCGGGCGGGTTCTTCTTCATCACCTTCGGCGTGACCGCCCTGATGGGTGGCCTGCTCTCGCTGAACTCGGTGTGGAAGTTCGGGCCCTACGATCCGACCAAGGTGACCGCAGGCTCCCAGCCCGACTGGTACATGGGATGGCCGGACGGGGCGCTGCGGATCATGCCCGGCTGGGAGTCCCACTTCTGGGGCTCGACCTGGTCGTGGAACATCTTCCTGCCGGTGATCGTGCTGCCCGGGCTGCTCTTCACGGTGCTGCTCGTGCTGCCGTTCATCGAGAGCTGGGTGACCGGCGACAAGCGCGAGCATCACCTGCTGCAGCGTCCCCGCAACGCTCCGACGCGTACGGCGACCATGGTGGCCCTGATGACGCTCTATGCGATGTTCTGGATGGCCGGCGGCAACGACCTGATCGCGATCAAGCTGCACGCCTCGATCAACCAGATCACCTACGCGCTGCGAGCGCTCGTCTTCGTCGCCCCGGTGATCGCCTTCATCATCACGCGCCGCTGGTGCATCAGCCTGCAGCGTCACGACAACGAGACGATGCTGCACGGCTATGAGTCCGGACTGATCGTGCGCACGCCGGAGGGTGCCTTCCACGAGAAGCACCTGCCGCTGAGCGAGAAGCAGATCTACACCATGACCGTGCGCGACCGCGGCCGGGTCGGCGACGACGACGCGATCGACGAGAACGGCAAGCAGACGCTGCGCAACAAGATCCGTGCGCTGTACTACGACGACGATGTGCAGAAGCCGACCGTCGAGGAGCTCGAGGAGGCGCACGAGCACGCCGAGCACGAGGCGCATGCGCTGACGGCCCTGGAGGGGATCCCGCCCCGCGGCGAGCTGGAGGGCTCGCCCGACGAGCCGGTCCAGCCGGGACACTGACGCGCACCATCCTGAACAGCCGAATGGGGCTTCTCCGCGATGTGGAGAAGCCCCATTCGGCTGTCGGCGTCATCGCGAGCGAGCCAGCGTGGGAATGCGTCCCTTCCTCCACTAGTTGAATTATCTATCACTAGCGATCGGGAGGACACATGACTGACCGGCCCACCTTCGGCCTGGACACCTTCGGCGATGTGACCCTCGACGACCGGGACGTTCCCCTCCCCCAGCACGAGGTGCTGCGCAACGTGGTGGCGCAGGGCGTGCTCGCCGATCGGCTCGGCGTCGACGCGTTCAACGTCGGGGAGCATCACCGCCCGGACTTCGCGATCAGCGCACCGGACATCGTGCTGGCCGCCCTGGCCGGACAGACCCAGCAGATCGGCCTCGGGACGGCGGTGACGGTGCTGAGCTCGGACGATCCGGTGCGGGTCTATGAGCGCTTCGCCACCCTCGACGCCCTCTCCGGCGGCCGCGCCGAGATCACCCTCGGCCGCGGCTCGTTCACCGAGAGCTTCCCGCTGTTCGGCTACGACCTGGCGGACTACGAGATCCTGTTCAGCGAGAAGCTGGATCTCTTCGCCGCGCTGCGCAGCGAGGGGCGCGTCCGTTGGACGGGCACCACCAGGCCTCCGCTCGATGCCGAGATCCATCCCAAGACGGCCTCCGGGTCGATCGACACCTGGGTCGGCGTCGGCGGATCACCGGAGTCGGTGGTGCGCGCGGCGCGATACCGCTTCGGCCTGATGCTGGCGATCATCGGCGGCTCCCCGACCCGCTTCGAGCCGTACGCCGACCTGTACCGGCGCGCGCTCGGCGAACTGCATCCCGGCCAGCCGGAGCCGCCCGTCGGCTTCCACTCCCCCGGGTTCGTGTGGGACACCGACGAGGAGGCGCGCGAGCTGCTCTACCCGCACTTCAAAGCCAACCGGGACCGGATCGGCGCCGAGCGCGGCTGGCCGCCCGCGACCCGGGCGGACGTCGACCGCGAGGCGGACGCGGGAGCACTCTTCGTCGGCTCACCGCGGACGGTGGCTCGCAAGATCGCGGACTCGATGAAGACCCTCGGCGCCCAGCGCTTCGACCTCAAGTACGCCAACGGCCCGATGCCGCACGCGCAGCTGGTGCACGGCATCGAGCTCTACGCCACCGAGGTGATCCCGCTGGTGCGCGACATGCTCTCCTGAGCCTCTCCTGAACGCGGGCGCGAAGGCGACCTCAACAGCGCAGGCGACTGAGCGAGGAAGCCACGGCGCGAAGCGCCGTCGCGGTCGTCGAGCGCCCGCAACGCCGCGAGCGCATGCTCGGTGGTCAGGTTCCTGGCGTCCTGGTACGTGTGATCGCAAGGCGCGGGCGCGAAGGCGACCTCAAGAGCGCAGGCGACCGAGCGAGGCCGCGTGCCGAGCTCGCTCCTGTACGCGCGCCGAGCGAGGAAGCCACGGCGCGAAGCGCCGTCGCGGTCATCGAGCGCCCGCAACGCCGCGAGCGCGCGTGCCAGGACGTCAGGAGAGGGCGGAGCCCTTCTTGTATTCCTTGAAGGACTCGTTCCAGTCCCCGTACCCGTTGTCCAGCGTCATGTATTTGTCGGTGCCGGTGGTGATCACGACGTCGCCACGACGGGACAGCTGGTAGAGCCAGTAGGCGTTCGCCGTACTCATCCCGGTACAGCCGTGGGAGACGTTGGCGACACCCTGCGAGGCGACCGACCACGGGGCAGCGTGGAGGAACTCGCCGGAGTAGGTCAGCCGCATGGCCCACTGGACGTTGTCGATGTCGTAGCCGTTGGCGCTGTTCGGGTCGATGCCGATCGTCTCGGAGTTCATCTCCTTCGAGGCGAACTTCTCGATGATGACCTTGACCCCGCTTCGGGTGGTGAAGCCGGCCATCCCGGTGGTGACCGGGATCGTGCGCAGGAGCTTGCCGTTGGAGAAGACCCTCATCTGGTCGGTCTTGGTGTTGATCTTGTAGATGTGGGCGTCACCGATCTTGAAGGAGACATCGCGGTCCTCCTGGCCATAGATCCCGTTGCCGGCGTTGACACTGTTGATGTCGACGTGCACCTTGACCTTGGTGCCGGCCTTCCAATAGGTCTTCGGTCGCCAGTGCACCTCGGTCGAGCTCACCCAGTGCCAGGTCCCCTGCTGGGCGGGCGTGGAGGTCACGCTCATGTGCTTCTCGATGTTGGCCCGGTTGGTCACCGGCACGTCGAAGGTCACGATCACCGGCATCCCGACGCCGACGGTCTCACCGTCCAGCGGCGCCACCGACGGATAGGTCTGCTCGTCGAGGGTGAGCGCGGTGGTGTGGAAGTGCGAGACGCTGCGGGTGACCTCGCCGTCGTCGTTCTTGGCCACCGTGGTGATGGTGTACGACGCCCCGGGCTCCAGGAGATCACCGGCGGTCCAGGTCGAGCTGTCACCGGAGAGCTTGCCGGAGACCTTCCCGGCCTTCGGCGCCGAGACCGTCACCTTGCTCAGGGTGCCGTTCTTCGCCGTCACCTTGACCACCTTGTCCACCGCGACGTTCTTCGCACCGCGGGCGACGTTGGCGGTGACACCGACCGGGGTGGCGGCCTCGCTCTCGTCGGCGCTGTCGGTCCCGCCGTCGGCGGCCATGCTGACATCGGAGTCGTTGCCGGAACCGCCGGCGTCATCGGAGTCGTTGCCCGAGGCGCCGAGCGAGCAGCCGCTCAGCACGAGCACCAGGCCCACGAGGGCGACGAGCACGCCGATCAGGCCCCGCGGTGCGGTGCGGGTCGCCATCGGGCGCGGACGGGGAAGCAGGGACATGAGCACTCCAGAGCATCAAGGACGGCGCCGACCTCACATAGCGGCCGCGCCCAGGTTAACCGCTGACACTAGGAAGACGCCGCACCCCGCGCCCTGGTTGCGGGCGTAGGGGCGCGACGTCCGGCGAGACCGTGAGGTATCTCTCAGCGCACGGTCGCGCTCCAGGCCACATCCGTTGGTCGAGATGCCTCACCCAACGAGATCGGGCTCAGTGCTTGAAGTTCCCTCGGTAGTACTCGAAGTTCCAGCCGGCCAGGGCGATGAACCCGACCACCCCGGACACGATGAGCAGCCACCAGGCGGCCATCGCGATCCCCAACACGGAGAAGGCCATGGTGATCGCCGACCACAGCGGCCACCAGGAGAACGGCGGGAAGAAGCCGAGCTCACCGGCACCCTCGGCGATCTCGCCGTCTTCGCGGTCCTCGGGACGGGGGTCCATCCGCTTGGCGTGGAAGCCGATGTACACCGTGCACATGAGCGCCAGCAGGGTGCACATCACCAGTGCCGACGTACCCGTCCAGTCACCGCCGTGCTCACTCGCCGCGGTGACGAACCAGTAGGCGGGCGTGACCAGCACCAGGAAGATCGCGACGGCGCCAAAGATCCAGGCCTCGGACTTCATCGGCCCTCCCTACTCGAACCGACGGGCTCCGGGCCGAGCTCGAGAGCCGCGATCTCCGGGTGGTGCAGGTCGAACGCCGGGGACTCCGAGCGGATCCGCGGGATCGAGGTGAAGTTGTGCCGCGGAGCCGGGCAGGAGGTGGCCCACTCCAGCGACCGACCCCAACCCCACGGGTCGTCGGCGGTCACCTTCGGCGACTTGGAGGTGATGTAGACGTTGTAGAAGAACGGCAGCATCGACAGGCTCAGCAAGAACGCGCCGACCGTCGAGACCTGGTTCAAGGTGGTGAAGCCGTCGGAGGGCAGATAGTCGGCGATACGCCGCTGCATCCCCTCCACGCCCAGCCAGTGCTGCACCAGGAAGGTGGTGTGGAACCCGACGAACAGCAACCAGAAGTGCACCTTGCCGAGCCGCTCGTTGAGCATCCTGCCGGTCATCTTCGGCCACCAGAAGTAGAACCCGGCGAACATCGCGAACACCACGGTGCCGAAGACCACGTAGTGGAAGTGGGCGACCACGAAGTAGGAGTCGGAGACGTGGAAGTCCAGCGGCGGGCTGGCCAGGATGATCCCGGTCAGGCCACCGAACAAGAAGGTGGTCAAGAACCCGATCGACCACAGCATCGGGGTGTCGAAGCTGATCGACCCGCCCCACATGGTGCCGATCCAGTTGAAGAACTTCACCCCCGTCGGCACGGCGATCAGGAACGTCATGCCGGAGAAGAACGGCAGGTCGACCGCGCCGGTGACGAACATGTGGTGCGCCCACACCGCGACCGACAGGATCGCGATGCCCAGGGTGGCGCCCACCAGCCCGATATAGCCGAACACGGGTTTTCGACTGAAGACGGGCAGGATCTCGGTGATGATCCCGAAGAACGGCAGCGCGATGATGTAGACCTCGGGATGACCGAAGAACCAGAACAGGTGCTGCCACAGGATCGGGCCGCCATGGGCGGCATCGAAGACGTGGGTGCCGAACTGCCGGTCCGACTCGAGCATCAGCAGCGCCCCGGCGAGCACCGGGAACGCGATCAGCACCAGCATCGAGGTGATCAGCGTGTTCCACACGAAGATCGGCATCCGGAACATGGTCATGCCCGGAGCACGCATGCAGATGATGGTGGTGATGAAGTTGACCGCACCGAGGATCGTGCCCAGACCGGCCATGTACAGGCCCATGATCCACAGGTCGCCACCGACCCCCGGCGAGTACTGGGCACTGGACAGCGGGGTGTAGGCGAACCAGCCGAAGTCGGCCGCGCCGTTCGGGGTCAAGAACCCGGAGGCGGCGATCAGGCCGCCGAACAGGAACAGCCAGTAGCTGAACATGTTCAGCCGCGGGAAGGCCACGTCCGGGGCACCGATCTGCAGCGGCATGATCACGTTGCCGAACCCGAAGAAGAGCGGTGTCGCGAACAGCAGCAGCATGATCGTGCCGTGCATGGTGAACAGCTGGTTGAAGAGCTCGTCGTTGACGATCTGCTGACCCGGGAAGGCCAGCTCGGACCGCATCAACAGCGCCATCATCCCGCCGACGATGAACCAGGCGAACGAGGTCGCCAGGTACATCTTCCCGATCAGCTTGTGATCGGTGGTGGTGAGCAGCTGGTAGACCATCTTCCCCAGCGGCTTGCGTCCGCCGGTCTCGGCCTGACGCGCGGCGGTGGCGGTCACTCGTTGCCTCCCTCACTGGAGTCGGTGTCGAGGCTCGGGGACAGCGTCGACTTGCCGCCACCGAGGATCGGGCCACCGTCTGACTCGTTGCCCTTCTGCTGCAGGGCGTTGACGTAGGACGCGTAGTCACTCGGGCTGACGACCGCGACCCTGAAGATCATGCGCGCGTGGTAGAGCCCGCACAGCTCGTAGCAGGCGCCGCGGAACGTCTCCCCGGAGATCAGGTTGGGGGCACTCTCGTCGTACTTGGCGGTAGCGCTCTTGGTGGTGATCGCGTAGTGGTTGACCCGGCCCGGCACCACGTCCATCTTCATGTCGAAGTCCGGTATCCCGAAGTCGTGGATGACGTCGGCGGAGTGCAGGTTGAACCGGGTGGTCGAGTTGGCCGGCAGCACCAGCACCGGAATGTGCGAGGAGGTGCCGACGTCGTAGGCGTAGTCGCTGTAGGGGAAGGAGTCGTCGGTCAGGTCATCGTCCTGGGAGTTGTCCAACTGGCCGATGCCGTAGTTGAAGGTCCACGACCACTGCTGGCCGACGACCTCGATGACGTTGTCCGGCGTGGGCTCGTCGAGCATCGCGTTCTGCGCGCTGACGGTCTTGGAGAAGAACACGATCACCATCAGCACCGGCGCGATCGTGTAGAAGATCTCCAGCGGCAGGTTGTACCGCGTCTGGACGGGGATCTCGTCGTCGCTGCGACGCCGGTAACGCCATGCGGCCCAGAAGATCAGCCCCCACACGATGACACCGGTGATCAGGGCCGCGATCCACGCGCCCTGCCACAGGTGCAGGTTGTGCTCGCCCTGCTCCGACCGCGGATCGGGCATGCCCAGTCGGGTGAGCTCACCGGAGCATCCACCCAGCAGCACCACCGCCACCGCCAGCGTGGCCGCGAACGCGCCCTGGCGAACTCGGCGCCCACGCTTGGCGCGCCCACCGGCCGGACGCGACGCTCCGGCCCCTGGCAAGTGCAGACCCACTGCGAGCCTCTCTCTCATGCGAACACGAATGACCGCAGACTATCGGAATCCCCAGGCGTTGCAGAGGGTGGGTGGGGCGTGCCGTGCCGAGGCTACGGTTACCGCGTGACGACCACCGGCTCCGCTCCCCCACCGGGTGTCTCCGGCTACCTGGACGCGGCCTCCGCGGAGCCGCTGCATCCGGCCGCCCGGGAGGTGCTGCTGGCGGCGTACGACTCGGGATACGCCGACCCCCGCCGACTGCATCTGCCGGGTCGCAACGCCCGGTTGCTGCTCGACAACGCGCGGGAGGCGGTGGCCGAGGCTCTCGGCGTACGACGCGACGAGGTCAGCTTCGTCGGCTCCGGCACCCACGCGGTGCACCTCGGCCTGCTCGGCCTGGCCCGCGCCCGGGAGCGGGCCGGCCAGGGCGTGGTGTACTCGGCCGTGGAGCACCAGTCGGTGCACCACGCGGCGCGCTGGCTCGATCCGGCCGGCGACGCGACGCCGGCCGGCGGGCCGGTCGGGGTCGACACGCTCGGCCGGGTGGACGTCGACGCGTTCCGGGCCGCGGCACACGCCGGCGGGGTGGCGGTGGCGGCCCTGCAGAGTGCGAACCACGAGGTCGGCACCGTGCAACCGGTCGACGAGCTCGACCTGTCCGGGGTGCCGCTGTTCGTCGACGCCTGCGCGTCGATGGGGCGCACCGCCCTGCCCGGCCGGTGGACGGCGGTGGCCGGGTCCGCGCACAAGTGGGGCGGACCGGCCGGTGTCGGCGTGCTCCTGGTGCGCGCCGGGGCGCGCTGGGTCAACCCCTTCCCCGCCGACGACCGGTCCGACGACCGGTCGACCGGCTTCGAGAACGTCCCGGCCGCGCTGGCCGCGGCCGCGGCGCTCCAGGCGGTCGTGGCCGAGCGGGCCGAGGTCGGCGCGCGCCAACGCGAGCTGATCGATCTGGTTCGTGCGCGGGTCGCCGCGATCCCCGACGTCGACGTGGTCGGCGACCCCGAGGACCGGCTCCCCCATCTGGTCACCTTCTCGGTGCTCTACCTGGCCGGGGACGCCCTGGTCACCGAGCTGGACCGGCTCGGGTTCGGCCTGGCCAGCGGATCGGCCTGCACCGCCTCCACCCTCGAACCGAGTCACGTGCTGGCGGCCATGGGCGCCCTGACCCACGGGAACCTGCGACTCTCGCTGACCCGGGACACCACCCGCGACGAGATCGCGCGACTGCTCGAGGCGCTGCCCGAGGTGATCGACCGGCTGCGGGCGGAGACCGGCACATGAGCCCTGCGGCGGGCGGGACCCCCGGTCCCGACCCGGTGCCCTACCCCGAGGTGGTGCTGGACTGCCGTGGCAAGCCGTGTCCGCTGCCGATCATCGAGCTCGGGCGTCACCTCGGCGACGTGGCGGTCGGTGGGCTGCTCGGCGTCGCGGCGACGGATCCGGCCGCCCGCTACGACGTGCCGGCCTGGGCACGGATGCGCGCCCAGACCTACCTGGGGGCCCTGGACGCGCCGGACGGCGTGCCCGTCTACGTCGTACGTCGAGAGGGTTGACGAGTCGAGCGGCGCGGACCGGGCGCGCTCAGCCCGGATCAGTTGGACAGGTGCGGGGCCACCTCGTCGGCGGCCCGGTCGCCGTACGACTCCCGTAGCCGGCCGAGGAAACCGGCGGCGGCGAAGGTGTACTCCTGAGTGCCGACCGTCTCCACGACGTACGCCGCCAGCACGCACCCGACCTGCGCCGCCCGCTCCAGCGGCAGCTCCCAGGCAAGCGCCGCCAGGAAGCCGGCGCGGAACGCGTCCCCGACCCCGGTGGGCTCGACCGCGGTGACGTTCTTCGCGGCCTGGACCACCAGGTCGTCCTCCCCCTGCCGGCGGATGCGCACGCCCTCGGCGCCGAGGGTGGTGACCTGTGTGCCGACGCGGGCGACGATCTCGTCGCCGCTCCAGCCGGTCTTCTTCTCGATGATGTGGGACTCGTACTCGTTGGTGAACAGCATCTCCGCGCCATCGATCAGCGACGTGATCTCGTCACCGCCGATGAAGGCGAGCTGCTGACTCGGGTCGGCGAGGAACCGGTAGCCGCGCTGGCGGCACTCCTGGGTGTGGCGGAGCATCGCCGGCGGGTCGATCGCGCCGATCATGACGTAGGTCGGCGCGCCGACCGAGGCGACGATGGGGGCGAGCTCGATCATCCGGTCCTCGCTCATCGCGCCGGAGTAGAACGAGGCGATCTGCGCTCCGGAGGTGTCGGTGGTGCACACGAACCGTGCGGTGTGCTTGGTCTCGGAGATGCGGACGTGATCGCAGTCGACACCGTGCCGCTCGAGCCAGGAGCGGTACTCCTCGAAGTCCGCGCCTGCCGAGCCGACCAGGACCGGGCGCAGGCCGAGCCGGCCGAGCGCGAAGGCGATGTTGGCGCCGCAGCCGCCGCGGCGGATCTCGAGGTTCTCGACCAGGAAACTCAAGGAGAGCTTGTCGAGCTGGTCGACCACCAGCGAGTCGGAGAACCGGCCGCCGAAGCTCATCAGATGGTCGGTGGCGATGGAACCGGCGACGAGAAGGGATCCGGGCATGGGCGGCACCCTACCGGCCGTCCGGTGGTGCCTCGGCACCGGCAAGTTACCGATCGGTCGACCTTCTTCTACCGGCAAGTAGCGCCTAGCGTCGCAAGGGAGCCGACCCGTCCACCTCGCAGCAGGTCAGGAGCGAGCAATGAACCGCATGCCGTACGACGACCCGTCGGCACCCGCCGAGCTCGTCGCCGACTGCCGGGCGGCCGACGGTGCGCTGTCGGTGCAGGAGCAGGCCACGATCGATCGGGCACTGACACGGGAGGCGCCGAGCATCCGGTTCGAGGACTTCCCCAGCGGCCTGCCCAAGCGCGACGTCGACATGCTCGCCGCGGCCCGCCACCTGGCGAGATCGCTCAACCTCTAGGCCGTCGGCGTCGCGGACGCCCGGGGTCGGGCGTCGTACGAGGAGAACTTCCTGCGCAAAACCGGCACTTCCTGCGGGTTGTAACGCGCAGAAAGTGCCGGTTTCACCGGTTCACCGGTGAAACTGCCCGCCGCCGCCCACCGCCGGGGCGCCGCAGATCAGTGGAAGGAGTCGCCGCAGGCGCAGGACCCCGTCGCGTTCGGGTTGTCGATGGTGAAGCCCTGCTTCTCGATCGTGTCGACGAAGTCGATCATCGCGCCGTTCAGGTAGGGCACGCTCATCCGGTCCACGACCACGCTGACGCCGTCGAAGTCGGTGACCACGTCGCCGTCGAGGCTGCGCTCGTCGAAGAAGAGCTGGTAGCGCAGACCCGAGCAACCGCCGGGCTGCACCGAGATCCGCAGGCTGAGATCGTCGCGGCCCTCCTGCTCCAGAAGGCTCTTCACCTTGGCCGCCGCCACCGAGGAAAGGTTGATGCTGTCGCTGCGGCGCTCTTCGGTGGTGGTCTGCTCGGTCATGGAGGCTCCCTCGAGGTGGGTGCGGAGGTCTGTCGTGAAATCCAATCGTCGCACATCGGCGGTTATTCCCGAAGGGCACTCGTCACCACAGGTCAGGTCTGCCAGGTGCGCGCCGTACGGGCGGCGAGCTCGGCCAGCGCGGCGGCGGAGTCGGTCAGCGCACGGTCCTCCCCGACCGCCTCGACCAGCGAGTAGGCGGCGTCGATGCCGAGGGCCCTCATCTCACGGACGCCGACCGCGACCCGGCCCGCCAGCACCAGGCACGGACACAGCGCGGCGCCGGCCACCGCCGCCACCCCGGCCGGAACCTTGCCGGCCCGGCTCTGCGGGTCGAAGGATCCCTCCCCGGTGATCACCAGATCGGCGTCGGCGGCCCGGGTGTCGAGCCCGACCGCCTCGGCGACCACCTCGACACCGGGACGGCGCGTGGCACCGAGCAGCAGCAGCGCGAACCCCAGTCCGCCGGCCGCACCGGCGCCGGGCAGCGTCGCGGTGGTCCGCGAGGTGGCGGCCGCGAACCGCTCCAGCACGGCGTCCCACCCGGGCAGCTCATCCTCGGCGAACCCCTTCTGGGCGCCGTAGACCTTCAGTGCGCCGAACAGCCCGGTCAGCGGGTTGTCGACGTCGCTGGCCGCCACCAGCTCGACCCCATCGAGCCGCGCCGGCTCCACCCGGCCGAGCCCGTCCAGTCCCGCGACGCCCTGATCCAGCGGACGGTCCGCCCGGGCACCGAGAGCGGCGAGCAGGCCCGCTCCGCCGTCGCTGGTGCCGCTGCCGCCGAGGCCGACCACGATGCGGGTGGCGCCCGCCGCGCGGGCGGCCAGCACCAGCTCG
>NZ_JASGET010000164.1:0-5064 GCF_047606145.1 Nocardioides sp. | reverse complement strand
CCTCGTCAGCGGCGGCGGAGCTCGGCGAGCAGGGCGCGGGCCGCCTGGCGGGCGGCGGCGACGTCGCCGGCGACGACCGCGGCGACGAGGGTGGAGTGCTCGGACTCGAGCGAGGCAGCGGCGCCGACCGGATGGGTGCGGATGTGATGCTCGACGGTCGGCAGCAGCGAGTCGTAGAACTCCAGGTAGACCGCGTTGTGGCTGGCCGCGACGATCGCCCGGTGCACGGCGAGGTCGGCGGCGAGCATCGCCTCCAGGTCGGCCTCGGCGGGCTGGGCGCGCCACAGCTCGTTGCGCCGCCGAAGCAGTGCGTTGAGCTGCTCGACCTCGGCGTCGGTACGGCGCTCGGCGGCGAGCCCGGCCGCGGTCACGTCGAGGGTCTCACGCAGCTCCATCAGGTCGCGCTCGCCGGCGGCCGCGAAGTATCCGCTCAGCGGCCGGTCCGCGGCGGAGAGGACATAGGTGCCCGATCCCTGGCGCCGTACCAGCATGCCGGCGTGCACCAGCGCCTGGACCGCCTCACGCACGGTGTTGCGGGCGGTGCCGGTCAGCTCGCACAGCTCCGGCTCGGTGGGGATGCGGCCACCCTCCGGCCAGGTCCCGCCGACGATCTCGCGGCGCAACTGCTCGGTGACCTGGTCGATCAGCGTCTGGCGCCGGGGGCTCTCCACACCAAGCGACCGTACCGCAGCAGCACGCTCCGGGAGCCGCGGCCCGCGACCGGCCGCGGGCAGCAACAGATCGGAAACACCACCGGAACTTGACCGTTACCAACCGATTCATCCTATGATTCGGCCGGAGGCGCAGATGACGGCAGCGACACGCACAGGGACACACGCGGCGGCACAGGCACCGGTAGCGACCCGGGCAGCGACGCCCGCCGCGACGCACCGCGGCGGGGCCGGGCCCACTCCGGTGGCCTCCTCCGGCCGCGGCCGCCTGATCGTGCTCGCGGCACTGTTGCTCTACGCCCTCACTCTGCGCACCGCCGTCACCTCGCTGACCCCGTTGTTGGACCGGATCGGCGACACCCTCGGCTTCGGCAGCACCACCACCGGCGTCTTCGGCATGCTGCCCACCGTCATGTTCGCCGTCGGCGGCCTGGTGGCCCCGTGGCTCGGTCGGCGCCTCGACCTGGAGCCGACCGCGATGATCGGCGTCGTGGTCACCGCCCTCGGCATCGGGCTGCGCGCGGTCGCCCCGGGGACCGCCGGTCTGTTGCTGCTCTCCGCGCTCGCCCTGCTCGGCATGGGCATCGGCAACGTGGTGCTGCCGCCACTGGTCAAGCGATACTTCCCCGATCGGGTCGCCGGGCTGAGCACCGCCTATCTCACCTGCCTGCAGCTGGGCACCACCCTGCCGGCACTGATCACCGTGCCGGTGGCCGACGCCGCCGGCTGGCGCGTCTCGCTGGCACTCTGGGCGATCATCCCGGTGCTCGCCGTCGTGCCATGGGCGGTCATCCTGCTGCGTCGCGGCCATCCCGCCCACCGGGCCCCGGAGCCCGAGGAACACCTCAAGGCGGTGTGGCGCTCACCGCTGGCCTGGGGCATGGCGGCCATGTTCGGCATGACCTCGCTGATCACCTACTCATTCTTCACCTGGATCCCGAAGGTGCTCACCGACGCCGGTGGCAGCGACTCGCTCGGCGGCACCATGGTCGGCCTCTTCTCCGCCATCGGGTTCTCCGCCACCGTGGTGGCGCCGACGATCTGTGCCCGGATGCGCAACCCGTTCCCGGTCGCGCTCGGCTGCTCGGCCTGCCTGGTCCTCGGGCTCGCCGGGCTGCTCTGGGCGCCGATGAGCGGCACGGTGGTCTGGGTCATCGCGGTGGGACTGGCGGTGAGCACCTTCCCGATGGCACTGACCCTGGTCAACCTGCGCACCCGCACCCACGCCGGGTCGGCGTCGCTGTCCGGGTTCACCCAGGGGATCGGCTACGCCGCAGCGAGCGCGGGTCCGCTGCTGGTCGGCGTCCTGCGCGACGTCACCGGCGGCTGGGCGGTGCCGTTCGGGCTCATCCTGGTCGCCGGTGCGATCCTGCTCTGCGGCGCCTGGCAGGCCTGCCGACCGCGCTACCTGGAGGACACCCTCGCGCACTGAGCCGGCTACCGGCCCGGCTACCGGCCCAGGTCGTCGGCGCCGAAGGCATCCGGGAGCACCTCGGTCATCGCTCGTACGCCGGTGACCGTCCAGACCAGCAGCTCCGGACCACCGTTCTCCCACAACAGCTGCCGGCAGCGGCCGCAGGGCATGATCACCGCGCCCGCACCGTCGACACAGACGAAGTGAGTCAGTCGGCCGCCGCCCCCCAGATGCAGCGCCGAGACCAGACCGCACTCGGCGCACAGCGTGACGCCGTACGCCGCGTTCTCCACGTTGCAGCCGGTGACCACCCGGCCGTCGGCGGCCCGGGCGGCGGCGCCGACGCGGTAGCCGGAGTACGGCGCATAGGCGTGCCCGGCCGCCTCGGACGCCGCCGACCGCAGCAGCTCCCAGTCGAATCCGCCCTCCGGGCTGTCCGGCATCACTGCTTCTCGTACGGCTCGCCGTCGGCCGCCGGCGGCCGCACCCGGCCGATGAAGCCGGCCACCGCGACGATCACGGCGACGTACGGCATCGCGGTGAACAGGTACGACGCCGCCGGATGCACGTTGTTGAACTGCACCTGCAGGCTGACCATCATGCCGAAGAACAGCGCGCAGCAGGTGGCCCAGATCGGGTGCCAGCGGCCCATGATCACCGCGGCCAGCGCGATGAACCCCTTGCCCGCCGACATGTCCTGCTGGAACGGCCCGGTGTCGCCGATGGTCAGCGCCGCGCCGCCCAGGCCGGCCACGACACCACCGAGCAGCACCGCCTGCCAGCGCATCCGGTTGACCTTGATGCCGACCGTGTCGGCCGCCGTCGGGTGCTCGCCGACCGAGCGCACCCGCAGACCCCAGCGGGTCTGGAAGAGCAGGAACCAGACCCCGACGATGCACACGTACATCACGTAGACGATGACCGTCTGGTCGAACAGGATCTTGCCGATGAAGGGGATCTTGTCCAGGCCCGGAATGCCCGCGTCGGTGAGCAGCACCGGGTTGTTCAGCCAGTTGTTCGCGGCGTCGTTGCCCCGCAGTTGGCCGTAGAAGAAGGCGGTCAGGCCGGTGGCGAACGCGGTGAGCACGACCCCGACCACCACCTGGTTGACCTTGTACCGCATCGCGAACAGGGCCAGCAGCGCCGAGATCGCGACGCCGCCGAGGATGCCGCCGGCCATGCCGAGGATCGACCCGAGCTGTCCCGGCATGCCGGGAAGGTGGGCGGCCAGGGTGGCGACCGCCGCGGAGAGGAAGGCGCCGAGCAGGAGCTGGCCCTCGATCGCGATGTTGATCACGCCGGCCCGCTCGCACAAGCAACCGGCCAGCGCGCCCAGGACCATCGGGGTGGCGTAGTGGATGCCCTGGCTGAACGGCTCGACGACACTGACCTGGTGGCTGCCGGCGGCCTGGTCGACGTACATCCACAGGTAGAAGCCGACGAAGAAGGCCGCGCCGAGCAGCACGTAGACCACGTTGCCGACCCAGCCGTGCGGGACCCGGTCGAGCGCGGCCAGGATCAGCACCACCAGCGCCAGCGCGGTGCACGCGATCTGGATCGGGGTGATGTCGATGCTCGTCGGCTTGCTCGCACCCGAGCCGTTGCCCAGCCATCCGCCGGCGCTCTGCTGAGCGCCGAAGAGGACGTGCGGGTCGTCGGTCGCGAGCCAGAAGTAGGCCAGCAGGGCCACCGCCAGCACACTGACCACCACCAGCTTGACCTGACGGTGCACGTCCGCCCGATCGCGTACCGTCCGCGGCATGCCGCGCTTGGCCGGTTCCGCCGTCGTGGCCGTCATCCACCCCACCCCTTCGTGGCGAGCGTCTGCTCACTGCTGATGATCCTGAGCCGGACGACCTCACGCACCAGAGCCGGCGCGGCGACGAACATGACGATCAGCGCCTGGACGACCTCGGTGAGCTCGGCCGGCGTACCGGCCGCGGCCTGCATGGTCGCCGACCCGGTCTGCAGGCCGCCCCACAGGATCCCGGCCAGCACGGTCCCCAGCGGCGTGGCCCGGCCCAACAGGGCGACGGTGATGGCGTCGAAGCCGATCGTGCCACCGGTGCCCTGGGTCAGGTCGTTGTCCTGGCCGAGGATCTGCATCGCGCCGCCCAGGCCGGCGAGGAGTCCGGAGAGGGTGAGCACGATGGTGGTCACCCGGGCGATGCTCATCCCCGCCGTACGGGAGGCCTCCGCGTTGGCGCCGACCGCCCGCATGTCGAAGCCCCAGGTGGTGCGCTCGAGCAGCCACCAGACCACGAGGGCCGCGACCAGCGCGATGACGATGCCGGTGTTCAGACCGAGGACCGTCGGGAAGAGCGCGTTGTCGTCGACCCGCGGCGAGGTGGGGTTGGTCTCCCCGGGCCGGATCCAGGCCGGCTTGGTCAGCAGGTACCACAGGGCGTACTTGGCCACATAGTTGAGCATCATCGTGGTGATGACCTCGTGGGCGCCGGTGGTGGCCTTGAGGATGCCGGCGATGGCACCCCACAGCGCCCCGCCGACCAGCGCCGCGATCAGCGCCACCACCACGTGGGCGACCCCGGGGATGTGCCAGTGGAAGCCGACGAATGCACACAGCGCCGAGCCGGCGATCAACTGGCCCTGGGCCCCGATGTTGAACAGGCCGGCGCGGAAGGCGAGCGTCACGCCGAGGCCGGCGCAGATCAACGGCGCCGCGTACGCCAGGGTGGTGGAGATCTGGCTGCCGCCGCCCACGGCGCCCGAGACCAGCGCCCGGTAGGAGTCCCACACCCGCTGCAGCACGTAGCCGACGTCGCCGCGTCCGATCGCGTGCAGGCTGGCGCTGTCGGTGAAGACGATCAGCAGCGCCCCGACCACGAGGGCGAGCAGCACCGCCACCAGGGTGGTGACCGCCGAGGGCAGCATGCCCTGGACGAAGCGCAGGGCCGCCGCCGACGGGTCGGGCCGAGCCGACCCGCGAGGCTCGGGGGCGCCGGCGGCGGGCTTGCCCGG
>NZ_JASGET010000163.1:0-8639 GCF_047606145.1 Nocardioides sp. | reverse complement strand
GAGCGCCTGCGCCGGGAGGGCGAGGCCGCCGCGGCGGTCGGCGCGGCGGCGGTGCAGGTGCTGGCGCGACTGGAGGTCTCGATCGCGCGCGCCGCGCAGGAGCGCGCCGAGGTGGAGCGGTCCCGCGCCGGCCGCGAGGAGCAGCTGGTCGCCGTACGGGCGAGCCTGCGCACGCTCGGCGGTGACCTCGACGACCTGGTCAGCGCGGCCCACCGCGACGAGATGGCGCGCACCGAGCAGCGGATGCGGATCGAGCAGCTGGAGGAGAAGGCGCTCGACGAGCTCGGCCTGGACCCGGATGCGCTGGTGGCCGACTACGGTCCGGAGAACCCGGTGCCCCAGCCGCCCGCCGAGGACGGCACCGAGCCGGCGCCGATCCCGTTCGACCGCGCGGAGCAGGCCAAGCGACTGCGCACCGCCGAACGGGCACTGGCCCAGCTCGGCAAGGTCAACCCGTTGGCGCTGGAGGAGTTCGCCGCGATGGAGGAGCGGCACAAGTTCCTCACCGAGCAGATCGAGGACCTCCGCTCGACCCGCAAGGACCTGCTCGACATCGTCAAGGAGGTCGATGCGCGCGTGGAGCAGGTCTTCACCGAGGCCTACCGCGACGTCGAGGCCGCCTTCGACCACGTCTTCGCCCGGCTCTTCCCGGGCGGGGAGGGGCGGCTGGTGCTCACCGAGCCGGACGACATGCTCACCACCGGCATCGAGGTCGAGGCGCGGCCGCCGGGCAAGAAGGTCAAGCGGCTCTCGCTGCTCTCGGGGGGTGAGCGCTCGCTGGTGGCGGTCGCGTTCCTGGTCGCGCTCTTCAAGGCGCGCCCGTCGCCGTTCTACATCCTCGACGAGGTCGAGGCCGCCCTGGACGACACCAACCTCGGCCGGCTGCTGGAGATCTACGACGAGCTGCGCGCCCATTCCCAGCTGCTGGTGATCACCCACCAGAAGCGCACGATGGAGGTGGGCGACGCGCTGTACGGCGTGACCATGCGTGGCGACGGCGTCTCCACGGTCATCTCCCAGCGGCTCCGGGACGCTCAACCGGCCTGACCGGTCGGCCGCGCAGCTCGGACTCTGCGTGGGGCGCCTCGCCGGCGACGTGAGCTATCTCGCTCGCCGGGCGGGTGCGGGCGCGGCCGGGTCCGGGCGGCTGGGTCGATATGGCACCCTGGACGGGGCGATCGGGGGCCACTCGATCGGCGTACCTGTCATCGATCCGATGTCTGTCGGGAGGATCCCACCGTGCTCGCCATCATCATCGTGATGCTGGTCATCTTGGTGCTCGCCGGGATGGTGCTCGCCTATGCGGCCTATCCGGACCGCGGCCGGAAGATCCCGGCCGCACCCTGGCTGAGCGACGCGATGGAGCGGGCGGCCGAGGCGGCCCCGACGATCGACCATGCCGCCGATGACGCTGCGCACCCTGAGTCGCCTGAGTCGCCTGAGTCGCCTGAGTCGCCTGAGTCGCCTGAGTCGCCTGAGTCGCCCGAGTCGCCCGAGTCGCCCGAGTCGCCCGAGTCGGCGGCGGGGGCGGCGCTGGGCACGGGCCTGCGCCGCGACGGCGGACCGGCCGGCAAGCAAGCGGCCGAGGAGAGCGTCACCCGGTCGCCTCGGGACCGGGGTGCCTCGCCCGAGTGAGGCGGAGCCCGGCCGTTCCAGCGGACCCGGGTCGTCCGCGGTGGGGGTCGGCGAGTCGGTCGCCGCCGGGGGCGGTGGTGGTGCCAACCGGTTCCGGACGGAGATCCAGGTGCTCCGGGCGGTGGCGGTCCTCGCGGTCGTGGCCAACCATCTGGCGCCCGGGATCGTGACCGGTGGCTTTCTCGGCGTCGACATCTTCTTCGTGATCTCGGGCTACCTGATCACCTCGCACCTGATCCGCGAGCTGGATCGGACCGGGCGCGTCCGACTGGTGCAGTTCTGGGCCCGTCGAGCGCGGCGGCTGCTGCCCGCCAGCCTGCTGGTGCTGCTGCTCTCGGCGTTGGCGACCCTCGCGGTGGTCCCCGCCACGCTGTGGCAGTTGGTGATGCGGGCAGTTGGTGATGCGCCAGATCGTGGCCTCGGCCCTCTATGTGCAGAACTGGGCGCTCGCTCACGATGCCGAGGACTACTTCGCCTCGTCCAACTCGCCGTCACCGGTGACCCACTACTGGTCGCTGTCGTTGGAGGAGCAGTTCTATCTGCTCTGGCCGGTGCTCGCGGTCGTGGCCTACGTCGTCGGACGGCGGCTCGGTCGCCCTCGTACGGCGCTCGCGCTGGCCTTCGGCGCGGTGGTGGTGGCCTCGCTCGGTTACTCGATCTGGGAGACCGCGCGGTTGCCGCACGCGGCCTACTTCGTGACTCCGGCTCGGATGTGGCAGCTCGGCCTCGGCGGTCTGCTGGCGATGCTGCCGGCCGCCGTACGCGCCCGTTCCGAGGCCGTCCGACACGCAGGCGCGGCGGCGGGCTGGCTGCTGGTGTTCGGCTCCATCGCCCTGTTCACCGAGTCCAGCCCGGTGCCGGGCTGGATCGCGCTGATCCCGGTGCTGGGCGCCGCGCTGGTGATCTTCTGCGGGGACGCGTTCGTGGCCGCATCGCCGGCGGTCCTCCAGGTGCCGGTCCGGGTGTCCGCCTGGATCGGTGGCATCTCCTACTCGCTCTACCTGTGGCACTGGCCGCTGATCGTGCTGACGCCGTACGCCACCGGCCGCCCGCTCACTCCCGCCACCAAGCTGGTGGTGCTGGCGGCGGCGGTCCTGTGCGCCTGGCTCAGCGCCCGTCTCGTCGAAGATCCCGTACGGCGCCTGCGCTGGCTCACCGCCGGCAAGGCGCGACGGACGCTGGTCCCCGCACTGGCCGGGATGCTGGTCGTCGTCGGCTTCGGGCAGTTGTCCACGGCGGGAGTGGACGCCCGGCTCCACCGCGTGGCGGCGGCTGTCGACAACGCGGTCGCCGACGGCGACCGGTGCTTCGGTGCACGCGCCATCGGCAACGACTGCGCCTCCCCACACCTGTTGCGCTACCGCGACGCGCCGCTGTTGCGGATGAGCAACTACTCCACCGGAGGGCCGTCCTGGGGGAACAGCTGCCAGCAGAACCCGACCGACAGCGCGGTCGTCGCCTGTCAGTACGGCGTGCCCGCCGAGGACGCGACGCTGCGGATCGCGGTGGTCGGCGACTCCCACGCCCGGCACTGGACCGGTGCCCTCGACGAGCTGGCGGTCCGCCGTCGCTGGAACATCACCCTGATGGCCAAGTCGTCGTGTACCGTCACCGCCGCCGCGGTGAGCGCCGCCTGGGACCCGACCATCGCCGACAGCTGCCATGCCTGGCTGCGGCGGGTGATCCCGCGGGTGGCTCGCGATCCGGACATCGACGTGGTGGTGACCTCGGCGATCAGTCGGTCCTACCTCCTGCCCGGCGTGCCGAGGCGGGAGCAGCTCCGCCGCCAGATCGCGGGCTACCGGCAGGTGTGGCGGCGGTGGACCCGCGCAGGGAAGAGGGTGGTGGCGATCGGGGACGTGCCCGCCATGGGGTTGGGGGACATCCCGACCTGTGTCGCCGAGGCGGGGAGCTTCGACGATCCCTGTACGACGCCGGTGGCCACCGCGCTTCGAGCCGATCCGCTGCTGCGCGCCGCGCGGGGGGCACACGACGCCGACATCGTGCCGGTGGGCCTGCACCGGTACTTCTGCGATCGACGGCGATGTCATTCGGTGATCGGCGGCGTCGTCGCCTACGGCGACGGCAGCCACATGCTCGCCTTCTTCTCCCGCACCCTCGCGCCGTATCTGCTCGCGCAGATGCGACCGGCCCTTCGCGACGAGCGATGAGGCGGCCACCAGGCGGGGCGTCGTGCCCACGCCGAGGGCGAACGCGGGATCGCCCGGTGCGGCGGCTACAGTGGGCCGCGCAATTTCGGCTTCGAACGGAGAACGCGGCGTGAAGAAGGTCCTCATCACGGGAGGTGCCGGCTTCATCGGACGGCACCTGGCGGACCACCTGGTTCGACACGGCGACTACCGGGTCACGGTCCTGGACAACGAGTCGTTGGGCGATCGAAGACATCTCGACCTGGACGCGGTCCGGTTCATCAAGGGCGACCTGCGCGACCGTGAGCAGCTCCGCGCGGCGCTGACCGGTCAGGACGCGGTCGTCCACCTGGCCGCCGACACCCGGGTGATGGACAGCATCGAGGACCCGGCGAACAACTTCGAGAACAACGTGGTCGGCACCTTCAACCTGCTCGAGCTCTGTCGTGAGCTCGGCGTCCCACGAGTGGTCGCGGCCTCCACCGGTGGCGCGATCCTCGGCGACGTACCGCCACCGGTGCACGAGGAGATGGCGCCCCGGCCGACCTCGCCGTACGGCGCCTCGAAACTCATGCTGGAGGGCTATCTGAGCGCCTACAGCGCCGCGTTCGGGGTCAGCGGCTGCGCGCTGCGGTTCTCCAACATCTACGGGCCCCGCTCGTTCCACAAGGGCTCGGTGGTGGCGCACTTCTTCAAGCAGATCCTCGCCGACCAGCCGCTGGTCGTCTACGGCGACGGCAGCCAGACCCGGGACTACCTCTTCGTCGGCGATCTGGTCGCCGGCATCACCGACGCGGTGGAGAGCGATGCCGAGGGCGCCTACCAGCTCGGCAGCGGACACGGTACGACGATCAACCAGCTGCTCGACGCGATGCGGTCGGTCACCGGTCTCGACCTCGACGTCCGCTATGAGGACTTCCGGGCCGGGGAGGTGCGCGACACCTGGTGTCGGATCGAGAAGGCACGGGCCGGCTTCGGCTTCGACCCGGCCACGCCGCTGGAGGACGGGCTGCGCACCACCTGGCGGTGGTTCACCACCGCCGGGCGGTGAGGCGCCGATGAGCGAGGAGAGCTTTCGCCAGCGTTGGCAGCGTCGGGCGCGGACTCGGCTGGGACGCCTGCGCCGTCGGCTCCGGCCGACGGCGCGGCCCGAGCCGGCCCCGGTTCAGCGCCGGGTCATGCTGCCGTTCACGCCCGTCCAGACCCACCTCGGGGAGGTGATGGACCGGTTCCTGACCCGGGTCGGTCGTGGTCTCGCGAAGTCGTCGGGGGAGCCGGATGACGTGCTGCTCCGCTCGAACTTCCACGCCCTGCACTACCTCAACCAGTCGCCGTCGTTGACCGGTCGGGACCGGCTGCGGCCGGCCGATCACTTCCTCGCCGAGGGCGCGGTGGCCGACCGGAGCCCCAACCCGCACTTCTCGATGAGCGCCTATCTGCGCCGACACCCCGAGCGCGCCGGCGCGCGACCCACGCCGTATCACGCCTGGCTCGCCGAGGGCAGCGAGCTGGGCGAGATCGCCGACCCGGCGCCCGGCGTGGACCTGATGGCACCGGTGCTCGGGCTGAGCCCGCAGCAGGTGGTGCGTGAGGTGGTGGCGATCCGCAGCGACCTCATCGCGCGGCTGTGCACCGGCACGCTCGGCGAGATGATGGCCAAGGCGGCCGAGATCGAGCCGATGGTGGCCGACGCCTGGCGGGAGGTCACCCGACCGAAGATCCCCTCGTTGGTGGCCGAGGAGACGACCGCTCAGGTCGCCGCCATCTTCGACTCCCAGCGGCAGGCGGGCTTCCGGCCCGCGCGGCTGGTGATGGTGGTCAACCGGCCCCGCTGGGGCAGCGGACGACGCCTGGAGGGGCACCTGGCGCACGGGCTGGTCGAGACGGGCCGGCTGCGGGCCGAGGACATCGTGGTCATCTACACCGACGACTCCGGCACCACCCCGCCCGACCGGTACCCCTCGGGTGTCCGGGAGGTCGACTTCCACGGTGTCGCGGGTGAGATGGGCCAGATGCCGGGACCCGTCGCCCAGCGCGCGCTGGTCGAGCTCATCCGGTCGTTCCACGCCGACGCGGTGATCAACATCAACTCCCGGCTGCTCTACGAGTCGCTGATCACCCACGGACCCGCGCTGGTCGCCACCGAGCGGGTGTTCGTGGTGTTCTTCTGCAACGAGCAGAACGCCCGCGGCACCTGGTCGGGGTACCCGATGCGGTACTTCTACCGACAGTTCGAGCAGGTCGCCGGCTGCATCACCGACAGCGCCTACCTGCGCGACTGGTTCCGGGAGCGATACCTGGTCCCGCCCGACGCCGGGGACCGGATCCACGTCTTCCCGGCGCCGGTGGACGTCTCGATCCCGGTGACGCGTGGCCCCGGGCCGGTCGAGGGCCGGCGGCCGCGGGTGTACTGGGCGGGCAGGTGGGACCGGCAGAAGCTGATCAGCGTGGTCCTGCGCACCGCGCGGCTGATGCCCGAGGCGGACTTCCACCTGTGGGGCGAGGCGGTCCTGCAGGGCGAGGGCCCGGACCGGAACGTGCCCGACAACGTCGTCGTCCACGGACGCTACGACAGCTTCGCCGAGCTGCGGCTGGACGAGGCCGACGTGTGGCTCTACACCTCCGGCTGGGACGGCGTACCGAGTCAACTGCTGGAGGTCGCCATGACCGGCCTGCCGATCGTCGGCAGCCTGGTCGGCGGGACCGGTGAGGTGCTCGGCGTGGAGGACTCCTGGCCGGTCGCCGAGGTCAACACACCGGAGGCGTACGTGCAGGCGATCACGCAGGTGCTCGCCGACCCCGCCGAGGCACGCCGACGTGCACTCGCGCTGCGTGAGCGACTGGTGGCCGAGCGCACCGTGGAGGCCTACGCCGACCTGGCCGGCACCGTGCTGCTGGGCCCGAAGAGCGAGGATGCCGATGTCTGAGAGCGTGTCCTCGAGCCCGGCGGCCCGTGCCGACGGGGCCGACGGGGCCGATGGAGCCAATGAGACCGATGGGGCCGAGGAGCGGGTGCCGGAGCGTGCGGTCGATCTGAGCGTGGTGGTGACCGCGCACGACGAGACGGTGGTCTCGGGCCCCACCATGCGCGCGGCGGACGCCGCGATCGCCGTCGCGCGCGAGCGCGGCTATCGGGTCGAACCGATCATCGTGCTCGACAACGTCACCGAGGCGACCCGCTCCTTCTTCTGCCAGCCGGCGCTCGACCACTGGCACCGGCGGGAGTACGGCGAGGGAGACCTGGGCAGGGTCAGGAACGCCGTCGCACCGTCGTGTGCCGGTCGCTACCTGGCCTTCCTCGACGCCGACGATCTCTTCAGCGAGAACTGGCTGGCCGAGGGGATCGCCTGCCTCGACGAGGCCGCGGCCCGTGAGGAGCGGGCCATCGTCCATCCCGAGCTGAACATCGTGTTCGACTCGACGACGTCGATGCTCGTCAACATCGAGCCGGACTCGCCGCTGTTCACCCCGCACTACCTCTACGTCCGCAACTACTACGACTCCCTGGGGATGGCGCCGCGCGAGGCGCACCTGGAGATCCCCTACGTCTCCCGGGACATCGCGAACGGGCTCTCGTTCCAGGATTTCCAGTTCACCATCGAGACGATGAGCCGGGGATGGCACCATCGGGTCGTGCGCGACACCATCATCTTCAAACGCCGGCGGGACTTCTCCCTCGTGGTGGAGAGCTCGAACCGGAAGTCGATCGTGCGGCGATTGCCCGAGATGGCGATCGACCGGATCCGCGACCTGGGCCGGTCACCGCGGTGACCGACTCCGGCGGCGCGCCGGAGCAGACGCGTCCCACCGCGATCCTGGTCAGTGGGATGCACCGCTCCGGCACCTCCGCCCTCACCCGGATGCTGTCGCTGCTCGGGGCCGGCCTTCCGCAGCACCTGATCCCCGGCCGGGAACGGGACAACGCGCCCGGGTTCTGGGAGGGCCGCTCCGTCGTCGACCTCAACGAGGACGTGTTGGCGCGCCGCGACCAGTGGTGGGGCGGCTGGGGCCGTCTGGACCCGGCCTGGCTGCGGCGGCGGGCCGGACTCGTCCGGCAGGTCCAGCAGATCCTCGCCGGCGAGTTCGGTGGCGAGGAGCAGATCGTGATCAAGGATCCGCGGCTCTCGCGCACCATGCCGCTGTGGATCAAGGCCCTGGAGGAGGGCGGCTATCGCTGCGTGCATGTGGTGGCCGTGCGCGACCCGCAGGCGGTGGCCGGCTCGATCCGCAGCCGGAACGGACTCGACCCGCGGGGGAGCCTGTTGTCCTGGCTGGCGCACTCGCTCGACGCCGAGGAGCACACCCGCGAGGCTGCGCGAGTGTTCGTCTCGTTCGAGGCGCTGCTGGCCGACTGGCGCCGTGAGGCCGACCGGATCGGATCGGCGCTGGCGATCGACTGGAGCCGCGATCCCGGCGAGGCGGCCTCCGAGATCGACGAGTTCCTCCGGCCCGACCTGGTGCACGAGGCGGCGGCGCGGAAGCCGGGACGACCGTACTCGGTGGTCGCGCCGGTGGCACGGGTCCTGCGCCGATGGAGCGCCGACGAGGTCCGGCGTCAGGACGCCGCCCAGCTCGACGGCTGGCGTGAGCAGCTGGCCCCGGTGCGCGGTGCCGCCAGCCCGGTGACCCATCTGGCCCGGCTGCGCGAGGAGACGCTTGCCAAGCGTCGCCGGGCGACCGCGGAGGTGCCGGCCCAGGCGTGGATCCGGATGCGCACCGAGGCGCTCGATCTCGAGGCCGCGCAGGCGTGGGCCCAGCTGACCCGGCAGCGTGCGCAGGCCCGCGCGCTGCGCTCGGCCGAGCGCGAGCTCGACCGGCTGCGTCGCCTGATCGCCGACGCCGAGGCGCGCCCGG
>NZ_JASGET010000162.1:0-15268 GCF_047606145.1 Nocardioides sp. | reverse complement strand
GGCCTCGGCCCGGTGCTCCGGGCCGAGGCCGACGTGGTCCATCACCGCATCGGTGGCGTGTCCGAAGACGAGCACGTAGTACGCCTCGGAGAGATGACCGTTGTAGTCGATCCACTCCGGCAGCAGCCGCTCGCGCCACACGAGCGGATCGGTCCGCGTCCCCGGGCTCACGCTCGCCCCAGGGCGCGCAGCAGCGCGATCACGCCGCGGTCCCGCTCGGCGACCAGGTCGTCGATGCTCCGCCCCCCGGCCTCCGCCACGCAGCCGGCCACCACCGCGTCCCGCAGCTCCGGGGTCAGCTCCGGCGCCGCCAGCCTGGTCCACGGCGAGAGCAGCGACGGGCCGAAGTGGTCGAGCATGTGCGCCATCCCGCCGTGACCGCCGGCCAGGTGGAAGGTCAGCATCGGCCCCTGGACCGGCCAGCGCAGGCCGGGGCCGTCGGTGATCGACCGGTCGATCTGCTCGACGGTCGCCTCCCCGGCCTCGATCATGTGCAGCGCCTCGCGCCACAGCGCCTCCTGCAGCCGGTTGGCGATGAAGCCGGGCACCTCGGCGTCCAGGGTGATCACCGACTTCCCGGCCACGGTGAAGAACGCGGCCGCCCAGGCGACGGTGTCGGCGGAGGTCTGCTTCCCGCCGACGACCTCGACGAGCGGGATCAGGTACGGCGGATTGAACGGATGCCCCACCACCGTCCGCTCCGGATGCGGACACAGCGTCTGCAGGTCGGTCATCGGATAGCCCGAGGTGGAGGAGGAGATCACCACCTCCGGCGCGCACAGGTCGTCGATGCCGGCCAGCAGCCTCCGCTTGAGCTCGAGATCCTCCGGAGCGCTCTCCTGCACGAACTGCGCACCCCGGAGCGCCTCGGCGAGGTCGCGGTGGACGCTCAGGTTCGCCAGGTCCGCGCCCTCGGCCAGGCCCAGCTCGGTCAGCGCGGGCCAGGCCGCGTCCACCAGGTGCCGGAGCCGCTGCTCGGCGTCCGGCGCCGGGTCCCAGGCGCGCACCCGGTACCCGTGCGCCAGGAAGTACGCCGCCCAGCCGCCGCCGATCACGCCGGCGCCGACGCAGGCGATGACGCCCACCTCGTCCGGCGTGGTCCGGGTCACCGGCCGGCTCCGGCCGGCAGCCGCAGGATCTCCCGCGCTCGGTCCGGGGTCGCCACCGAGGCACCCATCGCCTCGATGATGGTGCGGGCGCGCTCCACCAGCTGGGCGTTGGTGGCCTTGACGCCTCGGGCCAGGTAGAGGTTGTCCTCCAGGCCGACGCGCACGTGACCGCCGAGGAGCACCGACTGCGCCACCCAGGGGAGCTGCATCCGGCCGAGCGCGAACGAGGTCCACACCGCGCCCGGGGGCAGCATGTCGACCATCGCGGCCAGCAGCCGCGGGTCGGCCGGGGCGCCGTACGGGATGTCCAGGCAGAGCTGGAACATGGCCGGGTCGTCGATCAGCCCCTCCGCGACCAGCTGGGTGGCGAACCACAGGTGACCGGTGTCGAAGATCTCCATCTCCACCCGGACGCCGAGCTCCTGGATCCGCTTCGCGCCGTCACGCAGGATGTCCGGAGTGCTGACGTAGACCAGGCTGCCCTCGCCGAAGTTGAGGCTGCCGCAGTCGAGCGTGCAGATGTCGGGCCGGACCACGCCGACGTGCGCCAGCCGCTCGACCCCACCCACCAGGTCGGTGCCGGGCAGGATCGTGGTCGGCTCCTGGGGATCGAGGTACAGGTCGCCGCCCATCCCGGCGGTGGTGTTGATGACCACGTCGACGTCACTGGCCCGGATCAGCTCCACCGCGCGCTGATAGAGGGCCACCTCACGCGAGCCCCGTCCGGTCTCGGGGTCGCGCACGTGCACGTGCACGATGGCGGCACCGGCCCGCGCGGCCTCGATCCCGGCCGCGGCGATCTGCTCGGGTGTGACCGGGACATGCTCGGACTTCTCGGTGGTGTCACCGGCGCCGGTCAGGGCGCAGGTGATGATGACGTCTCGGTTCACGTCGACTCCTCTCCAGAGTGCCTGTCGGACGGGTGTGCGCGGGTTCAGGACGAGGCCACGTCGGCGATCGCCTGCAACCCGAGATAGCTCAGATCGCGGCAGCCCCGATCGACCCACGGGTCGTCGTAGGGCCACAGCGAGGTCTTGACCACCACCACGCCGGTCGCGCGGTCGGCGAGGATGAACTGGCCGCGGCTGCCGTCGGCGACGATCCGGGTGCCGTCGGTGTCCAGCGGCCACCAGTGCCGGGCGAAGCCGGCATGGCTGGTGATGCTCACCGGCAGCCGACCGGGCCGGGTGAAGAGGTACGGCGGCAGACCCGCCTCGGCGACCCACTGCGCGCACAGCACCCGCCCGTGGTGGGTGTGTCCGTCGAGTGCCAGCAGGCCGATCCGGGCCCAGTCGCGACTGGTGGCCGCGAGACCGCCGCCGGCCATCGCGACCCCCTGCCCGTCCCGGCTCACCAGGGCCGGCGAGCTTGCTCCGAGGTCGCGCCACAGGTCGCCGAGGGCGTCGGCGAACCTCTCGCCGGTGGCGCGCTCCCGGACCCAGTCGAGGACCTGGGAGTCGGCGGTGGAGTACTCCCACCGGGTGCCGGGGCCGCTGCCGGCGCCGACCTCGGCGAGCAGCGCACGCGAGTCGCCACCGGCGCCGAAGACGTCCACCAGCCGGGCCGCCGGACCGTTCGGGTCGCGGTGGTCCTCGATCCAGTCGGTGCCGGTGGTCATGGTGATCACGTCGCCGACGGTGGCGGCGGCGTAGCCGCTGCCGGCGAGCTCGGGGACCTGCTCGACGACGCGGTCGGCGAGCCGCAGCCGGCCGTCGGTGACCGCCCGGCCGACCAGGTGGGCGAGCGCCGACTTGGTCATCGACGCCCCCCGGAACCGGGTCTCGGGGCCGAGCGGATCGGACAGGCCGAGCCGCTCGAGCTGACCCGGTGGACCCGGCTGGCCGGCGTACCACTCGTGGACGACGGCACCGTCGGCGATCACCACCAGCGAGGTCGCGTAGGTCTCGGCCAGCCAGCCGTCCAGGTCGCTGAGATGGCCGGCTCCGGCGATCTCCACCGGCAGCGGCCGGATCCGCTCGGCCAGGTCGAGCGGCGCGGTGGCCGGCACCTCGAGCGGGGAACCCTCCGGCCCGGGGTCGATGAACCGGAGCTCGGAGAGCCCCGACATCAATCGATCCTCGGGGTGTGCGCCAACAGGTCGCGGGTGTAGTCCTGACGCGGTCGCTCCATCACCTCGACCACCGGTCCGGACTCGACCAGGTGGCCGTGTTGCAGGATGTCGACGCGGGCCGCGATCGAGCGCACCAGCGCCAGGTTGTGGGTGACGAACAGCATCGAGATGCCGCGCTCGATCCGCAGCCGTTCGAGCAGCGCCACGATCGAGCCCTGCACCGAGACGTCGAGCGCCGAGGTGATCTCGTCGCAGATCAGGATGTCCGGCTCGGCGGCCAGCGCCCGGGCGATGGCCACCCGCTGTCGCTCCCCACCGGAGAGCCGATCGGTGCGCAGCTTGAGCACCGTCGGCCCGAGGGCCACCGCGTCCAGCAGCGCGACCACCCGGTCGGTCGCCTTCCGGCCGCGGGCGATGCCGAAGAGCTCCATCGGCCGCTTGATGATCTGCTCGACGCTCTGTCGTGGGTTCAGCGAGAGGTAGGGGTTCTGGAAGATGTACTGGATCCGCTTGCGGTCGGAGTTGGTACGGCGCCGCGCCGAGGTGGCCAGCGAGTGACCGTCGAAGACCAGATCGCCGGTCCACTGCCGGTGCAGGCCGCCGATGCTGCGGGAGATGGTGGTCTTGCCCGAGCCGGACTCGCCCACCAGGGCGACCACCTCGCCGCGAGCCAGGTCGAAGGAGTAGTCCTGCACGACGCGCTTGTGGCCGTAGAAGATGTCGATCCCGGACGCGCTCAGGATGACGTCGCGCTCGCGGTTGGGGTCGGCGTCCGGCACGGTGCCGAGGTTGATGTCCCAGGCACCGAGCTCGCCGACCCGCAGACAGCGGGCCCAGTGCACGCCGTCCTCGCCGCCGCTCGTGCGCACCGGCACCGGCTCGGGCTCGGTGGTGGCGCACTCCTCGATGGCGAACGAGCACCGGTCGTGGAAGCGACAGCCGTCGGGGCGGCGACCCGGCCCCGGCGTCCGGCCCGGGATCCCGGAGAGCGCCCGGGCCTGGCTGACGTGCGGGATCGCGTCCAGCAGTGCCCGGGTGTAGGGGTGGGTGGGGTGGGCGAAGATCTGCTCCCGACCTCCGAGCTCGACGATCCGGCCGGCGTACATCACCGCGACCCGGTCGGCGACGTTGCCGATCACGGCCAGGTCATGGGTGACGTAGAGCGCCGCCACGCCGTGGGCCTCGCAGAGCCGGTCCATGGTCTCGAGCACCAGCGCCTGGGAGGTCACGTCGAGCCCGGTGGTCGGCTCGTCGAGCACCAGCACCTTCGGCCGGGGCAGGAAGGCCATCGCCAGCGCGACCCGCTGCACCTGGCCGCCGGAGAGCTGGTGCGGGTAGCGGCCGAGGAACTCGTCGTCGCAGGGCAGGCCGACCTCGCTCAGCCCGTCCTTGGCACGCTGCCACCGGCCCGCGGCGGTGTCGATGCCGCGCAGCTCGAGCAGCTCCACGATCTGCCGGCCGATCCGGATGCTCGGGTTGAGCGCCGAGGCCGGATCCTGCGGCATGTAGGCGACCTCCTCGCCGCGCATGGCGCGCACCTGGTCCTCGCTGAGCTCCAGGATGTCGCGGCCCTCGAGCAGCACCTCGCCGCCGGCGATTCGGGCCCCGGCGCGAGCATGGCCGAGCAGCGCCGTGCCGATGGTGGTCTTGCCCGAGCCGGACTCGCCGACCAGGCCGACGATCTCGCCCGGATGCAGCACCAGGTCGATCTGGTCGACCACGTCGATCTCACCGGTGCCGCCGACGGTGGCGCCGGAGACCAGCGCCACCCGCAGCCCGTCGACCACGCACGGCTCGCGGCTCTCCGGCGAGGCTTCCAAGGTGCTGCTCATCGGGTCGCCTCCGGGGGCTCGAGTAGCCGTCGCTCGTCCCTCGCGACGACTGCTCGACCGGCGAGGAGGCCGGCGACCGTGTCCTGCCAGAAGCTCACTGGGACTCCTTCGCGTAGAGCTGGGTGATGCCGTCGGCCATCAGGTTGGTGCCGATGGCGAAGACGCCGATCATGATCACCGGCGCGAGCACGCCCCAGGGCTGGACCAGCAGGGCGAGCCGGTTCTCGTTGATCATCTGGCCCCAGTCGGCGGCGCCCGGGTCGCTGGCGAAGCCGAGGAACCCGATGGCCGCCACCATGCCGATCGAGTAGGTCAGCCGCAGCCCGGCCTCGGCCAGCAGGGGTGCGTTCATGGTCGGCAGGATCTCGGCGAACATCACCCGCCACCGGGACTCGCCGAGCGCCTCGGCCGAGGTCACGAAGTCGCGTCGTACGACGCCCAGCGCGACGCCGCGGGCCACCCGCGCCACCCGGGGCGCGTGCCCGATGCCGACCAGCACCACGATCATCCACCAGGTCGGCTGGTCGACGGTGGAGAGCACCAGCAGGGTCAGCAGGATCTGCGGGAACGCCAGCGCGACGTCGTTGAGCCGCATCACCACCTCGTCGAACCAGCCGCCGACGTAGGCGGCCACGACGCCGATGATGATGCCGGCCACCATCCCGAGCACCGTCGCGGCCAGCGCGATCAGCAGCACCGAGCGGCCGCCGTACAGCACCCGGCTGAGCACGTCCTGGCCCAGGTAGTCGGTGCCGAGCGCGCCGGTGGAGGAGTACGGATCGCCGGTGATCGCGTGCTCGCCGTGCGGTGCCACCCAGGGGCCGACCACCGCGACCAGCACCACCAGCACGGTGAGCACCAGGCCGATCATCAGCCGCCGCTGGCGCATGCTCCGGCCGAGCAGGGTCGGCGTGCTCATCGAGACTGCGTTGCTCACGTTGCTCATGCGGTGATCGCCGTCCTCGCTCGGGGCGTGCACAGGATGGAGAGGACGTCGGCGACGAGGTTCACCACCACGTAGACGGCGGCGATGATCATCGCCAGCGCCTGCACCATCGGGACGTCGCTGTTGCGGACGCTGTCGACCAGGCTGGCGCCGACCCCCGGATAGGAGAAGAGGTACTCGACCACCACGATCCCGCCGGCCAGCCAGGCCAGCTGCAGGGCGATCACCTGGATGCCGGGCACGATCGCGTTGCGCAACGCGTGCCGCCGCAGCACCACCTTCTCCGGCACCCCCTTGAGCCGGGCCAGCTCGACGTAGTCGCTGTCGAGCACCTCCAACAGGGTCGAGCGCATGATCCGGATGACGTAGGGCGCCACCGCCAGCACCAGGGTCGCGACCGGCAGGATCATCGAGCCCGGCTTGGCCCACGGGCTGTCGCCGCCGGCGCTGATGGTGACCGCCGGCAGCAGGTGGAGGACGACGGTGGAGAAGACCGCCACCAGCACGATGCCGATGATGAACTCCGGCAGTCCGGCGAGGGTGAGCAGCACCACCTGGATGCCCTGGTCGACCCGGCCGCCGCGGGTCCGGGCGCACAGCAGCGCCACCCCGAAGGAGAGCGGGATGATCACGATCGCGGCGACCGCCACCAGCACGGCGCTGTTGAGCACCCGGTCGCCGATCAGCTGCCCGACCGGGTAGCCGTTGGCGACCGAGGTGCCGGGATCGCCGGTCAGCAGACCGCCGAGCCAGTGCCAGTAGCGCTCCCACAGCGACTGGTCCAGATGCAGCTGCTCGCGGATCTGGTTGGCCCGCCCGCCGGCGGTCTCGGCGTCCTTGCCGAGGATCGCCTTGACCGGGTCGCCGAGGGCGGCGGTGGCGAGGAAGACCAGGATGGAGACCAGCCACAGGGTGAGCACCGCCAGGCCGAGCCGTCGGACCAGCCAGCCGCCCCAGGCGAGCCAGGGGTTGCGGCGGGCGTCGGCGATCGGCCCCGGGGCCGGGCCGGACTCCTCCGGCGGCGTCGGCGGGGTTGCCTCGGCGTCTTGGACACTCATCCCTGCCACCCCTCAGACGAACGACACGTTGCGGAACCGGAAGGACCCGCACGGCTGGTAACGGCTGGGCTCGAAGCCCCGGACGAGGTTGGAGTAGCCGTCCACCTGGCGCTTGAAGCCCCAGATGAGGTAGCCACCGCGGTCGTACTCGATCTGCTGGCAGCGACGGATCAGCTCGTTGCGCTTGGTGTCGTCAACCTCCTGCGTCGCCTGGGCGACCAGCTTCTGGTACTTCTTGTCGTCGAAGTGGGTCTCGTTGTACGGCGAGGACGGCAGCGCGCAGGCCGCCGCCTGTGGCAGGTAGTTGCGGGTGTTCCAGAAGTCCTGCGCGAACGGCCACTTCAGGTACTGGTCACCGTAGAAGGTGTTGGCGTCGGCCTTGGTGAGGCGGACGTCGATGCCCGCGGCACGGGCCTGGTCGGCGTACAGGTTGGCGGCCTCGACGCCACCGGCGCCGACCGCCGTCGAGGTGACCAGCTCGACCTGCAGGTCGGACTTGCCGGCCTGCTTGAGCAGGGACCTCACCTGGTCGAGGTCCTGCTCGCGCTGGGGCAGGTCGTCGGCGTAGGCGGGATCGAAGGGCGAGTACAGGTCGTTGCCCAGGAATCCGTAGCCGTTCAGCGCCTGGTCGATCAGCTGCTGGCGGTCGGCCACCAGCCGCAGCGCCTGCCGCACCCGGTTGTCGGAGTACGGCGCGGTGTCGACCCGCATGGTGAACGGGATCCACGCGCCGGTGTCGGCGATCAGCGCCGAGGACCCCTGCTTGCCGACGGCGTCGACCAGGTAGGAGGGCAGGTTGTCCACGCTCTGCACCTGACCGGCGAGCAGCGCGTTGACCTTGGCCGCGTCGTCGGCGAAGTCGTAGATGAGCAGCTCGTCGACGTAGGCCGGATCGCCCCAGTAGTCGCCGAACCTGGTGAAGGTGCTCAGCTGCCCCGGGGTGAAGGACTTGTAGGCGAACCCGGCGGTGCCGACCGGCTTCGTGAGGGTGAAGTCGGTGGGGATGATGCCGGTGGTGTACTCGGCGAGCAGCTGGTCGAGCAGCGCGTACGGCTTGCTCAGCCGCAGCCGGAGGGTGTGGTCGTCCAGCGTGCGGGAGCTCTTCAGGTCGAGCACCTCGGCCAGCTGGGTCCCGCCCGGGGCCGGGTTCTTCGGGTCGGTGAGCCGGGACAGGGTGAACATCACGTCCTCGGCGGTCATCGACTTGCCGTGGTGGAAGACCACGTCGGGACGCAGCTCGATCGTCCAGACCGTGGCCGCCTTGTTCGGGGTGACCGCGGTCGCCAGACAGGGGGCGATCTTGTACTTGTTGTCCCACATCAGCAGCGGCTCGTAGAGGTTGAAGCAGCGTGCGATGTCGGGATTGGTGACCGGGAAGTGCGGGTCCAGGGTGTCCTTGAGGCCGCCACCGGTGGCGCCGTGGCTGAGCGTGCCGCCGCGCTTGCGGGGAGTGCTCGCATCCGGCTTGGTCGGCACCGTGCCACAGGCGCCCAGCGTGCTCAGGCCGACCGCACCGGCCGCGGCGATCGAGGCGAGTCGCAGCGCGTCCCGGCGAGAGACGCCATAGCCGCCCGGGGTGCCTTCCGGCGCGCGAGGCAGACCCGCTCTGGCGCCATGTCGAGTACCCGAGCTGGTCCGTCGATTGTCCGGTCCGGAGGCGATTGTTCTTCTCCTGTTCGCGATGCGAGCCAAGTTTTGAACTATGCGAACATATGCGGCATGGGGAGGGGCGTCAATGACCCTGACGATCAGGGCGGCGATCTGACAGGCGATCAGACGGGCGATCGGACGGGCGAGCGGCGAGGCGTGGCCGCGGTGCCGGGACGTCGTACCGGCCGGGTCCAGTCGGTGGACCGGGCGGCGGCGCTGTTGCGTGCGGTCGCGACCGCATCCGGCCCCGAGGCGACCGTCGCGGCGATCGCCGCCCGATGCGAGCTGAACCGGGCGACCGCCTGGCGGATCCTGGTCACCCTGGAGGCGTCCCGGCTGGTCGCCTGCGACCGGCGCACCGGCCGTTGGACGATCGGCGGCGGGCTGTTGGAGTTGGCCGGCGCGGGCGGCGTGGACGCGCTGATCCGTTCCGCGGGCCCGACCCTGGCCCGGGTCTCCCGGCAGACCGGCGAGACCGCGGCGCTGGCGGTGATGCGGGCGGATCGGCTGACCTACGTCGCCGAGGAGGTGCCCAGCGCGGTGGTGGCTGCCAGTTGGCGGGATCGGGCCGTCCCACTGCACGCGACCTCCACCGGCAAGGCGCTGCTCGCCTTCCTGCCGGCCGGCGACGCGGGGGAGCTGCTGGGGAGCCGGCTGCGGCGCTACACCGAGACGACCATCACCGACCAATCGGACCTCGAGGCCGACCTGGAGGAGACCAGGCGCCGCGGCTACGGCACCTGCCGGGGCGAGTTCGAGGAGTCGGCGTACGGCGTCTCCGCGCCGGTGCTCGACGCCGGCGGGCATCCGATCGCGCTGCTCAGCATCTGGGGCCCGCGCGAACGACTGACCCCGGACCGCTTCGACGTGCTCGGCGAGATCGCCCGCGAGGCGGCGCGGGGGCTCGCTCAGGGGTGAGTCGTGAGGCGATACGCTGGGGATCATGACGAACGTGCCCGGTGCTGCGCCCTTCGGAACCGTTCTGACGGCGATGGTCACCGTCTTCGCCGAGGACGGCTCGGTCGACCTCGCCCAGACCCAGAAGGTGGCGCAACACCTGGTCGAGCACGGCCATGACGGGCTGGTCGTCTCCGGCACCACCGGCGAGTCCGCGACCACGACCGTCGGCGAGGACGCCGAGACGCTGGCCGCGGTCAAGGACGCCGTCGGCGACCGGGTGACGGTGGTGGCCGGCATCGGCACCAACGACACCCGCACCTCGATCGAGCTGGCCCAGCAGGCCGCCAAGGTCGGCGCGGACGGCCTCCTCCTGGTCACGCCGTACTACAACAAGCCCGGGCAGCGCGGCATCGCCGAGCACTTCCGCCAGGTGGTGGCGGCCACCGACGTGCCGGTCATCCTCTACGACGTCCCCGGCCGCACCGGGTCGCCGATCTCGCTGGAGACCTACCGCGAGGCGGCCCGCTGGGAGACGGTGCTCGCGGTCAAGGAGGCGGCCGGCGACCTGGCCCGTGCGCCGCGGCTGCTCGACCTCGGCTACGCCATCTACTCCGGCGACGACGCGCTCAACCTGGCCTGGCTGGCCCACGGCGCCAGCGGGGTGATCTCGGTGGCCGGCCATGTCGCCGGCGACCACCTGCGGACCATGGTCGACGCCATGACCGACACCGGCACGGGTGCCGACCTCGCCCTCGCCCGAGAGACCTATGCGCGGATGCTCCCCGCGATCGACGCCATCATGGGCGTCCCGAACTACGGAGCGACGACCGCCAAGGCTGCCCTGCAGCTGAGCGGCGTGATCGACAACCGGAACGTCCGCTCGCCACTGGTGGCGCTGGACGACGACGAGGTCGAGGCGCTGCGCAGCGGATTGGCGGCAGCCGGCCTTGTCTAGATAAGGAACTGCATGTCCCACCCACACCCCGAGCTCTCCGAACCAGGTGAGCTCGCCGCCGGTGCTCTGCGCGTGATCCCGCTCGGCGGACTCGGCGAGGTCGGCCGCAACATGACCGTCTTCGAGTACGACGGCCGGCTGCTCGTGGTCGACTGCGGGGTGCTCTTCCCCGAGGACCAGCAGCCCGGCGTGGACCTGATCCTGCCGGACTTCTCCGCGATCAGGGACCGGCTCGACGCCATCGAGGCGCTGGTGCTCACCCACGGCCACGAGGACCACATCGGCGCCACACCGTACCTGCTGCGCGAGCGCGGCGACATCCCGCTGGTCGGCTCCAAGCTGACCCTGGCACTGGTCAACTCCAAGCTGCGCGAGCACCGGCTCCGGGAGACCGTCAAGCACGAGGTCACCGAGGGGATGCGACTCTCCTTCGGCCCGTTCGACCTGGAGTTCGTCGCGGTCAACCACTCCATCCCGGACGCGCTCGCCGTCGCGATCCGTACGCCGGCCGGGATGGTGCTGCACACCGGCGACTTCAAGATGGACCAGCTCCCGTTGGACGGCCGGATCACCGACCTGCGCGCCTTCGCCCGGCTGGGGGAGGAGGGGGTCGACCTGTTCCTCACCGACTCCACCAACGCCGAGGTGCCGGGCTTCACCGTCTCCGAGCGCAAGATCACCCCGGCCATCGAGCAGGTCTTCCGCGAGTCCGAGCAGCGGATCATCGTGGCCTGCTTCGCCTCGCACGTGCATCGGGTGCAGCAGATCCTCGACTCGGCGGTCAAGCACGGCCGCAAGGTCGGCTACGTCGGCCGGTCGATGGTGCGCAACATGCAGATCGCCTCGGAGCTGGGCTATCTCGACGTGCCCGAGGGGGTCATCGTCGACGCCAAGCAGCTGGCCGACCTGGCCCCGGAGAAGCAGGTGCTGATCTCCACCGGCTCCCAGGGCGAGCCGATGTCGGCGCTGTCCCGGATCGCCAACGGCACGCACAACTTCGTCCACATCGAGCCCGGCGACACCGTGCTGCTGGCCTCCTCGCTGATCCCGGGCAACGAGAACGCCGTCTACCGGGTGATCAACGGCCTGGCCCGGCTGGGCGCGAAGGTGGTGCACAAGGGGAACGCGCTGGTGCACGTCTCCGGGCACGCCTCCGCCGGGGAGCTGCTCTACTGCTACAACGTGGTGCGCCCGGCCAACGTGATGCCGGTGCACGGCGAGATCCGGCACCTGCTCGCCAACGGCGACCTGGCCAAGCTGGTCGGGATCGAGAACGTGGTGATCGCCGAGGACGGGGTCGTCGTCGACCTGGTCGACGGGGTCGCCTCGGTGGCCGGCAAGGTGGAGTGCGGCTACGTCTTCGTGGACGGTGCCACCGTCGGCGACGTCACCGAGAGCGAGCTCAAGGACCGGCGCATCCTGGGTGAGGAGGGGTTCGTGTCGATCATCATCGTGGTCGACTCGGTCTCCGGGAAGGTCTCCGCGGGGCCCGAGATCCACGCCCGCGGCCACGCCTGGGAGGCCGGCGACTTCGACCGGATCCGCCAGCCGATCGTGGACGCGGTCAACCGCGCCATCGCCGAGGGCGCCACCGACACCTACCAGCTGCAGCAGGCCGTCCGGCGTACCTTCGGCCGCTGGGTCTCGGACAAGATGCGCCGCCGCCCGATGATCATCCCGGTGGTCATCGAGGCCTAGGTCGCGCCGGGGGCAGTTTCACCGGTTCACCGGTGAAACTGCCACTTCCTGCGCGATGCAACCCGCAGGAAGTGGCAGTTTCGCGCAGGAAGTCCCGCGATCCCGGTGCCGCACCGCCCGTTGGGGGCGCGAGACGACACGCACTCCTGTGGTGCGTGTGACAGGAGTGACGATCAAATAGGGTGGCTGCATGGCGACCCGTACGTCTTCCCCGCCGGGGTCGCGGAGCTCGAGCACCTCTGGAAACAGCACCACGAGCACCCGCCCCCGGAGTACCTCCACCACTAAGCGAGCCACGGCGACGACCCGGGCCCGCGCGAAGAGTGCGCCCGCCAAGCGGCGTACCTCGAGCGCGAAGCGGCGCCCGGCGCCGCGCGCCGTCCGCAGTGGACGCGGCCCGGTCGCCCGACTCTTCGACGCCCTCTTCAAGGCGGTCGCCAGCGTCTGGATGGGAATCGCCCGCGGAGTCGGCGCGGTGGCCCGCGCGATCGGCCACGGCGCTCGTGACCTCGACCCGGCGCACCGTCGCGACGGCCTCGGGCTGTTCGTCATCGCGCTGGCGGTCATCGCCGGCGCCGGGGTCTGGTTCCAGATCGGCGGCGGCTTCTTCGACGTGGTTCGCACGGTGGTGAGCGGGGTCGTCGGCAAGGTCGGCTGGCTGGTTCCGCTCGGCCTGGTCTACGGCGGGCTGCGGATCATGCGCAACCCGATCGAGTCCGGGCCGGTGGGCCGTCAGGTCATCGGCTGGAGCGCGCTCTCGCTCGGCGTGCTCGGCATCGTCCAGATCGCCAACGGCAACCCGCAGCCGGTCAACGGCGACAGCTCCGACCTGCAGTACGCCGGCGGCGCGGTCGGCTACATCGTGGCCAGTCTGCTGCTCGACCTGTTGCGCAGCTCGCTCGTGGTGGTCGTGCTGCTGGCGCTGCTCGCGCTCTTCGGCGTCCTGGTCGTCACCGCGACCCCGCTCTACCAGGTCCCCGCGCGGCTGGCCGAGATCCGCGACCGCGCCCTCGGCCGGGAGTACGACGACCAGGCGAGCGCCGGGCACGACGGCGTGGGGGAGGACACCGCCCCGATCCGGCGCAAGCGCGGCGGCAGGAAGCTCTTCGCCGACGACGAGACCGACGGCGACCTCGGCGCGCCGGCGTACGACTCCCCGGTGCTGGAGGATCGCGAGATCGCCAAGCGCGGCCGGGGCAGGAAGCAGCGCGAGCGCGATGCCCTCGACGTCGCCCTCGAGCTGACCCAGCCCGGCGGACCGGAGACCGACGCGGTGCCGGGTCTGGCGATCGACGACGCCCAGCAGATCGCGGCCGTCCCGGCCGAGACGCGGCCGCGCCAGGCTCCGCGGCCGACCAGCGAGAAGTCCGGGGACAGGACGGGAGACCGGGCCGAGCTCGAGCCGCCGCCGCACAGCGAGCTGCCGCAGCGCGTCGAGCAGCTCACCCTCGCCGGCGACGTCACCTACACCCTGCCGGCCAGCGACCTGCTCAAGCCGGGCTCGGCCCACAAGCCGCGCTCGGCGGCCAGCGACGACGTGGTCAACCGGCTCGCCGCCGTGCTGGACGAGTTCAACATCGATGCTCAGGTCACCGGCTACACCCGCGGCCCGACGGTGACCCGCTACGAGGTCGAGCTCGGCCCGGGGGTGAAGGTCGAGAAGATCACCGGCATCCAGAAGAACATCGCCTACGCGGTGGCCTCGGCCGACGTCCGCATCCTGAGCCCGATCCCGGGCAAGTCGGCGGTCGGGGTCGAGATCCCGAACACCGACAAGGAGATCGTCTCACTGGGCGACGTGCTGCGCTCCACTCCCGCGCGCGGGGACCACCACCCGATGGTGGCCGGGCTCGGCAAGGACGTGGAGGGCGGCTTCGTGGTCGCCAACATGGCGAAGATGCCGCACCTGCTGGTCGCCGGTGCCACCGGGTCGGGCAAGTCGTCGTTCATCAACTCGCTGATCACCTCGATCCTAATGCGGGCCACGCCGGACGAGGTGCGGATGATCATGGTCGACCCCAAGCGGGTCGAGCTCAACGCCTACGAGGGCGTCCCGCACCTGATCACCCCGATCATCACCAACCCGAAGAAGGCGGCCGAGGCGCTGGCCTGGGTGGTGCGCGAGATGGACCTGCGCTACGACGACCTGGCCAACTTCGGCTACCGGCACATCGACGACTTCAACAAGGCGGTCCGCGCCGGCAAGGTCGAGCTGCCACCGGGCAGCGAGCGGGAGCTGTCGCCGTACCCCTATCTGCTGGTCATCGTCGACGAGCTGGCGGACCTGATGATGGTGGCCCCGCGTGACGTGGAGGACTCGGTCGTCCGGATCACCCAGCTGGCGCGCGCGGCCGGCATCCACCTGGTGCTCGCCACCCAGCGTCCCTCGGTCGACGTGGTCACCGGCCTGATCAAGGCCAACGTGCCGTCCCGGCTCGCGTTCGCCACCTCCTCGCTCGGCGACTCGCGGGTCATCCTGGACCAGCCGGGCGCGGAGAAGCTGGTCGGCCAGGGCGACGGCCTGTTCCTGCCGATGGGCAGCTCCAAGCCGATCCGGGTGCAGGGATCCTGGGTGACCGAGAAGGAGATCGCCGAGGTCGTCACGGCCTGCAAGGGCCAGCTGGAGCCCAGCTATCGCGAGGACGTCACCGCACCGGCGGAGAGCAAGCGGGTGCTCGACGACGAGATCGGCGACGATCTCGACCTGCTGATCCAGGCGATCGAGCAGGTGGTCACCACCCAGTTCGGCTCCACCTCGATGCTGCAGCGCAAGCTGCGGGTCGGCTTCGCCAAGGCCGGCCGACTGATGGACATGATGGAGAGCCGCGGCATCGTCGGCCCCTCCGAGGGGTCCAAGGCCCGCGACGTACTGGTCAAACCTGACGAGCTCGACGGCGTCATCGCGACGATCCAGGGAGAAGTGGGATGAGAAGCCCTATGTCAAGCCGCCCCGGTCTGGCTGGCGAGGAAGCGTTGCAGGGCGCGGTGTCGGGCGGGGTCGTAGGCGAGGTCGTCTTGCCAGCAGTGCCAGATGATGTGGAGCCAGGCG
>NZ_JASGET010000161.1:0-4478 GCF_047606145.1 Nocardioides sp. | reverse complement strand
GCAGGCTGCCCGCACTGGCCGCCGGGCCTGCCGCCGCCGGCCTGGTGGGTGCGGGCTTCGCCGCCGGGACGGCGGTCTGCGTCGGCGGCGCGACGACCCTGTTCGCCGGCGCGCGGCTGGTGGTCACCGACCGCCTGCACGCGCACGTCCTCGCCGGCCTGATGGGCATCCCGCACGTGGTGCTCGACAACAGCTACGGCAAGATCGGTGCGGTCTACCGGGCCACCACCTCCGGGTTCCGCACCGCGCGCCACGTCGGGTCGGTGGCGGAATTCCTCGGCGACCAGGGCGGCTGAGCCGCCCCACCCGGCCCGCGGCGACCCCGGCCACCGGGGCCCGTCATTCGTCCAGGCGACGGCCGAGGACCAGCACGTCCTGCCTGGCGTACCCGAGGTGGTCGTAGAAGTCGAGGACGACGGCGTTGTCCGTGCGCACCATGAACTGGAGCTTGGGGATCCCGCGCTCGACGAGCCATGCCTCCGCGGCCGCCATCAGCTGTCTGCCCAGACCCCGGCCGCGGGCCGGATCGGCCACGGCGAGGTAGTAGACCCAGCCGCGGTGGCCGTCGTGCCCGACCATCGCGGTGCCGGCCAGGAGCCCGCCGTCCCTGATCCCGAGCACGGCGGACGCAGGGCCCGCGACGGCACGGGTGAAGTCGGCGGCCGCGTCGTTCCACGGACGGGTCAGTCCCGCCTGCGCCCACAGCGCGACGGCCGCATCGGCGTCGGCGGCGTCGAGTCGCTCGATCATCACACCTTCCTGATCCGCACCCAGCTGACCTGGTGGTCGGCGCCCTTCCGCAGGATCGCGGTGGCCCTGCCCCGGGTCGGGCGGATGTTCAGCTCGAGGTTGGGGCCGTTGATCCGGTTCCAGATGTCGATGGCCTCTGCGACGGCCGCCTCCTCCGACATCCGCCCGTAGCGGACGAAGTACGACTGCGGGTCCTGGAAGGCGGTCTGGCGCAGGTCCAGGAACCGGTTGACGTACCAGTGTCGGATGTCGGAGTGCGCGGCGTCGACATACACGGAGAAGTCGAAGAAGTCGCTCACCGCCAGCCCGGTGGTGCCGTCGGTCCTGCGCCGCGCGGGCTGGAGGACGTTCAGGCCCTCCACGATCAGGATGTCGGGCTGCGAGACGGTGATCGCCTCGCCCGGCACGATGTCGTAGCCGAGGTGCGAGTACACCGGGGCGGTCACCTCCGGGGCGCCCGACTTCACGTCCATCACGAACTGGACGAGCCGGTGCCGGTCGTACGACTCGGGGAAGCCCTTGCGGTCGAGCATCCCCATCCGGTCCAGCGTCGCGTTGGGGTAGAGGAAGCCGTCGGTGGTGACCAGGTCGACCCGCGGGCGCGACGGCAGCCGCGACAGCAGCTCCCGGAGCAGGCGGGACACCGTCGACTTGCCGACCGCGACCGAACCGGCGACGCCGATCACGAACGGCGTGGGGCGCCCGCCCAGCCCCAGGAAGCGGTGGCTGTCGGAGAACAGGTCGCCGGTGCGATCGATGTACAGGCTGAGCAGGTCGGTCAGCGAGAGGTACACCTCGCGCACCTCGGCCGCGTCGGTGGGGTCGCCGAGGCCGCGGAGCCGGTCCAGGGTCGCGGCGTCGAGGCGGTCGCCCCTGGTCGCGGCCAGCGAGGCCCAGTGGTCGCGGTCGAGCGTCACGTACGGCCCGTAGGGGTGCTCCTCGGGGGCGTCGGCCTCCTCGTAGAAGCCGGCTGCTGCGGTCATCGCCACCTCGACTCGTGCCTGGTTGCCATCTTCGATCAGGGCCCAAGTATGGGCGAAGCCGCCGGTACAGTGACCGACATGTGCGGAATTATCGGTTACACCGGTCCCCGGGTCGCGCGGGAGGTGGTGATCGCGGGCCTTCGCCGGATGGAGTACCGCGGCTACGACTCCGCGGGCGTCGCGATCGTTGCGGACGGACGGATCGAGTACCGCAAGAAGGCGGGCAAGATCACCAACCTGGACGCGGAGCTGGCCGTCCACCCGCTCCCCGACGCCGGCCTGGGCATCGGCCACACCCGCTGGGCCACCCACGGGGGCCCGACCGACGCCAACGCGCACCCGCACGTGTCGGCGAACGGGCGGGTGGCGCTGATCCACAACGGGATCATCGAGAACTTCGCCACGCTGCGCGCGGAACTGCAGGCCTCCGACGTCGTCTTCGCCTCCCAGACCGACACCGAGACGGCCGCGCAGCTGCTCGGCCGCGAGGTGGCGGCGGGCACGGACCTGGCCGACGCCATGCGCGCGGTGTGCGCGCGCCTGGAGGGCGCCTTCACGCTGGTCGCCGTGGACGCGCAGGAGCCCGAGCGGCTGGTCGCCGCTCGGCGCAACTCCCCGCTGGTGGTCGGGGTGGGCCAGGGCGAGAACTTCGTCGCCTCCGACGTGGCCGCCTTCATCGAGTTCACCCGCCACGCGATCGAGCTCGGCCAGGACCAGGTCGTGGACGTCACGCCGACGTCGATCACGGTGACCGACTTCGCCGGCAACCTCGCGCAGACCCATCCCTTCGAGGTCACCTGGGACCTGTCGGCGGCGGAGAAGGCCGGCTACGACTGGTTCATGCGCAAGGAGATCTACGAGCAGCCGGGCGCGGTGGCCGACACGCTGCTCGGCCGGTACCACCCGGACGGGTCGCTGAAGCTCGACGAACTGCACATCCCGGAGGCCGAGCTTCGCCTGATCGACAAGATCATCATCGTCGCCTGTGGTACGGCGTACTACGCCGGTCTGGTCGCCAAGTACGCGATCGAGCACTGGACACGGATCGCCTGCGAGGTGGAGATCGCCAGCGAGTTCCGCTACCGGGACCCGATCATCACCGGCTCGACGCTCGTGGTGACACTCAGCCAGTCGGGGGAGACCGCCGACACCCTGATGGCGATCCGGCACGCCCGCGAGCAGCACGCCAAGGTCATCGCGATCTGCAACACCAACGGCGCCACCATCCCTCGGGAGTCGGACGCGGTCATCTACACCCACGCCGGCCCCGAGATCGGCGTCGCGTCCACGAAGGGTTTCCTCACCCAGGTGGCGGCCTGCTACCTGCTCGGCCTCTACCTGGCGCAGGTGCGCGGCACGATGTACGACGACGAGATCCACGCGGTGATGGGCGAGCTGGCCGCGACGCCGCCGCTGATCCAGAAGGTGCTCGACGAGCTGGATCCGATCAAGCAGCTGGCCGCCGACTTCCTCGGCAAGAAGTCGGTGCTGTTCCTCGGCCGTCACGTGGGCTACCCGGTGGCGCTGGAAGGTGCGTTGAAGCTCAAGGAGATCGCCTACCTGCACGCGGAGGGGTTCCCCGCCGGAGAGCTGAAGCACGGGCCGATCGCCCTCGTCGAGGACGGGGTGCCGATCTTCATCGTCGTGCCGCCGCAGGGCCGCGACCAGCTGCACGACAAGGTGGTCTCCAACATCCAGGAGGTGCGGGCGCGCGGTGCGCTGACCGTGGTGCTCGCGGAGGAGGGGGACGCGGAGGTCGAGCCGTACGCCGACATCCTGTTCCGGCTGCCGAGGGTGTCGACGCTGCTGCAGCCGCTGGTCGCGACCGTCCCCCTGCAGATGTTCGCGTGCGAGCTGGCCACCCTGAAGGGCTATGACGTCGACCAGCCCCGCAACCTCGCCAAGAGCGTCACGGTCGAGTGAGCTGAGATGATCCTCGGGCTCGGCATCGACGTCACCCAGGTCTCCCGGTTCAGCGAGGCGGCGCAGCGCACGCCCGGCCTGCTCGACAAGATCTTCACCCCGGCCGAGCACGACACCTCGATGCAGCGAATGGCCGGTCGGTTCGCGGCGAAGGAGGCCTTCGCGAAGGCGCTCGGCGCTCCCACCGGCCTGGTCTGGACCGATGTCGAGGTGCGCAAGGACGCGGAGGGAAAGCCCTACTTCTCCTGCTCGGGCACGGTCGCCGCCCTCGTCGCCGAGCGCGGGATCGCGTCGATCCATCTCTCGATCACCCACGACGCCGGGATCGCCGCCGCCGTGGTCGTCTGCGAGTCGTAGGAGCCTCGCGATGCTGCACGCCTGGACCGTCGCGCAGATCAGGGACGCCGAGGCGCGCGCCATCGCCGACGTCGGCCCGGACGTCCTGATCCAGCGGGCAGCCGCGGGCCTGGCCTCGGCGATCCTGCGGCGGCTGCGCGCAGGGCGGTTCGCTGCGCGGACACCCGTGGGGTCGGTGCCGGCGGGCGCCTACGGGGCCCGGGTACTGCTGGTGGTGGGATCGGGCAACAACGGCGCCGATGCGCTCCTCGCGGGCGCGATCCTGGCCGGCCGCGGCGTCCGGGTGAGCGCGTGGCGCTCGTCCGATCGGGTCCACGAGGCCGGCTGGGCGGCGCTGCGGGGTGCTGGAGGGCGCGAGGTGGACGCCGCGACGGCGCTCGCCCAGCTGCCCCGGCAGAGCCTGGTCGTGGACGGGGTGGCCGGCATCGGCTCGCGGCCGGGGCTGGCGCCCGCGGTGGCCGGGTT
>NZ_JASGET010000160.1:0-18133 GCF_047606145.1 Nocardioides sp. | reverse complement strand
GCGCTGCCGGCCGCCGCCCGCGCGGCCGCGGCCGCCGCCGACGGCCGGGGTCGGGAGACGGCGTGAGCACCGAGACGATCGTGCACCTGCTGCGACACGGCGAGGTGCACAACCCCGAGGGCGTGCTCTACGGTCGCCGCGACGGCTTCCATCTCTCCGAGCTCGGCCGACGGATGGCCGAGCGGGTGGCGGACGAGATCGGCGAGCGCGACATCACCCATCTCGTCTCCAGCCCGCTCGAGCGTGCCCAGGAGACGGCGGCCCCGCTGGCCGCGGCCCGGGATCTGACCCCGGTGCTCGACGAGCGGGTCATCGAGTCGGAGAACGCCTTCGAGGGCAAGCGGTTCGGCCGCGGCGAGAACGCGCTGCGCGACCCGCGCAACTGGGTGAAGCTGTGGAACCCGCTGCGCCCCTCGTGGGGCGAGCCCTACCGCGACATCGTGGGTCGGATGATGGCCGCGATCGGGGACGCCCGCAAGCAGGCCCTGGGCCACGAGGCGGTGGTGGTCTCCCACCAGCTCCCGATCTGGACCACCCGGCTGGCGGCGGAGCGGCGCAGCTTCCTGCACGACCCGCGCAAGCGCCAGTGCACGCTGTGCTCGCTCACCTCCTTCCACTACGCCGACGACCGTCTCGTCGCGCTGACCTACTCCGAGCCGGCCGGCGACCTCATCCCGGTCCGGGACAAGCACGCCCCCTTCTCCGCCGGCGACGCCCCGGCCGAGGTGCGCCCGCAGGGGGAGGCGCCGTGAGCCTGGTTCGCCGTACCGGGGCGCTGGGCCTGCTGCTCGCCCCCGTGCTGGTGCTCTCGGTGGCCTGTGGGGGCAGCACCGGCACCAACAACGCCGGCTTCATCAGCGGCGACGGGACGGTCCAGGAGATCCCGGTGGCCAAGCGCGGCGACCCCGTGGAGCTCTCCGGCACCACCCTGGAGGGCAAGCACCTGTCCATGGCCGAGAGCCGCGGCAAGGTCACCGTGATCAACGTCTGGGGCGCCTGGTGTGGCGCTTGCGTGGCCGAGGCGCCCGTGCTCAGCGACGTGTACGACGCCTACAGCGGCAAGGTGGCCTTCGTCGGGATCGACATCCGGGACACCTCGACCGCCAAGCCGCTCTCCTTCGAGCGTGGCAACGACGTCAGCTACCCGTCCCTCTACGACCCCAAGGGCACGGTGTTGCTGGCGCTGAGCGACTACTCCAGCCCGCGGGCGACGCCTGCCACCATCGTGCTCGACAAACAGGGCCGCGTCGCGGCGGCCATCAACGGCGCCCTCACCAGCCGTGCCACCCTGGCGGGCGTGATCGAGGACGCCGGCGGCCCCACCGCCCCGTCCTCGCTGACCGGGGGTGCCGGATGACCGACTGGTTCACCAGCACCGCCAACGGCGGCTCGCTGATCCTGGCGATCCCGGTCGCCCTGGTGGCCGGGCTGCTCTCCTTCGTCTCGCCGTGCACGCTGCCGATGCTGCCCGGCTACCTCTCCTACTCGACCGGGCTGTCCGGCGCGGACCTGGCCACCGGCAACGTCCGCCGCGGCCGGATGCTGCTCGGTGCGGTGCTCTTCGTGCTCGGCTTCTCGGTCGTCTTCGTGCTTCTCGGACTCGCGGTCGGCGGCGTCTCGAGCTGGCTGGTCGGCTACCAGGACCTGGCCAACCGGATCCTCGGCGTGCTCTGCATCGTGATGGGGATCGCCTTCCTCGGCCTGATCCCGGCGCTGCAGCGCGACGTCCGGTTCCACACGATCCCGGCGGTCGGCCTGGCGGCGGCGCCGGTGCTCGGCTTCCTCTTCGGCCTGGGCTGGACCCCGTGCAACGGCCCCACCCTCGGCGTGATCTCCAGCCTGGCCTGGAACCAGGGCACCGCCGCCCGTGGGGGAGTCCTGCTCGCCTTCTACGCCCTCGGCCTCGGCATCCCGTTCATCGTCGTCGCGCTCGCCTGGCGCAAGGCGCTCGGCGCCCTGACCTGGGTACGGCGGCACCAGCAGACGATCACCCGGGTCGGCGGGGTGCTGATGATCGTGGTCGGGCTGGCGCTGCTCACCGGCTGGTGGACCTACGCCGTACAGCACCTGCAGTACTGGATCGTCGACCACTGGCAGGGCATCGCCCTGTGAGCTCCACCAAGCCTCGCGAGCAGAAGCGCTCGCCCCGCCGTACCGTCCGCGACCGCACCAGCCGGGTGAGCGAGCTGACGATCGTCGAGTTCGCCCGGTGGCTGTGGCGTCAGCTCACCTCGATGCGGACGGCGCTGCTGCTGCTCCTGCTGCTCGCCCTGGCCGCGGTGCCGGGCTCGCTGATCCCGCAGAGCGGCATCGACAGCCTCAAGGTGACGAACTGGAAGGCCGCCCACCAGACGCTCACCCCGATCTACGACAAGCTCGGGCTCTTCGACGTCTACGGCACGCCCTGGTTCGCGGCCATCTACATCCTGTTGATGGTCTCGCTGGTCGGCTGCATCGTGCCGCGGCTCTTCGTCTACTGGCGCGGCTTCCGGGCGCAACCGCCGACGACGCCGTACCGGCTGAGCCGGATGCCCGACTCGACCTCCTATCTCACCGAGGAGAGCCCCGAGGAGGTGCTCGCCGGGGCACGTCGGGTGCTGCGACGCAAGCGGTACCGGCTGCGCCGGGACGACACCGCCGGGGTCGAGGACACCGATGGGCCGGACTCGGTCAGCGCCGAGAAGGGCTACCTGCGCGAGGCCGGCAACCTGGTCTTCCACCTCTCCATCCTGATCGTGCTGGTCGGCTTCGCGATGGGCAGCCTGTTCGGCTACAAGGGCGGCGTCATCGTCTACGTCGGCGATCAGTACGGGTTCTCCAACCAGATCACCCAGTACGACGACCTGGACCCGGGCAGCCTGTTCTCCACCGACGACCTGGACAAGTTCAGCTTCTCCATCGACTCCTTCGACGTGGACTGGGTGACCTCGGGGGAGAAGGCCGGGCTCTCCCGCGGCTTCCAGTCGCACCTGTCCTACACGACCGGCGAGGGCGCGGCGAAGAAATACGACCTGCGGGTCAACCACCCGCTGACGATCGACGGCACCCAGCTGTTCCTGATCGGGTTCGGCTACGCGCCGGTGATCACGGTGCGCGACGGTGAGGGCAACGTCGTCACGACCGGACCGCAGGTCTTCCTGCCCGAGGACTCCTCGATGCTCTCCTTCGGCGTGGTCAAGAATCAGTACGCCAAGCCCGAGGGGCTCGGCATCCAGGCGCTCTTCTACCCCTACGAGTGGACCGGCACCAACGGCGACCCGATCAACCTGCAGGGCGACATCGGCGACGGCTCGCACGCGATGCTGTCGATGACGGTGTGGAAGGGCAACCTCAACCTGACCGGCAGCGAGCAGTCGATCTATCAGCTCGACACCTCCAAGGCCACCAAGGTGACCGCCAAGGGCGGCAAGGCGTTCAACCTCAAGCTCGGCCAGACGGTGAAGCTGCCGAACGGGCTGGGCTCGATCAGCTTCGACGGCATCAAGAAGTTCAACAAGATCCAGATCAGCAAGCAGCCCGGCAGGCACATCGCGCTGGCCGGCGTCTCGCTGGCGCTGCTCGGCCTGATCGGGTCGCTGTTCATCAGGCCGCGACGGGTGTGGGTTCGCGCTCGGCGTACCAAGGACGGCACACTTGTCGAGGTGGCAGTCCTCGACCGGTCCGGTGGCGGAGACCCGACGGCCGTGCTGGACAGCCTCACGGCCGCTCTGCGCGGCACCTCGACACAGGAGCCCTCATGACGAACCACGACTGGGAGACGCTCAGCAACCAGGCCATCGCGGCCGCCGGCATCATCTACTTCCTCGCGCTGCTCTGCCATCTGGTGGAGTGGTCGGCGCTGGTCGGGAAGCGTACGGCGACCCGGGTGGTCGAGGAGCCGGTGCCGGCCGGGGTCGGGTCCGCACGGGTCGATGCGGCACCGGATGATTCGACGCTGGCCGAGGCGGGACCGGGCGATGCGGGACCGGGCGATTCCGCCGCGGGTGACTCCACCCAGGACGGCGACTGGGATCCGCGCGCCCAGCGCGAGGCGATGTTCGGCAGGCTGGGCTATCTGCTGACGATCATCGCGGTCGCCGCGCACCTGGTGGCGCTGGTCGGTCGCGGCATGGCGGCGGACCCGAACCGGGTGCCGTGGGGCAACATGTACGAGTTCACCATCTCCGGGACCTTCGTGGTGGCGCTCGCCTACTGTGCGCTGCGGCCGCGGCTCAAGCTGGCCTGGATGGCCCCGTGGGTGGTCGCCTTCGTGCTGATCTGCCTGATGGTCGCGGTGCTGTGGCTCTACGAGCCGGTCTCCCCGTTGACCGAGGCGCTCAACTCCTACTGGCTGGTCATCCACGTCGTCTCCGCGATCATCTCCACCGGGGCGTTCACGCTGGGCGGGATCGCCTCGATCATGTATCTGGTCAAACTGCGTACCGGTGATCGCGAGACCGGCTGGCTCTCCAAGGTGCCCTCCCTCGACGTGCTCGACCGGGTCTCCTACCGGATCCACGCCTTCGGCTTCCCGGTGTGGACCTTCGCGGTGCTGATCACCGGCCCGATCTGGGCGCACCAGGCGTGGTCGTCGTACTGGAACTGGGACCCGAAGGAGGTCTGGGCCTTCATCACCTGGGTGGTCTACGCCTGCTACCTGCACGCCCGGGCGACGGCCGGCTGGAAGGGGCGCAACGCCGCGATCCTGGCGATCGTCGGGATGGCCACCCTCTGGTTCAACTTCATCGGCATCAACTACTTCTCCACCGACTCCCAGCACTCCTACGCCGGACTGGGCCAGACGAGCGTGGGCCAGACGAGCGTGGGCCAGACCAGCGTGGGCCAGACCGGCGGCGCGGCGTCGGTCGTGCGGGTGGTGAGCCGATGAAGGAGTTCTGGCTCTACACCGGGCTGCGGCTCGCGATCTTCGTCGCCACCTTCGCGATCGTGGCCGGCATCTGGCTGCTGGCCGCCGACACGCTCAACTGGTTCTACGCCCTGGTGATCTCGTTCCTGGTCAGCGGCGTCGCCTCGATCAGGCTGCTCAACCGGCAGCGGCAGGCGTTCGCCGGCAAGGTCGAGGCCAAGGCGACCAGGACCGTGGAGGCGATCCGCACGCGCGAGGACGAGCAGGAGCACCAGCAGGAGGGCGGGGTCTGATGTCGAAGGTGCACCAGGCGACGCTCACGCCGGGCAAGACGGAGCTCGTCTCGGGCTGGCTCGGCCGGCAGGCCTGGGCCGCCGCGGTGGGAGAGCTCTCCCCGATCGGCTCGTACCGCTTCGACGACCCGGCGGGCCGGGTCGGCGTGGAGTGCCTGCTCGTCGCCGGCACCGGCCTCACCGAGGGGCAGGTGCTGCATCTGCCGCTCACCTACCGCGGATCACCGCTGGAGGGCGCCGAGGACTTCCTGGTGGGGACGACCGAACACAGCGTGCTCGGCACTCGCTGGGTGTACGACGGCTGTGTGGACCCGGTCGCGGTCCGGGTGCTCCTCGCCGCGGCGCTGACCGGCGCCGAGCAGGAGCCGATGATCATCCACCGCGACGGCGAGCCGATCGGCGAGCGCGAGCTGACCGTCTTCGCCCGGGGCTCCGGATCGTGGCGAGCCGACGAGACGCCGCTCTTCGACGGCGTGGCGATCCGGCGCGACGACTCGGTCGCGATCGTCGAGGCCGGTGGCTTCCAGCTCACCATCGCGAAGCTGGTCGGCGCGGACACCGTGCCGGTGGCCGGCGACGAGACCCTCTATGTCACCTGGCCGCACGGCCAGGGGTCGCTGGTCGGCGTACGGAAGCTGTAGCCGGCGCCGGCGGGGCGCGTTCGGCTAGGTATGCAGCCGAGTAGGCACTTCCCCTGTGGAACTCCGACGGGGAAGCGGTCGTTCGGCTGCATACCTTGATGGGCGGTCCGGCGGGCACCTGTCGCCGCACTCGCCCGGAGCTCAGGCGAACAGCAGCGGTACGCCGACCAGCACCGCCCAGACGAGCTCGGCGAGGCCGGTCTGCTGCAGGGCGGGGATGAGCGCCGGACCGGTGTTGCTCCGGGTGAGCACGGTGCGGACACCCTGCCCGGCGACCAGCAGGAAGCCGATGCCGATCAGTGCCCACCAGGAGGTGGCCGCCGCGACCGCGACGACCGCCGCGACCGCGAGGGTCACCAGCGCCAGGTAGAGCAGGCGGGTGCCGGCATCGCCGAGGCGCACCGCGAGGGTGATCTTCCCGGCCACGGTGTCGCCGGGGATGTCGCGCAGGTTGTTGGCCACCAGCAGCGCGCAGGCGACGGCGCCCACGCCGACGCCCGCCCACAGCGCGCCCCACTCCCAGGTCTCGGTCTGTACGAACGTCGTGCCTAGCACCGCGACCAGGCCGAAGAAGACGAACACCATCACCTCGCCGAGCCCGTGGTAGCCGTAGGGGTGGCTTCCCCCGGTGTAGTACCAGGCGGCCAGGATGCAGGCCAGGCCGACCAGCACCAGCCACCAGGCGGTGCTGATCGCGAGCACCAGGCCGGCGACCGCGGCGACGCCGAAGCAGGCGAAGGCCGCGGCCTTGACCGCGCCGCGCGGCGCCGCCCCGGAGCCGGTCAGCCGCAGCGGGCCGACCCGCGCGTCGTCGGTGCCCCGGATGCCGTCGGAGTAGTCGTTGGCGTAGTTGACCCCGATCTGCAGCGCCAGGCTGACCACCAGACAGAGCAGCGCCTTCCACCACACGAACCGGTCGACGTACGCGGCCACGCCGGTCCCGGCGATGACCGGGGAGAGGGCTGCCGGGAGGGTGCGGGGTCGGGCTCCTTCGAGCCACTGCGCAGGGGTCGCCACAGCCGACCATTGAACACTCAACGGGCGGTCGGCACCGCATCCGGGCTGATGTGCCGGACGAGGTAGCGCTCCGCGCTGCGCGCGGCGGGGTGTACGGCGACCGCGGCGATCACCACGATCCCGGCGATGACCGCCCAGCCGGGCGTGCCCCAGTGGACCGCCAGGAAGGTGTAGGCGGCCGGCGCCCACACGGTCCCCAAGGTGTAGCCGAGCTGCGCGACGCCCTGGTACTCACCGCGCCGCGCGGGGTCGGAGAGCTCCGCCTGGAGACCCCACTGCCCGGCCGACTGGAACAGCTCGGTGCCGGTGACCGTCACGTGCCCCAGCCAGACCAGCGCGATGGTCAGCCAGCCGGCCGTGTCGTGGGTGATGGCGACGATCGCGCAGGAGAGCACGAAACAGGCCGCCCCGCGCCGCTCGGCACGCAGCGAACTGGACACGTCCGCGACGCCGCGCGTGGCCGCGACCTGGAGGAGGACCGCCATCACGGTGTTGGTGCCGAAGAGCCAGGCCAGCAGCACCCGAGGGGCGTCGGTCTCCTCGACCAGCCACAACGGGATGACGGTGTTGAGCAGGACGCCGTGGGTGCCGAGCACGCCGTCGAAGAAGCTGGCCAGCAGGAAGCCGCGGTTGTGCAGGGCGCCGGTACGGCGTGCGGGCGGCTCCTTCTCGGCGCCCGGCCCGGTCCGGTCGGCGTACCCGGGCGGCTCTCCGGGTCCGACCGGTGCGGTGGGCTCGAGGTGCGGCAGCCGGGTGACCCAGGCGGTGTTGATCAGCAGGACCCCGGCGGTGAGCAGCGGGATCGCCTTGACCAGGGTGTCGCTGTCCGCGGCCAGGGCGAGCCCGCTGGCCAGCGCCCCGAGGGTGTAGCCGACGTTGCGCGAGGCCCGCATGTAGGCCAGCGAGCGCACCCGTGCGTCCCGCGGAAAGACCTCGAAGCGGTAGGCGTTGCGACCGGCCAGCGTCCAGGTCTGCGCGAGTTCGAGTGCGATCGTCACTGCGACGTACCCGGCGAAGTTCCCGGCCAGCAACCAGGTGGCGAAGAGCACCGACTCGAGCAGACTGCCCAGGATCCACGTTCGCCTGGTGCCGACCAGGTCGGCCAGCCTCCCCAGCGGTACGGCGAGCAGGAAGGTCGCCACCCCGGCGAGGGTGAGTCCCAGGCCGACCTGCCCGGCGCTCAGGCCGACGATCTGGGTGAAGAAGACCGCCGAGCCGGTGAGGAAGGCGCCCTCGCCGAAGGCGGAGAGCACCGACTGGTACGACATCGACCGGATCAGCGGGTCGTCGGAGAGGATCCGGTTCAGCAGGTTGCGCAAGGGGCCTCGATCTCGGGTTCGACGTTCGGCCGGGTCAGACCGTTGCGGACCAGGAAGCGCTCCGCCAGCCGGGCCGACGGGTGCATGCCGGCGGTGGCGAGTACGGCGATCGCCGCGATCACCAGCCAGCCGGCGTTCGCGAACCCGGCCGGATGCCACGACATCGCCAGGAAGGTGTAGAGCGCCGGCGCCCAGCGGCCGCCGAGGGTGGAGAAGACCTCGGCCACACCGCCGTACTCACCGCGACGGCTGGCGTCCATCAGGGTGGCCTGGAACGCCCAGGAGGCGCCCGAGACGAACAGTTCCGCACCGGTCACCGTCACGTGGCCCAGCCAGACCAGCAGGATGGTGACGAGGCCCGCGGTGGTGTGGGTGACCATGGTGATCCCGCAGGAGAGCACGAAGAACGCCGTGGAGATCCGGACCGAGCGCAGTGCGTCCGAGAGCGAGTCGACCCCGCGGGAGGTGTAGGCGGGCAGGAAGATGCACAACACCGTGTTGGTGCCGAAGAGCCAGGCGAGCAGCCAGTGCGGCGCGTCGGTGGCCTCGACCAGCCACAGCGGGATGACGATGTTGAGCAACACCTGGTTGGTCCACAGGGTGCCGCTGAAGAAGCTGATGAGTATCCAGCCGAGATTGCGCATCGGTCCCGGACCGGGTGCCCGGCGCCGCTTCTCGCCGCGGGCGCGGGACGCCGCCGCGACGTCGTGGGGCGCGTGCGGCAGGTGCCCGATGAAGTAGGCGTTGACCAGGCCGATCGCCAGGGCGAACAGCGGCAGCCAGCGGACCACCGTCAGGTCGTCGAAGGCCAGCGCGACGCCGCCGATGATGGCGCCGAGGGTGAAGCCGACGTTGAGCGAGGAGTACATGTAGGCCTGGGTGGCCACCCGCTCCTTCTCCGGCATCACGTCGAGGATGTAGGCGTTGCGGCCGGCGCCGGCGGCGTTCTCCATGGTCTCGACGACCACCGCCATCGCCAGATAGGCGCCGAACGAGCCGACGAACGGCCAGAGCGCGAACATCGACGCCGCCACCAGCGCACCGAGGGACCACATCCGCTTCGGGCCGATCCGGTCGGTCAGCCGGCCGGCCGGATAGGCGACCAGGAACGAGGCGACCCCGGCGATGGTGAGGCCGAGCCCGACCTGGGCGGCCCGGAGCCCGACGACCTGGGTGAAGAAGACCGCCGAGCCGGTCATGAAGGTGCCCTCCGCGGTGGCGAAGAGCAGGGACTGGGTGGCCAGCCGCCGCGACAGCGGGGTGGGTGGGATGAGGCGACGAAGCGAGCTCCCGAGACGTCCTGGCACGGCGGCCATTCCACCACCCCGCTCCGTGCGCCGCGACCGCATTTCCTCCCGCCACCGGCCGACGGCTACCGTTCGCGGCATGGATGAGGCCCGGATCGCGCGGCTCGCCGACTGGTTGTCCGGGACCGGGAGCGAGGGCTGGGTGGTGGAGACCTCCGGCTCGACCGGCGTCCCCAAGCGGGTGGTCCTCTCCCGGGCCGCGGTCGAGGCCTCCATCGACCTCTCCGCGCGCCGGCTGACCGGGTCGCCGCTGTCGTCCGGGCGGCCGAGCCGCTGGCTGCTCGCCGTCCCGGCCGGCTTCGTCGCCGGGATGAACGTGGTCAGCCGTGCGCTGGCCGCCGGTGCCCCGCCGGTCGTGCTCGCCGACCATCCGGACTTCACCGCCGCCACCGAGGCGCTGGGGGACGCCCGGCGGTTCTGCTCGCTGGTGCCCACCCAGCTGCACCGGTTGCTGGCCAGCGACGCGGCGGCGCTGGCGAGCTATCACACGGTCCTGGTCGGCGGCGGTCCGATCGACCCCGCGCTCCGCTCGCGCGCCGCGGCGGCGGGGGTGCGGATGGTGGCCACCTACGGCTCGGCGGAGACCTGCGGCGGCTGCGTGTACGACGGCGTGCCGTTCGACGGGGTCCGAGTGGCCACCGGACCCGACGGCCGGCTGCGGATCGCCGGGCCCACCCTCTTCGACCGGTACGACGGCGAGCCCGAGCTGACCGCGCGGACCCTGGTGGACGGCTGGTTCCTCACCTCCGACGCCGCCCGGATCGAGGACGGCCGGCTCACCCTGCTCGGCCGGCTCGACGACATGGTCGTCAGCGGCGGGGTCAACGTGCCGGCGGCGCTGGTGGGCCGGCGGCTGCGGGAGCATCCCGGCGTCCACGACGCGGAGTGTCTCGGGGTCCCGGACGAGGAGTGGGGCAACCGGGTGGTCGCCTTCGTGGTGCCCGACCGGGGACCGGCGGATCCGGCCGCCGAGGTCCGGCTCGGCGAGCTGCGCGACTGGGTCGCCGCGGCGCACCCGCGCACCTGGGCGCCGCGCCAGGTCGTCGTACTCCCGAGGCGGCCGGGGCTGCCGCGGCTGCCCAACGGCAAGCCCGACCGGTTGCGGCTGGCCGCACTGGCGCAGCAGGTGGCGACGGGGCGGGCAGCGACGCAGCAGGCAGCGACGGGGCAGGCAGCGACGGGGCAGGGGCCGGCGTGAGGGTGCACGTCTGGTCGCTGCCGATGCGGACCAGGTTCCGCGGCATCACCGTCCGCGAGGGCGTCTATCTGGAGACCGAGACCGGCTGGGGGGAGTGGTCGCCCTTCCTGGAGTACGACGACCGCGAGGTCGCCCCGTGGTTGAGCTGTGCCCAGGAGGCGGCGGCCGGCGACTGGCCCACTCCGGTGCGGGATCGCGTCCCGGTCAACGTCACGGTGCCGGCCCTCGAGGCCGAGCGCGCGCACGCGCTGGTCACCGCCTCGCGCGCCCGCACCGCCAAGGTGAAGGTGGCCGACCGCGGTCAGCGACTCGCCGACGATCTGGCACGGGTGGAGGCGGTCCGCGACTCGCTCGGGCCCGGCGGCCGCATCCGGATCGACGTCAACGGCGGCTGGACGGTGGACGAGGCGGTCTCCGCGATCGGCGTCCTCGACCGCGCCGCCGGCGGCCTGGAGTACGTCGAGCAGCCGACCGCCACCGTCGAGGAGCTGGCCGCGGTGCGCCGGCGGGTGGACGTGCCGATCGCGGCGGACGAGTCGATCCGCCGGGCCGAGGACCCCTATCGGGTGCGCGACCTGGCGGCCGCCGACATCGCCGTGCTGAAGGTGCAGCCGCTCGGCGGGGTGCGGACCTGCCTGCGGATCGCGGCGGACCTCGGTCTTCCGGTGGTGGTCTCCTCGGCGCTGGAGACCTCGCTGGGGATGGCGGCCGGGGTCGCGCTCGCCGCCGCGCTGCCGGAGCTGCCGTACGCGTGCGGACTGGCGACGGTGTCGCTGCTGACCCACGATCCGGTGACCGAGTCGCTGATCGAGGAGGATGGGACACTCCCGGTCCGGGTACCGAGCGTCGATACCGCCGCACTGGCGGCGGCCGAGCCGGCCCCGCAGCGGGTCGAGTGGTGGCACGAGCGGTTGAGGAGGGTCGATGGGCTCCACTGAAATGGCACGGTCGGTCCTCGCCGCGCTGGTCGAGGTCGGCGTCGGCGAGGTGGTGCTGGCGCCGGGGTCGCGCAACGCGCCGTTGGCCTTCGCCGCCGCCGATGCCGCCGCTGCCGGACTCGTGCGGCTGCACACCAGGATGGACGAGCGCTCGGCCGCCTTCCTGGCGCTGGGGCTGACCAAGAGCCACTCCCGTGCGGCGGTGATCTGCACCTCCGGCACCGCGGCCGCGAACGTGCACCCGGCGGTGCTGGAGGCCGCCCACACCGGCGTTCGGCTGGTGGTGGTCACCGCGGACCGACCGGCCTCGATGCGCGGGACCAGCGCCAACCAGGTCACCGACCAGGTGGGCATCTACGGACGGCTGATCGAGACCGTGGACCTGGGCGATGGGACGGGCGATGGGACGGGTGACGGGGCTGGCGGCGGGGCTGGCGAGGAGGCCGGCGACACGGTTCCGGCCACCGTGGTCGAGGAGGCCTGGGCCGCCCGCGGGCCGGTGCACTGGAACGTCGCCTTCGCCGAACCGCTCACCCCTGCCGAGCGCTGGACGCCGGATCCGATCGAGGTCCGTGAGCCGCCGGCCCGGGTGGTACCGGCGGTCTACGAGTCGATCTCGACCGGGCCGGGCACGCCGCGCACGGTGGTCGTCGCCGGAGACGACGCCGGCCCCGACGCCCGACGCCTCGCCGAGGCGGGCGGGTGGCCCCTGCTGGCCGAGCCGTCCTCCGGGTCGCGCACCGGGGCGACCGCGCTGCGCACCTATCGGCTCCTGCTGGAGACGCCGTTGGCGGGGCGGATCGAGCGTGTCGTGGTCTACGGCCACCCCACCCTGTCCCGACCGGTCGGCGCGCTCCTGGCCCGTCCCGACGTGGCCGTGATCGCCGCGCAGACCGACGGGGTCTGGACCAGGCGACCGTTCCCGGTCGAGCGGACCATCCTGGCCGGCCTGCACGTGCACGGGGAGCCGGAGGCCGACGCGACCGGGTCGGGCTGGCTGGCGCGGTGGCATGCGGCCGACCGCTCGGTCGCGCGGCAGGTCGACCAGTTGCTTGCCGTACGCCGAGGGGAGGGTGCGCTCAGCGGCTACGACGTCGCCGGCGCGGTGGCACAGGCGCTGCCGCCGGGCGGGCTGCTGGTGGTGGGCCCGTCCAACCCGATCCGTGACCTGGACCTGATGGCGTGGCCGTTCCCGGTCGGCTCGCGACGCAAGGTGATGGCCAACCGCGGTCTGGCCGGGATCGACGGCCTGGTCTCCACCTCGATCGGCGCGGCGCTGGCGCGCGAGCGGCTGAACCCGGAGCATGGCGGTCGCTCGTTCGCACTGGTCGGTGACGTCACGTTCCTGCACGAGGCGGGCGGTCTGTTCCTCGGGCCCGAGGAGCCGGCGGCGGAGCTGACCATCGTGGTGGTCAACGACGACGGCGGCTCGATCTTCGCGACGCTGGAGCAGGGCGCGCCGGAGTACGCCGACCGGTTCGAGCGCCTCTTCGGTACGCCGCACGGGGTCTCGATCGCCGCGCTGTGCGAGGCCTCGGGTACGCCGCACCTGCGGGTGACCTCCCGCCCCGAGCTGGATCAGGCGTTGGCGAGCCCGGCCGGCGGCATCGAGGTGATCGAGGTGGTGGTCGACCGGAGCGAGCGTCGCGAGCTCGACGAGGCGATCCGCCGGCTGGCCGGTTGAGTCGGCCGTCTATCCGGCGGGGTCCAGCGGCATGGCGTCCTCGTCGCCGTTCTCGACCGCACGCGCGTAGGTCCGCGCGTACCGGTCCAACGCGGCGGTGGCCTCGGCCTCGCCCTCCCATCGGTCGGGCAGCGCGTCGCCGTCCGCCCTCGATCCCGACACCCGCGCGGCGGCGAAGTCGATGCCCGTGCGGGTGAAGGAGCATCGGGCGAAGGTCGTCGCTGCCGAGAGCTGGGTGTCTGCGAAGGTGCAGTCGACGAAGGAGGTGTCGGCGAACTGGGCCCCCGCCAGGTCGGCGGCATCGAACGTGCAGCGCTCGAAGACCGTGTTGGGGACCGAGCGCAGCCTGTGCGCCTTCGCCTCGGTGAAGTCGCAGTCGACGATCCGGGGCCCGAGCGCCAGGCGGGGGAGCTTGGCGTTGCGGAAGCTGCAGGGCTCGAAGCGGCGGTTGAGGCGCGGTTGCCCGGTGAGGACGACGGAGTCGAGGCGGCAGTCGAACAGCTCGGACTCGAACGCGGTGAGGGCTCCGCGGGAGAGGCTCAGGTCGATGCGCTCCAGCGTCACGTACCGGAGGTCGATGCCCTGCTTGCCCGCATCCAGCCCCCGCAGGTCGGTCAGCCCGTCGGCGGTGTCGGGCCAGCGGGAGCCGAGCGCGTGCGGCGGCCTGACCACCCGTGACTGCTCGAGCAGCTGCTGCCGAAGGAGCTCGACGTCCGCTGCATCCCAGCGGCGGCGCAGCGCGGTGACCTCCGGTGCCTTCACCACTCGACCCTATCGAGACTCAAGGGGCGGGTCGGGCGGTGGTCTCGACATGCCACCGCGACCTCGCTCTGCGACATTCAGATGAACAGTTCGATCCGAATGTCGCCAAGGACGTAGGCAACGTCCGCTGCCTCGTCCGGGTCATCGGGGGGATCCATGACCATCACTCCGAATCGGCCGGGGCCGTCGAAGAGTGGGTCGGGGACTCGCCTGGGGGGCTTGTCTGCGGCGGTGAGGAGACGGACCTCGGCGTTGGCCGGCACATCGGCCACGCCGACAAGTTTCCAGTCTCCAACGGTGAAATTCGGGCCGTAGCTCTTCGGGACGGGGGTGACGCTTAGCATCCCGGCGACGGGTGTCGTGATCCGGCACACCTCGATCGGCGCGGTGGAGTGGCCGGCGTCCGGGTCGGCCGACGGGACGACCACGATGCGGTACGCACCCGGGCCGATCTTCGTGTCGATGTCGAGGTCGAGTCTGGGGTCGGTGGTCTCGGCGGTCACGGGTGGGGTCGGTGGGTCGCCGCGTTCCTCCAGCCAGGTCGTCGCCGCGTTGTCGAGCGGTGCCACCGAGATCACCTGAGCGACGATCTCCTCTGCGTCCTCTGCGTCCTCCTCCCCGTTCTCCCCGTTCTCCCCGTCATCGACGTGACGGCTCGGACCGGGCGTATCGGTGATCGCTACCGCCCACGTCCCCGGGCCAAGGACCTCCGCGGCCCGAGGCGTCGCGTCGAGACCATCCCAGGACCGGATCGACGCCGCACCACTCAACACCAGAACCTGGTGCGGCCTGGTCGAGACGGTGTGGTCGACCAGCACCGACGCGGCCACCTGGATGGCCGTCGCGGCATCGACCAGGATCGGCATGTCCTCCTGGTGGCGCCGGAGGACATCGCCGTCCGCGCCGTCCTCGACGTCCGCGAACACCTCGACGTCCTCGATCAGTCCGGTGGAGCCGAGCACGTAGTACCCGTTGTCGAGCAGCACCATGCCCGCCCACAGGATCAGCTGATCCTCGTTCCTGGCATCCTGCACTGTGAGGTCCCCTCTCGTGAGACTGATCCAGAACTTGTCGTGGCCGAGGACCCTGAGGTGAGAGCAGAAGGCCCGCAGGCGCAATGCCTCGCGAGCACCAGCGAGCGTATCGAGACCCCGGCGGCCGGCCAAGCGATCGTCCAGGGGCGGAGAGGAGCTCGTCCGGCACCGGGAGATGAGAGCGGGATGAGATGTTGGAGCCCACCACCCATCGAAGGCGGATCGGATGAACAACCGCACCACGGCAGCGCCGTACGACGCCCTGCGACGGCGGACCAGCGAGAAGTGGCAGGCCTATCCGGACGACGTGTTGCCGATGTTCGTCGCCGAGATGGACTTCCCGCTCGCGCCGCCGATCAGGCAGGCGCTGGCCCGGGCGATCGAGCTCGGCGACACCGGGTACGTCGAGCTCGGCGACCGCGGCGTGGCCCGGGCCTTCGCCGGCTACGCGAGCGAGGCCTGGGGCTGGTCGCCCGACCCGCCTCGGATCCGTACGACGACCGACGTCAGCGTCGTCATCGTGGAGTCGCTGCGTCGACTGGTGCGGCCGGGGGAGGGTGTCGTCATCACGCCGCCCGTCTACCCGCCGTTCTTCGAGCTGCTGCCCGAGGCCGGAGCGCGGGTCGTCGAGGTTCCGCTGACCGATGACGGGGGTGTCTTCGCGCTGGACCTCGCCGGCATCGACTCCGCACTGCGCGATGGTGCGCGGGGCATCCTGCTGTGCCACCCGCACAATCCGCTCGGACTGATCCATCCACCCGAGCAGCTCGTCGAGCTGTCCCGGATCGTCGCGAGGCACGACGGGTTCGTGCTCAGCGACGAGATCCATGCCCCGCTGACCCATTCGGGTGCCACCTTCACGCCGTACCTCTCGGTCTCGGACGAGGCCCGGCAGCACGGCATCGCCGCGGAGTCCGGCAGCAAGGCATTCAACCTGGCCGGCCTCAAGTGCGCGATGTTCGTGACGGCCGGCGACCCCATGACCGCGCTGATCGACTCCCTGCCGGCCGAGGTGTCCGTCCGCACCGGGCTCTTCGGTGCGATCGCCACTCGGATCGGCTTCACCGAGGGTCGTGGCTGGCTCACCGAGACCGTGGCCGCCATCGAGGACAACCTCGAGGTCCTGCGCGGCGAGCTGGCGCGCCGGCTGCCGGCGGTCCGGATGGGCCGGCCGGAGGCCGGCTACCTGGCGTGGCTCGACCTGTCGCGCCTGGGCTGGGGCGAGGACCCCGCCGGGTTCGCCCTGGAGAAGGCCCGGGTCGCCCTCGTCCGCGGACTCGACTTCGGTGACCCCGGGGCCGGCTTCGCCCGGATGAACATCGGCTGTGCGCCGGAGACGATCGTCGAGGCGGTCGCCCGGCTGGCCGCGCACGCCCAGACAGCCCAGACAGCCCAGGACGGCTGAGCTCGCATGTCACCGCGCCAGGAGCACCATCCGCAGTGCTGGCGTGAGCTGCCGGGCCAATTCATCGGCCGAGGCCGAGGCGAAGGGTTCGACCCGCAGCAGGTAGCGCAGGAAGATCAGGCCGGCGAGCTGGGCCGCGGCGGCCGCCGCCCGGGCCCGGGCCTGGCGGCCACCGAGATGATCGGCGATCCGGCCGACCATCTCCTTCTCGGCCATCTCGCGGAAGAGTCGCGCCACCTCGGGGTCGCGGATGGCACCCTCGGCGAGACGCCGTAGGGCGAGACCGCGCTCGGGGTCGTCCCACGCGCCGAGAACGGCGCGGACCAGCCGCTCGGGCAGCGTCGCGGCCGGTCCCTCGAGGACGGCCGCGAGCACCTGCGGCGGGTTGGCGGTCAGCCCCATGCTGGCGCCGAAGAGGCCGCTCTTGGAGCCGAAGTGATAGCTGATCAGCGCGGCGTCGACGCCCGCCTCCGCGGCGACGGCCCGCAACGTCGTGCCGGCGTACCCGTGCTCCAGGAAGCCCCGCCTGGCCGCATCGAGGATGTCGGCGCGTGCGGTGGTCGGCCCGGACGGGCGGCCGCGTCGGCGTTTATTCATCAAGATTGAAATATAGCCGGCGCCACGACGACGCTCCTCTCGACGAACTCGAACCACCGATTCGAAGGAGACCGCCGATGTCCGTCATGACCGATCAACGGCGCACCCACCCCGGAACGCACCGACAGGTGCTGCTGGTCACCTGCCTCGCTCTCGCGACGGTGGTCTCGACCGTCGCCTCGCTCAACGTCGCGATCCCGTCCATCGCCCGGGCCACCCACGCCTCGCAGACCGAGCTGTCGTGGGTGGTCGACGCCTACGCCCTCGTCTTCGCCGCCCTGCTCCTGCCCGGTGGTGCGATCGGCGACCGCTACGGCCGTCGCCGAGCACTGATCGCGGGACTGACGGTCTTCGGCGGCGGGGCGCTCGCCGCGACGGCGTACGCCGACGCGCACTGGCTGATCGCCATGCGGGCCGTGCTCGGCCTCGGCGCCGCGCTGGTCATGCCCGCCACCCTCTCGACCGTGACCAGCACCTTCCCGGCCGAGCAGCGGGAGAAGGCGGTCGGCACCTGGGCCGGCGTCGCGGGTGCCTCCGCGATCCTCGGCCTGCTCGCCTCCGGGACGGTCCTCGAGGTGTGGTCGTGGCAGTCGGTCTTCGTCGTCAACGCCGCGTTGGCGGCGCTGGCGCTGGTCGGCACCCTGCTCGTCGTACCCGAGTCCGCGGACCCGGACGCGCCACCGATCGACTGGCCCGGCGCCGTCATCGCGATCGTCGGCCTCGGACTGCTGGTCTTCTCCGTCATCGAGGCGCCCACCGCGGGCTGGGCCGCCGGCCGGACGCTGCTCGGCCTCGGACTCGGCGCGCTCGTGATGGCCGGCTTCGTGGCCTGGGAGCTCCGCGCGGCGCATCCGCTGCTCGACCCCCGGCTGTTCGCGCGAGACGGCTTCCGCGTGGGCACCCTCACCGTCACCGGTCAGTTCTTCGCCTTCTTCGGGTTCATCTTCCTGGTCCTGCAGTACCTCCAGCTGGTGCTGGGAGAGAGCCCATGGGAGGCGGCGGCCAGCCTGGTTCCGCTCGCCCTGGGCATGATGCCGGCGGCGCGTGTGCTCGCGCCCCGGCTCGCGGCCCGGACCGGCGCCGCCTCGGCGG
>NZ_JASGET010000159.1:0-9384 GCF_047606145.1 Nocardioides sp. | reverse complement strand
CTCGCCCGCGCCGCGGCCGTCGTACCGACCGACCGGCACCGCGAGCCGCGCGCCCAGCGAGAGGCGGCGCAGCGGGCCCGGCTGCAGCTCCCGCCGCTGCCGTTGACCACCATCGGCTCCTTCCCGCAGACGCCGGAGCTACGCCGGGCGCGCGCCGCGTATGCGGCCGGGACGTTGTCCGCGGCCGAGTACGCCCATCACATGCGGCAGGAGATCCGGGTGGTGATCCAGATCCAGGAGGCGCTCGGCTTCGACGTCCTGGTCCACGGCGAGCCCGAGCGCAACGACATGGTGCAGTACTTCGCCGAGCAGCTCGACGGCTACGCGGCCACGGCTGCGGGCTGGGTGCAGTCCTACGGATCGCGGTGCGTGCGGCCGCCGATCCTCTACGGCGACGTACGGCGTCGCTCCGCGATGACGCTGGAATGGATCGGCTACGCCCAGAGCCTCACCGAGCGGCCGGTCAAGGGCATGCTCACCGGGCCCGTCACGATGCTCGCCTGGTCGTTCGTCCGCGATGATCAGCCGCTGGCGACCACCGCCGACCAGGTGGCGCTCGCGTTGCGCGACGAGGTGGCCGATCTGGAGGAGGCCGGGATCGCGATCGTCCAGGTCGACGAGCCGGCGCTGCGCGAGACACTCCCGTTGCGCACCGAGGAGCAGAAGACCTATCTCGACTGGGCGACCGGCGCGTTCCGGCTGGCGACCAGCGGCGTCGCGGTGGACACCCAGATCCACACCCATCTGTGCTACTCCGAGTTCGGCGAGATCCTCGGCGCCATCGACGATCTCGGTGCCGACGTCACCAGCATCGAGGCCGCCCGCTCGGCCATGGAGCTGCTCGGCGATCTGCGCGAGGGCGCGTTCGGCAGCCAGCTCGGCCCGGGCGTCTACGACATCCACTCGCCGCGCGTGCCCACCGTCGAGGAGATCACCGGACTGCTGCGGCGGGCGCTGGAGACCCTGCCGGCCGAGCGAGTGTGGGTCAATCCCGACTGTGGCCTGAAGACCCGCGGCTACGCCGAGGTCGAGCCCGCCCTGCGGGCGATGTCGGCCGCGGCGAGGACGCTACGAGCCGGGCTGTGAGCAGAGCGTGAGCGAGCGGCCCTGACCGGGGTCGACGACGTGGGTGGGTGCCGGGGCCGGCACCCACCCACGGTGGAACCCGTCCACGAGCGCCGGCAGCCCGGCAGTCCCGACAACGGGTCGGGTCGTCTCGGTCCCGCGGCCGACTCAGACCGCGGCGTCCAGGCCCGCCTGGTGCAGTCGCTCGCGGGTGTTCGGGTTGACCGAGGGCCGGAACGGCATCTCGACGACCGTCGCCGCGACGGGCTGGCCGGGGACGTCGGCGTACCTCTCGGGCAGGTGGACGACCAGCTCGGTGCCGATGGTTGCCAGCGGTACCGGGACGTGGGCCATGGCGATGTTGGTGCCGAGCTCGGGGGAGTACCACGGGGAGGTCACGTAGCCGGTCGGCTCGGCCCCGGGCTCGCCCACCAGCCAGAAGTCGGGTGCATACTCCTCGATCGGCTTGCCGCCGAGTCGCAGGCCGACCAGCGTGTGCAGGTACGGCGGCGAGCCCGCCTCGATCTGCGTCCGGGCGGCCTCGAGTGCCGCCTTGCCGATGTAGTCGGCCTGCTTGTTGCGCGGCACCTGGTAGCCCAGGTTGACCTGGAAGGGCAGCGTCTCGGCATCCATGTCCTGGCCCCAGGAGAGGATGCCGGCCGCGATCCGGCGATGGTGTGCGGGCGCGATCACCATGAGCTGGTGGGCCTTGCCGGCCTCGAGCACGGCGTTCCACATGTCCTCGGCGTGCAGGGTCGCGTTGCGGAGGTAGATCTCATATCCCTTCTCTCCGGTGAACCCGGTCTGGGAGACCACCACCGGGTGACCGGCGACCTCACCCTCGTAGAGCCCGTAGGAGGGGATCTCGGAGACCTCCGGACCGAACAGGTCGACCATCAGCGCCTCGGACTTCGGGCCCTGGATCTGGACCGGGCAGACATCGATCTCGGCGATGTCGACGTGGAACCGGCGCCCGACGTTGACGCCTTGCAGCCAGAACATCAGATCGGAGTCGGAGAGGCTGAACCAGAACTCGTCCGAGGAGATGCGGAGCAGCACCGGGTCGTTGAGGATGCCACCCTGCTCGTTGCAGAGGATCACATACCGAGCCCGCATCGGCGGGATCTTGGTGGCGTCCCGGGTGATGACGTAGTTCACGAACGCCTCCGCGTCCGGGCCCTGGACCCGGATCTGCCGTTCGACGGCGACGTTCCACATGGTGACGTGGTTGACCAGAGCGTCGTACTCCACCATCGGGCCGCCGTCCTCGTGCCGGACGTAGCCGCGGGGGTGGTAGACGCGGTTGTAGACCTCGGCGCGCCAGCACCCGGCCGCGACCGAGAGATGCCAGTACGGCGACTTGCGGATGCGGGTGGAGATCAACAGCTCGACCGGAGTCGGCCCGGACTGGCGCAGGTTGATCGGGACGAGCCGATCCGACTGGTCGACGGTCGGCGCGTTGGGCTGGGAACTGCCTGGGGCGGAGTGTGCAGCAGAGAGGGTCATGGCGACTCCATCGCTCGTGGAAATACCTGCAGGAGACGATGCAGGCGGTCTCCTGACTCCCGGGGCGTTGGCCCGCCTCCGCCGTCCCGGGGGCGGCGCCCCGGTGGTGCGGTCGGCACCCCGGTCACAGTGGCGAGGACCGTGTCGGAGTCGCACCGACTTCCCGTATCTGCAACGCTTGCGCGAGCGTAGGACCGGTGTTGCGTGATGGTCAATAAGTTGCTCCATACGCAACAAAAGCCACCGGGTTGTCAGGAGATGACCCGGTGGCCGTACCGCCTCACCAGGCCGGGCATGATCCGCAGGATCTCGGTCTGCGCCGTCCCGTAGCTGCTTCCTCCCACCCACAGCCGGATACGGGGCGGAAGATCGCGTCCGCGCGCTCGGGCCGGTGCCCGCCACGGGCGACGCAGGACCGCGGCGTAGCCCGGTACGTCGGCCTCGCGCAGCGTCATGAGCAGCAGCGAGGCCACGTCCTCGCGGGTGACGTCGACCAGGGCGACCCAGGACCGGTCGTCCAGGCCGTTGCCCCAGCCGCCGGGCGGCAGCCAGTACGGCCGGCCGAACCTGCTGAGGTCTCGGATGACGTGGTGCGAGGAGCCTGCCACCGCCGCTCACCTCCTCTCGCCGGCCGTGCCGGCGAGGAACCGTCAGCGCGAGGCGGTTCGGCACGGTGCCGGGCGGGTTCCATCGCCCGAGGAACATGGTCCTCGACTCCAGCCTAGCCGGGGAGGAGGCGCCGTGCGGTGCCGATGGCACCTTTTCGCAAAACACTACATGTAGGTAGTTACATGGCTGTGGTTCCGTGTATATGGTGGTTCGAGCAGCTGGTTCTTCGTGGCAGCCGGTCACGGAGAGGCAAGAGGGAACCCGGTGTGAGTCCGGGACTGCCCCGCAGCGGTGAGTGGGAACGACCCCCGTCACGTGCACTGGATCCCGAGCGGGATCTGGGAAGCGACGGGCAGTAGGAATCTCGACGCGAGACACATGCCGAGAGGACGCCCACGAGTCCGAAGACCTGCCAGTGCTCCACCGTCAGCGGTGGGGGTCCGCGACCTCGAGGGAAGGTCAGGGGATCGAAGCGGTGGGCACCCTTCTCCGCTCCTCCTCGTCGCACACCTCGTCACCGCGGAAGCTTCCACAGTCGGTTCACGAGGGGGATGCGCAGATGAGCACCAGCGACAGCGGCAGCGACACGACCAGCGACACGACCAGCGACACGACCAGCGACACCGGGCGGACGACCGGCGTCACCGTCGTCAAGCGGGACGGCAGCCGGGCGCCGTACGACGGCTACGAGATCGCCCGCTCGATCGAGGAGGCCGCGGCCGGGCTGGACGACGAGGTCGCGCGCGCCACCCAGCTCCGCTCCGAGCTGGAGATCACGCTGTTCGACGGGATCACCAGCGAGCAGCTGGACGAGGCGGTGGTCCAGGTGGCCCTGCAGAACGTCAAGGACGACCCGGCCTATGACACCATCGCGGCGCGGCTGTTGGTGAAGAGCTTCTACAAGGCGATCTTCGGCGAGGGGGTGACCCGCGAGGAGGTCTATGCCTTCCATGGCGAGGCGTTCGTGGCCTTCGTCGAGCGCGGCATCGAGCTGGGCCTGCTCGACCCCCGGCTGCGTGACTTCGACCTGCACCGGCTCGGCTCCGCGCTCGACCCCGACCGCGATGACCTGCTGCGCTACATCGGGGTGCAGACGATGCGGACCCGGTACATGATCTCGGCCCCCGAGGGCCGCCCGATGGAGATGCCGCAGTTCTTCTGGATGCGGGTGGCGATGGGGCTGGCCCTGGGCGAGGAGGACAGGGACACGGCCGCGCTGCGGTTCTACGACAAGATGTCGCGGCTGGAGTACCTGGCGGCCGGCTCGACGCTGGTCAACGCCGGCACCTCCTACGCCCAGCTCTCCAACTGCTTCGTGATGCAGATGGAGGACGAGATCGAACACATCGCCAAGTCGGTGCGCGACGTGATGTGGCTGACCAAGGGCACCGGCGGCATCGGGCTGTCGGTCTCCAAGCTGCGCGCCGAGGGTTCGCCGATCAGGTCGAACAACACCGTCTCGACCGGACCGATCCCGTTCATGCACACCATCGACTCCACGCTGCGGGCGGTCAGCCGCGGTGGGAAGAAGTTCGGCGCGCTGTGCTTCTACATGGAGAACTGGCATCTGGACTTCCCGGCGTTCCTCGACCTGAGGCAGAACTCCGGCGATCCCTACCGGCGCACCCGCACCGCCAACACCGCGGTCTGGATCTCGGACGAGTTCATGGTGCGGGTCGAGAGCGACCAGCCCTGGTACCTCTTCGACCCGGCCGAGGTGCCCGACCTGGTCGAGCTGACCGGGAAGGCGTTCTCCGCCCGCTACGCCGAGTACGTCGAGCTGGCGGAGGCGGGCCGGCTGCGGCACAAGAAGATCGGTGCTCGTGAGCAGTTCAAGGCGATCCTGACCTCGCTCCAGTCCACCTCGCATCCGTGGCTGACCTGGAAGGACACGATCAACACCCGAGCGCTGAACGACAACGCCGGCGCCATCCACCTCTCCAACCTGTGCACCGAGATCTGCCTGCCGCAGGACCGGGAGAACGTCTCGGTCTGCAACCTGGCCTCGATCAACCTCTCCCGGCACGTGGAGGGCCGTCGCCGCGGTGCGGGTGGAAGCGGGGCGCGGGTGGACTGGGACCGGCTGGCGGAGTCGACCCGGCTCGCCGTACGGCAGCTGGACAACCTCATCGACATCACCATCTCCTCGGTGCCGGAGTCGGAGCACTCCAACGAGCTCAACCGCGCGCTCGGGCTCGGCGTGATGGGCTTCACCGACATCGTCGAGCGGTTCGGCTACTCGTATGAGTCGACGGAGGCCTACGAGCTGATCGACCAGATCATGGAGTTCGTCTCCTGGCACGCCATCGACGCCTCCGCCGATCTGGCGCGGGAGCGTGGCGCGTATCCGAACTTCGCGGGCTCGAAGTGGAGCAAGGGCCTGGTGCCGGTCGACACCCTGAACCTGCTGGAGAAGGACCGCGGCGTCCCGGTCGCCGTCGACCGCACCGAACGACTGGACTGGGATGCGCTCCGGGCCAAGGTCGCCGGCGGCATCCGGAACTCGACCCTGATGGCCATCGCCCCGACCGCGTCCATCGGCCTGGTCGCCGGGACGACCCCCGGGCTGGACCCGCAGTTCAGCCAGATCTTCAGCCGGGCCACCAGCTCCGGCAAGTTCCTGGAGGTGAACCGCAACCTGGTCGCCGACCTGCGCGCCGCGGGGCTGTGGGAGCGGGTGCGCGAGGACCTGCTCCGGCACCAGGGCGACCTGTCGAAGGTGGCCGAGGAGAACCCGGACCTCGGGGTGCCGGCGGAGCTGGTCGAGATCTACAAGACCTCCTTCCAGCTCTCCGGGTATGCGTTCCTCGAGGTCGCGGCGCGGGCGCAGAAGTGGATCGACCAGGCCATCAGCCGCAACATCTATCTGGCCGACCGCAACGTGTCGGCGATGCTCGACCTCTACGCAGCGGCCTGGCGGATGGGGGTCAAGACCACCTACTACCTGCACATGATGCCGCGGCACACCGCCGAGCAGAGCACGGTGAAGGTGAACAAGGCCGCCTCGCTCGCACCGGCCGGGGGAGCGCGGCGCGGCTTCGGGGCCTCGCCCCAGCCGCGGCGGGGCTTCGGCGCGGCCGCCCCGGTCACCGCACCGGAGGGTGCCAGGGAGCTCGAGGTGGTCGAGGAGGTGGACGAGGTCGACGGGGCTCAGTGCCCCGTCGACCCGATGGAACGCCTCCAGTGCGAGTCCTGCCAGTAGTCCGAGGCGAGTCCACCTCCCCGGTCGAGTAGCGCTCGGTCGAGGTTGGAGGTCTCGATACGTCCGGGCCGGCTCGTTCCTCGCTCGCCCGGACTACTCGACCGACGAGAGACGACGAGGATGCGGCCGGGCGCGTCCACCGTGCCTGCTCGTTGAGTAGCGCCCGGCGGTGGGTCTCGACAGATCCGATGAGGTCCGATGAGAGACGACGACAGAAGGAGAACGACATGCCGATTCTCGGCACCGGAATCGAAGAGGGCCTGCTGCTCAAGCCGGTCACCTACCAGTGGGCGATGGACCTCTACGACCAGGCGGTGGCCAACACCTGGTTCCCCAACGAGGTGCAGCTGGGAGAGGACCTGGCCGACTTCGAGAAGATGAGCGCCGACGAGCGGGCGGCGCTGACCTTCTTGATGAGCTACTTCAACCCCAACGAGTTGCTGGTCAACAAGGCGCTCGCCTTCGGGGTCTACCCCTACGTCAACGCGGCCGAGTGTCACCTCTACCTGGCCAAGCAGATGTGGGAGGAGGCCAACCACTGCATGAGCTTCGAGTACGTGCTGGAGACCTTCCCGATCGACCGGGAGGCGGCGTACGCCTCGCATGTCACGGTGGGTTCGATGGCGGCCAAGGAGGAGTTCGAGGTCCGGTTCATCAAGCGGATGACCGAGCAGCGGATCGACATCTCCACCACCGAGGGGAAACAGGACTTCGTCCGCAACCTGATCGCCTACAACGTCATCCTGGAGGGGATCTGGTTCTACTCCGGCTTCATGGTGGCGCTCAGCTTCCGGCAGCGGAACCTGTTGCGGAACTTCGGCTCGCTGATCGACTGGATCGTGCGCGACGAGTCGCTCCACCTCAAGTTCGGCATCAACCTGGTGCTGACCGTGCTGGAGGAGAACCCGGAGATCGCGACCAGCGAGTTCGCCGCCGAGATCAAGCAGATGATCCTGGATGCGGTCGAGATGGAGGAGGCCTACAACCGCGACCTGCTGCCGGCCGGCATCCTGGGCCTCAACGCCGACTACATCAACACCTACGTGAAGTACCTGGCCGACCGGCGCCTGGACGAGCTCGGCTTCGGCGCCCACTACGGCGTCGCCAACCCGGCGAAGTGGATGGCGGCGGCCAACGACACCCTGCAGCTGGTCAACTTCTTCGAGTCGATCAACACCTCCTACGAGGTCAACGCCCGTCAGGGCTGAGGGCGGTGACCGGCGATGTCGTGCCTGGGATTCATGACTCCCGCTCAGCGCGCCGCGCTGGCGGCGTCCTCGGCCGGGGACGACGGCGCACCGTTGTCCCGGTTCGCCTCGCCGCCGGCGAGCGCGGGCAAGCGGCACCGGGTCCGGGTGCTCGCGGCCTCGGCGGCTCCCGCGATCCGGGAGAGCGCGGCGCTCGCCCACCACGCCCCGCCCGACGTACTCGAACTGCTCGCCCGGGACGCGGTGGCGTCGGTACGTCGGTGCGTGGCGCGTAACCCCGCGACCGATCCTGGTGTGCTGACCGGCCTGGCCTCGGATCCGGATGCCTTCGTGCGCGGGTGGGTGGCCGCGAATCCACAGGCGCCGGCGGCGGTGCGTGAGCTGCTCGCCGAGGACCCCGATGCGGGCGTGCGTGCGGTGGTCGCGTGGGTCGCTCGTTGGCACACCGGCCCGGCCGAGCGCACCCGGCCGGTCCGACCGTGACGCGCGGTGATGCGACCGTGGATCGAGTCGACACCGGCGTACGACCCCGGCAGCGGCGCGGGCTGTCGCTGCTCGGCCCGGCGTTCATCACCGCGGTGGCCTACGTCGACCCGGGCAACGTGGCCACCAACATGGCCGCCGGGTCGCACTACGGCTACCTGCTGGTCTGGGTGGTGATCCTCAGCAACCTGATCGCGATGCTGGTGCAGTACCTGTCGGCGAAGGTGGGGATCGCCACCGGCACCGGTCTGGCCGCGCTGTGTCGCGACAGCTACCCGCGTCCGGTCGCGGTCGGCCTGTGGGTGCAGGCCGAGCTGGTCTGCGTGGCGACCGATCTGGCCGAGGTGGTGGGCGGGGCGCTGGCGCTGAGGCTGCTCTTCGGCCTGCCGATGCTCGCCGGCGGCATCGTCACCGGCGTGGTGGCCTTCGTCATCCTCGGCTTCCGTCGACACGGGAGCGGCCGGTTCGCGACGATCGTGATGGCGCTGCTCGGTGTCATCCTGGTCGGGTTCGCGCTCAGTGCGGTGATGTCCGGGATCGAGCCGGCGATGGTGGCCCGCGGGAGCGTGCCGCACCTCGCCGGTTCGGCGAGCCTGATGCTCGCGGTCGGGATCCTCGGGGCGACCGTGATGCCGCACGCCATCTACCTGCACAGTGGGCTGACCAGCAGCCAGGCACGCGACCGGATCGAACCACGGACGTTGCTGCGCGCACAGCGCGCCGATGTCGTCCTCGCGCTCTCGGTGGCCGGGGCGATGAACCTGCTCATGCTGCTGGTGGCCGCTGCCGCGCTCGGCGGAGCCGGCATCGACACGATCGAGGGCGCTCATGCAGCCCTGGGCCGGGTCCTGGGCGCCGGTCCGGCCCTGCTGGTCGCACTCGCGCTGCTCGCCTCCGGGCTGGTGGCCTCGAGCGTGGGCACCCTGGCCGGACAGATGGTGATGGAGGGCTTCCTCCGGCGCCGGATCCCGGACGTCGTACGCCGGGCGGTGACGCTGGCACCCGCCTTGGTGGTACTGGGCCTGCACGTCGACCCGACCCTCGCGCTGGTGCTCTCCCAGATCGTGCTGTCGTTCGGGGTGCCCTTCGCGTTGGTCCCGCTGGTGCAGCTCAGCTCCCGCGCCGCGGTGATGGGCCGCTATGCGAACAGACCGCTCACCACGCGGCTGGGCTGGTTGTGCGCGTCGATCGTGGTGGCGCTCAACCTGACCCTGCTGATCGACGTGCTCCGCTGAGCGGGGCGGGGGGGGGGGGGGGGCCCCCCCCCCCCGCCCCGCGGGGGAGGGGGGGGGGGGGGGGCCCGCGCCGGGG
>NZ_JASGET010000158.1:0-6610 GCF_047606145.1 Nocardioides sp. | reverse complement strand
CCGAGACCACGACGACCCCGGAGCACCGGCCTCGGTGTGCTTGGGCCGAGACCACGACGACGTGGCAGCGGTGGCGCCATCCCGATCGGGCGCCGTGGGGCCGAGCATCCCGGCGGTCGACGCCCTATCGGATGGCTCGGATGGCTCAGATGGCTCGGATGGCTCAGATGGCTCAGATGGTCGGACCGTCGGCGAAGACCTCGTCGAGGATCGAGTGGTCCCACAGCGACTCGTCGGAGCCCTTGATGCCGAGGATCTTGAACAGTTTCAGGTTCTTGGTGATGTCGTCGTCGGTGTACCAGCCGAAGCCGTTGGCCTCGGTCTCGGCGGAGTACATGATATCGACCTCGGCGGCGGCCTGGAGCTTCTGGGTCTTCAGGTCCAGCCCGGCGTCGGGGTGCATCTCGACGGTGAGCTTCGCCGCTGCCTTCGGGTTGTCGTGGAAGGCCTGCCAGCCCATCACGTCACCCTTGAACAGGTCGACGATCTCCTGGCGCTTCTCGTCGTCCTCGAGGCTGGAGCGCAGCACCGTGTAGGTCTGCGACATCGGGTTGTAGCCGAAGTCGCTGAGAAGCATCGAATGGCCCTCGATGCCTTGCGCCTGGAGGGCGATCGGCAGGTCGATGTAGAAGCAGTAGACGGCGTCGACCTGGCCGGCGGTGAGCACCGAGGCGTCGTACTGGGTGGGGACGAACTGGACGTCGTCCTTGCTCATGTCGTTGATGCTGAGGAAGGCGTCGAGGGCGGGGGTGTCGGTGCTGGAGACGCCGATCTTCTTGCCGACCAGGTCCTCGGGGGTCTTCAGCGCGGCGTCCGCGAGAGAGAGGATCGTCGCGGGCGCCTTCTGGTACTGCCGGCCGATGATGACGAGGTCGGCACCCTCCTGGTTCGAGCGTGCGACGCCGTCCGCGCCGGAGATGTTCATGAGCACCTTCCCGCTCACGGTGTTGGCGTCGCCCGCGACGTCCGAGCCGCCGGGAGCGAGGGTCACGTCGAGCCCGAGCTCACTGAAGTAGCCGTTCTTGACGGCGAGGTAGGTGCCACCGAACTGGACCGAGTGGGTCCAGGAGAGCTGGTAGGCGACGGCGCGGGCAGCGGCCGCCGACGAGGAGGACGAGGAGGACGAGGATGCGGTGGAGGTGTTCGAGGAGCCGCAGGCGGACGCCAGGCTGCCGAGCCCGATCGCACCGGCACCGGCGAATGACGTCTTGAGCAGAGAACGACGAGAGAGAAGGTCCATGGGATCTCGCTTCGGGAGGATGGGGCGGCAACATATGTTGACCCAATCAACATGCCGACGAACGGATAAGCCGGAGTTACGGCGGCGTTCCGTTCCGATGAAACCTGGGCCGAGCTACAGGTCGAGGACGAGCCGAGGCCCGAGCGAGCGTGACACGCAGATCATCATCACGGTGGCGTCCTGCTGCTCCTCGGGGGTGAGGACCGTGTCCCGATGGTCGACGGCACCCGCCAGGACGGCGGTCTCGCAGGTGCCGCAGTAGCCTTCCCGGCACGAGGAGACCACGATGGCCCCGGCGTCGGCGACCGCGTCCAGCACGGTCTGGTCGGCCCCGACGGGCACGACGGCACCGGTGCTGGCCAACTCCACCTCGAACGACTCCGGGCCGGTGTGGTGGCCGCCGTCGTCGGGACTGTCGGCGAGCGGATCGGCGCCGAACGACTCGTGGTGGAAGTCCAGCCCCCGGGCGCGGGCGGCCGCGCCTGCCTGATGCGTCAGTCCGTCGGGCCCACAGCAGACCAGGGACGTGCCGTCGGGCAGCGCGCCGACGAGCGCGGTCAGGTCCAGTCGGCCCCGCTCCTCGCTGGGATGGACGACGACGCGCTCCGGCCAGCGGCGCTCGAGCTCATCGGCGAGGTACATCCGGTCCCTGCTCCGGCCCAGGTAGTACAGCCTCCAGTCGGCGCCCTCCGCCTCCGCTCGCGCCACCATCGCCGCGATCGGCGTGATCCCGATGCCGCCGGCGAGGAAGACGTACGAGGGTCGGGCAGGCATGGTGAAGCGCTGCAGCACCCGGTGCACCACCAGCGGCGCACCCACCTCCAGCGACTCGTGCAGCAGCCGGGAGCCACCCCGGCCCTCGGGCTCTCGCAGGACGGCGATCCGCCAGCGGCCGGGATCGACCGAGTCGCCGCACAGCGAGTAGTGGCGGATCACTCCGGCGCCGACCTCGAGCTCGAGGTGGGCGCCCGGCTCCCAGGCCGGGAGGTCGTCGCCCCCGGCCGCCACCAGGTCCAGCACCAGTACGTCGGTCACCGGTCGGTGGAGGGCGTCGACCTGCAGCTTCAGGGGTTCGGTCAGGCTCACCTCGGATGCTCCTCGAGACGGGGGACGGTCCGGCAATGTTAGTTTCAGCAACATTGTGCCAGTAGGTCGCTCACCGGCCGGCATCCACCGGGTCTCTCCCCACCGCGAGGACGTGGAGCGACCCCCGAGCGGCCACTCGTCGTGTCCCGATGGGGCGTGCGCACCGCTGCGGCCCGAGGGCAACCGGCCTCCATGAGCACTTCGGCGGGCGGACCGGTAGGGTCTCGGCGGGCCGTTAGCTCAGCTGGTGAGAGCAGAGGACTCATAATCCTTGGGTCGCGGGTTCAAGCCCCGCACGGCCCACCGACGACGTGGTGTCCGGATGCGGCTCAGAAGACGCCGGCGGCGACGAGCAGCACCAGTACGAAGAGCGCCAGGGTGACCACGACGAGCAGCCCCTGGGCGATGTCCGGGATGCGGCTCTCGGCGGTCAGCTCGCCGTTGATCACCGGGCTCGCGCCTCGGGTACGGCGGTCCATGGACAGCCCGATCACCGCGGTGATGGCCGTCGTGGCCAGCGCACACCAGGCCCATGCCTCGTCGCCGTAGACCCGGTACCCCAGCCAGAGCGCCATGCCGAGGACAGAGGTGGTCAGCTGGCCGAGCACCATGCCGCCCGGTATCCGGGTGGCCGGCGCCAGTCGGTCGGCGTGGCCGGCGTCAGCCAGGAAGGTGAACTGATAGAGGAGCAGCAGGAGCTGAATGGCGAAGAGTCCCATCAAGAATGCGGCCACGGGCCTGATCGTAGTCCTCCGCCTCGGCGGTCGGCCGGCGGACCGCCGATGTCGCCGGGAGCGGCCGCGTCACAGCGAGCGGCCGCCGGAGATCAGGTAGTTCCCGTTGCGGTAGACGAGCGAGAGCTCGATGTCCTCGGTGGTCCGACGGCCGTCGTCGGTGGTGTAGCTGTAGTGATAGGAGACGCTGAGGTCGCTGCCGAGCTGTGGCTTGATCTCGGTGACCTCGTCGATCCGGGTCACGTGGCCCCAGAAGTTGGTGTATCCGCTCAGGCCGCCGCTGGCGGCGGCGTACGAATCGGTCAACATCGCATAGCCGGCGGCCGGGTCCGAGGCGGCGGTCGTCAGGTAGCTCCGCACGAACTGTCGTACGCCGGCGGCGGTGGGCTCGGTCGAGGTGCTGCTGGTCGACGAGTCCGTCGCCGACGGCGAGGCGCCGTCGTCGGTGGCGGTGCCGTCGCCGCCCCGGGTGAGCAGGAGTACGACGACCAGCGCGACGAGCACCGCGGCAATCGCGGTTGCGGCGGCGAGTGCGATGGGGAAGCGTCGTCGCCCCCCGCGGCCGCGACGAACCGCGGCCGGACCGGCCGCCGGGCTCCCTCCGCTCGACCCGGGCGTCGACTCGGACGCGCGTGGTGTGCGGTGGTGGGTCACCGGCTGCAGCTCCTGGGTGCCGCCGCCGACCGGCTCGCCGGAGAGGAAGGCGAGCACCTGTGCGATGTTCCAGCGCTGCGACGGATCGCGCACCATCGTGTGCGCCAGCAACGGGGACAGCCAACCGCCACGGTCCGTGCGCGGGGGCTCCTCGTGCACGATCCGGTACAGCGCACCGAGCACGTTCTCCCCGACGTCGTACGGCGCCTGGCCGGTCAGCGAGTGGAACAGCGTGGCGCCGAGCGACCAGACGTCGCTCGCCGGGGTCGACCGGCCACCGGCCGCGACCTCGGGTGCCAGGTAGGCGGGGGAACCGGTGACGATGCCGGTCTGGGTGAGGGTGGCGTCGCCGTCACTGCCACGGGCGATCCCGAAGTCGGTGAGCTTGGCGTGCCCCTCGGGGGTGACCAGGATGTTGGACGGCTTGACATCGCGATGCACGATCCCGGCCGTGTGCGCGGCGGCCAGCCCCTCGGCGATCTGGCGGATCAGGTCGGCGGCGAGGTCGGGGGAGAGTGGCCCCTTCTCGGCCACCAGGGTGGTGAGGGTCGAGCCTTCGACGTACTCCATCACCAGCCACGGCCGGTCACCCTCCTGGGCGATGTCGAAGACGGCGACCACATGCGGATGGCTCAGCCGCGCCGCCAGTCGGGCCTCGCGCTGAGCACGGGCCAGCGCGGCGCCGCCCGACTCGCTCGCGCTGAGCTGCTTGAGCGCGACCGATCGACCGAGCACCGCGTCCGTGCCCAGCCAGACCGCTCCCATGCCACCGTGTCCGAGCACCCGGTCAAGGGTGTACCTGCCTGCGATCAACCTCGTCCTCCCCGTCCCGACGAGAGTAGTTGCTCGGGCCAGGCGTGCCGAACCTCGAGCGAGGCAGCGGTGGCGGAGGTGGGTCGGCGCGGCCGGGTCGGGGAATCGAGTGGGCCGTGCAGCCGTCGATACGGCAGGCTTGGGGAGGCGCACGTGCCGGGCGATCCGCTCGGCCGCACGATCCGACACATCCGACAGACACGGAAAGGCCTGCTGTGCCCATCGATCCCACCCTCCTCGACGATCTCGAGTGGCGCGGTCTCATCGCCGACTCGACGGACCGCGACGCGTTGCGCGGCGCGCTGTCGGCGGGGAGCGTGCGGTTCTATATCGGCTTCGACCCCACCGCGCCCAGCCTGCACATGGGCAACCTGCTGCAGATCGTCACCGCGATGCGTCTGCAGCGCGCCGGACACACGCCGTACGTGCTGGTCGGCGGTGCGACCGGGATGATCGGCGACCCACGCGACTCCGGCGAGCGCACGCTCAACTCCGCCGAGGTCGTCCAGGACTGGGTGGCGCGGGTACGCCGCCAGATCGAGCCGTACCTCGACTTCGCCGGCGAGAACGCGGCGACGATGGTCAACAACTACGACTGGACCTCGTCGGTGACGGTGATCGACTTCCTGCGCGACGTCGGCAAGCACTTCCCGGTCAACCGGATGTTGGCACGCGACACCGTCCGCAAGCGGCTGGACAGCGGCATCTCCTACACCGAGTTCAGCTACGTGCTGCTGCAGTCGATGGACTACCTCAACCTGCACCGCGAGCACGGCGTCAGCCTTCAGCACGGCGGCTCCGACCAGTGGGGCAACATCACCGGTGGGGTCGAGCTGATCCGACGCGTCACCGGCGAGACGGTGCACGCCTTCACCACGCCGCTGGTCACCAAGGCCGACGGCACGAAGTACGGCAAGACCGAGGGCGGCGCGCTCTGGCTCGACCCGGAGATGATGGCGCCCTACGCCTTCCACCAGTTCTGGCTCAACGTCGAGGACGCCAAGGTGGGGGAGATGCTGCGGGTCTTCACCTTCCTCGATCGCGAGGAGATCGAGGAGCTCGAGCACCAGACGACGGAGAAGCCGTTCCTCCGCGCGGCGCAGAAGGCCCTCGCCGACCACATGACCACGCTGGTGCACGGCGCGGCGGAGACCGAGCAGGCCAGACAGGCGGCGGCCGCGCTCTTCGGCGGCGCCGACCTGGACAGACTGAGCAGCGCGACCCTGACGGCGGCGCTGCGGGAGGCCGGCGTGGTCGAGGTACGGCGCGCCGGTGGACTGCCGGCGGTGGTCGACCTGTTGGTGGACAGTGGTCTCGCGAGCAGTCGGAGTGAGGCACGCCGCACGATCGGTGAGGGGGGCGCCTACCTCAACAACGTCCGGGTCGAGGACCCGGAGGCGGTGGTGACCGACGGCGACGTGTTGGCCGGCGAGTGGCTCGTGCTGCGTCGAGGGAAGAAGCGGTTCGCCGGCGTACACCTCGCCTGACCTGGCAAGACGCGTCCACACGCGCGGGTCGAAGCGGTACCGCCGAGCGCCGCTTCGGCCGGCGGTAGGGCCGGCGTACGAGGGGTCGTTCGGTCCGCGCCACGCCGATGAGGCCCCGATTTGGCGGCGCGCCGCAGATGCCGTACTGTTCTCCGGGTCGCCAGGGAGCGGCGGGGAGCAAGCCCATCGGGACGGGCTCCCGGCCCCAGGTCGGCCACCTTCGTAGCATCGGACCGGACCGGTCGCACTCGGCAGTTTGTCGAGCGCCCGATCCGACCTGCTGACGCGGGTGAGGATCACCGGCTCCGAATTTGACGGAGCGGACCGATCCGCTAAAGTTTGAACAGCCGAAAAGGGTGGCTCTTCGGGGCGCGAGGAGGCGGGAACGCCGAATTGCAAGGCACCGAAATCGCCTGATACGGTTGCGAGGTAGAACCTAACGGGACGAGCGAAAGCTCCGACCGGCGGTGTGTGTGATTCTTGAGAACTCAACAGTGTGTTATAGTCGATGAATTAGTTTGTCCTGTCGGTTCTGGCTTGCCTTTTGGGGTGGGTTGGGGTTGATGGTTTTGTTTTGGCAGTGGATTCTGGCTTTT
>NZ_JASGET010000157.1:0-36771 GCF_047606145.1 Nocardioides sp. | reverse complement strand
GCCCACGACGCCTGGGATGCCGACCGGCGGGCGCTGCTGGCGGCGGACCGCCTCGGCCTGGGCGCGCTCGATCCCGCCCGGCCGGTCGGCTCCCTCTCCGGCGGGCAGCGCACCCGGCTCGCACTCGCGACGGCCATCACCCGTCGTCCCGACGCGCTGCTGCTCGACGAGCCGACCAACCATCTCGACGACGAGGCGGTCGACGTGCTCGGCGGGTTCCTGCGAGACCTGCCCGGCGTGGTGCTGGTGGCCAGCCACGACCGGACGTTCCTGGACGAGGCGGTGACCGAGCTGGTCGACCTGGATCCGACCGAGTTCGGCACCGACGGTCGCGGCGGCCGGGTCTTCGGCGGTGGCTGGTCTGCCTACGAGCGGTCGCAGCGCGCGGGCCGGGAACGCTGGGAGCAGACCTATCTCCAGCAGCAGGAGGAGCTCGAGCGGTTGCGCGCCTCGGCCCGGATCGGCACCGACGCGATCGCACCCGGACGCGGGCCACGCGACAACGACAGGTTCATCCATGCCTTCAAGGGGGCGAACGTCGAGCGCACGCTCGCACGTCGCAAGCGAGACGCGCAGCGCCGGCTGGCGCAGGCCGAGCGGACCCAGGTCCGCAAGCCGCGACCCCCGTTGCGGCTGGAGGCGGCTCTCACCGGATCGGCCCAGCCCCATGGCCGAGCGGTGACCGTCCGCGACCTGGTGGTGCCCGGTCGGCTTCGGCTGGACGAGCTCGACGTCGCCGCCGGCGAGCACCTGCTGGTCACCGGGGCCAACGGGGCCGGCAAGTCGACGCTGCTGGGCGTGCTCGCCGGCCGGATCCCGGCGTACCGCGGGATCGTCCAGGTCCGCGCACGGAGGATCGCCGAGCTGACCCAGGATCCGAGCTTCCCCGATCCGAGCCAACGCACCGAGGGTGTCTACCGAGCGGCGGTCGGCGACGAGCTGGCCGAACGGCGCCCGTTGCGCAGCCTCGGCCTGGTGCGGCCGCATGACCTGACCCGGCCGATCGGAGCGCTCTCGGTCGGACAGCGCCGCCGGGTCGCGTTGGCGACGGTGGTCGCCACCGGTCCGGACCTGCTGCTCCTGGACGAGCCGACCAACCACCTCTCGCTGCGGCTGGCCGGAGAGCTGGAGGAGGCCATCGGCGCCGCGGCCGGCACCGTCGTCGTCGCCAGCCACGATCGTTGGCTCCGGGACCGCTGGCAGGGCCCCGCGGTCGAGCTCGGCTGAGCGCGACGGCGTACGGCGTCCGCGCCCCGGTGTCCCGGCCAGTCCGGCCGGTCCCGGCCGACATCTCGCGCGGATGCCGGGGGAGCGGACACCGGCTGGTAGCGTCGGCTCCGACCGGAACATCCTTTAAGCACCGTCCCGTGAGGCGGAGAAGGAGGCCTGGGTGCACAGTCGTGCCACCACACCCGCACTGTTGGTTCTCGAAGACGGGCGGTCGTTCCGCGGCCGATCCTTCGGCGCCGAGGGCGAGACCTTCGGCGAGGCGGTCTTCGCGACCGGCATGACCGGCTATCAGGAGACGCTGACCGACCCGAGCTACCACCGGCAGGTGGTGGTGATGACCGCGCCGCACGTCGGCAACACCGGCATGAACGACGAGGATCCCGAGTCGCGCCGGATCTGGGTCGCGGGGTACGTCGTGCGCGACCCCGCCCGGGTGCCGAGCAACTGGCGCAGCCGGCGCACCCTGGACGACGAGCTCGCCGCCCAGGGCGTGGTCGGCATCTCCGGCGTGGACACCCGCGCGCTGACCCGCCACCTGCGTGAGGCCGGTGCGATGCGGGTCGGCATCTCCACCCGCGAGACCGACCCGGACCGACTGCTCGCCCGGGTCCGCGAGTCCGGGGAGATGACCGGGGCGAACCTCTCCGCGGAGGTCTCCACCGAGGAGGCCTACGTGGTCGCGCCGGTCGGGAAGAAGCGGTTCACCGTCGCGGCGCTCGACCTCGGGATCAAGGACAACACCCCGCGGATGATGAGCGAGCGCGGCATCGAGGTGCACGTGCTGCCCGCGACCGCGACCATCGACGACGTCCTCGCCGTCGGCACCGACGGCCCCGACGGGCTGTTCTTCTCCAACGGTCCGGGCGACCCGGCCGCCACCACCGGCCAGATCGAGTTGCTGCGGGCCGCGCTGGAGCGTGACCTGCCGTACTTCGGCATCTGCTTCGGCAACCAGCTCTTCGGCCGCGCGCTGGGCCTGGGCACCTACAAGCTCAAGTACGGGCACCGCGGCCTCAACCAGCCGGTGCTGGATCGCACTACCGGGAAGGTCGAGGTCACCGCGCACAACCACGGCTTCGCCGTCGACGCCCCGACCGACACCGCCACCGCCACGCCGTACGGCGAGGTGGTGGTCAGCCACGTCAACCTCAACGACGACTGCGTGGAGGGTCTCGAGCTGCGGGTCTCGACCGGATCGACCGGCGAACCCGGCAGACTCAAGGCGTTCTCGGTGCAGTACCACCCGGAGGCGGCCGGCGGGCCGCACGATGCGGCGTACCTCTTCGACCGCTTCTGCGACCTGATGGAGGCGAACTGATGCCGAAGCGTGCGGACATCTCCTCGGTCCTGGTGATCGGCTCCGGCCCGATCGTCATCGGCCAGGCCTGCGAGTTCGACTACTCCGGCACCCAGGCCTGCCGGGTGCTCAAGGAGGAGGGCCTGCGAGTCGTCCTGGTCAACTCCAACCCGGCCACGATCATGACCGACCCGGAGTTCGCCGATGCCACCTACGTCGAGCCGATCACGCCGGAGTTCGTGGAGAAGGTGATCGCCAAGGAGCGCCCCGACGCGCTGCTGGCTACGCTGGGCGGCCAGACCGCGCTGAACTGTGCGGTCGCGCTCGCCGAGCGCGGCGTGCTGGCCTCCTACGGCGTGGAGCTGATCGGCGCCAGCATCGAGGCGATCGACCGCGGGGAGAACCGCGAGCAGTTCAAGAAGATCGTCGCCGAGCTCGGCGGCGAGTCCGCCAGGTCGGTCATCTGCCACTCGATGGACGACCTGCTCGCCGGCGCGGCGGAGCTGGGCTATCCGGTCGTCGTACGTCCCTCCTTCACCATGGGCGGGGCCGGCTCCGGGATGGCCTACGACGAGGCCGACCTGCGCCGCATCGGCGGCGCCGGGCTCGCCGCCTCCCCGACCACCGAGGTGCTCCTGGAGGAGTCCATCCTCGGCTGGAAGGAGTACGAGCTCGAGGTGATGCGGGACGAGGCGGACAACACCGTCATCGTCTGCTCCATCGAGAACCTCGACCCGATGGGCGTGCACACCGGGGACTCGATCACCGTCGCCCCGGCGATGACGCTCACCGACCGTGAGTACCAGAAGATGCGCGACCTGGCGATCGGGATCATCCGGGCCGTCGGGGTGGACACCGGCGGCTGCAACATCCAGTACGCCGTCAACCCGGCCGACGGCCGGCTGATCGTGATCGAGATGAACCCCCGGGTCTCCCGGTCCAGCGCGCTGGCCTCGAAGGCGACCGGCTTCCCGATCGCGAAGATCGCCGCCAAGGTCGCCATCGGCTACACCCTGGACGAGATCCCGAACGACATCACCACCCGTCCCGACGGGAACAGCACCCCGGCCTCCTTCGAGCCGACGCTGGACTACGTGGTGGTCAAGGTGCCGCGGTTCGCGTTCGAGAAGTTCCCGGGTGCCGACCCGGTCCTGACCACCCACATGAAGGCGGTCGGCGAGGCGATGGCGATCGGCCGCAACTTCACCGAGGCACTGCAGAAGGCGCTGCGCAGCCTGGAGAAGGCCGACGCGGTCTTCGACTGGACCCAGGAGGTCGTCGAGCTGGACAAGGCCGCCCTCCTCGAGCGCGCCGGGATCCCGACCGACGGCCGGCTCAAGATCGTGATGGACGCGATCCGCGCCGGCGCCACCGCCACCGAGGTCTTCGAGGCCACCCGGATCGACCCCTGGTTCGTCGACCAGCTGATGCTGATCAACGAGCTGGCCCAGGAGATCATCGGCGCCGACGAGCTCACCCCGGAGCTGCTGCGCACCGCCAAGCGGCACGGCTTCTCCGACGTGCAGATCGGCAAGATGCGCGGGATGAGCGCCGACGTGGTCCGCGGCGTACGGCACGCCCTCGGCATCCGGCCGGTCTACAAGACGGTCGACACCTGCGCCGCCGAGTTCGCCGCCCGGACGCCGTACCACTACTCCTCCTACGACGAGGAGACCGAGGTCGAGCCCCGGGAGCGGCCGGCGGTGATCATCCTCGGCTCCGGGCCGAACCGGATCGGTCAGGGCATCGAGTTCGACTACTCCTGCGTGCACGCCTCGCTCGCGCTGAGCGCCGCCCGGGGCGGCGCCGGCTACGAGACCATCATGGTCAACTGCAACCCGGAGACGGTCTCGACCGACTACGACACCTCCGACCGGCTCTACTTCGAGCCGCTCACCCTCGAGGACGTGCTCGAGATCGTGCACGCCGAGCAGCAGGCCGGACCGGTGGTGGGCGTGATCGCCTCGCTCGGCGGCCAGACCCCGCTCGGCCTCGCCCAGGCACTGAAGGACAACGGCGTGCCGATCGTCGGCACCAGCCCGGAGGCGATCAACCTGGCCGAGGAGCGCGGTGCCTTCGGCCACGTGCTGGCCGAGGCCGGGCTGGTGGCGCCGAAGCACGGCATGGCCACCACCTTCACCGAGGCACGCGAGATCGCCGGAGAGATCGGCTATCCGGTCCTGGTCCGGCCCTCCTACGTGCTGGGCGGACGCGGCATGCAGATCGTGTACGACGACGACGCGCTGCGCTCCTACATCGCCGCCGCCACCGAGGTCTCCCCGGACCGTCCGGTGCTGGTGGACAAGTTCGTCGACGACGCCGTCGAGATCGACGTCGACGCCCTCTACGACGGCAGCGAGCTCTTCCTCGGTGGTGTGATGGAGCACATCGAGGAGGCCGGCGTCCACTCCGGGGACTCCTCGTGCGCGCTGCCGCCGATCACGCTGGGCCAGGCCGAGATCGAGCGCATCCGGGCGGCCACCGAGGCCATCGCCGCCGGGGTCGGCGTACGCGGACTGATCAACATCCAGTTCGCCCTCGGCGCCGACGTCCTCTACGTCCTGGAGGCCAACCCACGGGCCTCCCGGACGGTGCCGTTCGTCTCCAAGGCGACCGGCACCCCGTTGGCCAAGGCGGCCGCCCGGCTGATGCTGGGCGAGTCGATCGCGCAGCTGCGGGCGGCCGGAGCGCTGCCGGCGACCGGCGACGGCGGCAGCCTGCCGCCGACCCAGCCGATCGCGGTCAAGGAGGCGGTGATGCCGTTCAACCGGTTCCGCACCCCCGACGGCGCTCAGGTCGACACCGTGCTCGGCCCGGAGATGAAGTCGACCGGCGAGGTGATGGGGCTGGACGCCGACTTCGGTCGGGCCTTCGCCAAGTCGCAGGCCGGCGCCTTCGGGCCGCTGCCCGCCTCCGGCCGACTGTTCGTCTCGATGGCGAACCGGGACAAGCGCTCGATGATCTTCCCGATCAAGGTGCTCGCCGACTACGGCTTCGAGATCTGCGCCACCGAGGGCACCGCGGAGGTGCTGCGCCGCAACGGTGTGGTCGCCACGGTGGTGCGCAAGCACTCCGAGGGCACCGGCCCGGAGGGGGAGAAGACGACCGTGCAGATGATCCTGGACGGCGAGTTCGACCTGGTGATCAACACCCCGAACGGCTCCGCCTCGGGTAGGAGCGCGCGGGTGGACGGCTACGAGATCCGCACCGCGGCGGTGATGGCCAACATCGCCTGCCTCACCACGGTGCAGGGGTTGGGCGCCGCGGTCCAGGGCATCGAGGCGCTGCGGCGCGGCGACATCGAGGTGCGCAGCCTGCAGGACTGGGCCCGGGAGGCCGGGGCGGCTCACGCCGAGCCGGTGGGACGGTGATCTACCGGCGCGCGTTCGACCAGTTCCTGGTCCGGATGGACCCCGAGCTGGCGCACCGGCGGGCCTTCGCCGCGATCCGGGCCGCCGGACCGGTGCTCTCCCGCCGCCGGTTCCCGGGGACGCCGGTGACCGCGATGGGGCTGCGCTTCCCGAACGCGCTCGGGCTCGCCGCCGGCTTCGACAAGGACGCCGTCGGCATCGAGGCGCTGGGCGGGCTCGGGTTCGGCCACGTCGAGGTCGGCACGGTCACCGCGCGGCCGCAGCCCGGCAACCCGCAGCCGCGGCTCTTCCGGCTGCCCAGCGACCGGGCGATCGTGAACCGGATGGGCTTCAACAACGACGGTGCCGAGGCGGTGGCGCGGCGGTTGCGGGCCAGGTCCGGTCGGCGCGGCCCGGTGCTCGGCATCAACATCGGCAAGACCAAGGTCGTGCCCGACGACGACCAGGCGGCGGTCGAGGCCGACTACGCCTTCTCCACCCGTCTGCTGGCGCCGTACGCCGACTACCTGGTGGTCAACGTCTCCAGCCCGAACACCCCCGGCCTGCGCTCGCTGCAGGCGGTCGAGCGGCTCGAGCCGCTGCTGCGCCGGGTCCGGCGGGAGGCCGACGACGTCAGGCCGGCCGAGCGGGTGCCGCTGTTGGTCAAGATCGCGCCGGACCTCGCCGACCAGGACGTGGTCGCGGTCGCGGACCTGGCGCTCGGCCTGGGCGAGGAGGTGCAGGGGCTGATCGCGACCAACACCACCGTGGCCCGCGACGGGCTGCGCGCACATCCGCGCGATGTCGCCGAGATCGGCGCCGGCGGGCTGTCGGGGGCGCCGCTGCGCGCCCGGGCCCTCGACGTGCTCCGACTGCTCCGCGGCAGGGTGGCCGACCGGCTCACCCTGATCGGCGTCGGTGGCATCACCAGCACCGAGGACGCGGTCGAGCGGCTCGAGGCCGGAGCGGACCTGATCCAGGGCTACTCCGCCTTCATCTACGAGGGCCCCGGATGGCCCAGACGGATCGCCTCGGGCCTGGCTGGTGTGGCCGGCGAGGGGGAGCGATGAGCAGCTTCGGGACACGCTACGTGGAGGCACTGGCCGAGCGCGGCCAGCTCTGCGCCGGCATCGACCCGCACTCCTCGCTGCTGGCCGAATGGGGCCTGCCGGACACCGTCGACGGGCTGGAACGGTTCGCCCTCGGTGCGGCCGAGGCGCTGGCGCCGTACGTGCCCGTGGTCAAGCCGCAGTCGGCCTTCTACGAGCGGTTCGGGTCCCGCGGGATCGCCGTCCTCGAGCGGGTCATCGCCACCTGCCGCCAGGCCGGCGCGCTGGTGCTGCTCGACGTCAAGCGCGGCGACATCGGCTCGACCAGCCAGGCCTACGCCGACGCCTACCTCGACCCCGCCAGCCCGCTGGCCTGCGATGCGGTGACGGTGAGTCCCTATCTTGGGTTCGGCTCGGTGCAGCCGTTCGTGGAGACCGCGGGCCGGCACGACGCCGGCTTGTTCGTGCTCGCGCTGACCTCCAACAAGGAGGCGCCCGAGGTCCAGCACGCGCGGCCCGCCGACCCGGGCGCGGGCAGCGTCGGCGAGCTGATGCTCGACCACCTGCGCCGACTCAACGCCGACGACGAGCCGCTGGGCTCCTACGGCGCGGTGGTGGGGGCGACCGTGAACCCGATGGTCGGCGCCGAACGCGTCGACTTCTGCTTCAACGGCCCGATCCTCGCGCCCGGGTACGGCGTCCAGGGCGGCACCGCCGCGGACATCGGCCGGATCTTCGGGCCGGCGGCGCGGCAGGTGGTGGCGAGCACCAGCCGAGGCCTGCTGCGGGTCGGCCCGTCGGCGACCGCGCTGCGGGACGAGGCGCTGCGGCTGCGCGACGAGCTCGGCACCCCGGGCCGTTAGCCGGGGTCCATCCCCGGACTAGGCTCGCACGCCATGTGGCTCTCCCGGATCGCCGTCGCCGCAACGGCGTTGGTGCTGGCTCCGGCGCTGGTCGCCTGCGGGTCGGGCGGCACCTCGTCGTACTGCTCGGAGGTCTCCGACCAGCAGAGCAAGCTGACCGACACCCTCGCCGGCGGCGACGCGGCCGCACTGCTGGCGGCCCTGCCGATCTTCACCGCGCTGGAGGAGAAGGCGCCGAGCGACATCGCCGATGACTGGCGCACCCTCGTCGACGCGCTCAACGGGCTGCAGACGGCGCTCGACGCGGCGGGGGTCAAGGCATCGGACTACGTCGACGGCAAGCCGCCGGCGGGCACGTCCGCGGCCGACCGTCGGTCGATCCTCAAGGCGGCCGACAAGGTGAGCACCACCGCGGTGCAGGAGGCCGCGGTGAACGTCCAGCAGCAGGCCCGGGACGTCTGCCACACCTCTCTCACGCTGTGAGTGGGTGCCACTCCTTTCACAGGTTTCACCGGTTCACCGGCGAAACTGCCACTTCTCGAGGGTTGCAACCCCCGAGAAGTGGCAGAACAACCGGTGAACCGGTGAAACCGTCCGCCCGAATCACTCAGAGCGAGTAGTCGATGACGCCGCGGATGTTCCGGCCGGCGTGCATGTCGGCGTACCCGGTGTTGATGTCGTCGAGCGAGTAGCGGGTGGTGATCAGCTCGTCGAGCTTGAGCTTGCCCGCGGTGTACTGCTCGAGCAGCCGCGGCATCGCGTTGCGCGGTGCGTCCATGCCGTAGAGCGCACCCTGGATCCGCTTCTGCAGCATGGCCGCCGAGAAGGCGTTGTAGCCCGGGATCACGCCGCCCTCGTCCACCCGGCTGATGCCGGTGACGACCACCGTGCCGGCCTTGGCGATCGCGTCGAAGGCCTGGCCGATGTGCTCGTTGGTGACCACGCCGATGGTCACCACCGCGGAGTCGGCACCCTGGCCGTTGGTGATCGACTTGGCGAACGCGTCGGCCTCGGCGATGTCGGCGAAGACCTCGGTGGCGCCGAAGCTCGGCGCCTGCTCCCGCTTGAACGGCTGTGGGTCCACGGCTATCACATGCGCCGCACCAGCGGCGGCGGCGCCCTGGACGGCGTTCATCCCGACACCACCGCACCCCATCACGATCACCACGTCGCCGGGACGTACGTCGGCCCCGTTGACGGCCGAGCCGTAGCCGGTCTGGACACCGCAGGCGACCAGGCAGGCGACGTCGAGCGGGATGGACGGGTCGATCCTGACCAGCGAGATCTGGTCGTAGACCTGCCAGGTGGCGAAGGTGCCGAGGGCGCCCATCGCGCGGATGTCCTCGCCGTTCTTGTGCATCTTCATGCCGCCCGAGGGCTGGGTGCCCTCCAGGATGGTGGCGCCGCTGTTGCACAGGTTCCCCTGACCGCGCGCGCAGTACTTGCACACCCCACAGCCGGGGATGAAGGAGGTGATCACGTGGTCGCCCTCGGCCAGGCCGTGCACCTGCGAGCCGACCGATCGGACGATCCCGGAGCCCTCGTGGCCGCCGACGATCGGCAGCGCGGTGGGCATGTCGCCGGTGGTGGCGTGGTCGTCGGAGTGGCACAGCCCGGAGGCGACCATCTCCACCAGGACCTCGGTCGGACCGGGGTCGTCCAGATCGACCTCCTCCACCGACCACTTGCCCGGCTGCTCCCGCAGCACCGCGGCCCGTGTCTTGTCTTGCCTCATCCGTCCTCCAGACATCATCGTCCGAGACCCTCGTCGGCCGCGGTTGCGGGCGAACCCGGCTATCTGGCACCGAGTGCCAAGTGAGCCGCAAGTCACACTATGCCCCTCGCCTCGGCACAGTTCAAGGGCGAGGAACGGCGCTCGGGTCGGGGGTGCGATTGCCGCCGTGTCGGCGAGTGACTAGATTGACGCGGGTGCGCCCGACCTGGTCGCCGCGCTTCCTGAAACGACTCGAAAGGGCTTCTTCGTGGCACTCCCTCCGCTCACTCCGGAACAGCGACAGGCGGCGTTGGAGAAGGCCGCAGCCTCCCGTCGGGAGCGGGCAGAGGTGAAGAACCGGCTCAAGACGTCCGGCGCGACGCTGGTCGAGGTGATCGAGGAGGGCCAGACCAACGAGGTCGTCGCCAAGATGAGGGTCGTCGACCTGCTCCAGTCGATGCCCGGCCTCGGCAAGATCCGGGCCCGGCAGCTGATGGACCGCCTCGGCATCGCCGAGAGCCGTCGGGTGCGTGGCCTGGGCGCCAAGCAGATCGCCGCGTTGGCCGAGGAGTTCGGCGGCAAGTGAGCGCGCCCGCGCCGGATCGGCCGCATCGGGCAGCGGAGTCGGACCAGCCGCGGCTGACGGTGCTCGCCGGACCGACGGCCGTCGGCAAGGGGACGGTCTCGGCGGCGGTGCGCACCGATCACCCGGAGGTATTCCTGTCAGTCTCGGCGACCACGCGCAAGCCCCGTCCGGGTGAGCGCGACGGCGTGCAGTACTGGTTCGTCTCCGAGGAGGAGTTCGACGCCATGATCGCCCGCGAGGAACTGCTGGAGTGGGCGACGGTGCACCAGGTCGCCCGCTACGGCACCCCGCGCAAGCCGGTCGAGGAGGCGCTCGCGGCGGGACGCCCGGCGCTGCTCGAGATCGACCTGCAGGGCGCGCGCCAGGTTCGCCGTACCATGCCGACGGCGTTGTTCGTCTTCCTCGCCCCGCCTTCCTGGGAGGAGCTGGTACGACGACTCGTGGGCCGGGGCACCGAGTCCGAGGCCGAACGCGAGCGCCGGCTGGCGACCGCCCGGGTCGAGCTCGCCGCCGAGGCGGAGTTCGATGTCACCATCGTCAATCGCGAAGTTCATCAGGCTGCGGCCCAGTTGGTAGAGTTGATGAGGTTCGGCACCTCGAACCCGACACACCCGACTCCCGAGCAGTGAGGCCTGATACGTGGCTGCCCCCGAAATCGACGCCCAGGGCGTGACCAATCCGTCGATCGACGACCTCCTGGCCAAGACCGACAGCAAGTACAAGCTGGTCCTCTACAGCGCCAAGCGGGCTCGCCAGATCAACGCCTACTACTCCCAGCTCGGCGAGGGCCTGCTGGAGTACGTCGGTCCGCTGGTCGACACCCACGTGCAGGAGAAGCCGCTCTCGATCGCGCTGCGCGAGATCAACGACGACCTGCTGACCTGCGAGGACATCGACCCGGCCGAGCTCGCCGCCGAGGCTGCGGCGGTCGCCGCGGCGCAGGCCGACGACGCCGCCGGCGAGTAGCGCCGACCCGCGAGGATCCGCGCTGTCCGCCGACATGCACGAGGCCGCTTCCCACTCAGGGACGCGGCCCGTGTCGTCTCCGCCCGCGGCTCCTCGGGTGGTGCTCGGCGTGACCGGCGGCATCGCCGCCTACAAGGCCGCTGAGCTGCTGCGCCGGTTCACCGAGTCCGGACACGACGTCCAAGTGGTGCCGACCGCCGCCGCGCTGGAGTTCGTCGGCGCGCCCACCTGGAGCGCGCTGTCCGGCAAGCCGGTGGCGACCGAGGTGTGGGAGAGCGTGCACGAGGTGCCGCACGTGCGCATCGGCCAGGGGGCCGACCTCGTGGTGGTCGCCCCGGCCACGGCCGACCTGCTCGCCAAGGCCGCCCATGGGCTGGCCGACGACCTGCTCACCAACACCCTGCTCACCGCGCGCTGTCCGGTGGTGTTCGTGCCCGCCATGCACACCGAGATGTGGGAGCACCAGGCGACCCGGGCCAATGTCGCCACCCTGCGCGAGCGCGGCGCGGTCGTGGTCGAGCCGGCCGAGGGACGGCTGACCGGCAAGGACACCGGCAAGGGCCGGTTCCCCGACCCGGTCGAGATCTTCGAGCTCTGCCGCGGCATCCTCGCCGGCGGAGGTACGACGCACGACCTGGCCGGACGCCACGTCGTCGTCTCCGCCGGCGGCACCCGGGAGTACCTGGACCCGGTGCGGTTCCTGGGCAACCGCTCCTCGGGTCTGCAGGGCTACGCCCTGGCTCGTGCCGCCGCCGCGCGAGGGGCACGGGTGACCGTGATCGCCGCCAACGTCGCCCTGGCCGATCCGGCCGGCGCGCGAGTGGTGCGGGTGGAGACCACCCGAGAGCTCCGGGAGGCGGTGCTCGCCGCGGCCGCCGACGCGGACGCGGTCGTGATGGCCGCGGCTCCGGCGGACTTCCGGCCGACCGCGGTGAGCGAGGCCAAGATCAAGAAGGCCGCGGACGGCTCGGCCCCGAGCATCGAGCTGGTGCAGAACCCGGACATCCTCGCCGAGATCAGCCAACGACGGGGCCGGACCGGTTCGGTGGTGGTCGGCTTCGCCGCCGAGACCGGTGACGCGACCGGGTCGGTGCTCGAGCTCGGCCGGGCCAAGCTGGCCCGCAAGGGCTGCGACCTGCTGGTGGTCAACGACGTCAGCGGTGGCGCGGTCTTCGGCAGCCCGGACAACGAGGCGGTCATCCTGGCCGCCGACGGTGGCCAGGTCGCCGTACCGGCGGGATCGAAGGCGGCCCTGGCCGAGGTCATCTGGGACCAGGTGGCCGTCCGGCTGGCCGACGCGCCGCGTTGAGATCTGAGACGCCCCGGGTGGGGCGGTGGGAGCCGGCGGCTAGGGTGTCGAGGACAGGATCGGCAGTGAACGGGAGAGATCGAACGTGACCGGACGTCTATTCACCTCCGAGTCGGTGACCGAGGGGCACCCGGACAAGATCGCCGACCAGATCAGCGACACGGTGCTCGACTACCTGCTGGCGCACGACCCGAAGAGCCGGGTCGCGGTCGAGACGCTGCTCACCACCGGGCTGGTGGTGGTGGCCGGCGAGGTCACCACCGAGGCCTACGCCCCGGTGGCCCAGTTGGTGCGGGAGAAGGTCCTGGAGATCGGCTACGACAGCTCCGAGAAGGGCTTCGACGGCAACTCCTGCGGTGTCCAGGTCGCGATCGGCGCGCAGTCTCCCGACATCGCGCAGGGAGTCGACGACGCCTACGAGGACCGCGTCGAGTCCTCGGTCGACGACCTCGACCGGCAGGGCGCCGGGGACCAGGGGCTGATGTTCGGCTACGCCTGCGACGACACCCCCGAGCTGTTCCCGCTGCCGATCAAGATCGCGCAGACGCTCTCCGAGCGGCTCTCCGCGGTGCGCAAGGACGGCACGCTGCCCTACCTGCGGCCCGACGGCAAGACTCAGGTCACCATCGAGTACGACGAGGAGAACCGGCCGGTCCGCATCGACGCCGTGGTGCTCTCCACCCAGCACGCCGACGACATCGATCTCGAGCAGACGCTGACCCCCGACATCCGCAAGCACGTCATCGAGCCCGTCCTGGAGCAGTTCCGGGACAGCGTGCCCGCCGACGGGCACAAGCTCTACATCAACCCGACCGGGCGGTTCGTCATCGGCGGGCCGATGGGCGACGCCGGCCTCACCGGCCGCAAGATCATCGTCGACACCTACGGTGGGATGGCCCGGCACGGTGGCGGCGCCTTCTCCGGCAAGGACCCGTCGAAGGTGGACCGTTCCGCGGCGTACGCGATGCGGTGGGTCGCCAAGAACGTGGTCGCCGCGGGTCTGGCGCGGCGCTGCGAGGCGCAGGTCGCCTACGCGATCGGCAAGGCGCACCCGGTCGGCGTCTTCATCGAGACCTTCGGCACCAACACGGTCGGCGTGGAGGAGATCCAGCGGGCGGTCCTCGAGGTCTTCGACCTGCGCCCGGCGGCGATCGTGCGCGATCTCGACCTGCTGCGCCCGATCTACGCCAAGACGGCCGCCTACGGCCACTTCGGCCGCGAGCTGCCGGAGTTCACCTGGGAGCGCACCGACCGCGCCGAGGCGCTGCGGGCCGCCGCCGGCGTCTGATCCGATCGGCCTTCCCGCGAGACTGCTGCGCCCCGGGACTCGGGTGCACGGTCGCCGACGCGTTCACGGGTCTGGTCCGGTCGCCCGAGGATCACCGGAAGCCCGACACGCGTCCCGCGACCCTGTCCCGCGGCGTTGTCGGGGGTCGCTGGTAGAAAGTCGGCCATGACCGATCCGCAGTCGCGCAGCCCGGGGCCCGCTCCGGCCGAGCTCGAGCTGCCGGGACTGGTGCGCGACCGGGTCAGGGAGGGCCGGGCCAAGGCGGCCGCGACCCGGGCCCGCAGGGCGGCCGAGGCGGAGATCGCGGAGGTCGACCCGGTCGCCCGGGTGCTGGTCGAGCTGCCGCTGGCGCACCTGGATCGGAGCTTCGACTACGCGGTGCCGGCGGCGATGGCCGGGGATGCCCGACCCGGTGTGCGGGTCAAGGTCCGGTTCGCGGGGAAGGACGTCGACGGGTTCGTCCTGGCCCGCACGACCGCCTCCGACCACGACGGCAGGCTGCAGCCGCTGCGACGGGTGGTCAGCCCGGAGCCGGTGCTCGATCCCGCGATCGCGGAGTTGAGCGCACAGATCGCGCGGCGCTACGCCGGGACTCGGGCCGACGTGCTGCGGCTGGCGGTCCCGCCGAGGCACGCCGGCACCGAGCAGCGCCCCAGCGTCGGGTCGTCCGCTCCTCCGGGCTGGGATCCGACGGCTGCCGAGCGGGCCTGGGCGGGCCACGAGCCCGCGACCGCCTTCCTGCGCCATCTGGCCCGCGGTGGCTCGCCGCGGGCGGTGTGGCATGCGGCGGCCGGGACCGACCAGCCGACGCTCGTCGCGCATGCGGTCGCGGCGGCGCTGTCGTCGGGTCGCGGCGCGGTGGTCGTCGTACCCGATCATCGCGACGTACGCCGGTTCGACGCCGCGCTCGACGCCGTCCTCGGGCCCGGCCACCACGTCGCGCTGACGGCCGACGCGGGCCCGGCGGCGCGCTACCGCGACTTCCTCGCCGTGCGTCGGGGGGCGATCCGGGTCGTGGTGGGGACCCGGGCGGCGGCGTTCGCGCCGGTGCACGACCTGGGGCTGGTGGTCTGCTGGGATGACGGTGACGACCTGTTCGCCGAGCCCCGGGCGCCGTACCCACATGCGCGCGCGGTGCTGGCGATGCGCGCGGAGGCGGCGGGCGCGGCCGCACTGTTCGGCGGGTTCGCCTGCTCGGTCGAGGACGACCAACTGGTGCGCACCGGCTGGGCGCACCGGATCCGGCCGACCCGCGACCTGGCCCGGGCCCGTGTCCGGGTCGAGATCGCGGGTGCCACCGACTTCGAGCTGGAGCGGGATCCGCTGGCCAGGGTCTCCCGGGTGCCGCGGCAGGCTCATCGGCTGCTGCGCGAGGCGTTGACGCGGGGCCCGGTGCTGGTGCAGACGCCCCGCCGGGGGTATGCCGCCGCGCTCGCCTGCGAACGATGCCGTACCCCGGCCCGGTGCGGCCGCTGCCAGGGCCCGCTGCGGCTGCCCGGAGCGGCCGCGCCCCCGGAATGCGGTTGGTGCGGCCGGGTGGAGGAGGCATGGTCCTGTGCGGTCTGCGGCTCACCCGGACTGCGTGCGCCGGTGATCGGGGAGGCCCGGACCGCGGAGGAGCTCGGCCGGGCCTTTCCGGGGACCCGGGTGATCGCCTCCGCCGGTGGCGGGGTCGTCGATCGGGTCCCGGACACCCCGGCGCTGGTCGTCGCCACCCCGGGTGCCGAGCCGTACGCCGAGGGTGGCTACGCGGCGGTGCTGCTGCTCGACACCTGGCTGCTGCTCGGCGGGCCGGGGATGCGGGCCGAGGAGGAGGCGCTGCGGCGATGGAGCAACGCCGCAGCCCTGGTGGCGCCGGGCGGGGTCGTGCTGGCGGTCGGTGAGCCCGCGTCCGCCCCGCTGCAGGCACTCCTCCGCTGGGACCAGCCGGGGTACGCCGCCCGGGAGGCGGCGGCACGGGCCCAGGCCCACCTGCCGCCTGCCTCCCGGTTGGCGACCCTGACCGCCGAGGCCGGGCCGCTGGACGACGCACTGACGGTGCTCGCCCTTCCCGCGAGCGCCGAGGTGCTCGGACCGGTCCAGGTGGGCGACGAACGCTGGCGCGCGGTGGTGCGGGTGCCGCCCGCCGAGGGGGAGGCCCTGTGCCAGGCTCTGGGGGAGCTGCAGCGCGTACGGTCCGCGCGCAAGCTGGAGCCGGTGCGGGTCCAGGTGGATCCGGCCGAGGTCTGAGGCGCGTTCCAGAACTCGCCCGGGATCCTTCTCCGGCCTGGGCCGCCCCGCGCGGCCTACTGGACGAACTCGAACAGTCGACGACCAGGCTCGAGCGGCGCCGGACGACCGGTGAGTCTCCACATCCCGACCGACGGATGGCTGCGGCGATCGAGCTCCGCATAGAACTCCTCGTCGAACCCGGCCGCGGTCAACCATCTCCGCACCTGGCTGTTGCGGTCATGGGGGACCCGGCCGTGACTCCAGACCAGCAACCCATCTGCCGCACATAGGTGAGGGGCCGCAGCGATGGCCCGCTCCACGTCCGCGGTCGCCAGGTTGCCGAAGATGCCGACCAGCAGGACCAGATCGGCCGGTACAGCACCCTGATACGCGTCGGTGCTGCCGGCATCCACCTCGCGGACCTCCACGTCGGCCCCGGTCAGCCGGCCGGCCTCCCTGGCGCGGGCGGCCAGCACGGGGTCGATCTCGAGTAGGACGACGCTGACACGCGATGCGTCGTCGCGGTGGGCGAGCACGTCGAGGACGTCACGGCCGTCGCCGGCGCAACTGCTCAGGATCCGCACCGCACCCGGATGCTCGTCCAGGAACTGCGACACGAGTGAACGAACCACGCCGAGCCGCCACGACATCGATGAGTCCGGATCGTCATAGATCCGATGCCACTCGACGTAGTTCCTCAGTTCAGCCACCAGGACATCCTGCCCCACAGCGGGCCGTACCGACTCGACGACCGTGAGGGGGAGCCAGACTCGATGACGGTATCCGGGGCCGGGCCGCGTGCCGGTCAGCCTGCTGCGGTGTCGGGGTTCGCTGGTAGAAAGTCGGGCATGACCGAGTTCCGTACGCCGCCGGCACCGGAGCCTGGGCTGCCCGGAGCGGTGCGGGACCGGGTCAGAGAGGGCCGCGCGGAGGGAGCGCTCCGGGTCTCGGAGGAGCCCGAGGTGGAGATCGCGGTTGCCCGGACGGCCGGTCCGCTCTGGCGGAGCATGAGAGTTCTTGCGGTCGGGGTGCTCGCGGTAGCCCTGCTGGAGGGTTGCGGTTCGATGGGGACCGATCAGAACTATACGAACTCGTGCCCAGGTCCGCTCACCTATTCGGGTCACCTCTACGGCTTCAGGCAGGCCTCTGATTCCACCCCCGGGTCTCGACTGGGATTCGGACGGGTGGCGGACTGCGCCAGTGACGGAAAGTCGAGTGACGAGCATGGTGTGACGGTCTACGAGCTCAACGGCATACGTCCCAAGATTGGGGTTGTGGTGAAGGACGCGCAAGAAGACACGGTGTCGGTCTATGTCGCCGATGGCGTCTCCCGGCGCCGCCAGTGCGAATTGGGTCTGCGTGCCTGCTGACGACTGGTTGGGTGGCCGCGCGTCGGATCGGGCAACGCCGAAGAAGGTTGGCTCTTCCCGGGGTTGGGTGACGATCCTTGCGGTCGGGGTGCTCGCGGTAGCCCTGCTGGAGGGTTGCGGTTCGATGGGAACGGACGAGAATTACACGTACTCCTGCCCTGGTCCGGTAATCTATCACGGAGAAATATATTTCTTTCGTCGCACCGATGACGACGCGGCACGGTCGAAGCTCGGTGCGGCCAGAGTGTTGGACTGCGCGAGCGAAGGGAAGTCGGGCGACCAGCACGCGGTCACGGTTTATCGGTTCACCGGGGTACGCCCGAAGGTCGGGATCGTGGTTCGGGATGCCAAGGAAGACACGGTGTCGGTCTACGTCGCCGATGAGGTCTCCCGGCGGCGCCAGTGCGAATTGGGTCTGCGCATCTGTTGACTGCCGTTTCTACGGCCGCACGAGTCCTTATCAGCAGGTGTATCGTAGGCGCGTGAAGACACGCTCGCGCAGCGTCGTACCTCTCAGTTTGGGCATCGCCGTCTTGGTGGCAGCGTTGGGTGCGTGCGGTGGCGAGAACGACGCCGGTCTCGCGGCGAAGAGGTCTTCCACCGATGCGTCGGGTGTGGATACGGACGTCGAGTTTGCGAGCTATCACCGCAGCGCTCCCTGGGGGACCGGCGATAGCGCCGCGCTCGAGGGAAGGATCGATGTGAAGCACGGCTGCGTCGCGACGTTCACCTCGGACGGCCGGACGGTCATCCCGGTTCTTCCCGACGATACGACAAGCATCTCGGATGACGGTAACGCGATGGTAGTCGAGGGCCGGTCCTATCAGTTCGGGACGAATGTCACCTTCTCCGGCGGTTATTTTATGTCATCCGAGCGGGACTGGAACATTCCGAAGAAGGCTTGCAGGATGGGTGATGGAGGATACTTCTTGGTCTCGGGAGACTAGCGATATCAGGTGGATCGACGGTCGGCGTGACGCGGCGTTCCCATCTCAAGTCCGGTGTCTTCTCGGCTCGATATCATCGGCGGCAAACGTCGGCGATGTCGTCTGACGGCGTCACGCACTCGGTCTCGGAGTGTGAGTTCGAGGAACCCGCACACGTCGAGGGATGACGCGATGAGGAGTACCACGACCGCGACAACAGCGGTGATGGTCGCGCTGTCGAAGGGGTTCGCAAGCCATCACGACCATGCGAGCACTCGGCGTGGTTGTCGTGCTCCCAGTCTCGCGTCTCACCGATCCGCGGGGAGCCGCGGGACCCGTGCCCCGGTGCCGGTGGCCCGCTCGATCGCGTAGGCGAGCTGCAGCACGCCGAGGTCGTCGCCGGTGCGACCGACGATCTGCAGACCGACCGGCAGTCCGGCCGGGGTGAAGGCGAACGGGACGGACGCCGCGGGCATGCCGGTGGCCGAGATCCAGTAGCAGCCGCGCATCCAGTCCAGATAGGTCTCCTGGGGCTCCCCGGCGACGGTGAGCGGGTAGGACCGGTCACCCGGGAACGGCGTGACCGGCGAGACCAGGGTGACCAGGAACTCGGAGTCCTCCAGGAACTCGGCGAAGCGGTGGTAGAGCGCCGTACGCCGCCGGCCCGCGTCGATCAGGTCGGCCCCGGTCAGCGCCAGCCCGGCCCGGATGTTCCAGGCGGCCGCCTCACCGAACTCCTCGGGCCGCTCGCGGTAGAGGTCGCCGAGGGCGAGCGCGTACCACCACGAGCGCCAGGTGCGGAAGACGTCGTCGGCGTCGGTCAGATCCGGGTCGCGGTCGGCGACCGCGCAGCCCAGGTCGACCAGGACGCCCCGACCGGGAGCCATCGCCGCACGCACGTCGGTGTCGACGGCGAGTCCGCCCAGGTCCGGGCTCCAGGCCACCCGTACGCCGGCGAGCTCGCGCTCCAGGGAGCCGGTGAACTGCTCGGCCGGTCCCCAGCCCGCGAGCGGGGAGTGCCGATCCGGCTGGGCCAGCACCGAGAGATAGAGCGCCAGGTCCTCGACGGTGCGGGCCATCGGTCCGGTCACCGACTGGGTGAACCAGGCGTCGGCGGCCGGCCAGGCCGGCACCCGACCGATCGAGGGTCGCAGTCCGACCACGTTGCAGAAGCTGGCCGGGTTGCGCAACGAGCCGCCCATGTCCGAGCCGTCGGCCAGCGGCACCAGTCTGGCGGCGAGCGCCGCGGCGGCACCGCCGCTGCTGCCGCCCGCGGTCCGATCCGGCGCCCACGGGTTGCGGGTCAGCCCGAAGACCCGGTTGTCGGTGTGCGAGCCGGTGCCCCACTCCGGCGTGTTGGTCTTGCCGAGCATCACCGCACCGGCGTCGCGGGCCCGCCGCACCACGAGATGGTCGAGGGCGGGGACGTGGTCGGCGTACGCGGTGGAGCCGTAGGTCGTGCGTACGCCCGCGGTCTCCACCAGGTCCTTGTGCGCCACCGGCAGCCCGTGCAGCGGTCCGAGGACCCGGCCGTGGGTCAGCGCCTCGTCGCAGGCCAGCGCCCGCGCCTCGGCGATCTCGGGGGTCAGGGTGACGATCGCGTTGAGGCGCGGGTTGACCCGGTCGATGCGGGTGAGGTGCGCCGCCAGCACCTCCCGCGCGGAGACCTCCCGGGCGCGCAGCAGCCGGGAGAGCTCCGTCGCGGAGGCGTGGCAGAGGTCCTGCTCGCTCATCGACCGCTCAGGCGGGCGGGTAGCCGGTGGGGTCCTCGCCCAGATCCACGATCGCGGCGACCGGACCGCCGCCGTCGGGGCCCTGGTGCGCCGCGGAGACCGAGACGAACACGGCCGGGTCACCGGTGACGGCCGCGGTCACGCCGCCGACGCAGGACTTGATCTGGCGGTGCCAGTGCACGTCGGAGTCGTCGAGCATGGCGTTGCGCCGGCCACGCACCGCGCCGTCCTGGCTGACCTCGCACTTGAGGAAGACGTTGACCAGCCGGCCGCCGATGTCACGGGGATGGGGCCGGTCGGGCAGGTCGAGCCCCGCGTCCCGGATCGCCGCCCAGATGCCGTCGGCGTCCAGCGCATCGGTCATCACCGAGTGCCCGATCCGGTAGCGGCCGCCGATGCCGCGGGCGTTGCCGACCACCACCACCTGTGCCTGATCGAGCTCGACCCCCGAGGAGCAGGAGGCGACCGTCGAGTAGAGGTCGCGATCGTGCATCACCGCGTCGTCGGCGGGCATCTCGATCTCGCCGAGTGCGACCGCGACACCGAGACCGGTGGTGCCGTTGGAGAGGTCCATCGACTCGTGGGTGTGCTCGGTCCAGACCGTCTCGCCGCGGCTCTTGGCGTCGCGGATGGTGTGGATGGTGAGCAGCGGGGTCTTGGTCTGCACGTAGTGCACGTCGGCCGGGTCGGTGATGCCGGCCTCGGCCATCGCGTCCGTCACCGCGGCGGCGACCTTCTCGATCATGCCGCGCCGGCCGATCTCCTCGGGCAGGATCGGCTCGCTCATCGCGAAACCGACGGTCAGCCGAGGCTCGTCGGTCGCGACCGCGGACTCCGCGGGCACGGTGGCGAAGATGGTGGCGTGCGGGCTGATCACGCCGTCGGTGCCGCCGGACCAGACGATCGGGATCTGCTTGATCTCCGACATCGGCCGGGTGCCCGACCGGGCGAGCACCTCCCGGAAGGCTCGGTCGGCGATGATCCGGGTGTAGTCGTTGACGCCGCCGTTTCCCTCGGTCTTGCCGATGATGGCGATGACCCGGTCCGCCTCGAGGACGCCGTCGTCGATCAGCCGGGTGAGCTCGCTGGCGTCGGCGACCGAGTGGATCGGGACCTTGCGTACTTCGATGGGCTCGGGCACTGCTTCTCCTTGGGTCGAGGGGCTTCTTCGAGAGGGGTTCTTCGGCTGCGGCCGGCTCGGTCGGTTCAGCCGGCCGGCACCACGCGCGTGCCTGCGGTGCCGGTGACGGCGTCGGTGATCCGATCGAGCGAGGTGATGACGCCGATGCCGCCGCGCTCGGCGAACCGGGTGATCGCCTCGACCTTCGGACCCATCGAGCCGGCCGCGAAGGCCTCCCGGGCGGCCAGTTCGCGCATGGCCGGCGCGGTGAGAGTCCCGATCGGCTGCTGGGTCGGGGTCTGGTAGCCACGGATCACCGTGGCCACGTCGGTCGCGATGACCAGCAGGTCGGCGCCGATGTGGCCGGCGACCAGCGCGGCGGTGAGGTCCTTGTCGATGACCGCCTCGACACCCTCGAGCCGGCCGTCGGCGGTGCGCTGGGTGGGGATGCCACCGCCGCCGGAGCAGACCACCACGTAGCCGGCGGCCAGCAGGGTGTCGGCCGCCGCGGCGTCGAGACACTCCCGGGGCTCGGGGGAGGCGACCACCCGGCGCCATCCGCGGCCCGCGATCTCCACGAACTCCTGCCCGTGGTCGATCAACGGTTCGGCCTCGTCGCGGGTCAGGTAGCGCCCGATCGGCTTGGTGGGATGGGCGAACCCCGGGTCGTCGCGGTCGACCAGGGTGCGGGAGACCAGCACCGTCGTACGGCGATCGCTGCCGCGGGCGCCGAGCGCGTCGTCGAGTGCGTCGAGGATCGTCACGCCGATGGTGGCCTGGGTCGAGGCGTCGCACCAGTCCAGCGGGATCGGCGGGACCACCGTGGCGGCCAGCTCGTTCTTGCGCAACAGGTTGCCCACCTGCGGACCGTTGCCATGGGTGAGGAGCACCTCGTGGCCGGCGAGGACCAGGTCCGCGATCGGCTCGGCGGCGGCGCCGATGGCGGCGAGCTGATCCTCCACCCGGGCGCCGCCGTCCGGCGCCGTCATGGCGTTGCCGCCCAGCGCGATCACGATCCGCATGTCCAGGACACTAGGCCGGTGCCGTGCGACCGGCATGGGCAGAAGACGACAAGCGGATGCACTCGGCCGGGCGACTTGTGCCAACCCGGCGCGGCTCACGCCCAGTCGACCTCGGCGTGGTCGGCGCCGCCGGCGAGCCGGGCGTAGCCCGGGCCCCGGTCGAAGAAGGCATCCTGGTCGCGGTCGCTGCGGAGCTCGGCCCGGGCCGACTCGGTCGCGGCCGCATCGTAGGAGACCTCATCGAGCTCCACGGGGTCCTCGGTGGACCCCGTGCGGCCGTCGAGCCCGGTCAGCACGACGCCGTAGTCGGCCAGCGCGGCCGCGGGCGAGACCTTGCGCCAGCGCACGTCGCGGACGACGAGCTCGGGGTCGCGCTCCAGCGGGTCGCCCCACCCGCCACCGCCGGTGGTCCTGATCCGGATGAGCTCGCCGGCCCGGACGGGCTCGGCGTCGGCGAGCGCGTCCACCTCGCGCTCGTTCGGGCCGCCCGGATCGATGGTGACGCCGAACGGTCTGCCGGCCCTCCCGCCCCGCACCCCCCAGCAGGCCAGGATCGACCGGTCCGCGATCGACATGAAGCTGGCCGGTCGCAGCATCCGGATCAGCTTCTCGTAGCCGAGTCCGCCGCGGAACCGGCCGGGTCCGCCGGAGTCGATGGCCAGCCCGAGGCTCTCCACCAGGAACGGGAACCGGGACTCGGTGAACTCGGTGGGCAGGTTGCGCGAGTCGGGGACGACGTGGATGGTGTCCTCCCCGTCGGCGTAGTAACGCCCGCCCGAGCCGCCACCGAGCACCTCACGCATCAGGTAGGGCCGGCCGTCGTGGTCGGTACCGTAGACCCCGGTGTAGCGGATCGTCTCCTGGTCGGCCGGCATCCGACCGTCGACGGCCTTGGCGAGCACGCCGGCGAGCACGCCGAGCAGCCGCAGGATCACGAACGTGCGGGCGTTGGTCGGTGCCGGGAAGATCGGGGTGAGCAGCGTGCCGGGCTCGGGGAAACGCATCTCGATGAGCGGCACGATGCCCTCGTTGACGTCGAGCTCGGCCATCCGCTCGGGTGTCTCGGCCAGGTTGCGCAGGATCGGGGCGAGCCACTTCTTCAAGAAGACGCCGTCGGAGTAGTCGCCGCAGTGGTTGATCGGGCCCCTCGCCTGCGGTGAGGTGCCGTCGAAGTCCAGGATGAGCCGCTCGCCGTCGGCGTCGTCGGCGGCGGTCCGGGTCAGCGTGATCCGCTGGGTGTGCAGCCTGGGGTCGTCCACCCCGTCGTGCTCGGCGTAGTCCTCCCAGGTCCAGGTGCCGACCGGGATCTTGGCCAGGATCTCCCGCCGGTAGGTCGCGGTGGTCCGCGCCAGGATCGCGTCGAAGCAGGCCTCGACGGCCTCGACGCCGTACCGGTCGACGAGCGCGCCGAGCCGCTCGGCTCCCATCAGGCAGGCCGAGCACTCCGCGTCCAGGTCGGCGGCCAGAGACTCCGGCATCCGGGAGTTGCGGGTCATGATCGCCAGCGCCGACCGGTTGGGCACGCCCGCGTCCCAGAGCCTGATCGGCGGTACGGCGAGCCCCTCCTCGAAGACGCTGGTGGCCCGGCTCGGCATCGAGCCCGGTACGGCGCCGCCGATGTCGTCGTGGTGACCGAAGGCCTGGACGAAGGCGACCACCCGCGAGTCGTCGCCGGCGAAGACCGGGACCGTCACGCACAGATCGGGGAGATGGCCGATGCCGCCCTCGGAGAGATAGACGTCGTTGTGGAAGAAGACGTCGCCGGGGCGCATCGAGGTCAGCGGGAAGTCGCGCGCCACCGGGTGCACCAGGGCGCTGTAGGAGCGACCGGTGAGCTTGCGCAGCAGCCGGTCGTGGATGCCGGCCCGGAAGTCGTGCGCGTCCCGGATCATCGGGCTGCGCGAGGTGCGCGCGATGGCCGTCTCGACCTCCTGCTCGACCGAGGCGAGGCAGCCCTGGACGATCTCGACCAGCACCGGGTCGGCGCTCGCGCCCCCGTCGTCGGTCAGCATCCCGTAGGGGAACCGGGTGGGCACTCGGCGGCTCATCGGTCGCTCTCCTCGCGGGTGACGATCAGGTTGAGGTAGTCGTCGACGCGGGCGACGAAGCCGGGGTGCAGCGGCACGCATGCGCCGAACTCCTCGATGATCGCGGGCCCGGCGATCTCCTGGCCCGGGACGAGGTCCGGGCGCGGGAAGACCGGGGTCTCGAGATAGCCCCGGTCGGCGTCGAAGCAGACCGGGCGGGTCCCGGTCGGCGTCGCGTGGGGGGCCGAGGTCGACACCGGGGCGATCTCCGGTCGCCGGATCGGGCCGATCCCGGAGACGCGCAGATTGACCCACTCCACCTGCTGGGTCGCATCGGTGGCGAAGTCATAGCCGTAGAGCGCGCGATGCTCGGCGTGGAACCTGGCCGCGACCTCGTCCAGCAGGGACGTCTCGATCGGACCGGCCGGGACCGCCACCCGGACCTCGAAGGCCTGGCCGAAGTAGCGCAGGTCGGCGGTGCGGACGAAGCGGTGCCGCTCGGCGGTGAACCCCTCGGCGAGCAGCGCCGCCGCGGCTCGGCTCGTCAGGTCGTCGTACACCTCGGCGACCTCGGCCGGAGCCAGCGCCGCGTGCAACCGCACGTGGGTGAGCACGTAGTCGTTCTTCACGTCGACGGTGAGCAGTCCGAAGGCGGAGACGTTGCCCGGGTTCGGTGGCACCAGCACGGTGGGGATGTCGAGGATGTCGATGAGTCGGCAGAGCAGCAGCGAACCCGAGCCGCCGAAGGTGGTCAGGGCGAAGTCGCGTACGTCGAGACCGCGCTTCACGGTGAGCTGGCGCAGTGCGTTGGCCTGGTTCCAGGCGCTGATCTCCAGGATCCCGGCGGCGCAGGCCTCGGGGGAGAGGCCGAGGCGTGTGGCCAGTGCGTCGACGCCGGTCCGTGCCGCCGTCACGTCGAGCGGGATCTCGCCGCCGAGCAGGCGTGGAGGGATCCGGCCGAGGACGACGTGGGCGTCGGTGACGGTGACCTCGGTGCCGCCCTTGGCGTAGCAGAGTGGCCCGGGGTCGGCGCCGGCGGACTGCGGGCCGACCTTGAGGCTGCCCTCGGCCGAGAGCCAGGCGATCGATCCGCCGCCGGCGCCGACGGTGACCACGTCGATCATCGGGATCTTGCTGGGATATCCACCCACGCTGCCCTCGGTGGTGAGCGTCGGCTCGCCGTCGACGACGACCGTCACGTCGGTCGACGTGCCGCCTCCGTCGCAGGTGAGCACCTTGTCGAAGCCGGCGGACCGCGCGATCAGCGCCGCACCCAGGGCGCCGGCGGCCGGCCCGGAGAGGACGGTGGTGATGGGCTGGTGGACGACCTCGCCGGCGGAGAGTACGCCGCCGTTGGACTTCATCACGTAGAACGGGAGCCCCTCGCGGTACTCGGCCAGGCGAGTGGTGATGTTGCCGACGTACCGGGAGAGCCTCGGCTTCACCGCGGCGTCGACCAACGTCGTCATGGCGCGCTCGTACTCGCGGTACTCGCGCAGCACCTCGCTCGAGATCGAGACGATCGCGCTCGGGTGCTCCTCGGCCAGGATCTCCCGCATCCGCTCCTCGTGGGCGGGGTTGGCGTAGGCGTGCAGGAAGCAGACCCCGAGGGTGTCGATGCCGCGCTCGCGGAACCAGCGCGCCACCCGGCGGGCCCGGTGCTCGTCGAACGGGCGGAGCTCGGCGCCGGTGTGGTCGAGGCGGCCCTCGACGCCACGCACCAGATCCCGCGGGACGATCCGGTCGGGCTTCACCCAGAAGTAGGAGTTGCCGTATCCGTCGGGCACCGACTGGCGGGCGATCTCCAGCATCGCCTCGTAGCCGGCCGTGGTGATGAAGCCGAGCCGATCGACCTTGCCCTCCAGCAGCTGGTTGGTGGCCACGGTGGTGCCGTGGCTGACCGCGTCGATGGCGCCGGCCCGCTCGGTGGACGGCACCCGGGCCACGTCGAGGATCTTGGCGATCCCGGCCAGGAAGCCCTCGGCCGGGTCCGCGGGGGTGCTCGGCGTCTTGGTGGTCAGCAGGGCCCCGGTGCTCTGATCGAAGGCGACGACGTCGGTGAAGGTGCCGCCGGTGTCGATCCCGATCCGGATCGACCCGGGCGTGCGCGCGGGGGAGGACGTCTCGCTCATTCCGCCGCCTCCGTCGAGGAGGGGCGAGGGTACGGAGGCGGCGGCCTGAGGTCATGGGTCGCTCGCTGGCGCTCGCTCATTCCGCCGCCTCCGTCGAGGAGAGGCGAGGGTATCGAGGCGGCGGCCTGAGGCCGATGGTCGCTCGCTGAGGCTCGCTCATGCCGCCGATTCAACCGGCCCGGGTCCCGACCGGCTATGGCACCAACTGCCAGCCGATCGATCGGGAGTGGGCAGGATCTGCCAGCGGGTGCGCCGACCGTTCCGTCGCCCGTGGGGCCATGGGTCGACCGCTACCGACGTCGGCCCGCGACCGCCCCGAGCACCACCCCCAACGCCACCAGCCCGGCGCCGACCGCGACGCCGGAGAGGAACTCCCGTCCGCCACCGATGGTGCCGGGCCGGGCCGGGGCGGTGAACACGCCCGACGGGCCACCGGCGGGCGGCGATCCGGTGGACGGAGATCCGGCCGCCGACCCCTCGGACGATCGCTCGGACGGCCTGCCGGGCCCCTCGGCCAGCACCCGGTCGACGTTCGCGAAGAACTCCGCCGCCATCCGCCTGCTCACCGAGGCGAGCATCCGCTGCCCGACCCCGGCGATCATGCCGCCCACGACCGCGTCGGCGTCGTAGGAGACGGTGGTGGTGCCGTCCTCGGCGGCAGCGAAGGTCACCGCGACGTCGGTGGCGATGGTTCCCGGTGCACCGGAGCCCTGCGCCGACAGGATCAGCGAGTGATGCTCGTCGAGGTCGTGCAGCCGGCAGGAGCCGGCGTAGGTGCCCTTGATCGCGGCGACCCCGGCGGTGACGGTCATGTCGTAGGCGTTCTCCCCGGCCGCGACCAGGCGCTCGCAGCCGGGGATGGTGGCGACCAGCACCGCGGGGTCGAGAACGGCGGCCCAGGCCCGCTCCACGGGGGCGTGCAGGGTGGCGGATCCGGCGATCTTCATCGGGGTGGCTCCTCGCTGGTGGTCGGGTCCGTGTGCCGGCGGCGGAGCTCGAAGAGCTCCGACGGCGAGATCGGCATCGAGCGGATCGGGATCCGCTCCGCATCCTCGATGGCGGCGGCGAAGAGGGCGGCGGCCGGGATGACACCCGCCTCGCCGGCCCCCTTGATGCCGTGCGGGTTGAGCGGAGAGGGGGTCTCGAGATGGTCGAGCTCGATCCCGTCGGGGACCTCGGTGACATAGGGCATCAGGAAGTCCATGAACGAGGCGTTGAGCAGCTGCCCCGACTCGTCGTACTCCATCCGCTCGTAGAGCGCGCCGCCGACCCCTTGCGCCACGCCGCCGTGGATCTGTCCCTCGACGATCATCGGGTTGATCAGCGTGCCGCAGTCGTGCACCACCGCGTAGCGCAGGATCGTGATCTCGCAGGTGTCCTCGTCGATCTCGATCACCGCGGCGTGCATCCCGGCGGCGAAGGTGGAGCGCTCGGGGGAGTAGAAGTCGCGACCCTCCAGGCCGGGCTCGTCGTCCTCGGCCACCGGGGGCTTGCCGGGATCGCCGACGGTGAACTGGGTGGCCGCCTGGGACGCCTCGTCGAAGGCGTAGCGCAGCGGGTTGGAGAGCACCGCGACGGTGCCGAGCTCGATCCGGCTGGACGGCGAGCCCTTGACCCGGACGACGCCGTCGACGATCTCGAGGTCGTCGACATCCGCCTCCAGCGCCTCGGCGGCCAGCCGGAGCGCCTTGGCGCGCACCATCCGGGCGGTCAGCGCGACGGCGGACCCGCTCATCACCGCGGCCCGGGAGGCGAAGGTGCCGACGGCGTACGGCATCCGGCGGGTGTCGCCGGCGACCACCTCGACATCCTCGAAGCGCACGCCGAGCTCGTCGGCGACGATCTGCGCCAGGGCGGTCTGGTGGCCCTGCCCCTGCGAGGTCAGCCCGATCGCGACCTTGACCTTGCCGCTGGTCTCCACGCCGATGTGGGCGCCCTCGTAGGGACCGACGCCGGTGCCCTCGACATAGCAGGCGAGGCCGATGCCGACTCGCCTGCCTTCGGCCGCGCATGCGGCACGGAAGGTCTCGAAGTCGTCCCAGTCGATGAGCCTTTTGAGCTTGGCCAACAGTCCCGGGTAGTCGCCCGAGTCGTAGATCAGCGGCCGGCCGTCCTGGAAGATCAGGCCGTGGTCGTAGGGGAACTCGTCGGGCTGGATGAAGTTCACCGCGCGGACCTCGGCGCGGTCCTTGCCCAGGTGCTTCGCGATCGCGTCCATGGTGCGCTCCATCGCATAGACACCCTGGGGCCGGCCGGCGCCGCGATAGGGCGTCACGATCACGGTGTTGGTGTAGAGCGAGTCGAAGACGACCGAGTAGGCGCCCGGCTTGTACGGCCCGAGCAGCTGGGTGGAGGTGATGATCGGCACGATCAGCCCGTACGGCGTGTAGGCGCCGTTGTCGTGCCAGAACCGCACCGCGAGGCCGAGGACGCGACCGTCGTCGTCGAAGCCGACCTCGACGTGCTGGTCCTGGCCGCGCTCGTGGGCCGAGGAGATGAAGTGCTCGCGGCGGTCCTCGGTGAAGCGCACCGGCCGGCCGAGCGCGCGTGCGGCCAGCGGCACCAGCAGCTCCTCGGGCCAGGGGTGCACGATCTTGACCCCGAACCCTCCGCCCACGTCCGGGGTCATCACGTCGACCTGGGCGAGATCGAGCCCCAGCTTCGCGGCCACCGCCGCTCGGACCCCGGTGGAGGTCTGGGTCGAGGTCCACACCTGCAGCCGGTGCGCGTCGGTGTCCCACCGTGCCACCACCGCGCGGCCCTCCATCGGCATCGCGGCGCTGCGCTCGACGTGCAGGTCGAGTCCGAGCCGGTGCGGCGCCGCGGCGATGGCCGACTCGGCGTCCCCGACCCGTTGCTCCATCCGGGCCGCGAGGTTGCCGGGGACGTCGTCGTGCACCAGGTGCTCGGCGGCGCGGGCGGCGTCGATCCCGACCACCGGCGGCAGCACCTCGTAGGCGACCTCGATCCGCGACACCGCGTCCTCGGCGAGGTAGCGGTCCTCGGCGACGACGAAGGCGATCGCCTCGCCGACGTATCGGACGGTCTCCTTGGCCAGTGCGTACTGGGTGCGGCCGTGGGTGAGGGTGGGATGGGGGATCAGCAGCGGCAGCGGCTCCGCCATCGGCCCGGTGAGGTCGTCATAGGTGTAGACCGCGTGGATGCCCGCCACGTCGAGGACCCCGGAGACGTCGATGTCGACGATCCGGGCGTGGGCGTGCGGACTGCGCAGGACGGCGGTCTCCAGCGCGCCGGGCATGAGGTCGTCGGCGTACTGGCCCTGGCCGCGCAGCAGGCGCTCGTCCTCGACGCGCGGCACCTTCTCCCCGATCAGCTTGGTGGTCACGCGCCTGCCCCCGGCTCTGGGCCCGGCCCCGTGCCCGGCTCTGGGCCCGGCTCTGTCATGCCGAGCTCGGCCGCGCGGAGCACCGAGGCCACGATGTTCTGGTAGCCGGTGCAGCGGCACAGGTTCCCGGAGACCATCTCCTTGGCCTCCTCCCGGGTCGGGTTCGGATTCTCCCGCAAACCTGCGGCGATGGTGGTGAGGAATCCCGGTGTGCAGAAGCCGCACTGCAGCCCATGACACTCCTTGAAGGCCCGCTGCACCGGCCCGAGTGAGCCGTCGGCGTTGGCGAGTCCCTCCACGGTGGTGATCTCGGCCCCCTGCGCCGAGGCGGCCAGCAGCAGGCAGGCCCGCGCCGGCCGGCCGTCGAGGAGGACCGTGCAGGCGCCGCAGACGCCGTGCTCGCAGCCCACGTGGGTGCCGGTCAGCCGCAGGTCGTGACGGAGCACGTCGCTGAGCAGCCGGCGCGCCTCGACCTCGACGTCGTACGCCGTGCCGTTGACACTGAGCCGGAGGGCGAGCCTGCTCCGCGGGGAGGTCATCGGGTCCGCTCCGGGGTGCGGTCGATCGCGTCGTCGTAGGCGGCGCGGAGCACGCGTGCGGTCAGGGTGCGGGCCAGTTGCGCGCGGTAGTCGGCGGTGGCGTGGATGTCGTCGGCCGGGTCGAGCCGGGTCAACGCCAGCTCGCCGGCCGCGGCCAGCGCCCGATCGGCGGTCGCCTCGTCGAGCCGTACGCCGACCAGCGGCTCATCCAACTCGACGACCGTCGGCACCTCGCAGACCGACAGGTACCCGGCCCGGGCGGTCGCGACGGTGCCGTCCTGGCGCACCGAGACCGCCGCGGCGACCCCGCACAGGGCGTAGTCGCCGTGCCGGCGCGCCACCTCGTCGATGGCCACACCGGAGCCGGCGGGGAGCGCGGGGAACCACGCCGAGAGGGCCAGCTCGTCGGCGCGCACCGTCGAGGTCATCGGTCCGTCGAAGAGCTCCGCGGCCCCGATCTCGCGCTCGATCTCGCGCGGGGAGCTCCGGCCGTCCTCGACCGGGCCGGCCAGGGAGACGACCCGGACCGAGCCGCCCAGCAGGCGGAGCACCATCGGTATCTCGGCGGCCGGATCGGCGTGCACGATCGAACCGAGGGTGGTGCCGCGGTTGCGGATGGTCGGGTGCGCCACCAGCCGGAGCGCCCGGGACAGCAGTGGCTGGACCCGGGCGGCACCGGCGTGGACCAGCAGGTCGCTGTGTCGGACCAAGGCCCCGATCCGCACCCCGTGCTCGTCCGCCTCGATCCGGTCGAGCCCGGGAAGCGCGTTGATGTCGATCAGCACCTCCGGTGCGGCCAGGCGCATGGAGAGCAGCGGCAGCAGGCTCTGGCCGCCGGCGAGCACCTTCGCGTTCGACCCGCGCCTGCTCTCCGCGAGGAGGCCGAGGGCCTCCGCGAGGCTCTCCGGGCGGGCGAACGCGAACGGTGCGGGCTTCACAGGACCTTCGTGGCCTCTCCCGAGGTGGCGTCGGGTCGGCGGAGGTTCGCCACGTGGAAGTAGACGATGACCAGGATGGTGCCGAGCGCGATGCCGCTGAGCGAGAAGTCGTCGGTGAACTTCAGTGACAGGCCGCCGATGCCCGCGATGATGCCGGCCGCGAGGCCCACCATGTTGACCGGATTGCCGAAGTCCACCCTGTTCTCCACCCAGATCTTGGCGCCGACCAGGCCGATCATGCCGTAGAGCACCACGGTGATGCCGCCGAGGACGCCGCCGGGGGTCGCGTTGACGATGGCGCCGAACTTCGGGCACAGCCCCAGCAGGATCGCCACCACCGCGGCGACGTAGTAGGCCAGCGTGGAGTAGACCCGGGTGGCGCTCATCACCCCGATGTTCTCGGCGTACGTCGTGGTCGGCGACCCGCCGAAGGCGCTGGCGACCGCGGTGGCGATGCCGTCCGCGGCCAGCGCCCGGCCCATGTCGGCGTCCAGGTTGCGGCCGGTCATCTCGGCGACCGCCTTGACGTGGCCGGTGTTCTCCGCGATGAGCGCGATCACGCCGGGCAGCACCAACAGGATGAAGGTCAGCGAGAACGACGGCGCGTGGACGGCCGAGATGCCATGCTCGAGTTCGCCGTGGGGGAAGCCGAACCAGGAGGCGTCGCCGACCGCCGACCAGTCGACCCGGTCGTGCGTGGTGGCCTCGGCACCGGCGGCGCCGGAGGTGATCTGACCGAAGACGCCGTCGAAGAGCCAGGAGACGACGTAGCCGAAGATGAGGGCGAGGAAGACCGCGATCCGGGACCAGAAGCCGGGCAGCAGCGCGGTGGCGAGCACCATGAAGGTGGCCGTGAGCAGCCCCACCCACGGGTCGAGCGGCCAGTAGTTCTCGGCCACCACCGGCGCCAGGTTGAAGCCGATCAGCATGACCACCGCGCCGGTGACCGCCGGCGGCAGGATCGCGTGGATGAACCGTGGGCCGGCGTAGTGCACCGCCACGCCGACCAGGGCGAGCACGACGCCACAGATCAGGATCGCCCCGGTCACGTCGGCGGAGTCGCCGCCCTGCTCCCGGATCGCCGCGACACCGGCGACGAACGAGGCGCTGGTGCCCAGGTAGCTCGGGATCCGGTTCCGCACGATCAGCAGGAACATGATCGTGCAGATGCCGGAGAAGAGGATCGCCAGATTGGGGTCGAGCCCCATCACGACCGGGAAGACGAAGGTGGCGCCGAACATGGCCACCACGTGTTGGGCGCCGAGGCCGATGGTGCGCCCGTAGCTCAGTCGCTCGTCGGGCGCCACCGACGCGCCCGGGGGCGGCGTCTTGCCGCCGTAGACCTCTTTCCACCCGAACATCGACATCCCTGCACTCCTCGCCTGCGCTCGTCGCCCGCACCGATCGTTCCCAGGCACGCTGGTCGTGCCCTCCTCATGCCACCCCGCGCCAGCCCGTGCCGCCTCGTGCCGCCTCGTGCCGGGGCCGGCCGTGATTGGCCTGACGCTAGTGGGGCGGGTCACCGCCAGCATGGGCGAGAGATGCCAAACGAGCCACCCACCCGCTGGCAGGGCTTGCCAGCCGGCCGGCCGGGCGTGACGACGGGGTGTCGGCACGATGTCGCCCGATGCCGGCCGACGCTCGTGGAGGTCGGCGGACGTGGGGCCGCCGGATCGGGGTGGCCCTCCCGGTCACCACGGAACGTCGGCTCCCCGAACGTACCGATCAGGGCTGATGACGCAGCTCGAGCGCCTGCAGCGCGACCGCGATGTCGAGGCGGAGGGCGGGGTCGGTGGTGAAGGGACCGAGGATCGACTCGAGCTTGGTGATGCGATAGCGCATCGTGTTGTAGTGGAAGAACTGCTGGCGGGCGGCCTCGGCGACGTTGAGATTGGTGTCGAGCAGCACCTGCAGGGTGGTGCGCAGGTCGCCGGCCTCGCCGGAGTCCTCGGCGAGCGGGCCGAGGACATCGGCGACGAACGCGCGAACCTCGGCGAGGTCGGGGACCAGTGCGATCAGCCGATGTACGCCGAGGTCGTCGAACCAGGTGGTCGCCTTGCCGCCGACCAGACGCCGTCCGATCCGGGTGGCTCGTCGCGCCTGGTCGTAGGCGGCGGGCAGGTCCTGCACGCTCGGGGCGACCCGGCTGATCCCGACCGAGAACGGGCGTCGTCCGCCGCCCCGGTCGCCGGCGACCGCGGTGATCAGCTGGTCCACCTGCGCGCGCAGCTCGGCGGGTGCCCTCGGGGCCGGCAGCAGGCTGACCACCTCGGTGGAGAAGTCGACGGTCGGGATCGAGGAGTCCCGCGCGGTGCACACCTGGCGCCAGGCGGCCGCGAAGCGCTCCTGCCAGCTGCGCTGGGTGGTGGCGTCCACGGCGGGCTCCTCGGGGCCGAGCGGATCGACCTCGGCACAGATCACCACCGCCGGCCGGTCGAGATCCCAGCCGACCGTGCGCGCATGCTCCCTCACGAAGGTCGACTCGCCGGCGCGGCCGAGGAAGACGTCGCGCAGGAAGTCTCCGCGGTACTTGTTCTCGATCAGGGTCACCGAGCGCTGTCTGGTCAGCAGCAGCGCCATCACGATCGCGGTGCGCTCGAGGGCCTGGACGTCGTCGTGGCCGAGCCGCCGGCCGGGGCTGAGGCAGACCAGCCTGGCCAGGTCGGTGCCGCCGGCCGGGATGGCCAGGACCCGGGCCTCGCCACCGTCGCCGTACGCGCAGGACGGGCTCATCCGCTCGACCCGGATCCGGCCGGTCTCGTCGGTGAGTCCGGTGGCGGCGAGGCGGGCACGCTCGGCGTCGGCCCGATCGGCATCCCCTCGCCCGGCGTGCGTCTCCGGGCGGCTCGGCTGCCGACCGGGCACCTCTCGATCATCCGTCTCCCGACTCTCTCGGCCGCCCAGGGTGCCGCCGCTCTCCCGGCCGTCGGTGGTGGTCACCAGCACCTCGACCCCGAGCGCCTCCGCCACCTCGGTCGCGATCCGGTCGATGTCGGCGCCGCTGAGCACCAGGCGAGACAGGGTGGTGTGCAGCGAGTCCGCCCGCGCCAGGGAGTCGACGTGGGCGTGCCGGAGCCGGCCATACGCCTGGCCGACCAGCTCGTCGAGCGAGAGGTCACCGGGCAGGGCGAGCAGCGGGAAGTCGAGCTCGTCGGCCGCGGCGATCGCCTCGCTGTCGAACCGGTCGAGATACCGCCCCAGGCTGAGCGCGAGGCCGGCCCGGCCATGCTGGTGCAGGGTGCGGATCAGCGTCGCCAGGCTGGGCGCGGAGTCGTCCTCCGGCACTCCCGCCACCAGCGGGTAGCCGGAGGTCAGCACGAGCTCGCCGCTGCGCCGTACGGTCGCGGCCCGCGGCTCGTCGAGTACGGCGACCGAGACGACCGCCCGGCCCAGTCCGGCCGCACCGGCGGCGACGCGGGCCTGGGCCAGGGCCGGCAGAGACAGCAGCTCGGTCAGCGGCAGTGCCGGCGCGGTTGGCAAGTGTTCATCCTGATCCGCGCCAATGTTGGCAACTGTCACCATTCGGTGAGGCTATCGCAGGTCACTAGCCTCCCCCTATGGCTCACCGCGTCGACGTCCCCGCGGCGGCATCGCCCTGGGTGCGCGACCTGATGGCCGGGCCGGAGCGGCCGGCGCGGGTGGTGCATGTGGGTCTCGAAGCCCTCTATGTGGCGGTCCGGACCCCTCGAGGCGAGCGATGCGTGGGCGTGCTCGCCGCCCGGGCACACGGCGTGCCGTGCGGGCTGCGCACCAGGCTGCCCGGGTTCGCTCCGGGACTCGCCGCGGGCGACCCGGCGGTGGTCGGCGATGGTGCGCTCCGGGCCGGGGAGTACGTCGTCCGGATCACCCGAGTGATCGGTGTCGGCGTGCCGCGGTTCGACGGTGACGGGGTGGCGCTCGTCGCCCTGATCGGTGCCGCCCCCGGCGTCGCCGCGGTCCGGGCCGAGGTCGGTGGGATGCGCCCGGAGGTCGACGACTGGCGGCTGATCGTCGGCCGCGGCTCCGGACTCACCCCGGCCGGCGACGACCTGCTCTGCGGCTACCTGGCCGCCCGCCGGGCGGTGGGAGCCCCGGTGGTCGACGAGCTCGCGCCGGACCTGCTGGCCCGGACCACCACCCTGTCGGCCACCCTGCTGGAGCGCGCCGCCGCGGGGGACGTGCTCGACGAGTTCGCGGCGTTGATCCGCGCCGCGAACACCACCCGCACGACCTCGGCACACGCGGTCCCCGCGGCGCTCGAGGCGCTCCTCGGGATCGGCCACACCTCGGGCGCGGCTCTGGCGCTGGGACTGGCGTCGGGACTGGCGCTCGCCGTCGGCCCCGCTCCGGGGGTCCTCTCGGCCGCCGCCGCAGCCGGCTCGGCGCACAGGGCGGACATGGCGCAGATGACACGCACGGAAGGAACGCGTCGGTGACGTTCATCCATACCGAGCTGCGCCCCGGCGCGTACGCCGACTCGGTGAGCCTGCTCCAGGTCAGCCGCGACGTGGCGGCCGCCCGGGGAGTGGAGGCGGCGCAGGTGGCGATGGCCACCCCGCTGAACCTCGACGTGCTCGCCCAGATGGGCTTCGACCTGCCGTCATCGGCGTCGAACGACATGGTCGTCGCGCTGCGGCTGGTCGACGAGTCGGCGCTGCCGGGTGCACTGGCGGCGGTCGAGGCGGCACTGGCCTCGGTCCGCACCCGCGGTTCGGCGGAGTCGGGCTCGGTGACGGTCCCGCCGTACACCACCGGCTCCGCGCTCCGCCGGACCGCGGCCCGGCCCGGTCCGGCGCTGATCTCGGTGCCCGGCGCCAGCGCGTTCGTCGAGGCGGTCGATGCCCTGGAGGCGGGGGTCGACGTGATGGTGTTCAGCGACAACATCCCGCTTCACCAGGAGGTCCGGCTCAAGGAGATCGCGAACGACGGCGGGCTGCTGGTGATGGGACCCGACTGCGGCACCGCGGTCCTCGGCGGGGTGGGACTCGGCTTCGCCAACGTGGTGGCCCCCGGGCCGGTCGGCATCGTCGCCGCCTCCGGCACCGGCTGCCAGCAACTGCTCGCGTTGCTGGACGCCGCCGGGGTCGGCGTGGGTGCGGCCCTCGGCGTCGGGGGCCGTGACCTGTCGGCCGAGGTCGGTGCGATCTCCACCCGGACCGCCCTGGCGCGCCTGGACGCCGACCCCGCCATCGAGCGGATCGTGCTGGTCTCCAAGCCCCCGGCCCCCGAGGTCGCCGCCGCCGTCGGAGAGTACGCCGAGCGACTCGACACTCCGGTCGACCTCGCCCTGCTCGGCGCCGGTGGCTCCGACCTGACGGCGGCCGCCAGTGCCGTCCTCGCCGGGCTGGACCGGCCGGTGCCGCGGTGGCCGACCTGGGGAGAGCGCGCGACGCCGGGCGGCGGCCAGTACCTGCGCGGCCTCTTCGTCGGCGGCACGCTGTGCGACGAGGCGATGCTGCTCGCCGCCCGCCACCTCGGCCCGATCCTGTCCAACATCCCGCTCTCGCCGGGCCACGCCCTGGATCACCTGTTGGGTCCGACGCTGACCGGCCCCGGACACACCATGGTCGACTTCGGCGACGACGCACTCACCCGGGGACGGGCCCATCCGATGATCGACCCGGGGCTGCGCCTGGAGCACCTGGCCCGGGCGGCGGCGGACCGGAGCACCGCGGTGATCCTGCTCGACCTGGTGCTCGGGCACGGCGCGGAGCCGGACCCGGCCGGGACACTGGCGCCGGCCATCGCCGCGGCCCGCGCGACCCGCGCCGCGGAG
>NZ_JASGET010000156.1:0-17116 GCF_047606145.1 Nocardioides sp. | reverse complement strand
GTGCGTCGACAGACCCGCTCGACACGGCCAGCAGCCCCACCAGAAGACGAAGCGCCGCCACGACAACCAGCCGTGGCGGCGCTTCACCCTGCCTCTTGACAGGAAGGCCCTACATATCAGTCCTCGGTGCTGACCGCCTGTCCGGCCGAGATCAGGTCCATGATGGAGGAGTCGGCGAGGGTGGTGGTGTCGCCGACGGCGCGCTTCTCGGCGACGTCGCGGAGCAGGCGGCGCATGATCTTGCCCGAGCGGGTCTTGGGCAGTTCGGGCACGATCATGATCTGGCGGGGCTTGGCGATGGGTCCGATCTGGGTGCGGACGTGGTCGGAGAGGTCCTTCTCCACGTGGTCGCCCTGCTCCACGCCTTCGCGGAGGATGACGTAGGCGACCACGGCCTGCCCGGTGTCGGGGTCGCTGGCGCCGACCACGGCGGCCTCGGCCACCACCGGGTGGGAGACCAGCGCGGACTCGATCTCGGTGGTCGAGAGCCGGTGTCCGGAGACGTTCATGACGTCGTCGACCCGGCCCAGCACCCACAGGTCGCCGTCGGAGTCCTTCTTCGCACCGTCACCGGCGAAGTAGTAGCCCTGGTCGGCGAAGCGGGCCCAGTAGGTGTCCACGAACCGCTGGTCGTCGCCCCAGATGGTGCGCAGCATCCCCGGCCAGGGCCGGGTCAGCACCAGGTAGCCGCCCTCGCCGTCGCCGACCGGGACGCCCTCGTCGTTGACCACCTCGGCGCCGACCCCGGGCAGCGCGGTCATCGCGGAGCCGGGCTTGCCGGCGGTCACGCCGGGCAGGGGTGAGATCATGATCGACCCGGTCTCGGTCTGCCACCAGGTGTCGACCACCGGGGTGCGGTCGCCGCCGATGACGTGCCGGTACCAGACGTAGGCCTCGGGGTTGATCGGCTCGCCGACCGATCCGAGGAGCCGGAGCGAGGTCAGGTCGCGGGCGGCCGGGATGTCGGCGCCCTGTTTCATGAAGGAGCGGATCGCGGTCGGGGCGGTGTAGAAGAGGGTGACCTTCTTCTCGGCGATGATGTCCCACCAGCGGCCTCGCTCGGGGAAGTCCGGGGTGCCCTCGTAGAGGACCTGGGTGACACCGTTGGCCAGCGGCCCGTAGACGATGTAGGAGTGTCCGGTGATCCAGCCGATGTCGGCGGTGCACCAGAACACGTCGGTCTCGGGCTTGAGGTCGAAGACCTCCCAGTGGGTGAACGCAGCCTGGGTGAGGTAGCCGCCGGTGGTGTGCAAGATCCCCTTCGGCTTGCCGGTGGTGCCCGAGGTGTACATCACGAACAGCGGGTGCTCGGCGTCGAACGCCTCCGGGGTGTGCTCGCTCGAGGCGCCGGCGACGACGTCGTGCCACCACACGTCGACGCCGTCCTCCCAGTCGACGTCCTGGCCGGTACGGCGTACCACCAGCACCTTCTCCACGGCGTGGCCGGCCGCCGCGGCGATGCCGCGGGCCTGGTCGACCGCCGGCTTCAACGAGGACGGCGCCCCGCGGCGATACCCGCCGTCGGCGGTGATGATCACCTTCGCGCCGCAGTCCTCCACCCGCGCCGCGAGCGCCTCGGCGGAGAACCCACCGAACACCACGGTGTGCGGGGCACCGAGGCGGGCACAGGCCAGCATCGCCACCACGGCCTCGGGGATCATCGGCATGTAGATCGCCACCCGGTCCCCGAGACCCACCCCGAGCTCGGTCAACGCGTTCGCCGCGCGCGAGACCTCGTCCTTGAGCTCGGCGTAGGTGATCGAGCGCGTGTCCGAGGGATCGTCTCGCACCGGCTCGCCGATCCAGTCGATCGCCACCCGGTCACCCAGGCCGTTCTCCACATGCCGATCCACGCAGTTGTACGACGCGTTGAGCCGGCCGCCCACGAACCACTTCGCGAACGGCGGGTTGTCCCAGTCCAGCACCCGCTCCCAGGGCTGGGCCCAGGCCAACCGCTGCGCCGCGGCCGACCAGAACCCCTCCGGGTCGGCCGCCGCGGACTGGTAGGCATCGGCCGTCACGTTCGCCGAGGCCGCCAGGTCGACCGGCGGCTCGAAGCGGCGGTTCTCCTGCAACAGATTGGACAGAGTCTCGTCACTCACGATCTTTCACTTCTCCTCGGGTTGCGTGGCCCACGCCACACTACGGAGGTCAGGATGGCGTGCCCAGGGTTGCCCCGAGGTTGCACTCGCCGGGCGGGTGCAACCTCGAGATGACGGCGGGTCCGGGAGCTCGGAGGGGTCCGGACCGCCGGACCGCTCCGACTCGTCCGGCTGCTCCGACTCGTCGGGCTGGTCGGGTTACCGACGGGTCGAGGCGCGCACCCCGACGAACGAGGTGTACCAGGCGGCGAGGGCGGTCAGCACCCCGAGCCACCCGCCGACCTTGCTCAGGCCCTCGGTGGTGGTCAGATCGCCGAGGGCGAGGAAGGCGAACGTGATCGTCAGCAGGCCGAAGACGGCGATCAGGTTCGGGTTGGTGTCCAGCGAGGCGACGAACATGTAGGCGGTGAAGATGGTCCAGGCCAGCAGGTAGAGGCCGACCCCGTGTGCGGCCTGGTCGCCGACCAGCCCGGTCAGGTCGGTGTGGCCGGTCAGGTACCAGAAGGAGAGCCAGAACGCACCGTAGGAGCAGAACGCGGTGGCGCCGAAGGTGTTGCCCTTGGCGAACTCCCAGATCCCGGCCACCAGCTGGGTGAGCCCGCCGTAGCACAGCGCGAGGCCGAAGACGACCGGCTCTGCCTTCCACAGTCCGGTGTTGACGAAGCTGAGGACGAAGGTCGTCATGGCGAAGGCGGCGAGTCCCAGCGGGCCCGGGTCGGCGAAGTGGGAGCCGGGTGCGGGGCGCTGCGTCTCGTTCTGTACGGCGGTCATGGGCACTCCTTCGTGCGGCAACGGGCCGGATGGCCCGGTGAGCTCCGGGCGGTTGCGTCCGGTCATCGCCGACGGTAGGAACCGTCGCCGTAGGGCGGCCAGAGGGTGCGGGCCGGCGGTCGACGGGCGGCGGAGGAACTGCGATGTGCGCTGCGTCACACGCGACGAGCGGTGCCTCTGCTGCGACGAGCGGTGCCCCTCGGAGCCGCCCTCGGGGGATCGACCGAGCCGCGGGCGCGGAACCCGCTGCGATCCACGTCGACCGCCTCGGGGGTGTGCAGCCGCACCATCGTGCGTGCCCATCCGGGTGGGAGTCGGTCGGCGGTGGCCAGCGAGCCCAGCACCATCACCGTGAATGCGAGCGGCACCGTGCACAGGGCCGGCTGGGAGAGGATCGCGCCGGCCAGCCCGTTGCCGCCGGCGCCGGCCATCTCCGCGCAGATCGCGGTGGTCGAGGTGACGCCGCCGACCGCCATCCCCCAGATGGCGCCGTGCGCGGTCAGTCCGCGCCACCAGATCCCCAGCAGCAGCATCGGGGCGAACGTGGAGGCGGCCACCGCGAAGGCGAGCTCGACGGCGTGCGCCACGGCGAGGCCGGTGGTCAGCAGGGTCAGCGCCAACGTGCCCATCGCACCCAGCACGGCGGCCAGCCGGAACGCGGTCACCGGCCGGAACCGGCGGCCCAGCAGGTCCTGCCCCAGGACGCCGGCGATGGAGAGCACCAGGCCCGAGGAGGTGGACAGGAACGCCGCGAACGCGCCGGCCCCGAGGATCGCCACCAGGAGGTCGCCGGTCAGCCCGCCGACCATCCGGGCGGGGAGCTCCAGCACCACCAGGTCGGAGTTCGCCAGGTCGGTGAGCTGGGCGCGGCCGAGCACGCCGTAGAGGGGCGGCAGCAGGTAGAAGACGCTCAGCAGGCCGAGCACCGCGACCGTCGTACGCCGGGCGGCCCGGCCGTCGGGATTGGTGTAGAAGCGCACCGCCACGTGCGGCAGCCCCATCGTGCCCAGGAACGTGGCGAGGATGAGGGAGTAGGTCAGGTACAGGCTGTGTGGCGTCTGCATCGGCTCGAGCCAGTCGATCCGATGCAACCGGGCGTGCGCCGCCGCGGATCCGCCGGCGTGTCGCACCGCCAGGAAGATCAGCGGCACCGCCAGCGCCGCCAGCTTCAGCCAGTACTGCACCGCCTGGGCCAGGGTGATGCTGCGCATCCCGCCGCCGACGACGCCGAGGAGCACGACCAGCGCGACCAGGCCGGAGCCGACCCAGTCGGGGGCGCCGGTGACCGCGTGCAGGGTGAGCCCGGCGCCCCGGAACTGGGGCAGCAGGTAGAGGCCGGCGATGAGCACCACCAGCAGGCTGGCCAGCCCGCGGGCGACCTGCGACTCCAGCCGGAACTCGGTGAAGTCCGGCAGCGTGTAGGCCCTGGAACGGCGCAGCGGCGCGGCCACGAAGAGCAGCAGCACCAGGTAGCCGGCGGTGTAGCCGATCGGATACCAGAGCATGTCCGGCCCGCGGGCGGCGATCAGGCCGGCGACGCCGAGGAACGAGGCGGCGGAGAGGTATTCGCCGCTGATCGCCGCCGCGTTGGTGGCCGGCCGCACCGTGCGGGAGGCCACGTAGAAGTCGCTGGTGGTGCGGGCCAGCCGCAGGCCGAAGGCGCCGACCACCAGGGTCAGCATGGCGACCGCGGTGACGGCGAGGACGGCGAGCGCGGTGGCCGTCACTCCGGCTCCCGATCCGGACTCGGTGTGACCAGCTCGCGGAAGGCGCGCTCGTTGCGTTCGGCCCGCCGTACGTAGACGACGGCGAGGACGATCAGCACCGGGTAGCAGCCGGCGCCGAGCACCAGCCACGCCACCGGCACTCCGGCCACCTCGAGCCGCCGCAGGAACGGCACGGCGGCCCACAGCAGCGGCAGCAGCCCGACGGTGAGCATCAACACCGCCGCCAGGCCGAGCGCGAGCCGAAGCTGCGAGCGCATCAGGGAGCGCATGTAGACGGCGCCGACCTCGGTCTGGGCGTCGATCTCGGCGACGGCGGTGGTCCGACGCGAGCGGCCCGCGTGCGGCCCGGTGACCCGGACCCGCTCGGGGCGGCCGGCCCGGCTCTGCTGGTCACTCATGCCGCCTCCGTCGAGGAGGCAACGATACGGATGCGGCGGCCCGAGGTCATCGGTCGCTCGCTGAGGCTGCTCATGCGGGGTCGCTCACCAGGGGTCGGCGCCGGCTCACGGTCGTCACTGTTGCCCCCGACGCGTGCGGCGCAGCTGCTCTCGCAGCTCGGGGGCGTGCCGCCGGCTCACCGCGAGCTCACGGTGACCGATCCGGACCTGCACCCGGCCCTCGATCTCGCGGACCTGGACGACGTGGCCCAGCGCCACCAGATAGGAGCGGTGGATGCGGAGGAAGCCGGCGTCGCGCCAGCGCTCCTCCAGGCCGCTGATCGGCACCCGCACGAGGTGGCTCCCGGTGGCGGTGTGCAGCCGGGAGTAGTCGCCCTGAGCCTCGACGTAGCGCACCTCGGAGCGCGGGATCAGCCGGGTGACCCCGCCGAGCTCGACCGCTATCGCGTCCTCGCCCCGCCCGGACTCGGCGTCGCCGCCCGCGGCGCCCGCCTCGCAGAGCCGGCGTACCGCCTCGCGCAGCCGCTCCTCGCGCACCGGCTTGAGCAGGTAGTCCACCGCGTTGACCTCGAAGGCGTCGACCGCGTGCTCGGCGTGGGCGGTGACGAAGACGATCGCCGGCGGGTTGGCGGCGCGTCCCAGCACCGCCGCCAGGTCGAGGCCGGTCAGGCCGGGCATGGCGATGTCCAGGAAGACCGCCTCTACCTCGTGGCCGCGCAACACCTCGACCGCCGTGGTGGCACGGTCGCAGGTCGCCACCACCTCGACCCGGTCGTCGCGGCCGAGCAGGTAGGCCAGGTCCTCCAGGGCGGGTCCTTCGTCGTCGACCACCACCACCCGCAGGCGCTCGGTCACGGCCGCACCCCCGGTGCGTACTTCGGCACCCGTACGACGACCCGGGTGCCGGCGCCGGGTGCGGTCTCCACCACCAGGCCGTAGTCGTCGCCGAAGGTGGAGCGCAGCCGTTCGTCGACGTTGGCCAGGCCGACCGACTCGGCGGTGCTGTCGCCGGCCAGCGCGCGCCGGATCTTCTCCGGGTCCTCGCCGACGCCGTCGTCCTCGATGGTGATCACCGCCTCCCGATCCAGGTCGCGCGCCTCGATCCGCACCGAGCCGGGCTCGGCCTTGGGCGCCAGCCCGTGCCGGACGGCGTTCTCCACCAGCGGCTGCAAGGAGAGCACCGGGATGGTCACCGGCAGCACCTCCGGGGCCACCCGCAGCGTCACCGTCAGCCGGTCGCCGAACCGGGCCTGCTCGAGCACCAGGTAGCGCTCGATCGACCCCATCTCCTCCTCCAGGGTGGTGAAGTCGCCGAGCCGGCGGAAGGAGTAGCGGGTGAAGTCGGCGAAGTCGAGCAGCAGCTCGCGGGCCCGGTCCGGATCGGTGCGCACGAACGAGGCGATGGCGGTCAGCGAGTTGTAGACGAAGTGCGGCGAGATCTGGGCCCGCAGGGCGCGCACCTCCGCCTGCATCAGCCGGTGCCGGGAGGCGGCCAGCTCGGCCAGGTCGAGCTGGCCCGAGACCCAGGTCGCGACCTCGTCCGCGGCGCGGGCCAGGCTTGCCGTCGGCACCGGTGCGTAGACCTGCAGGGTGCCGATCGGGCGGTCCTCGACGAGCAGCGGGCTGACCACCGCGGTGCGCAGCTCGCAGCCGGGCACCGCGCAGGTCAGCTCCCCGCGCTCGGAGAGCCTGGTGGTGCCGCGCTCCAGGGTGGCCTCGGCCAGGTCGAGCGCGCCCGCGGCGTGATGGTCGCCGACGCCGTCCCAGGCGAGCAGCGACTCGGTGTCGGTCAGCGCCAGCGCGGGCGAGCCGAGCAGGTTCCGCAGATGCCGGATCGCCCGCTCGGCGCTGTCGGCGGTGAGCCCCTCGCGCAGCGCCGGGCTGGCCAGCGAGGCGGTGTGCAGGGTGCGGAAGGCGGCACGCTCGGCCTCGGTGCCGAGATGGGTACGCCGCCAGAGTCGCATGCCTGCCCTTCGCGCTGCGGGTCGAGTCGGTGAGCCACGCCACACTAACGGTCCGCTGCTGCCGGCCGGCACCGCTCGGCACCGCTCGGCCCCGTTCGACCCGTGAGCCCGTGAGTCGCGTGAGGCCGTGAGCGGAAGTTGACGCAGTCACAACCGCCGGGTCGAGCGCAGCGAAACCTCCGCTGCCCAGAGTGGGGCCATCGTCCCACCCGAGGAGCAGTGATGAGCACGAGGACCGACGCAGCACCACCATCGCAGGCCCGACGAGGCCGCCGCTGGATCGAGGACTGGCGTCCCGAGGACGAGGAGTTCTGGCGGTCGGGCGGCGCCAGGATCGCGCGCCGCAACCTGATCTGGAGCATCTTCGCCGAGCACCTCGGCTTCTCCATCTGGATGATCTGGAGCGTCAGCTCGGCCATGCTGGCCTCGATCGGCTTCGGCTTCAGCACCCAGCAGCTCTTCTTCCTGGTCGCGATCCCGAGCCTGGTGGGCGCGATCCTGCGGCTGCCCTACACCTTCGCGGTGCCGAGGTTCGGTGGCCGCAACTGGACCATCTTCTCCGCGCTCGCCCTGCTGGTCCCGACCGCCGGCTACGCCATCGCCGTCACGCACGCCTCCACGCCGTACTGGGTCTTCTGCGTCATTGCCGCGTTCGCCGGCCTCGGTGGTGGCAACTTCGCCTCCTCGATGACCAACATCAACTTCTTCTACCCGGCCGCCAAGAAGGGCACCGCGCTCGGCCTCAACGCCGCCGGCGGCAACCTCGGTGTCGCACTGATCCAGTTCCTGCTGCCCATCCTGGTCGGCGGCGCCGGAGCCTTCGGCCTGATCAAGGCCTCGTCCGGGGGCCTTCACCTGGAGCGCGCCGCCTACTTCTACGCGGTGCTGTGCGTGATTGCGGCGAGTGCCGCCTACTTCGGGATGGACAACCTGGCCACCGCCACCTCCGAGCCGCGCAAGCAGCTCGCGGTGATGCGCCACAAGCAGACCTGGATCATGGCCTTCCTCTACATCGGCACGTTCGGCTCGTTCATGGGCTACAGCTCGGCGATGCCGCTGTTGATCAAGCTCAACTTCTGGGTCGCCGAGCCGGCCCCGCTGGGCACCGGGATCTACTTCGCCTACTTCGCCTTCCTCGGCGCGCTGGTCGGCTCCGCGACCCGTCCGCTGGGCGGCTGGCTGGCCGACCGGTACGGCGGCGCCCGGGTCACCCTCGCCGCCTTCGCGGGCATGGTCGTCTTCACCCTGGCGGTGCTGTGGACGCTCACCCGGCTGACCGCGAACCCGACCGCCGACCCGGCGATCGCCGCCGACAACAAGTCCTGGTTCCCGTTGTTCCTGATCTTCTTCATGGTGGTCTTCGCCGCCACCGGCATCGGCAACGGCTCGGCGTACAAGATGATCCCCGCCATCTTCAAGCGTGAGGCCGAGCTGGCCACCACGCCGGGCACCACCGAGCGGGCCGTGGCGCTGGGTGAGGCCACCACCAGGTCCTCGGCGGCACTCGGCATCGTCGGCGCGGTCGGTGCGCTCGGCGGATTCCTGATCCCGATCGCCTTCAACAGCCCGTGGGTGGACGACCCGCTCTCGGCCACCAAGAGCGCGTTCCTCGCCTTCACCGTCTTCTACGTGATCTGCGCGCTGGTGACCTACACGGTCTACCTGCGGCCGAAGCACCGGCAGGCGACCGAGCTCGCGACCACCACCATCTGAGCGCGGGTGGGGTCCGCCGGGGCCCGGCGCGCCGGTGAGGCCGTGCGCCGGTGAGGCCGTGAGCGGAAGTTGACCACGCCGAGACCGGGTCCGGCCCGAGGCGTCACATCGAATCTCGACAGTGGGACCACCCACCGAGCCAGGAAGGGATGAGCCGATGAGCCCACAGCTGCGCAAGCGGATCGTCGTGGCCGGCCACGGCATGGTCGCCCACCGATTCGTCACCGCCGCCATCGAGCGGGGGCTGACCGAGACCCACGACATCGTCGTCGTGGGTCAGGAGCGCCGCCCGGCGTACGACCGGGTGGCGCTGACCTCCTTCTTCAGCGCCGGCGCCGAGGCGCTCTCCCTGCTGCCCTCCGGTTCGTACGACGACCCGCGGGTGACGCTCCACCTCGGCACCGCGGTGGCGGCGATCTCCCCGCGGCAGCGGATCCTCACCCTGGCCGACGGCACCGATCTGGGCTACGACGAGCTGGTGCTGGCCACCGGCGCCGCCCCGTTCGTGCCGCCGGTGCCCGGTCACGACCTGCCGGGCTGCTTCGTCTACCGCACCATCGACGACCTGGAGGCGATCCGCGCCGCGGCCAAGAGGGCCACCCGCGGCGCGGTGATCGGTGGCGGCCTGCTCGGCCTGGAGGCGGCCAACGCGCTGCACCAGCTGGGCCTGGAGACCCACGTGGTCGAGCTGGCGCCGCGGCTGATGGCGGTCCAGGTCGACGAGCCCGGCGGTCGCACCCTGGGGCGACACATCGCGAAGCTCGGTCTCACGGTGCACACCGGTGCGATGACCGAGGCCATCCTCGGCCGCGGCCGGGTGGAGAAGCTGGCGCTGAAGGACCGCAATCCGCTGGAGACCGACATGGTGGTCTTCTCCGCCGGCATCCGGCCCCGCGACGCGCTCGCCCGGGCCGCCGGGATCGACGTCGCCGAGCGCGGTGGCGTCCTGGTCGACGAGCACTGCCGCAGCAGCGACGCGCACGTCTGGGCGATCGGCGAGTGCGCCGCCCCGGCGGGGAGGATGTACGGGCTGGTCGCGCCGGGCTACGCGATGGCCGAGGTGGTGGTGGACACGATCGTGCGCCACGGCGAGACCACCGCCTCCTTCACCGGGGCCGACATGTCCACCAAGCTGAAGCTGCTCGGCGTCGACGTGGCCAGCTTCGGCGACGCGCACGGCACCACCGAGGGCTCGCTCGAGGTGGTCTACGCCGACGACGTCGCCGGGGTCTACAAGAAGCTGGTGGTCAGCGAGGACGGCAGCCGGCTGCTCGGTGGGGTCCTGGTCGGCGACGCCTCCGCCTACGGGGTGCTGCGGCCGATGGTCGCCTCCGGGATCGCGCTCCCGGACAACCCCGAGGAGCTGATCCTGCCGGCCGGCTCCGGCTCGGACGGCGCCGGGCCGGCGCTGCCGGACGAGGCGCAGATCTGCTCGTGCAACAACGTCACCAAGGGCGAGCTGGAGGCCGCCGCCGAGGGCGGCTGCGAGGACGTGGCGGCGGTCTGCGCACAGACCCGTGCCGGCACCACCTGCGGCAGCTGCAAGCCCCAGGTGAAGAGGATCGTCGAGGACTACTTCGCCGCCCAGGGCCGCACGGTGGACACCAGCCTGTGCGAGCACTTCGCGCTCTCCCGGGCGGAGCTCTTCGACGTCGTACTCATCCACGGCTACCGCACCTTCGACGAGATCATCGAGGCGCACGGCACCGGCCGCGGCTGCGAGATCTGCAAGCCGGCGATCGCCTCCATCCTCGCCTCGCAGCTGAACGGGCACGTGCTGGCCAGACCGAACCGGGCGCTGCAGGACACCAACGACGCCTACCTGGCCAACATCCAGCGCAACGGCACCTACTCGGTGGTGCCACGCATCCCCGGTGGGGAGATCACTCCGGAGAAGCTGATCGTGATCGGCGAGGTCGCCCGCGACTTCGGTCTCTACACCAAGATCACCGGCGGCCAGCGCATCGACCTGCTCGGCGCCCGGATGGAGCAGCTGCCGGCGATCTGGACCCGGCTGGTCGAGGCGGGCTTCGAGTCCGGGCACGCCTACGGCAAGGCGCTGCGGACGGTGAAGTCCTGCGTCGGCTCCTCCTGGTGCCGGTACGGCGTCCAGGACTCGGTCGGCCTGGCGATCCTGCTGGAGCTGCGCTACCGCGGGCTGCGCAGCCCGCACAAGCTCAAGGGCGGCGTCTCGGGTTGCGCCCGGGAGTGCGCCGAGGCGCGCGGGAAGGACTTCGGCGTCATCGCCACCGAGAAGGGCTGGAACCTGTACGTCGGCGGCAACGGCGGAGCCGTCCCGGCGCACGCGCAGCTGCTGGCCGGCGACCTGACCACCGACGAGCTGGTCCGCTACCTCGACCGGTACCTGATGTACTACATCCGCACCGCCGACCGGCTGCAGCGCACCTCGGCCTGGATCGAGGGCCTCGAGGGTGGCCTCGACCGGGTGCGCGCGGTCGTCATCGACGACGTGCTCGGCCTCGGCACCGAGCTGGAGGCGGCGATGAGCCGGCACATCGCCGGCTACTTCGACGAGTGGCGGGCGACGCTGGAGGACCCGGAGAAGCTGCGCCGGTTCGTCTCCTTCGTCAACGCACCCGAGGCCCCCGACCCGAACATCAGCTTCGGCGTCGCCCGGGAGCAGGTGGTCCCCGAGATGGCCGACGGTCCGGTCTCGCTGGGCGCGCGGATCGGGGTGGGTGAGCCCCGATGACCTCGATGCTGCACCGGAGCGCCACCCGGGTCTGCCGCCTCGACGACCTCGACCCGGAGACCGGCGTCGCGGCGCTGGTGGACGGGCAGGCGGTGGCGGTCTTCAAGACCTACGACGGAGACGTCTTCGCGCTGGCCAACTACGATCCGTTCTCGAGGGCATCGGTGCTGGCGCGTGGCATCGTCGGTACGCGCGGGTCCGTCCCGTTCGTGGCCAGCCCGATGCACAAACAGGCCTTCGACCTGCGGACCGGACAGTGCCTCGACGACGAGACGGTGCGGATCGCGTCGTACCGGGTCGAGATCAGCGAGGGTTTCATCATGGTGACCGGGGCTCACGACGCCGGGACGTACGACGCCGAGCCGGGCGAGGTCGGCGAGACAGGTAGGGGTAGCGCAGGGTGACCCAGGATCAGCCGCTGGCTGGATTCCGCGTCGGCGTGACGGCCGCGCGCAAGGCCGAGGAGCAGATCGCGCTGCTCGAGCGCCGGGGCGCGGTCGTCGACTGGGCGCCGGCGCTGGCGCTGGAGCCCAACCGGGTGGCCGTGGGCGAGCTGCGGACGGCGACCGAGTCGGTGATCGGCCAGCGGGTCGACATGTTCCTGGCGACCACCGGGGTCGGGATGCGGGCCTGGTTCGACTTCGCCGAGGAGGCCGGTCTGCTCGAGCCGCTGCTCAGCAGCCTGCGCGGCGCGGAGATCCTGGCCCGCGGACCGAAGTCGGTGGGCGCGTTGCGAGCCCGCGGGCTGCGTGAGCTGTGGGCGCCGGAGTCGGAGGAGTTCGACGACGTCTTGGAGCATCTGCGCGGCCGCGACCTGACCGGCAAGCGGATCGTGGTCCAGGAGCATGGCCAGTCGTTGTCGATGGTGGGCCACGCCCTCCGTCGTCAGGGAGCGAGCGTGGAGACCGTGACCGTGTACCGGGTGGAGTCCGCCGCCGACCCGGAGCCGATGTTCGCGATGGCGGAGAAGATCGCCGCCGGTGAGATCGACGCGGTCACCTGGACCTCGGCCCCCGCGGTGGCGGCCTTCATGACCGCCGCCGGCTCGGTGGGGCTTCGTGAGGACGTCATCGCCGGCTTCCAGGCCGATGTGGTCGCCTCCTGCGTGGGCCCGGTGACCGCGGCGGCGTTCGAGATGTGGGGGGTGCCGACGATCTTCCCGGAGCGCTCCCGCACCGCGGCGATGGTCAAGCAGCTGGAGCACGAGCTGCCCCGTCGGCGCGAGGGTCTGAGCATCGAGCTGGCCGGCGGCCGGCAGCTGTTGCTGCACGGCGATGCCTGCACCGTCCTGCTCGACGGGGTGGAGATCAAGCTCTCCCCGGCGCCGGCGGCGGTGCTGAGCGCGCTGGTCGCCAATCCCGGGGTGGTGGTCTCCCGCCGGGCGCTGCTGGCCCAGTTGCCCTCCGGGACCGCCGGCTCCGAGCATGCCGTCGAGATGGCGGTGGCGCGGCTGCGCTCCGCGCTCGGCACCCGCGCGGTGCAGACGGTGATCAAGCGCGGCTACCGGCTGGCGGTCGAGGCATGACCCGGCTGGTGGTCGTGGCCCACGGGACCCGTCATCGGGTCGGCAATCGGGTCGCGGTCGAGATCGCGGCGGCCGCCGGGCGCAGGCTGGGGATGCCCGCGGTGGCGGCGTACGTCGAGCTGTGCGAGCCGCTGCTGGCCGACTTGCTCGCCGCCGGCGCGGAGCCGACGATCGTCGTACCGCTGCTGCTCTCGACCGGCTACCACGTCCGGGTCGACCTGCCGGCCGCCGTGGCCGGGGCCGCCGGACCGGCCACCCTGGCCGCACCGCTCGGTCCGGACCCGCTGCTGGCGCGGGCGCAGGTCGTCCGGCTGCGTGCGGCCGGCGCCCGGCCGGGCCAGCCGGTGACGATGGTCGCGGCCGGCTCGAACGACCCGGCCGCGACCGTGGATCTGCACACCGCCGCCGATCTGCTCTGCGGGGCGTGGGGCGCGCCGGTGCGGCTGGCCACCCTGGCCGGGCACGGCCCGCGGCCCGAGCAGGTGCTCCGCCCCGGTGACGCCGTCTCGCCGTACCTGCTGGCGCCGGGTCACTTCGCCGACCGGGCCGGCCGGCTGACCGGGCACGGCGCCGACGTCGTCGCCACCCCGATCGGATCCCATCCCGCCCTGGTCGACCTGATCGCGCTGCGCGCCGGGACCCGGACCGCCGTGTCACTGGCCGGCTGAGACCTCGCCGTCAGCGGAAGTCGATGAGCAGCATGTCGGAGTCGGGGCCGTCGTCGGGGTCGGTGACCACCCGGGGCAGCCGGTGGGCGGTGTTGGTGCGCGGGGCCAGGCCGTCGCCGGTGGCCGGGCCGGCGCTCCGACCGGTGCTCTGATCGGCGCCGGTGGGAGCGAGACCTGCCCGGGCGTGGGGCAGCACCGCGGCCCGGAAGCCGACGCAGTTGTACGGCAGCTGCATCCCGTCCATGCCGCGGCCGTAGTCGTCGTAGAAGGCGAGCACCTCGGCCCGTTTGCGCTCCCGCTCCGCCTCGGGCAGTACGGCGATGTTCGACCGGGACAGCACCAGGTCCTGCACCGAGACCCGATCCACCGTCTGCCAGTGCCGGAAGGTGGTCGTCTCCACCGCGCTGAACATCGCCGAGTCGTCGAGAATGGTCGTCGGGTCGGGACCCTGCTCCTGCTGCCCGATCAGCTCGCCGAGGCGCCGTACCCACGGAATGCGCTCGTCGCGCTCGTTCCACAGACAGGCCAGGTGCCCCCCGGGACGCAGCACCCGCACGATCTCCGGCAGCGCCGCCTGGTGATCGAACCAGTGGAACGCCTGCCCGACCACCACCACGTCGTAGAGGCCGTCGCCGGTCGGGATCTGCTCGGCGGTGCCGACGGTGCAGCGCACCTCGGGCAGCTTGGCCGAGAGGATGTCGAGCATCTTCTCGTCCGGGTCGGTGGCGAAGACGTCGTGTCCCAGCCCGGCCAGCACCGCGGTGAGTTTGCCGGTCCCGGCACCGAGCTCGAGCACCGAGGCCGGCCTCGCGCCGACCGCCCAGGTGACCGCCTCGACCGGATAGGTCGGTCGGCCGCGCTCGTAGGACTGCGCCACGCCGCCGAAGGAGAGTGCGGGCGTGGCGGCGGGGCCGCGAGCATCGGAGGGACCGGACATCGAGACCGAATCTACCCGTTGCCTAGGGTTCTGGGCGTGAGGAACGATCCGCTGGCCTGGTTGGTGTCGCTCGATGGCGTGGGCTCGGCGTACGCCGCGACCCGCGACGGCATCGACGCGTTGCTGCGTGACCGCGGGCTGCGGCGCACCTCGCCACAGGACACCGCCGAGTCGCTGCTCCGCGGGGCGCACGCCTCGGCGGTCCTGGAGGGCTCGGCCTCGTCGCTGGCGGAGGTCACCCAGAGCGGCGGGGACGAGATCGCCCAGGACGCGGTGCGGCTCTCTGCCGAGCTGCTCGGGCTGGCGCCGAGGCTTGCCACGTCGCCACTGCAGGTCTTCGCCCGGCTCCATGCGGTGGCCGCGGTCTCCGCGGTGCCGCCCGATCGGCTCGGGCGTCCCCGCGACCCGGACGCCGCCGCCCGGCTGCGCGGCCTGGCCGACGTACTGCTCGCTCCCACCGAGGTGCCCGCGCTGGTGGTCGCCGCGCTGGTGCACGCCGAGCTGCGCACCGTGGCGCCGTTCGGCTCCCACAACGGCCTGGTCGCCCGAGCGGCCGAGCGACTGGTGCTGGTCGCCCGCGGGGTCGACGAGAAGTCGCTGATCGTGCCCGAGGCCGGCCACCTGACACTGCGCGCGGAGTACGAGTCGAACCTGCGCGGCTACCGCGACGGCGGGCGCGCCGGCGTGCATGCGTGGCTCCTCTATGCGGCACAGGCCTACGCCGCCGGCGCGGAGGCGTCCCCACTGCGCGGCTGACCGCCGTCACCCCCACACGCAGGTGGCACCCGGTCCACGAGGGATTCCGGATGCCACCGCTGAACACGTGAGACGGAAGTGACCAGGCGTGCATCTTGTGTCGCTGCCGGCGGGATGTCTCCCCGCTGGACAGCACCCCATCGGATGGGCGGATCGCAGCGTGGGTGCCTCGCTCACGTGTACGTCTTGAGTTGTGCTGCTAGTCACATGTGTACGCCGATTTGCCGGGCCCTTCAAGGGCCGCGGGGTCTTGGATTTCGGCCGGTCGAGGAGGATCATGCGCCGGCCCGGCACCCGTCGCCCGTCGTTCGGTGTCGGTCGTTCGGCGGCCGCCGGTCGTGAGGGTGACGCGGGCGGCGGCGTGGTCAGTGCGATCGCTTGCGCGTCCCGGCCCAGATGACCCCGCCGAGTGCCACCGCGCCGCCGACCGCGAGGGCGGCCAGCGTCGGCCGAGCGGAGAGGGCGCGCGAGCGCAGCGCGACCGGCTTGACGAAGACCAGGATCGGCCAGCCCCGCTCCTTGGCGACCCGGCGCAGCTCCTTGTCCGGGTTGACCGCGTACGGGTGGCCGACCGCCTCGAGCATGTGCACGTCGGTGATCGAGTCGGAGTAGGCGTAGCTGGTGGCCAGGTCGTAGTCGCGCTGCTCGGCCAGCGCGCGGATGGCGGCGGCCTTCTCCTCCGCGTAGGCGTAGTGCGCGATCTCGCCGGTGTACTTCCCGTCGGCGATCTCCATCCGGGTCGCGACCACGTGGTCGGCGCCGAGCATCTCGCCGATCGGCTCGACCACCTCCTGCCCCGAGGCGGAGACGATCACCACGTCGCGGCCCGCCGCGTGGTGCTCCTCGATCAGCTGCACCGCCTCGTCGTAGACGAGCGGGTCGACCACGTTGTGCAGCGTGTCCGCGACGATCTCGCGGACGGTGGCCACGTCCCATCCGCTGACCAGCTCGGACATGAACTGGCGCATCTTCTCCATCTGGTCGTGGTCGGCGCCGCCGAGGACGTAGACGAACTGGGAGTACGCCGAGCGGAGCAACGCCTTGCGGGAGATCAGTCCGCCGGCCTGGAACGGCTTGGAGAACGCCAGCGTGCTCGACTTGGCGATGATCGTCTTGTCGAGGTCGAAGAATGCCGCCGGCTGGCCCATGGCTCCATGGTAGAGACCGCGTTCGTCCCGATAGCGTCCCCACCGCACGTTCGTGAGGCACTTCTCCACAGCTCGTCGAGGGCGAGGTGAGAGCGTCGGTGGGGCGGGGGAGCCTCGGCCCATGACTCCTGCACTCGTGATCACCGCCGACCCCCTGCTGCTCGATGAGCTGGCCCGACTCGCGGCCGCCGCCGGGGTGCGGATCGAGCCCACCGCCGACGTCGGCACCGCGTTGCGGACCTGGTCCCCGGCGCCGCTGGTCCTGATCGGCGCAGACCTCGCCGAGGAGGTGGCCCGGCTCGCCCCGCCGCGACGCGACGGCGTGTGCGTGCTGGCCTGGGGGCCGCCACCGGAGGGCGTCTACCGGCCCGCGCTGAGTGTCGGCGCCCAGAGCGTGATCGATCTGCCCGGGTCGGCGGAGCTGGTCGCCGAGCTGCTCACCGACCTGGGCGAGGCGGGCCGACCGGACGGGGTGGTGCTGGGCGTGCTGGCCGGCTCCGGCGGGGCCGGCGCGACCACGTTCGCGGCCGCGTTGGCGTCCCTGGGAGCCGAGCGCGGGCCGACGGTGTTGCTCGACACCGATCCGCTCGGGCCGGGGGCGGACCGGGTGCTGGGCCTGGAGGAGGCGGCCGGCGTCCGCTGGTCCGAGCTCGGCGGGACCGCCGGCCGGCTCGGTGCCCGCGCGCTGCGCGAG
>NZ_JASGET010000155.1:0-19426 GCF_047606145.1 Nocardioides sp. | reverse complement strand
GGTCATCGTTGGTGTCCTTCTTCGAGTCGGATGTGAGAGTTCACTCGAAGGATCACCCGGTGGCCGTCGCCTACTTCGGCAGCGACACGCTCACCGGGATCCGTACACCACTCTGCCGGACGTCACTTCAAACGTCTACGGCTCGAGAGGCAGGAGAGTGCACTGGCCGCGGCCGCCGCTCGGGAGCAGGCACGCACGCGACGCGTAGACCATGACCGGAGCGCCGCGGTGCAGCCTGCTGCTGCGGCGGACCTGGACGTTGCTGCCGCACGAGCGGCAGCGCTGGAGCTGAAGGTCCGTCTCGATGCGGCACGCGAGCAGGTGCGGAAAGAACGCGACCGTGCCGACAAGGTTCTCGACGTCGCGGCACAGCTCGTCGAGTTGCTCCGTGACGCTTCACGCTCGGCGAACGACCTGGACGACGTCGCCGAAGGGTTCTCCTCGGCCCTGACCCAGCTGCTGGCGCCAGACACCGCTCCGGAGTAAGTCAGCGGTTCGCGAACAGGCCAGAGAGGCCAGCGGCCGCAGCCTCGGCCCGGTCCTTCTTGGCGACCTTGGTCTTCGCGTCGGCGTCCATGTCCTTCTTGTCCTTGCCGTACAAGCGCCCGCACTCGACCCCAGCACGGAGGTGGGTGTTCGCGACGTGGCCGATCGCCGCGGCGCTGAGCGCGCCCTCGATGACGAGACGGATCTTCGGCCCGTCGGCGTTACTGCGGCTGCGGTGGAAGTCAGCGCGCCGCACAATGACGATATCCGGCTTCAGCGTGGTGATGCGGCCAGAGACGTCGGCGTAGAACTGGCCGGCGATCTCCGCCCACCGCGTGTGCGTGGTCGTGAGGTCGAACTCCCTGGACACCGACACGTCGGCCAAAGTCGGCACGGTCGAAGCGCCGAACGGGTCCTCAAGCAGGACCGCGCGCACGACGGGACGGCTTGGCGTCGGCAACGCGACCGCAAGTCCAAGAGCGAGCACGACTTTCCCCTTACGTTGTTTCCCATGACGAACCCCATGCTGCCCGGAAACCTGCCCGTTGGGCGGCGTATCCGCAACCGGTACCAGGTCGTCGGGTACCTCGGCGGCGGCGCGAACGGACGCGTGTACGAGGTGTGGGACGAGTGGCAGAACCAGCGTTGTGCGCTGAAGATGCTCAACTCCACCAACTTCGGCACCTGGGCCGAGGCGACGGTCCTCACCAGCCTGCACGGCGACTACATCCTGCCGATCCTGAACACCGACGAAGAGGCCGGCGTCCCGTTCATCGTCACCAAGGTCCTGGAGAACGGCTGTACCGAGGACCACATCGTCTCCGGCGTCGGCGTCCCCGTGGACCAGGCCGCCGAGTGGGTGCGCCAGGCCGCGGTCGGCATCGCGCGCGTCCACGACACCGGCCTCGTCCACATGGACATCAAGACCGGCAACCTCTTCCTCGACGACGACCACCGCGTCCTCGTCGGCGACTTCGGGCTCTCCAACCAGATGAACGCCAACGGCATCGCTTTGGCCGGCGGAGGCAGCCCAGAAACCATGGCCCCCGAGATCGCGGCCGGGCAGCTCGCAACCGTTCGCACCGACGTGTACTCGCTCGGCGCGACCCTCTACCACCTGCTGGCCGGCGACTGGCTGAATCCGGCCCTGCGTCCGATCAGCGACTGGAACCAGCTCATGGCAGCCGTCGCCGCCCACGGGACTCCGCGGCCCCTCGGTGAGGTGGCGCCGCACGTCCCCGTCGGACTCCGAGCGATCATTATGAAGGCCATCGACCCAGACCCAGCCAAGCGGTACGCGACCGCCGACGAGTTTGCCGCCGCCATCGGCGCCCGCAGCCGGCCGACCCGAACCTGGACCCGCGACCTGCCCTGCACCGGCCACACGACCTGCTTCACCGGCACCAAGGCCGGTGCCAGCACCCTCAAGGTGTGTGCCGTCCCCACCGGCAACCGCGGGCGCCACGTCATCGAGTCACACCGTGTCCCTGCGGGTAGACGGATCAACCCGTGGCCAGAGGCCACAGCCGCCCAGCTCGCGTCCAAACTCAGCGGGCACCTGCGCCAGCTCGGGTAGCTGTGATGTCCAAGCAGGATGACGTGTTCGGTCTCAAGTTCGCCGCCTCGGTCAGGCCCATGACGGAGGCAACGCCTCTGCCACTCCTTAAATCTGCCCTAGAGCACTTGTCCGGATCTGCCGAGATGAGTGCGTCAAACCGCCGCGAGTGTCTCGGGTGGCTCTGGTGAGTGGGTATCTGATCGGATCAGATGACCTGCGCGTCGTGGTGACGGCGGAGGCAATCACGGCCACGACCTCACCTGAGAGCGCTCACCGTTGTCGGCGTTTCGGTCGCGAGGCTGAGGAGTACGTCGTCGGCCGTCGCGCCTGGGCGCCAGGTTGCGGCGATTGAGGTAACGATCTGACGCATGACGCCCGTGTTGAGTTCGGCGAGTTGGGCCAGGAAGGCATCGGGGTGCTGTGCTTCCACGTCGTGCGGCGCCAGGGAGCCTGCCGGGAAGTCGATCAGGTTCTTGGTGACGATGACATCGGCGCCGGCCTCGATCGCCGCGGCGAGGACGTGACGGTCGTCGGGATCGGGCAGGTCGAGATCGTCGATGCGGTGCTCGTAGCCCTCGACCTTGACGTCGCGTACCGCGCGGTTCATCAGCTCGCGGGTGCGGTCGAGCCTCTCGGCCGAGAGGTCGGGCCGGTTGGCCTGCAAGTTGCGGAAGGTCTCATCGAGGATCTGGTCGGTCCACTTCGCCTGAACCAATCCCACGAGCGCGACGCGGATCAGGACGTCGCGCAGGGTGCTCGGGTAGAGCACGTTCGCGTCGTACACCGCGACCAACGGCATCAGGCAAAGCCGAGCGCATGAGTCATCGCCGAGAGCTCATCGGCGGCTGCCTTCCGCTGCTCGTCGTCGGCGCGCAAGTAGGCCAAGAGGGAGGAGGTCTTGACCCGTCGGTGGGTGCCGACGAGACGATGCTCGATCTTGCCCTCGTCGAGCAGCCGGATCACGAAGGGCCGGGAAACATTGAGTAGCTCGGCCGCCTGCTGGGTGGTCAGTTCAGCGTTGGCGGGCACGAGGGTCACGCCCTCGCCTCTCGCTAGGTTCTCCAGCGCACCGCCGAGGAGGTTGAGGATCGCCTTGGGCACGACGACCTCCTCGCCGGATTTGGCGAGCTTCAAGGTGACGGGGGCATGCGCGTCGACGTCGGCATCGACAGCACTCGCGAGAATCCGAAGTGCGGCGCGCGCGAGCTCGACATCGCCGTCCTCGGGAACGACAGAAGGCATCGCCGTCATATCAGCCTCCAAACGCAACAGATGCAGTAAACGAAACAAACGAAATCCTAGCAGATCGTCCTGAGCCGGAAGTTCGAAGAGTGCTGGAGTTCGGTGAGGATGATCGGTCGTTCATGGTGGACGACAACGTCACGGCTCTGTGTTGCGCTATATATACAAATGCAACACAATCGATCGGAGATGTGGTGCTGATGGAGTGTGAGAGCTCGTGGCGGGTCGCCGACGCGTACGGACCTTGCGGAGGAGCGGGGATGATGGATCCGAGGGCTGATGCGAAGGTCGCGGCCAACTACAACGAGACCCAAGACCTGACCGACTTCGACCCCGCGGAGAGCGAGCCGATCACGATCAAACGCAACGTCACGATTTCGGTGCGCTTCTCCGAGGAAGAGATCACCGAGCTCCGTGCACGCGCCGAGCAGACCAGCGTCAAGGTCACCTCGTTCATCCGGACCGCAGCGTTGGAGGCCACGCGGCCGATCGACCGAACCGCCTTGGCCGACCTCGTCCGTGACTTGGAGCAACGTGCTCACCAGATCGTCGAGTTCGCAGCATCCGACCGCATCTGAAGAGACGGGACGACGCTCCCAGCATTCAGCTTGGGCTCCGGCCCGAGTAATCTCCGGATGTCGGTGGATTGGCCGCCGGCTACAACTCAACATCGCTGGTGCTACCCCGGGTAGCACAGACCTGGCCCAACCGTAGGTAACGGGAGGCAACGGAACCTGAGATCCACGCTCAGGAAGCGGGTGACGCTGTTCTGAGCGTGGATCCCCGTTGGTTCAACTCCCCCCTCGTGCACGTCGGGGTGGTTAACAGAACCATCCGGAGTGCATTGACAGAACGGCCGGCCAGGGAGACCTGACCGGCCGTCTCGCTTTCCGGAGGCTCTTCCTGGCTGCGACAGGTGGCGTCAGGGGCTTCGTCGGCGTGTTCGTGAGCAGCGCGCTTCTACGTCCGCACTGCTCAACCTCGCCCGGCGATCGTGATCCGTCTGATCGCCCGCCGTCGCCGCGGCATCGCCGATCCTGCCTTCGCTGTCAGGCGGAGTCGAGTGACTCGTCGGTCGTCCTCGTGGGGGTCGGCGTGGACCGGGCCGTCTCGCCGGGGGCGCCGACCGTATTGGGCCATGGTCGGCTGCTCCACCCGGGCCGACGGCGAGCTCGCGCTCGGCCTCACGATCGCGGGAGTCAGCTCCAGGATCAGCCCGAGCGTGCGACTCCCGGCCGCACCGCCTTGCGCGCTCAGTCGGTCGAGGTCGCGGCGGTTGGGACCTCGCGGAGCAGCCCGCGCCGATCGCGAGTCCACGCGACACCGCGCGCATCGGTGAGCTCGATGCGCAGAACCATGTGCTTCCCGCTCCGGGTGTAGGGGCGGTACCGGGACAAGTCGTCGACCGGCTCGGGAGACGCCCACGTGAACGTCGGATGGCGTTCGACGACGAACGTCCCTGGAGGAAGAATCTCCCCGTGCCCATCGCGACAGACGGCCCGCGTGTGAACGTCCTGGTCTCACCCTGGGCGTTCGTCCATCCCGGGCGCGCGGCGTCGGCTCTGTGAGCTGGCCCGGTGGCGCCCGGGGGTCGTGCCGACGAGCTGGGTGAAGGCCGCGATGAAGCTGCTCGGGTTGGTCCATCCGCAGGCATGCGCCGTCTGGTTGACGTCGCATCCGCCGGCGAGGAGAACGAGTGCGTGATAGATGCGCAACTGCGTGCGCCATTCGTAGAAGGTCATGCCGAGCTCGCCGCGGAAGAGCCGACTGAGGGTGCGGCTGCTGGCACCGACCGCCTGGCCGAGCTCGGCCAGCGAGGAGTTGTCGGCGGGATCGCCACGAAGCATCTGCGAGATCGCCTGCAGCCGGTCGTCTCGCGGCTCGGGCAACAGCAGCGGTCGCTCGTGCGCCTCGTCCAGTTCGTCGACGAGGACGTGGCGGAGGCGGTCGTCGGCCTCGGAGCTGCGGGCGGGTCCGGCCGGGTCGTCGTGGTGGCCACCCGTCAGGGCGAGCAGGACCTCGCGGGCGAGGCCGGAGGCCAGGAACACGACGGGTCGCTCCGGCAGCAGGCGAGCGAGCGCCGGGGTGAGGAAGACGATGCGCATGTCGGTGTCGCCGTGGGCGCGGTGTCGATGACTGACGCCTGCGGGGATCCAGGCGACTCGGTTGGCCGGGACGATCGAGGTGGCGTCCTGGCTGTGCATCGCGAGTACGCCGCTGGCTGCGTAGACCAGGTGACCCTCGGAGTGCGACTGGACCTCACTGGCTCCACCCGACAGCCATAGGTGCCGACCCCCGGACGGCCAGACACGCGACGCCGCGGGTCGCCGGGGGGATGGTTGGCGGCGAACAGGCATCAGGCGTCATCGTAGCGGTAGCGCGCCACCGGCGACCTGACCAGACTGCGAACAACGTCGTCAGATCGGAAGAGAGACATGACCACCTTCATCCTCGTACCGGGCGCATGGCACGGATCCTGGTGCTTCGAGGCGGTCGCTCCGCTCCTGGAGCGCGCCGGCCACACGGTCCACGCCTTGACGCTGACGGGCCTGGGGCCCGAGGACGACGGCGCGACGGTGGCAAGCGCCAACCTCGACACGCACGCCCGGGACGTCTTGAGTCTCATGGATCGTGCCCGGATCGGTGGGGCGACGCTGGTCGGCCACAGCTACGCGGGGATGGTGATCTCGGCCGCGGCCGACCGCGCGGGCGGGCGCATCGCCCGTCTGGTCCATCTCGACGCCTACGTTCCTCGTGACGGCGAGTCGTGCTGGTCGCTGACCACCGAGGCCTATCGCAAGGCGTTCATCGAGGGCGCGGCGGAGACCGGGTACGCCGTCCGCCCGCCGTTCCGGGCTCCCCACGGCGGCGATCCCCGCCGCCGCGCCCACCCGCTGGCATCCCTCATCCAGTCGATCCGGCTCACGGGCGCGGTCGATCGTGTCCCCCGGCGCGACTTCGTGTACTGCTCCGGATGGGAGGACGACACCCCCTTCGCCGGGCTCCGCGCCCGGCTCCACGCCGACCCGGGCTGGCGCGTGCACGACCTGCCCACCGCGCACAACGCGATGCGTGAGGCACCGGGCGCCGTGGCGGACCTCCTCCTCGACGAATGACCCCGGCCGCCAGTCGGACTCAGGCGCCGGCCTCGTGGGCGCCGTCCACCGGTGTCCTTCCCGCCTCTCTACGCGCGGCCGCTCCGTCGGGTCCGGCCGCCGGTGGCCCGTCCGGCCGCTCCGGCCACACCAACCGCAACTGGTCGAGCACCTCGCGCTGGGACAGGGACGGCAGACGGAACATCAGGCGGTGATAGATGGGTGCGACCACCAGGTCGAGGATCGCCGACGGGTCGATGTCGTCGGGCAGTTCGCCGGCGCGGATCCCCCTCTCGATCAGCTCCAGGGCGACCGCCCGACGGGGCATCAGCCAACGCCGCCGGAGCTCGGTCCCGGTGCGCTCGTCTCGCACGGACGCGGCCAGGACCTGTCGCACGAGCTCGCCGGTGTCCGAGTCGGCGATCCGCCGCAGGGCGAGCAGATGCTCCGCCATCGCGGAGCGAGGGTCGGCGTCGCTGGCGTACTCCAGCGACGCTGACTCGCGCTCGAGCATCCCCTCGAGCAGGACCGCGGCAGGGGAATGCCACCACTTGTACACCGTGGTCCGGCTCACGCCGGCGGCCTGCGCGATCGCGTCCACGGTCAGGCGCTCGACGCCGTGTTCGACGGCGAGCCGTACGGCGGCCTCGATGATCGCGCGGTGGACCGTCGCGCTCCGCGGACGCCCGCGGCGTCGTACCGGTTCGGGCGGCATGGATGCGGTGCTCACACGTCCTCCTCGTGCCGGTGGTGCGAGCAGACGCGCCCTCGGTACGGCGTCTCGGGCCAGCCTAATAACTGGACGATGTGACCACTATATGCCAGGATGGACGTCCCGTCTCCCGACGAGGTGATCGGCACCCGAGGTCACCTGGCAGACGGCATCCCGAACTGAGCCGCGGGCCGCGATCGGCGCAGCCGAGGTCGATCCGCGCGAAAGGTGCACTCACGATGACTGACGTTCCCACCATGACCGCCGCCCCTGCGGGCCTGTCGCTCCCGGTGCTCGGATTCGGCACCTACCGGCTCAACGGGTCGGCCGGGGTGGACGCCACCGTGCGAGCCATCCACCGCGGCTACCGGCTGCTCGACTCCGCGTTCAACTACGAGAACGAGGGGGCGGTCGGCAACGCCGTACGCCGCTGCGGGCTCGACCGCGCCGAGCTCGTGGTCACCTCCAAGCTCCCCGGCCGGCACCACCGCCGCGCGGAGGCGATCGCGACCGTCGAGGAGAGCCTGTATCGCACCGGCCTGGACTACCTCGACCTCTACCTGATCCACTGGCCCAATCCGCGCGTCGACAGATACGTCGAGGCCTGGGAGGCGCTCATCGAGGCGCGCGAACGCGGCCTGGTGAAGGCGATCGGCGTCTCGAACTTCCTCCCGCAGCACCTCGAGCGGTTGCGCACCGAGACCGGCGTGCTGCCGGCGGTGAACCAGATCGAGCTGCATCCCTACTTCCCGCAGGAGGAGCTCCTCGCCTACGACGCCGAGCACGGCATCCACACCGAGGCGTGGAGCCCGTTGGGCCGAGGCAACGACCTCCTGGCCGACCCGGTGATCACCCGGATCGCCGCCTCTCACGGGGCGACCCCCGGGCAGACCGTGCTGGCCTGGGCGATCGCCCGCGGCGCGATCCCGCTGCCCAAGGCCGCCTCCGACGCGCGGCAGACGGAGAACCTCGGTGCGCTGGATCTCGAGCTGACGCCGGAGGACGTCGCCGCGATCACCGGCCTGGGTCGCCCGGACGGTCGCACCGCCGGACAGGACCCGGCCGTCTACGAGGAGTTCTGAGCCGGGTCGTCGGTCGAGACGGCCTGATGGGTCCCCGCCCGCACCTCGCCGAAGCCGCCTCCGGCGCGGCTCAGACCGAGGCCTGGTCGCTGTCCTTGAACGCTCCCCAGCCGTGCCAGCGGTCGATCCGCATGCGCGCGGTCACCCGGGCGCGCACACGATCGGGATAGGGCTGCCCGGTGTAGTGCCGGGAGATCCTGTCGATGTCGGTCAGTCCCTCATCGGTGCGCAGGTCGACCACGCGGCCGAGGAGAGTGACATGGGTGTACCAGTCACCGTCCTGCAGCACGGTGAGGGTCAGCCGCGGGTCGGCGCCGAGGTGCCGCAGCCGCACCCGGCCCTCGTCCAGGCTGAGCAACACCGAGCCTGCGCCGCCCTCGGACTGGTCCCAGACGTACCAGGTGGGTGCCGATACCGGTGCGCCGTCCGAGCGCAGGGTGGCCATCACCGCGGGGTTCGGCCGTCGAAGCATCTCGACGGCGTCGGCGGGTAGCGGTGGACGGGACACGATCCTTCTCCTTCGCACTGGGGTGTATTTCGGGCATTCGCGTCGCCTCGTCGGTGGAGCCTGCCGATCGGGGGTCGGACCGATCCTGCCCGATGCCGGCGAGCACCGGCCGAGCCGTCCGGGACCTCAGTCTCGGGCGGCGGCGACGAGGCCGTCGAGCCAGGCCTGATGGCCGTTGAGCATCGGATTGGGGCGCTGGGCGGCCAGCGCAGCGGCCGGTTCGCCGTGCTGGACCTCCTGGGTGAGGATCCGGACGCGCCCGCCGGGCAGGTTCTCGACCAGCCAGGCGTGACGTACGTCGAGGCGTTCCTCGGGGCCGCCGTCCTGCCGGGCGGTCCAGGCGAGCCGGCCGGGCGTCGCGTCCGCCGGGGGAACGAGCTCGACGACCTGGGCCGACAGGGGTGGGAAGCCGAAGGTGGAGAAGCTGAAGTCGATCTCCGCGGTCAGCCGCGGCCCGTCTCCACCGGGGAAGGCGATGTCGGAGACGTTCTGGTAGTAGGACTCCCAGGTCGAGGTGTCGACGAGGTAGTGCCAGACGTCCTCGGCGGTGAGACCGGAGACGATGACCTCGTTCGAGACGAAGTTGTCGCCGGTGCCGGGCAGGTAGTGCTCGGGCCAGAGGATGGCGTTCTCGACGGTGGCGGTGGTCATGACGGCCTCCTGGCTGGTCTTTGGGGGCGATGAGGGACGAGCCGGGCCGGATGAGCCGGGCCGGGTCGGTCAGGACAGGCGGTCGGCGAGCGCGGTTGCCAACGGCGCCGAGGAGGCCGGGTTCTGTCCGGTGAGCAGGTTGCCGTCGGTCTCGAGATGCGGGACCCACGGCTCGCCGGCGCGGACGGTGAGCCCGGCCTCGGCGAGGCGGGTCGCGAGCAGCCACGGGACGCGGTCGGCGAGGCCGCCCTGGCGCTCCTCCTCGTTGGTGAAGGCGGTGATCGTGCGGCCGGCGAACGCGTTGCGGCCATCGGATCCGGTCGCGGCCAGCAACGCGGCCGGACCGTGGCAGACGACCGCGAGCGGCTTGCCGGAGGACAGTGCGTCGGCCAGCAGACGCCCCGAGACCGCGTCGACGGCCAGGTCCTGCATCGGCCCGTGCCCACCCGGCACGAAGACCGCGTCGAAGGTCGCGAGGTCGATGCCGGCGAGATCGGCAGGGTGGGCCAGCTCCGGCGAGGACGCCACGACCGACCTCAGCTGCGCGGCCGCCTCCTCGCCGCCGGCGCCGGCGGCGGTCAGGCTCGCCGGGTCGGCCGGCGGCAGGACGCCGCCCGGGGTGGCCACCGTGACCCGATGCCCGGCCCGAGTGAGGATCTCCAGCGGGGTGACCACCTCCTCGGCCCAGTAGCCGGTCGGGTGGTCGGTGCCGTCCGTCAGGGTCAGGTGATCGGCTCCGGTCACCACGAAGAGCACGCTCGCCATGGTCTGCTCCTCCTCGGTCTCGTCGGTCTCGTCGGGCTCGGTCCCGGCTCGTCGGGACACTCCAGGCCCCGTCGGCCTTCACGATAGGCCGCAGGCGATCGTCTGACCAATAGGTCGAACTCGTCTGCCATCGGAGATTCGATGGCAGATCGCGTTAGGGTGAGGTCGTGTCCGAGGCCTCGTCCGCCGCCGTGCCCCCCGAGCCGCCGGGTGTCGTTCCCGTCCGCGGGCCCGCCGCCGACCTCAACCTGCTGCGGACCTTCCTCTCCGTCTATCGCGCCGGCTCCCTGACCGCCGCGGCACCGGCACTCGGACTCTCCCAGCCGACGGTCACCGCCCAGATCCGCACCCTCGAAGAGCGCTCCGGCCGCCAGCTGTTCACCCGGCTACCCCGCGGGGTCCAGCCGACCGCCGCCGCGCACGAGCTCGCCGGCCGCATCGCCGGCCCGCTGGACGCGCTCGCCGCGGCCGACCATGGCCAGGACGAGCCGCGCACCACGCCCGTCCGGTTGGCCGGACCCTCCGAGCTGCTGTGCACCCGCGTCCTGCCCGCCCTCGCCGGAGTGGTCGCCGACGGCGTCGAGCTGCGCGTCACCCAGGGCATGACCGACCCGCTCCTGGAGGAGATGCGCGCCGGGCGGCAGGACCTCGTCATCACCACCCGCAGGCCACGCGGACGCGGCTTGGTCTCGGTGCCGCTGGGCGACGAGGAGTACGTCCTGGTCACCTCGCCCGACTGGGCGGCACGCATCGCCTGCCGCCGCGACGCGGAGGCCGCCGAGCTCTGCGTCGCGCTGCGCGAGGTGCCGCTGGTCAGCTACGCCGAGGACCTGCCCATCGTGCGCCGCTACTGGCGCACCGTCTTCGGCAAGCCGGCGCCCGCCGGCCACGCCGCCCTCACCGTGCCGAACCTGCACGCCGTCGTCGCGGCCGTCGTCGCCGGCGCCGGATACAGCGTCCTCCCGCACTCGCTGTGCGTCGAGCATCTGGCCGCCGGCCGACTGGCCGCCCTCGACGAACCCGAGGAGCCTCCGCTCAACACCCTCTTCCTGGTCCAACGACCCGGCGCCGACACCGACCCCGCCGTCATCCGGGTGCGTGACACGCTCCACCGTGCCGCGCGCACCTGGCGGTAGGGCCGCGGCGACGCCGCCGAGCCGAACCACCCCGAGGGTGCCTGGCCCGGCGTACGATCCGGGTCATCCCAGGCGCTGCCGGGACTGTCTCATTCTGGGACGCCGCGGCGGCGGAGGAGTGTCTGATCATTCATGAGCATGGCGACCTATCGCGCGACGTACGAGAAGAGCTTGACGGATCCCGAGGGCTTCTGGCTGGAGGCGGCGGAGCTGCTCGACTGGTCGGCCCCGCCGACGCGGGCGCTGGACGACTCGGCGGCGCCGTTCCACCGGTGGTATCCCGACGGCGAGCTCAACGTGTGCCACAACGCCCTGGACCGGCATGTGGAGGCCGGGTACGGCGACCGGGTCGCCATGATCTACGACTCGCCGGTGACGCAGAGCGTCACCTCGACGACGTACGCCGAGCTGCGCGACCGTGTCGCGCGATTCGCGGGGGTGCTCCGGGACCTGGGGGTCACCGCCGGCGACCGGGTGGTGATCTACCTGCCGATGATCCCGGAGGCGGTGGTCGCGATGCTCGCCTGTGCCCGGATCGGCGCGGTGCACTCGGTGGTCTTCGGCGGCTTCGCGCCGGCGGAGCTCGCGGTGCGCATCGACGACGCCGAGCCGAAGGTCGTCCTGACGGCGTCCTGCGGGATCGAGGGGAAGCGCGTCATCGAGTACAAGCCGATGGTCGACGAGGCGCTGAGCCGCACCCGGCACCAGCCGTCGGCCTGCGTGGTGTTCCAGCGACCGCAGGCGGCGGCGCGGCTCGGCGAGCGCGACGTCGACTGGGTGCAGGCGGAGAGCGCCGCGAGGCCGGCGCCCTGCGTGCCGATGCCGTGCTCCGCGCCGCTCTACATCCTCTACACCTCCGGCACCACCGGGAAGCCGAAGGGCGTGGTGCGAGACGGCGGCTATGCGGTGGCGCTGACCTGGTCCATGCGCAACATCTACGACGTCGGCCCCGGCGAGACGATGTTCACCGCCTCCGACGTGGGCTGGGTCGTGGGCCACTCCTACATCGTCTACGGGCCGCTCCTCGCCGGCGCGACCACCGTGCTGTACGAGGGCAAGCCGGTCGGCACTCCGGACGCGGGCCAGTTCTGGCGGGTCGTCCAGCAGCACCGGGCCGTCGCGCTGTTCACCGCACCGACCGCGTTCCGCGCGATCCGCCGCGAGGACCCCGCCGGCGCCCTCGTCGAGGGGTACGACGTCAGCAGCCTGCGACACCTGTTCCTGGCCGGCGAGCGCCTCGACCCCGAGACGCTCGCCTGGGCACGGGAGACCCTCGGCGTCCCGGTCGTGGACAACTGGTGGCAGACCGAGACCGGCTGGCCCATCGTGGCCAACCCGGCCGGCCTGGGGCTGATGCCGGTCAAGCCCGGGTCGCCGACGGTGCCGATGCCGGGCTGGGACGTGCAGGTCCTCGACGAGGCGGGCAACCAGGTCCCGCCCGGCGAGGACGGCGCCATCGTGATCCGGCTGCCGCTGCCGCCGGGGTCGTTGGTCACCCTGTGGCGGGACCAGGACCGCTACCGCAGCTCCTACCTCTCCTGGTATCCCGGCTACTACCTCACCGGTGACGGCGGCCGGATCGACGACGACGGCTACGTGTTCGTGATGGGTCGCACCGACGACGTGATCAACGTCGCCGGTCACCGGCTCTCCACCGGCGCGCTGGAGGAGGTGCTGGCCCAGCACCCCGACGTCGCGGAGTGTGCCGTGATCGGCGTACACGATCAGCTCAAGGGGCAGGTGCCGCGAGCCCTGGTGGTGCTGAAGGCCGGCGTCGACCGCGGTCACGACCAGGTCGAGGCGGAGCTGGTGGACCAGGTGCGCCGGGAGTTCGGCGCGGTCGCCAGCCTGCGGCAGGTCTCGGTCGTCTCGGCGCTGCCGAAGACCCGGTCGGGCAAGATCCTGCGCAAGTCGATGCGCGACATCGCGGACGGGCTGAGCGTCACCCCGCCGTCGACGATCGAGGACCCGACGGTGCTCGACGGCCTGCGCTCGGTGCTGGTCGCCGAGCAGCGGTAGCAGTCACCGGGCGACATCAGCGACACCAGGCCTGCCGGCGCTTGGTCACCGGCCCCAGCGGCAGCGGAGGGCGGTCAGCTGTCGAGCAACTCGGTGAGGTAGGCGTCGACCTGACCGATGTAGGTCGGAGCGACGCCGAAGAGCGCCAGGTGCCCGAGCACGTCGTCGATGACCCTGAGGTCGGAGTTCGGGGTCAGCACCTGCTCCGCCTGGTGGTCGCGGACCGGGAAGAACATGTCCTCGCTGATCGGCATGATCCTGACCTTGGCCGTACTGCGTGCCAGCGCGGCCGCCAGGTCGCCACCGGTGTGGCGGGCGACGTCGCCGTGCTGCCACTTCCAGGCCGTGCACAGCAGGTCGTTGGGATCCATGACGGTGAAGTAGGGCTCCAGGAAGCCCTCGATGAACGCCTCCTTGGAGTCGAACTCGAGGGCCCGCCACACCTCCTGCTTCCAGAACTCGGTGGAGAAGCCCATCACCGCCCAGATGCCGGCATGGCGCTTGAGGCCCTCGACCACGTCGGCGTTCGAGGAGTACTCGCCGCCGTTGAACCCGGGGTCGGAGGTGATCGCCTCCACCAGCGCCTTGGTGTAGAGGAAGTCGTGCGGGGTGTTCTGGGCGGTGCCGGCGATGGGTGCCGCTCGCTTGACCTTGTCCGGGAACCGGACGATCCACTCGTAGGTCTGCTGCGCGCCCATCGACCCGCCGACCACCAACTGCAGGGTCTCGATCCCGAAGTGCTCGCGGAGCAGCTGCTCCTGAGCGCGTACGTCGTCCCCGATGCGGACGTGGGGGAACCGCGACATCGCGATCGCCTGGTTGGGGCCGCTGGCGTTGTGCGGACTGGTGGAGAGACCGCCGCCGATCTGGTTGATCACCACGATGAAGTACTTCTCCGGGTTCAACGCGTGCTCGGACCCGAGGTAGACGTCACGGAAGATCTGGTGAGTGCCGGAGTACCACGTGGTCACCAGGATCGCGTTGTCCTTGGCCTCGTTCAGCTCGCCGAAGGTCGCCACCGCGAGGCTCAGGTCCGGGATCGTCCCGCCCTCCTCCAACGGGAACTCGCCGATGCTGATCAGGTCGTAGTCGCCGTGGAACTCGTGACCGTAATACGGGTTCTCGATCATCGCTGCTCGACTCCTGCTCTCGTCGTACCTGCCCGGGCACGCACGACTATGGGAGGTGTCCCGGTCACGGAGGTGTCCCATGACGGGACACACCGCCGGATTGACCCGTCGCGCAGAATGTGACAGGAGACACAGGGAGGTGCCGAGTGAGCGACGATTCACCTGACCGGCGCTTCCAGCTCGCCCTCGCGCGGGCGGACTTCGTCGACGGCGCGCCGAGCCCGACCCTGCAGGCGGTGCCCACCACGATCCTGGCGTCCTGGCGGCGCAGCCTCGACCAGGGGGTCTCTCCCTCGTACGTCGACAGCCCCTACTTCCACGACCTCGACACCTCCTCCCGGCTCGTCTACTGCGCCGACCCGGTCATGGATCAGCTCGCCGAACAGCTGGCCGACCTGCCGACCTGCATCGCGCTGAGCGACGACAAGGCCCGCATCCTGGCCCGCCGGGACGGCTCGCAGACCTTCGCCCGGGCGACCGACCGGGTGCACTTCGCCGCCGGGTTCGGCTACGCCGAGAGCGAGGTCGGCACCAACGGCGTCGGCACCGTCTTGGAGTCGGGCGCCTCGGTCCACGTCTCGGGGGCGGAGCACTTCGTCGACTCGCTGCACAACTTCGCCTGTGCCGGCGCCCCGATCCGCGACCCGATCACCCATCGCGTCGAAGGCGTGCTCGACATCAGCTGCTTCGCCGACCACTCCTCCCCGATCATGCACTCGCTGGTGAAGTCGGCCGCCGCCCAGGTCGAGCGGAACCTGCTGGCCGACCGCAGCCCGGGCCAGCATGCCCTCTTCGAGGTCTACTCCCGGGTCGAGGCCCGGAGCCGCGACCTGGTGATCGCGGTCGGTCCGCGGATGGTGATCGCGCCCACCGCGATCTCGACGATGCTCGACGCCACCGATCAGGCGGCTCTCCACGAACACGTCCGCTTCCTCATGCACCGGCACACCACCGTCGATGACCGGATCGACCTGCCGTCGGGAACCCGGGTGCGGCTGCGCGCCTCGGCGGTGTCGGTCGGCAGCGAGATCGCGGGCATGGTCTGCGTAGTGGTGAAGCTCGACGGGCGGCGCGAGGAGCCCTCGCCGGGTCGCGATCGGCCTCGGGTGCTGCCGGGTGGCGTCGTGCAGAGCGGTACGCCGGCCATGGTGGCCGCCGCCAGGACGGTCGCGGCGGCGCTCGCGAACCGCGAGCCGGTGCTGATCCTCGGCGAGCGGGGCAGCGGGCGGGCCTTGCTGCTGCGCCGCCAGCTCGAGCGACTCGCCCCCGGCGCCTCGGTCGTCGAGCACGACCACGAGGAGACGGAGCGCGACCCCGGTGGAGTCGCGGCGAGCGTCGTCGGGCAGCGGGATGCCCTCCACGTGCTGCGGGATCTTGACCGGCTCGGTCCGGGCTCGGTCCGGCTGCTGGTGAGCGCCTTTCGCGACGCGAGTCCCGGTGCGACGTACGCCGCCACGGCGCTGCCGGTCGCCGATCCGGCCGCGCCGTACCCCTTCCTGCACCTGTTCGGCGCCTCGGCCACGGTGCCGCCGCTGCGACACCGGACGGCGGATCTGCCGACGCTGTGCGCCGCGCTGCTGGCCGAGCTGGCACCGCACCGGGAGGTGCGGCTCTCCCCCGAGGCCCAGCGGATCGTCAACGGCTTCCGGTGGCCGGGCAACCTCAGCCAGCTCCGGGAGGCGCTGGCCGCGGCGCTCCAGCGGCGACCGGTCGGGGTGATCGAGAGCACCGACCTGCCGGCCTACTGCCAGTCCGCACCGCGGACCGCGCTCAGACCGGTCGACCAGGCCGAGCGGGACGCCATCGTCGCCGCGATCCGGGTCGCGGGCGGCAACCGGAAGGCCGCCGCGGAGGCGCTCGGCCTGGCTCGCTCGACCCTCTATCGCAAGCTGCGGCAATACGGGATCTCCGACTGACCCGACTGACCCCGGCTGACCCCGCCGGCCTGCGCCGTGTCCGGTTGTGGGACACCTCGACCGCGTGGGACGCGCCACACGATGGACGCCGTCGTGATGCAGACACCACAGAGAGGGAACGATGATGGCGCCATCGACTGCGGAGGTTGACACCGCCGAACGGGTCGACGCGGTGGTCCTCGGCGCTGGGGTCGCCGGGCTCTACCAGCTGCACCAGCTGAGGGAGGAGGGCCTCACGGTCCGCGCCTTCGACGCGGCCGGCGACGTCGGCGGCACCTGGTACTGGAACCGATATCCGGGAGCGCGCTTCGACTCCGAGGCGTACATCTACCAGTACCTGTTCGACGAGTCGCTCTACAAGGACTGGAGCTGGACCGAGAAGTTCCCGGGCCAGCCGGAGATCGAGCGCTGGCTGCACTACGTGGCGGATCGGCTCGACCTGCGCAAGGACATCACCTTCGACACCCGGATCACCAGCGCCCACTACGACGAGGAGCGCCGCCGGTGGACGGTGCGGACCGATCGGGGCCACGTCCTCGACACCCAGTTCTTCGTCTCCTGCGCCGGCATGCTCTCGGCGCCGCTCACGAACCAGTTCGCCGACCAGGACTCCTTCGCCGGCCAGCTCGTCTACACCTCCTCCTATCCGGCGGAGGGCGTGGACGTCGTCGGCAAGCGGGTCGGTGTCGTGGGCATCGGCGCGACCGGCATCCAGGTGATCCAGACGATCGCCCCGACGGTCGGCCACCTGACCGTCTTCGCGCGTACGCCGCAGTACACGCTGCCGATGAGGAACCCGGCGTTCGGTCCGGCGGAGCAGGAGGCCTACAAGGCTCGCTTCGGCGAGCTGAGGTCGACGATCCCGCACACGTTCACCGGGTTCGAGTACGACTTCCAGCACGTGTGGGAGGAGTGCACCCCCGAGCAGCGCCAGGACATCCTGGAGGAGATCTACCAGGACGGTTCGCTGAAGCTGTGGCTGGCGTCGTTCGGGGAGATCTTCTTCTCCGAGGAGGTGAGCGAGGAGGTGTCGGAGTTCGTCCGCGCCAAGATGCGGGCCCGACTCGAGGACCCGCACCTCATCGACGTCCTGGTTCCGACCGACTACGGCTTCGGCACCCACCGGGTGCCGTTGGAGAACGGCTATCTGGAGGTCTATCGCCAGGACAACGTCGACCTCATCGGCGTACGCGACAACCCGATCGCGCGGTTCCGGCCCGAGGGCGTCGAGCTGAGCGACGGCACCGTCGTCGAGCTGGACGTCGTCATCCTGGCGACCGGCTTCGACGCCGGCACCGGGTCGTTGAGCCGGATCGACGTCCGGGGGCGCGACGGCCGCTCGTTGAGCGCGGAGTGGAGCCGCGACATCCGGACCACCATGGGGCTGGCCAAGCACGGCTTCCCGAACCTGCTCACCACCGCCACCCCGCTGGCGCCGTCGGCGGCGCTGTGCAACATGACGACCTGTCTGCAGCAGCAGACGGAGTGGATCACCGGCGCGATCCGGTCGCTGCGGGCCGAGGGCAAGACGACGATCGAGCCCACCGCGGAGGGCGAGGATGCCTGGGTCACTCACCACGACGAGACGGCCAACGCCACGATCGTCACCAAGACCGACTCCTGGTATCTGGGCTCCAACGTCCCGGGCAAGCCGCGCCGGCTGCTCTCCTACATCGGCGGCGTGGGCACCTACCGGCAGAGGTGCGAGGAGGAGGCGGCGATGGGCTACCCCTCCTTCGTCCGCTCCTGACTCACCGGACCCGGGCTGGGTCTCGCGGCGCTCTCGCCGCGGCACCCAGTCCGCCAGAACGCGATTCACCGTGCGCTGACAGGCCCGTCACAGGCGCGGAGGCGACTCTTCTCGGCATGTCTTGGACCACTCGCCGCACGATCATCCGCTCGACCAGCCTGGCCGCGTTGGCGGTGGGCGCCACCGCCGGAGTCCGCGAGCTCATCGGGAGCGCCACCGCCGCCGTACCGACCAGCAGCTCCGCCACCGCCCTGGCCACCTCCACCGGCTGTGCCACGCTGTCGTCGGAGATGACCGAAGGCCCGTTCTGGGTCGACGAGCAGCTCAACCGCTCCGACATCACGGCGGACTCCGAGGACGCCACCGATGTGCAAGAAGGCGTCCCGCTCACGCTGACCATCAACCTGACCGACGCCTCGGCGGACTGCACTCCGCAGCCGGACATGTACGTCGACATCTGGCACGCCAACGCCCAGGGCGTCTACTCCGACGTCTCCGGCTCGGGGAACCCGGACGAGACGGGGGTGGACTGGCTGCGCGGCTACCAGGTCTCCGACGAGGACGGCTCGGTCACCTTCACCACCATCTGGCCCGGCTGGTACGTCAGCCGCACCATCCACATCCACGTCCGCATCCGGACGAGCCTGGATGAGGACACCGCCATCAACTTCACCACCCAGCTGTTCTTCGACGACGACATCAACGACGAGGTGATCGCCACCAGCGACTACCAGAAGTCGAGCAGCCGCGACACCACCAACGACACCGACAGCCTGTACGACGCCGCGATGGTCGTCCCGGTCTCCGGGTCCACCACCGACGGCTACACCGGGGTCTTCACCATCAACCTGGACTTCGACGACGGCGAGCCGAGCGGGACCGCCTCGGCCAGTGCCTCGGCCAGCTCGACCGCGACCTCCACTCCGACCGCCGGCGCGACGGCCACGACGACGGCCTCGGCCGACACCGTGGTCCGCGCGCACGTGATCGCGGCGCATGTGATCCGTCGCGGCGGCCGCCGCGTCGTGGTGGTCCGCTCGCACAACAACGAGAAGGTGACGGCCAAGGTCCGGCTGGTGCGCAGCGACAACGTGCTGGCGCACCGCCGTTGGGGGTGGTTGTCGCGGGGCACCCACCGGCTCGCCTTCGCCGTGCCGAGGAGGATCAAGGCCGGCAAGGCGAAGGTGAGCGTGATCTACGCCGACCGGGCCGGGAACGCCAAGGTCGTGCGGGTGCCGGTGCACCTACCGCACAGGTGAACGGAGCCGTCTGAGGTGCCCGGCGTCCCGGCTCAGGGCCGGGCGCTGGGCGACGGGGTCGCCGCGGTGGCGGCGTCGACCGGCGGCGCGGCCACGTGCCGCCGGGGAAGCAGCGTG
>NZ_JASGET010000154.1:0-117255 GCF_047606145.1 Nocardioides sp. | reverse complement strand
GTCTTTGCTGCGGGGGATCTGGTCGACCACACCTATCGACAGGCCATCACCGCGGCCGGGACCGGTTGCCAGGCCGCCCTGGACGCCGAACGCTACCTGACCGACCTCGACCACACCGACCACACCGACCACACACAAACCGCCGGGATCGCATGATGCCGGGCGGTCGGCCGATCCGCCTCACCGAGACCGCCCACGGCGGTGGCTGCGCCTGCAAGATCCCGCCCGACCAGCTCGAGGAGATGGTGGCCGGGCTGATCGCCCCCGACCTCGGCTCCGACGTCCCGGAGCTGCTGGTCGGCCTCGACCACGGCGACGACGCGGCGGCGGTCCGCATCCAGGGCGACGTGGCGGTCATCCTCACCTCCGACTTCTTCACCCCCGTGGTCGACGATCCCTACGACTGGGGCCGGATCGCGGCCACCAACGCCCTCTCCGACATCTATGCGATGGGCGGGACCCCGGTGGTGGCGATCAACCTGCTCGGCTGGCCGCGCGACGTGCTGCCGCTCGACCTCGCTCGCGAGGTGCTCCGTGGCGGCCTCGACGTCACCCGCTCGGCCGGCTGCCACCTGGCCGGAGGCCACAGCATCGACGACCCGGAACCGAAGTACGGCCTCGCCGTCACCGGCACCGGTGACCCGGAGCGGCTCTTCCGGCTGGAGGCGGCGCGACCGGGGACGCCGCTGACGCTGACCAAGCCGATCGGCGTCGGGATGCTCAACAACCGGCACAAGCAGACCGGCGAGGTCTTCGGCCAGGCGATCGAGGTCATGACCACGCTCAACGCCGATGCCGCCCGAGCCGCTGCCGCCGCCGGTGCCGAAGCGGTCACCGACGTGACCGGGTTCGGGCTCCTCGGGCACGGCTACAAGATGGCCCGCGCCAGCGAGGTCACGCTCCGGATCGACCCCACCGCGGTGCCCTATGTCGAGGGCGCCCGTGAGGCGGCCGAGGCCGGCTTCGTCAGCGGTGGCACCCGCCGCAACCTCGACTGGGTGGCGCCGTACACCCGCGTCGCCGACTCCGTGGGAGAGACCGATCGGCTCTTGCTCGCCGACGCCCAGACCTCCGGCGGCCTGCTGGTGGCCGGCGAGGTGCCCGGCTACCCGGTCATCGGCGAGGTCGTCGTACGAGAGGAGGCACCGATGGTCGTCGGTTAGCGGCCGCAACCGCATCGGCTCACCCCGATCCCGGCCCGTGCGGCCGGACTCAACCACCACCCAGAGGACTGTCATGGACTACGCAGCACAGCTCGACCGGATCATCGACGAGGTCATCGCCCCGAACGCCGCCGCGATCGACGGCGAGGCCCGCTTTCCCCGAGAGGCGGTCGACGCGCTCGCCGCGGCCGGCGTCCTCGCCCTCACCGTCCCGGCCACCTACGGCGGCGCCGGCCTCGGCCTACGCGAGGCCGCCGACGTCGTCGGCCGGATCTCGACCGCCTGCGGCTCGACCGCGATGGTGGTCTGCATGCACTACGCCGGGACGGCGGCGCTGGTCGCCACCGACCGCGAGGACGCGCTCCGCGAGATCGCCGAGGGCCGCCATCTGACCACCCTCGCCTTCTCCGAGACCGGCTCGCGCAGCCACTTCTGGGCGCCCCTGAGCACCGCGACCGGCATCGGTGACGAGGTGCTCCTGGCGGCCTCCAAGAGCTGGGTCACCTCCGGCCTGGAGGCCACCAGCTACGTCTGGTCCTCGACCCCGCTGGCCGGCGACGGGCCGATGACGCTGTGGTACGTACGACGCGGCGCCGAGGGGCTCACCTCGCCGGGCGGCTTCGACGGCCTCGGGCTGCGCGGCAACGGCTCGGTGCCACTGCGGGCCGACGACGTGCGGGTGGCGGTGGCGGATATGCTCGGCGCCGACGGCGCGGGCCTCGACATCGCCCTGGCGGCGGTGCTGCCGGTCTTCCTGGTGCTCAACGCCTCGGCCAGTCTCGGCCTGGCCCGTGCGGTCACCACCGCGACCGCCCAGCACCTGACCACCACCTCGCTCGGCCACCTCGGGCAGAGCCTGGCCCAGCAGCTGCCGGCCCGGACCAGGCTCGCCCGGATGCAGATCGAGAGCGATCGCACCCAAGGGCTCATCGACGGCGCGCTGACGGCCGTGGAGGAGGGTCGACCGGAGGCGCAGCTGCTGGTGTTGGAGACCAAGGCCGCCGCCGACGAGACGGCGGCGTTCGTGGCCGACACCGCGATGGCCGCCTGCGGCGGCGCGGCGTTCCGCAAGGAGCTGGCCGTCGAGCGCCGCTTCCGGGACTCCCGGGCGGCGCGGGTGATGGCGCCGACCACCGACGCGCTGCTCGACTTCATCGGCCGGGCGATGACCGGCCAGCCGCTGCTGGACGCACCCACCGGGCCGGCCGCCGCGACCCGGGGTGCCGCGTGAGCGCCCAGGTCCTGCTCGGCGCCGTCGCCTACGACCCCAAGGTCGTCACCATCTGGGATGGCTTCCGGGCCTGGTTCCGCGAGCGCGGCGTCGATCTCGACTACGTGCTCTACTCCAACTACGAGCGCCAGGCCGATGACCTGCTCGCCGGCCGGATCGACCTGGCCTGGCACTCCCCGTTGGCCTGGGTGCGCACCCTGCGGCTGGCCCGCGCGGCGGGGGTGCGGGTCGCGGGCGTCGCCATGCGGGACACCGACCGCGACCTGACCAGCGCGGTGGTGGTCCGGGCCGACTCCGAGCTCAAGAGTCTCGCCGACCTGCGCGGCGCCCGGGTCGCCGTCGGCGCGATCGACTCGCCGCAGGCGACCCTGCTGCCGCTCTCGCTGCTGCGCGCCGCCGGGCTGGTGCCGGGGGAGTCGGTGGAGATCCAGCGGCACGACGTCGGCGTCGGCCTGCACGGCGACCACATCGGCGGCGAGCGGGATGCGGCCAGGGCGCTGCGTGCCGGCGAGGTCGATGCCGCCTGCATGACCGACTCGAACCTGTTGCTCTTCGGCCAGGAGGGCACCCTGACCTCCGGGTCGGTGCGGGTGGTCGGCCAGACCGCGCCGTTCGACCACTGCATGCTGGCCACCGGGCCCAGCGTGACCGGCCCGGTCGCGGAGGCGACCGACGAGGCGGTGCGCCTGCTGCTGGAGATGTCGTACGCCGACCCGGTGGCCCGCCCGCTGCTCGATCTCGAGGGTCTGACCCAGTGGCTGCCCGGACGGTCCGGCGGGTACGACGCCCTGGAGCGGGCGGTCGACGAGACCGGGTTCTACGACCAGGAGGGCAACCTCGGTGTCGGCGACTATCGACCTTGAGAGCCTCGGCCTGGACACCGGTGGGCATCTGCTGCTCGAGCGTGGTCTCGCCGGTGTCGAGGTCGGCGAGCGGCTGACGGTCTTCGGCACCGAGCCGCAGCTGGCGCTGCAGGTGGCGGCCTGGAGTCGGGCCAAGGGGCATCGGGTCGAGTTCCCCGAGGCCCCGGCGGGCTCCGTGCTCGGCCCCCGGATCACGATTCGCAAGGGCTCGGCCGCCGAGGACCGCTGGGTCGGCGCCGTACGGGCCGGTCTGCCCGGCAGCCCCAGCGGGACCGCCGACCCGAGCTGGGGGCTGGCCGCCCGCGGTGCCCTGGTCGAGGCGGGCGGCCCCCGGCTGGACGTCGCCTGGGTCGACCGGGATCAGGTCTGGGCCGACGTCGCGCCCCGGCTCTTCGCCCGCGCCAACGCGAGCCAGTGGGATCCCGAGACGATCGTCGACTGGGCCGGGCCGCATGACCGGCTGCCGGAGGAGATCGAGAACGCGGTCGTCCAGATCATGACCTATCTGGTGGAGAACGAGCACGCCGCGCTGATGATCCCCGCCCGGATGCTCGCCAACCTGCATCCGCACTACCGCGAGGTGATGCAGCTGCTCGCCTCCCAGGTCGCCGACGAGGCGCGCCATGTGGAGATCTTCACCAAGCGCGCGCTGCTGTACGGCGGCGAGATGGGCCTCTCGACGGTGGAGGGCCGGGCCTCGCTGCAGACCCTGCTCGACGAGCCCGACTTCACCCTCGCCTCGTTCCTGCTCTCGGTGCTCGGCGAGGGCACCTTCGTCGACCTGCTCTCCTTCCTCAACGAGCATGCCCCGGACCCGATCACCGCCACCGTGACCCAGCTCGCCGGCCGGGACGAGGCCCGGCACGTGGCCTTCGGTGTCTCCCACACCACCCACATCGTGACCAGCGACCCCGCGTTCCTCGGGCGGCTGCGGGGCGCCGTGGAGCGCCGGCACGACGCGCTGCGCGACACCGCCGGCCTCAACCAGCGGGTCTACGACGGCCTGGTGCTGCTCGCCGCCGGCGGCTGGGACGCCGCCTCGATCCGGCGGGGCTGGGACGCCGTCCAGCGACTGCAGGAGCGGATGGATGCCGGCCGTCGGCGCCGGCTGGCCACGATCGGCTTCCCGGACGACGAGGCCGCCGAGCTGTCGGCGCTGCACACTCGTAACTTCATGTGACGTCCCGAGTGTCCCCGTGTCCCGAGTGACCAGTTCGCCGCAGCGGTGGCGGCCGACCGCCCCGCCGTCCCATTCCCGAGAAGGAGCCTCATGAGCCAGACAGCGAGCCAGACCGTCGAGACCCCGAGCCGCTGCGGAGTGGTCGGTGGCGGCCGGATGGGCGCGGGGATCGTGCACGCGCTCCTGCTCGCCGGCGCCGAGGTGACGCTCGTCGAGCGGGACGCCGAGGCCTGTGGCGCGGCCCGGGCGCGGGTGGCGAACTCGGTCGAGGCGAGCGTGCGGCGGGGCGTCCTGGCCGAGGCGGCGCCCGTCCTCGCCCGGCTCCGGGTCACCACCGACGCCGCAGACCTGGCGGACGCCGAGCTGGTCGTCGAGGCGGTCCCGGAGGACCTCGCGCTCAAGCGCGACACGCTGCACCGGATCGCGGCGGCGGTCGGGTCGGAGGCGGTGATCGCGAGCAACACCAGCAGCATCTCCCTCGACGAGCTGGCCGAGGCGATCGACCACCCGGAGCGGTTCTGCGGCCTGCACTTCTTCAACCCCGTCCCGGCCAGCAAGCTGGTGGAGGTGGTGCTCGGCGCGCACACCACGCCGACGCTGCGCGGCCGGGCCGAAGGCTGGGTGCGTCACTGGGGCAAGACGCCGGTGGTGGTGCGCAACTCGCCCGGGTTCGCCTCCAGCCGGCTCGGTGTGGCGATCGGGCTGGAGGCCATCCGGATGCTCGAGGAGGGCGTCGCCTCGGCCGCGGACATCGATGCCGCGATGACGCTCGGCTATGGCTTCCCGATGGGGCCGCTCCGACTGACCGACCTGGTCGGCCTCGACGTTCGGCTGGGCATCGCCCGCTACCTGGAGTCCGAGCTCGGGCCGCGGTTCGCACCGCCGACGCTGATGGAGGAGATGGTGGCGCGCGGCGAGCTCGGGCAGAAGTCGGGCCGCGGCTTCTACGACTGGGGCTGAGCCTGGGCCCGTCGCCGAACGAGATTTAGCCGCACAAAATTGGTGAACAACTTGTTGACACGGTTCCTCGCGGACGGCTAGCGTGACGAGCGCCACGTAAGATTGTGCAGCAATATAGATGAACGATGATACGCGTGGCGCACCTTCGGAGAGAGGCGAGCCCCGTGACCTTCGACCACACTCACAGCTACTCCCGCCGGGCCGCACTGCGGCTCGGGCTGGGCGGCCTGGCGGCGGTCGGCGCCGCCCCGCTGCTCGCCGGCTGCGGTGGCGGCTCCAGCACCACCGTCGACACGGCTGCCTTCGGCGCCGACGAGAAGACGCTGTACCAGGCGGCGAAGAAGGAGGGCGGCAAGCTCACCCTCTACACCTCCAGCGACGAGGCGCTGATCAAGAACCTCTCCGACGGCATGAAGAAGCGCTACGGCTTCGGCTTCTCCTACCAGCGGCTGAACTCCAGCGACCTCAGCCAGCGCTACGTCGCCGAGGCGCAGGCCAAGAACGTCCAGGCGGACGCGGTGCTCACCGGTGACCCGACCCTGGCCGACGACTGGGCGAAGAAGGGCTGGGTGGCGACGTTCCCGACCAGCGAGCTGCCGGCGTACGGTGACTGGCCCTCGGACTACGCCACCGACTACTACGCGATCGTCACCATCAACCCGTACTCGATGGCGATCAACACCTCGATCGTCACCGACACCCCCAATGAGTGGTCGTTCCTCACCGACTCCTCCATCTCCGGCAAGTTCGTCACCGTGGACCTCAGCAACGTCGGCCTGGTCGCCTTCCCGGCCTGGGTCGTGCTGCGAGAGAAGTACGGCGACGACTTCCTGGAGAAGGTCTCGACGCAGAAGCTGATCCTCTCCGACAGCGGGCCCTCCGCCGTACAGCAGCTCGCCTCGGGCGCGGCAGGCGTCTACTTCCCGTGCTCGCTGACCAACGCCAAGGAGCTCTCCGACGACGGTGCGCCGGTCAAGGCGATCATCCCGGACTCCGGCCCGGTCACCGGTGCCGAGTCGCCCGCCTTCATGTCCGCCGACGCGCCGCACCCGGCCGCCGCCAAGCTGTTCTTGAACTACCTGCTCACCGACGAGGGCCAGAAGATCCTCAACGTCGTCGCCTCCTCGCCGAAGGGCGTCTCCGGGACCCCGGCGCTTCCGACGAACTACGTGCGACCCGACTTCGCCAAGGCCCAGAAGCAGCACGATGAGCTGATCAAGCTGCTCGGCATGTGACCGCGGAGGTGAGACGGGACTGACCAGGGGAGAGGCAAGGGGAGACACGGTGACCACCATGAGCGTCCGCGCGAGCCGGATCCGCTCCGGTCTGCTGCGGCCGGGCCGCTGGTCGGGGATGGGCGTGCTGGCGGCGGTGCTGCTGCTCGGCATCGTCTTCCTGGTCGCCTATCCGCTGCTGCGCACCGTCATCGGGGTCGTCGGCGACGAGAGCGGCACCGGCGACCTCAGCGGCCTGAACTCCTCGATCTGGCGCGTGCTGTGGAACACCGTCCGGGTGGTCGGGCTCGGGAGCCTGCTCGGCCTGATCGGCGGCGCGACGCTGGCCTGGATCAACGAGCGCACGGACGGCGGCCTCAAGGGACTGGGTGACTTCATGCCGGTCGCGCCGCTGATGCTGCCCTCCATCACCGGGGTGCTCGGCTGGGTGGTGCTGTGCGACCCGCGGGTCGGGATGGCCAACGTGGTGCTCCGCTCGATCCTCGGCCGGTTCGGTGTCCACCCGACCACCGGGCCGATCGACATCTACACGATGTACGGCCTGATCGCGGTCACCGCACTGCACCTGGTGCCGATCGTCTACCTGATCGTCTCGGCCGCGCTGCGCAACCTGGACCCCGCCATCGAGGAGGCCTCCCGGATCAGCGGTGCCGGGCCGTTCGCCACCGCCGTCAAGGTCACGCTGCCCGCGGTGGCGCCCTCGCTCGCCTCGGCCTGGATCCTCGGCGTGATCAACGGGATCAGCCTCTTCTCGGTCCCGGTCATCATCGGCACCGGGGCCCGGATCGACGTGCTGTCGGTGGAGATCTGGCGATACCTCACCGACTATCCGCCGAAGCAGGGCGCCGCGCTGATCCTCGCGGCCGGCATGCTGGTGGTGGTGATCGGGCTCCGCCTGCTGGAGCGCACGGTGATCAAGCAGGGCCGGCAGGCCACCATCGGTGGACGCGGCGTCCGGGCATCCACGATGTCCCTGGGCAAGGCGCGCTACCTGACCAAGGGGCTGGTGTGGTGCTACGTCCTGGTCGCGGTGGTGCTGCCGGTCCTCGGGTTGCTGATGGTCTCGCTCGAGCCGTTCTGGTCGCCCACGATCGAGTGGTCCAAGCTGAGCCTGCACAACTACACCGAGGTCCTCACCGACAACCCGCTCACCTTCCGTGCGCTGAAGAACAGCCTGCTCCTCGGCGCGGTGGGCGCCACGGTGACGATGCTCATCGCCGCGTTCCTGATGCTCTACGCCCACCAGCGGCGTGAGCCGACGCGCCGGCTGGGGCCGAGGAAGAGGAGCACCCGCTCGCCTCGTCCTGGCCGGATGCGGCGCACCGTCGACCTGGTCACCTCGCTGCCGGCCACCATCCCGCACAGCCTGATCGGGGTGAGCTTCATCCTCGCCTTCAGCCAGCCGCCGCTGCGGCTCTACGGCACCCTGGCGATCCTGGTGCTGGCGCACGTGATGATGCAGATCCCGTACGCCGCCAGCGCGGCCGGATCCGCGGTGAGCACCATAGGCCGCGAGCTCGGCGAGGCGTCTCGGATCTTCGGTGCCACCGAGCGCCGCACCATGCGCACCATCCTGTTGCCGCTGGTGCTGCCGGGTCTGACGGCCGGGTGGATCCTGGTCTTCATCCACGTCCTGGGCGAGGTGACCGCCTCCGCGCTGTTGTCGGGGACCTCCAACCCGGTCGTCGGGGCCGTCCTGCTCGACCTGTGGAACCAGGGGAACTTCCCGGCGATGACCGCGCTGGCCATCATGGTCTGGCTGATCTCCTCGATCCTGGTGCTGGTCATGATCAAGGTGGGCAACCGCAGGGTTTCGGCGGCTCGAGGCTGAGACGGCAGTCTCGAGCCGCCGGAAGTTCGAGCCGGGCGCCCTCGCCGCCGGCGCAGGGGCGTGACCTCACCGCCGGGGCAGCGAGCCGGTCGAGCTCGGGCCGTCGACCAGCGACCAGCGCACCTGAACGGTGCCGGTGGCCGCGGGCATCGTCAGCTCCATGGCGTAGTCGATGCTGGCGCCCGGGTCGAGGGTGCGGTGGTCCGCGCAGTTGAGCGTGTAGGTCTCCTCGGTTCGGCCCTGGCCGGCGACGGACGCGACCTGTCGGTACGTCGGGCAGACGCGGAAGCCCCAGGGCTTGGTGCCGGTGTTGGTCAGGGTGACGCTGTAGTCGAGGGTGGTGCCGGTGGTGGAATCCGGCAGATCGACGTGCACGCTCAAGCCCGGGAAGTCGTTCTCGTCGGTGTGGTCCGGCGGTGGCGTGAGCGCAACGCTGTCACAGGTCGCGAGTGCGGGGGCGATCGAGGCGCCGTCCGCACGGAGTCGGGTGCCGGAGACGTCGAGGACGAGCGGGTCGGTGTCCTGCTGGTCGCGCGCGGCGTCGGTGCACGAGTCGTCGAAGGTGACGTAGTAGTCGCCGGTGCCCGAGGCCGGGATCCTCGGCGAGCTGTTCGTGGTGGCCGGGGTCACCGTGGCCAGCGTGAGCTGCTGACCGCTGTCGTCGGTCAGCAGACCGACCTCGTCGTCGGGGATGCGGCACGCGGCGCCGGTGTTGTGAACGGTCAGTCTGGTGCGGAAGGAGCCCATCACCACCTCGGGCGCGACGGCGGTGACGGTGAGGACCGCCGGGTCACAGGTGCCGGTGTCCGTGTCCAGTCCCCCGCTTGTGGCGGTTGCCGCCGCCAGCGGCTTCCACGGCACGGTGCTGCGGTCCGCGGTGGGACGGTGGCCGTGGCCGAGAGCGGTCGCGAGCGTGACCCCGACGGCGATCACGACCACGGCGGCGGACGCTGCCGCGACGGGCCGCCACCGGCGGGCCACTGGTGGGGACGCCGGTGCGGCGACCGGGTGACGAGCGTCCTGGTCCGCCGTACGGTCGTTGTCGGGCACGGCAGCGCGCCGGACCTCCGCGTCCGAGAGGTCGAGGTGGTCCCGCATGGCATCACCGCTCGTTGAAGGCGGGCCGGCGACGGCCGCAACGATCCGAGTCCCTCACTCTCCGCCGGCCTCCGCTCCGAGGCAATAGTCCGATCGGGCTAGTGCGACCGGTCCGGGGGTGGCTCGGCGCGCACCCGGCGCAGGTTGGCGTCGAGTCGATCGGTCAGGCCGATGGCGTCCAGATGCTCCAGCAGCGGCATCGAGATCCGCCTGGTGGTGCCGAGCGCCTGCCGGGCCGCCGACATGGTGAACGGCTGCTCCAGCGTGGCCAGCAGGTCCCGGGCGCGCTCGGGCGCGCTCGGGTGGACGAGGATGTCGCCCTTGAGCCGGAGCACCAGCCCCTTGCGGGCCGCGGCGCCGAGCACCTTGCCGTCCAGTCCGCGCCCGGCCAGCTCCTGCGCCTCGGGGGCGTCGAACGGATCCGCCTCCAGCCGGGCGAGGACGGCGTCCAGCTGCTGCTGCACCGCGGCGGAGAAGACCGGCCCGGCGCCCGGCCGGGAGATCCGGCCGTGCGCCGAGGTCAGCCGGCCACCCTGGTCGCGCACCAGTGCCTCCAGCAGCCGCGCGTCGGGCAGATGCAGGGCCTGCCGGGCGGCCTCGGCGCTGATCCCGTTCGCCAACGGAGCGCTGCGCTGATGGGCGTCGACGGCGACACGGAGCTGTTCGCCCCAGCGCTGCCAGGAGTCCGGGTCGACGGCGTACTCGGCCAGCTCCAGCACCGAGGGCGGCAGGGCGGCCTCCAGCGGCAGTACGCCGAGCGCTGCCAGCCGGGCCCGGGTGACCGCACCACGGCGGGCGACCTCGGCGGCGACGTCGGGGCGTCCGGTCGCCTCGCTGAGGTCGTCGGCCCGCTGCCGGGCCGCGCCCCGGCGGTCGAAGGCGGGCGGATCGACGTCGAGCACCAGCAGGCCGGTGACCAACCGACGCGACGGGTCGCGCAGCACCGCACGGTCTCCGGGTTGCAGCGGGAGCGGGTAGGCCGCACGCACCCGGCCGGTGTCCTCGCCGAGCGGCCGGATCCGTACCGGGATCGCCGCCGCTCCCAGATGGAGCACCAGGTCGCCGGGGAGATCGGCCGGGTCGAGCGCGTCGAGCCGTACGTCGAACAGGCCGGTCTGCGCCCAGGCATCCGGCGTGAGCAGCACGCTGCCGCGGCCGACCTCGTCGACGGCGACCCCGCGCAGGTTCAGCGCCACTCGGGCCACCGCCTCGACCTCCTCGACCGGCCGGTCGAGGGTCTGCACCCCACGCACCCGGGTGCGCGCCCCGCCCGGGTGGATCTCGAGCTGGTCGCCGGCCGCGAACCGGCCGCTCCCGAGCGTGCCGGTGACCACCGTCCCGGAGCCCTTGACGGTGAAGGCCCGGTCGACGAAGAACCGCACCCGGCCTCGGCGGCTCGGCTCCGGCAGGCGGTGCGCCATCCGGTCGAGGGCACCGCGCAGCCGGTCGAGGCCGACGCCGGTGACGGCGCTGACCGCCACCGCCTCGACCGGGCCGTGCCGGCCCATGCTGGTCCGGGCGAGTCGCTGCCCGGCGTACTCCAGGGCGGGTCCGGGGTCGGCCAGGTCGGCCCGGGTGACGGCGAGCACCGCATGCTCGACGCCGAACGCGTCGAGGATCTCCACGTGCTCGGAGGTCTGCGCCTGCCACCCACCGTCGGCGGCGACCACCACCAGCGCGGCCGGCACCGAGCCGACGCCGGCCAGCATGGTGGAGACGAACCGCTCGTGTCCGGGCACGTCGACGAAGGCGAGCTCGGCGCCGTCCGCGAGGCTGGTCCACACGAAGCCGAGGTCGAGCGTCATGCCGCGCCGCCGCTCCTCGGCCCAGCGGTCCGGCTCCATCCCGGTGAGCGCGCGCAGCAGCGTCGACTTCCCGTGATCGACGTGGCCGGCGGTGGCGACGACGTACACGGCTCACCTCTCCGGTATGTGGGCCCGGCCGGCGGCCGCGCACGAGGTATGGCGGAGGCGGACAGGAATCGAACCTGCCTGACCCGGATACCGGGTCACAACGGTTTTGAAGACCGCGGTGTCCACCAGGAGCACTGACGCCTCCATCGCCTCATCCTAGATGAGACAGGTCCGGTCGATCGCGAGCCGCACGTCCGGCAGCTCGGGCAGTCGCGCCCAGGCCGAGGCGGCCGCCGCCACCGACTCGGCGGGCAGGCTGCGGGCGGCGTTCGCGCGGAACTTCGCCAACAGCTCGGTCTCCTCGCCGAGCCCGGAGACCCGCGGCGTCGCCCTGGTCAGCCGCCGCCCGTCTCGCAGCCGGACGACGACCGGCAGCGCGTCGCCGGGCTTGAACCGGGCATGGTCGTTGCCGCCGGTGCCCACCGAGGTGTCCCACTTCGAGGTCACCCGGAGCCGCACCTTGGCGCTCGTCTCGGCGTACTCCGGCCGGTGCAACCGCTCGTCGGTGAAGCTGTCGACCTCGATCCGGCCGTCGATCAGCGCGGTGGCGATCGTGTACCGGAGGCTGAACTTGCCCTGGAAGCCGCACTCGGGGTCGTCGTACATCAGCACCATCGAGTCATACGGCACGCCGACCTCGACCTCGGTCACGTCGCGGTGGCTGAAGCCGTGCTCCGCGATCAGCCCGAGCAGCGACTCCAGCGGCCCGTGGCTGGCGCCGCAGCAGGGCACCGCCTTGATCATCGGTGGCCGGGCGACCGTCCGCCAGGTGGCGCCGGGCCGCCGAAGGGCGTCGAGGCCGTCGGCGATCGCGGGCAGGTCGAGATGGCCGACGTACGAGCTCCAGCCGTTCGGTCCGCCGAGGATCTCGGGGCTGCCGGTCCATCCGTCGGCGGCCAGCAGGGCGGCGGTGATGGCGTTGCGGGCGCCGAGACCGGCGTGCAGCGGCTTGGTCGCGGTGCCGAAGTTGCGGCACAGCCCCGCCCCGGTCGAGGCGGCGATGGCCAGCGCCATCCGGGTCCGTACGGCGTCCAGGCCGAGGATCCGGGCCGCGGCGGCGGTCGCGCCCAGGGTGCCGAACAACGAGGTCCGGTGGAAGCCGGCGGTCTTCTCCTCGTAGTGGCAGGCGTCGGAGAGATGGGTGGTCGCCTCCAGTCCGAGGGCGTAGCCGGCCAACAGCTCGGGGCCGCCGGCGCCGCCGATCTCGGCGGCGGCGAGCGCGGCGGGCAGCAGCACGCTGGCCGCGTGTCCGCAGGCGGTGCGCCCGTCGTCGTAGTCCAGCCAGTGCGCCAGCGTGCCGTTGGCGAGCGCGGCCGAGGCCGGGTCGGTGCGCAGGCCGACGCCGAGCACGGTGCCGGCCGGCCGGTCCGGGTCGGCGCTCAGCGGCGGGGCGAGCCGGAGCACCGGGGCGATGTCGGGATCGGGCAGCGCCGCCAGGATGCAGCCGACCACGTCCAGCACCGAGCGGCGGGCCCCGTCGAGGGCCGCGGCCGGGATCCGGTCCACCGGCGTCTCGGCGACGAACTCGGCCAGGCGCTCCTCGGTCGTTCCCATCGTGCTCCCTTCGATCGGAAAGATTGTAGGGCAAGATTGATGATCAATCGAAGATCATTGACACTAGTCAATGATCTGGGCATGTGGAAGAATCGTTCACCGATATCGGTGAGCATTCGGAAGGTGGCGGTGATGGCGCGACGGGCGTCCTACGCCTATGTCGGCAACTGGCGGATCGACGCGACCGGGTACGGCGTGACCATCTGCGACTTCGACGAGGCCTCCGGCGCGCTCACCCCGCGGCGCACGGTGCATCCCGAGATCAGCGTGGGCTGCCTCCATCTCGACGCCGCGCGGAACCGGCTCTACGTCGCCGACGAGCGCTCCGACAATCCCGACATCGGGCCCGGCGGGGGCGGCCGGATCTACGCCTTCGCCATCGACCCCGGCACCGGCGACCTGCGCGAGCTGAACCACGTCTCCAGCCACGGCGCGCTCGCCTCCTACGTCACCACCGACCCGACCGGCCGCTACCTGATCGCCACCAACCACGCCCGGCCGGCCACCGTCACGGTGGTACGGCGCGACGGCGACCGGTTCACCGTCGACGGGCTGCGCGACCGGGCGACGACGGTGCTGTTCGAGCTGACCGCCGACGGCTCGGTCGGGCGGGCCCGCGACGTCTTCACCCATCCGGTCGGCGAGACCGGCTTCGCCCACGCCCACTGCGCGGTGCGCTCGCCGGACGGCGAGCTCTACGCCGTCTGCGACAAGGGCACCGACCGCATCTATCTGTTCCGGATCGACGCCGACCGCGGTGCGCTGGTGCCGGTCGACCCCGCCGGCACGCCGCACCCCACCGGTGCCGCGCCGCGTTACTGCGCGTTCCATCCGAGGCTTCGGACCCTCTACGTCAACAGCGAGTCCGCTCCGGTGCTGGTCGCCTACTCCTACGACGAGTCCGGTCGGCTCGCCACCCGGGCGGAGGTGGACGTGCTGCCCGGTCTGGACGGGCGTGCCATGCCGGAGCAGGCCTCTGACCTGCTGATCGACGCCGCCGGCCGATATCTCTACAACCTGGTCCGGGGAGTCGACCGCGTGGTCGTCCTCGAGCTCGACGAGCAGGGGACGCCGCACCTGGTCCAGTCCCTGGAGCTGGGCCTCGACAACCCCCGCGGCGGCACCCTCAGCCCGGACGGTGACTTCCTGCTGGTCGGCTGCGTCGGCGACACCGAGGTGGTCACCCTCGCCGTCGGCGACGACGGCAGACTGACTCCGACCGGCGTACGCATGCCCGCCAAGCGGCCCGGCTGCCTGGTGATCCACCGGCCGACGGCCGCCACGACTGAACGAGACTGAGCAAGGCTGAACATGACTGAAACGGAGCACCCGATGAACCCCGACCGCACGATCCCGGTCCCGTCCCTGCCGCTCCGCGACGGCGGCCGCATCCCGCAGCTCGGCTTCGGGGTCTTCCAGATCCCGCCGGAGGACACCGAGCGGGTGGTGCGCGAGGCGCTCTCGGCGGGGTACCGGCACATCGACACCGCTCAGGGCTACCGCAACGAGCGTGAGGTGATCGCGGCGATCGAGGCCTCCGGGATCGATCCGGACGAGGTCTTCGTGACCAGCAAGCTCTCCAACGCGCACCTGACCTACGAGGAGGCACGGGCGGCGATCGACGGCACCATCCGCGACTTCGGCGACAAGGTGCCCGACCTGTTCCTGATCCACTGGCCGCTGCCGACGGTGCGCGACTTCACCATCGTGTGGCGTGCCATCGAGGAGGCCTATCAGGCCGGCACGCTGCGTGCGATCGGCGTCTCCAACTTCCACATCCCGCATCTGGAGCGGCTGATGGAGGTCGCCGAGGTGCAGCCGGAGGTCAACCAGATCGAGCTGCACCCCTACCTGACCCAGGAGCCGCTGCGGGCCTTCCACGCCGAGCACGGCATCCTCACCGAGGCGTGGTCGCCGATCGGCCAGGGCCTGGTGCTCGCCGATCCGGTCATCGGCGCGATCGCCCGGCGGGTCGGCCGGACCCCGGCCCAGGTGATCCTGCGCTGGCACCTGCAGCGCGACACCATCGTGTTCCCACGCTCGACCAACCCGGGCCGGATCCGGGAGAACTTCGACCTCTTCGACTTCGCGCTGGAGGCCGCGGACATGGCCGCGATCACCGCGCTCAACCGGGACCAGCGCACCGGCGGCGACCCGGACACGTTCCGCTACAAGTACTGAGGAGTGACGATGGCGAGTTCGGTGGCCGGCCGCGGCCCGGCCGACCCGGTGCCGGAGGTGATGCGCGCCTGCGTGCTGTACGGCGTCCGCGACGTGCGCCTGGAGGAGCGGCCGGTGCCGCGACCCGATGCCGGCGAGGTGCTGGTCCGGGTGACGGCGGTCGGCGTGTGCGGCTCGGACACGCACTACTTCCGCGAGGGCCGGATCGGCCCGTACGTGGTGGACGAGCCGTTGGTGCTCGGGCACGAGGCGGCCGGGACGGTGGCCGCGGTCGGGGAGGGCGTGGACCCGGGCCTGGTCGGCGAGCGGGTCTCGATCGAGCCGCAACGTCCGTGCCGTCGGTGTGCCCCGTGCAAGCAGGGTCGATACAACCTGTGCGAGCGGATCGAGTTCTTCGCCACCCCGCCGGTCGACGGTGCGTTCTGCGACTACGTGGTGGTGCCGGCCGACTTCGCCCACCCGGTGCCCGAGGCCGTCTCCGAGCATGCCGCGGCGCTGTTGGAGCCGCTCTCGGTCGGGATCGCCGCGGTCCGCAAGGCGGACATGACGCCCGGCAGCCGGGTGCTGGTGACCGGGGCCGGCCCGGTCGGACTGATCTGTGCCGGGGTGGCGCGGGTCTTCGGCGCCGTCGAGGTCGTCGTCAGTGACCCGGTCGCCGAACGCCGTACCGCGGCGCTGGAGTACGGCGCGACGACGGTGCTCGGCCCCGGGGAGGACGCCGGCGGCGGGTTCGACGCCTTCATCGACTGCTCGGGTGCCCCGGCGGCGGTGCGCGCCGGGATCGGCGCGACGGCGCCGGCCGGCCGGGTGGTGCTGGTCGGGATGGGGGCCGACGAGATGGCGCTGCCGGTGCCGATCGTGCAGAACCGGGAGCTGGTGGTGACCGGGGTCTTCCGTTACGCCAACACCTGGCCGCTGGCGATCGAGCTCGCCGCCACCGGACGGATCGATCTGGACTCGCTGGTCACCCATGTCTTCGGCCTGGACCGGGTCGCCGAGGCGCTGGAGGCCGATCGCCTGCCGGGCGCGCTCAAGGCGGTGGTCGCCCTTTGACGGGTGACGTGGCGGCCGGAGAGCGCCGCGGTCGGGAGTCGGCGGGTGAGCCGCTGCCCCGGCGCTGGACCGTCCTCGGGGTGGTGGCGATCGCGCTGCTGATGGCCTCGGTCGACCAGACCATCGTCTCCACGGCGCTCTCCAGCCTGCAGCACGATCTGGACGCTCCGGTGAACTGGAGCACCTGGACGATCACGGTCTACTCGCTCGGACAGATCCTGGCGATGCCGTTGGCGGGCAGGCTGAGCGACCAGTACGGCCGCAAGCGCATCTTCCTCTCCGCGGTGGTCATCTTCACGGCCGCGTCGCTGTGCTGCGGGCTGGCGAACAACATCTACGAGCTTGTCGTGCTGCGGGCGGTCCAGTCTCTCGGGGGCGGCGCCTTCCTGCCCTCGGCCACCGGGATCGTCTCCGATCACTTCGGCCGGGACCGCGATCGCGCGATCGGCCTGTTCACCAGCATCTTCCCCATCGGCGGGATGATCGGGCCGGTCCTCGGTGGCGTCTTCGTGACCTACTGGTCGTGGCGGGGCATCTTCTTGATCAACATCCCGCTCGGGATCGCGCTGGTCGTGCTCGGCGCGGCACTGCTGCCCCAGGGCGAGACCCGGGCCCGCGGCCGGGTCGACTTCACCGGCGTGGTGTTCGTCATCGTCGGCCTGCTCGGCCTCATGCTCGGCATCAGCAGCCTGGGCAGCAGGGGGGTGCAGCCGCTGACGGTGGTCGTCCCGATCCTGGTCGGACTCGGTGCGCTGGTGCTGTTCTGGTGGCACTCCTCGGGCATCGACAACCCGTTCCTGCCACCGCGGTTGATCGCGCGGCGGGACTTCGCGGTGGTCAACCTGATCAACGTGCTCTCCGGCGCGGTCACCGTCGGCTTCGGCGCGCTCATCCCGTTGTACGCCGTCAACCGGTACGGGCTGTCGGTGCTCACCTCGGGCACGCTGCTGACCGCGCGAGCGGTCGGCACGATCGTGGTGGCCGGCGTGGCCGCCTTCGCGCTGCGCCGTACCGGCTATCGGTGGCCGATGCGGGTCGGCTTCGCGATCACCGCCACCGGCATCCTGATGCTGTCCGTCCAGGCCCGTGGGATGAGCCCGGAGCTGTGGCTCACCGGCTGGGCGGCCCTGACCGGGATCGGCATGGGCATCTCCATCCCGGCCAACAACAACGCCGGCCTGGAGCTCGAGCCGCAGAGTGCCGCCGCCATCTCCGGGATCCGGGGGATGGCGCGTCAGGTGGGCGGGATCACCGGGGTCTCGGTCATCTCCGCGGTCTCGGCGGCCTCGGCGGATCCGGGCATGGCGCAGGCTCGCGCCTTCGGCGTCCTCGGCGTGATCCTGATCTGTGTCATCCCGCTGGTCGGCCTGATCCCGGAGAAGCGCGGGATCTGGTAGCGCGGCGGTCACTCCGCCAGGAGCGTCACCACCAGCTTCTCCAGTGCGGGCAGCGCGTCGGCGACCTGCTGCTCCTCCGCCTCGCTGAGCACGCGCGTCGCCTCGGCGAGCACGGCGGACCTGTTGTTCCGGATCCGGGCGGCGGTCTCCTTGCCCTTGGCGGTCGCCTCGACGATGTGACTACGCATGTCGTCGGGGTCCTGGGTCCGGGTGATCAGCTCGTTGCGCTCGAGGTAGCGGACGATCCGCGAGAGCAGCGAGGCGTGCAGGCCCTCGGTCCGGGCGAGCCGGGACAGGCTGATCGGGCCGCGGTGCGCGATGGCCCCGAGCGTCACCGCCTGGGTCGGTGTCATGCCTTCGTCGGGGGAGTCGCGGCCCAGCTGGCGGGCGAGCCCGCTGATCGCGTAGCGCAGCCGGGTCAGGGTCTCCTCGTCCATGCCTCACCTCGATTGCGCGCGCACAACGGTCGACCGGTCGGTCGCGATGCGCACGGCGTTGCTGGGACGGGACGCTATCAAGCCATCCCGCCGTCCGGCGTACAGGTGGACGGACGGGGCGCAGGCGGGCGACATCGGGTGCATCGTAGAGCAAGATTGCTGACCAATCCAGAGGGTGTTTGCCATGTGGCAACAGGTTGACCGTCTCGTCGCCTCGGGCCTACCTTCGGTCAGGTATTTGCTATATAGCAAATACATCGCAGGCGGTCATCGACCGCCGTACGCAGGAGGTCACGATGGACAACGAGCTGGACTTCTCCGACAGGACGGTCCTGGTCACCGGATCGGGCCGCAACATCGGCCGCGCGATCATCCTCGAGTTCGCCGCGCGCGGCGCGAACGTGGTGATCAACGCGCGCAGCAACGCCGCCGAGGCCGAGGAGGTGGCGACCCGCGCCCGCGAGCTCGGCGCCGAGGCGTTGGTGGTGCTGGGCGACGCGAGCGAGCTGGCGGTGGTCGAGGAGATGCATCGGCGCAGTGTGGAGCGCTTCGGCCGGGTCGACATCTACGTGAGCAACGCCGCGCGCCGGCTGCACAAGGACTTCTTCGCGACCACGCACGAGGACTGGCACTATCACCTCAACCAGCAGCTGACCTCGGCGTGGTACCTGGCCAAGACCTTCGTCCCGGACATGCGCGCGGCCGGGTGGGGGCGGATCCTGCACATCAACGGCAACGACGGCATCCGAGGCGACTTCGAGCGGATCCCGCACTCGGTGGCCAAGGGCGGCCTGCGCACCCTGACCCGGTCGCTGGCCGCCGGACTCGGCCAGTACGGGATCACGGTCAACGAGATCTACCCCGGCTTCCAGGCCACCCGGCGCGATCCGAAGACGCACCCCGAGGTCACCGACGACTACACCGCCCGGCGGCTGAGCCGCTTCCCGCTGCGTCGCCAGCCCACCCCGGCCGAGCTCGCCTGGGCGGCCGCGTTCCTGTGTGCGCCGCGGTCCGGCGCGATCACCGCCGGCTCGGTGTCCCTGGACGGCGGCGAGCTGTGGATCCAGGCCCGGTGACGAGGTGACCCGAGCTGAGCACGACGCCACCCGGAGACTGCTGCGCGGCTTCCTGGCGGGCCTCGACCTCCCGGCCGGGTACGCCGACGAGGTGACCCTGGTCGGCGACGGATCGCTGCACGGCTACGTCGGCTACACCGACGTGCTGGCCGCCTCGCTCGCGGCGGCCGCGCTGGCCGTCGCCGAGCTGATGGCGGCGTCCGGCGGTGAGCGTCCGGCGGTGAGCGTCGACCGGAGGCTGGTGACCGGATGGGCCGGCGGCCTGCTGCAGCCGGTCGGTGCCCGGCCGCGGAGTGCCTCGCCCTTCCGGATCGGCGGGGAGTATCCGACCGCGGACGGTCGCCATCTGCGCATCACCGATGCGAACCAGCGCCTCCAGGACCGGATGCTCGCGGTGCTGGGGACCGGCCGGGACCTCGCGGCCATCCGTGCCGAGATCGCCCGGTCCGACGCCGACGGGCTGGAGGACGCCCTGCTGGCCGGCGGCGGCGCCGCCGCGGCGAGCCGGTCGGTGTCGCAGTGGGCTGCTCATCCGGCCGGTCGCGCCGTCGCGGCCGAGCCCCTGGTGGCGGTCGAGACCCGTGCGCGGGGTGGCGCCGAGGCCGGCTGGCAGCCCTCGGCGGGGCGACCGCTGGCGGGGATCCGGGTGCTCGACTGCACCCGGGCGGTCGCCGGCCCGATGGCGACCCGGTTGCTGGCCGGTTTCGGTGCGGAGGTGCTGCGCATCGACCCACCCGGCTACGAGGAGTGGGCGGACCGCGATCCGACCCAGCTGACACTCGGCAAGCGGTGCGCCCGGCTGGACCTGACCAGTGCCGAGGGCCGGGAGCGGTTCCTGGAGCTGCTCAGCGAGGCCGACGTCTTCGTCCACGGGTTCCGGCCGGGGGTGTTCGAGGAGCTGGGCCTGGGCGAGCGTGAGCGTGCCGCCGTACGTCCCGACCTGGTGGAGGTGACGCACAACGCCTACGGCTGGACCGGCCCGTGGGCGGGCCGCCGCGGCTTCGACTCGACCGTCTTCACCAGCTCCGGGCTGCTCGTCGAGAGCATGCGGCGAGCCGGCACCCGGGACGTGACGGCCCCCGGCATCGTGCAGCACGTCATCGTCGATCACTGCGTGGGGCACGTCGACGCCGCGGCCGCCGTGCGCGGCCTGACCCGGCGGATGCTGACCGGCCAGGGGTCGCGCTCGCGGCTCTCGCTGGCCGGGAACGCCCGCTTCCTCGCCGACTCCGCGGCACCGCAGGGGCCCTGGATCGAGCTGCCGCTGTCGGGACCCTACGAGGATCGGGTGGTCTCCGGCGTGTGGGGTCCCGTACGCCGACTCGACTCCCCCGTGCTGGTCGAGGGCGCGCCGTTCTTCTGGGAGCGCCCGGGGGAGCGCTATGGCAGCGCCACGGCGAGCTGGTCGGGCCGGCGGTGAGTCGTGCGGCCCGGTTCGAGCCGGGCCGCGGCGCCGTCGGCGATCATGTCAGGATGCCCGTCATGGACCTCGACTCCGCCGAGCGGATGCGCCGGGTGGTGGTGAAGCTGACCCGGCGCTTCAACGCCGCGTCGACCGCCGCCGGACTCAGCCCGACCGAGGCGTCGGTGCTGGGGGTCGCGGCCCGCCGAGGGCCGATCGGCATCCCGGCCATCGTGGCGGCCGAGGGGCTCAACCCGACGATGCTGTCGCGCATCCTCAACCGGCTGGAGAAGCTCGGACTCGCCGAGCGGGGAGCGGTTCCCGGTGACCTACGCGTCGTGCAGGTCACCGCGACCGCGGCCGGGCAGGAGGTGCATCGCCGCATCCGCGAGGAGCGGGCCGCGTCGGTGGCCGGCCTGCTGGCCGACCTGGACGAGGCCGATCGGCGCCGGCTCGACGACAGTTTCGAGCTCCTCGAGCACCTGATCGACTCGGAGTAGCCGGGCGCCCCGGGGCAGAGCGTCCCGGGTCAGAGCTTCGCGAGGGTCTCCTGGATCTTGCCGACGTGCCAGCGGCCCACCCGCTCGGCCGCGTCGGCGTCGCCGCTGACCACCGCCTCGAGCAGCTTGCGATGCTCCCCGGACACCTCGGTCTTGCGCCCCGGCACCATGGTGGTCTGGAACTGGAACTTCACCATCGGGAAGTGCAACGAGTCGAGCATCGAGCTCGCCTGCGGACTGTCGGCGATCTCGACGAGCTTGACGTGGAACTGCCGGTTCGTGGTGGTGAAGGTGCGCAGGTCGTCCTGCTCGAGGGCGCGGTCGGCGCCGTCGACGATCTTGGTCAGCTCGCGCGCCTGCTTCGCCGTGATCCGCTCGGCGGCCAGCCGCGCGACGAGTCCCTCCAACACCTCGCGGGTGCGCAGTGCGTCCTGCGCCTCCTCCAGCGAGAAGGCCCGCACCCGGGCTCCCCGGTTGGGCTCCAGGACGATGAAGCCCTCCTGCTCCAGCCGGGTCAGGACGGCGCGCAGCGTGTTCCGGCTGACCCCGAGCGTGCGGGAGAGCGGCAGCTCGACGAGGTGCTCGTTCGAGGCGTACTCCCCGGCCTCGATGGCGCGACGCAGCTGCAGGTAGGCCTGCTCCATCTTCGCCTGGCGGGGCTCGGCGTTCTGCTGCGGCATCTCGTCCCTTTCGACGCCCGAGTACGTGTTATTGGTCAACAATAGTGGAGACCGCTCATCGCGTCGCGATTTCATGGTGTGCCCGGTCCGCGGGTCGGCCGGGCGCGACGGGAAGGAACTGGAGGCAGACCGGCACCGGCGTCGTACGGCTTCCGATCATGGTGGCGGCGCCGGTCTCGGCGTCGATCTCGAAGGTGAGGATCGTCGAGCTGCCCTGGTGCCCGACGTAGAGCCGCCCGTCCGGGCCGAAGGTCATGGTGCGCGGGATCGCGCCACCGGACGGTACCCGTCCCGCCGGCCGCAACAGCCCCGAGTCGGCGTCCACGGCGAACCAGGCCAGCGAGTCCTCGCCCGGCTCGGGTGGTGGGCCGCTGGAGCCATGGCTGCGGTTGGTGACGTAGGCGAATCGTCCGGTGGGATCGAGCAGCAGTTCCGCCGCCGAGCGCAGTCCGGTGAAGCCGTCGGCCACCGTCGACACGCGGTCCAGCCGGGTCAGTGCGCCATCGGCGTCCCAGGCGAAGACGTCGATGGTCGCCGACATCTCGCCGACCAGGTAGGCCCGGGTGCCGTCGGCACCGAAGACGAGGCGCCGTGGCCCGGAGCCCGGCTCCACCTCGACGCTCAGCTCCGGGCGGTGGAGCAGCCGGCCGGCCGACCACTGGTGGACCACCACCCGGTCGGCGCCCAGGTCGGGGACCAGGACGAACCGGCCGGTCGGGTCGAAGACCACCGCATGCGGATGCGGTGTCCGCTGGCGCCGTGGATGGATGCTGGACCCGTGATGCCGGACGACCTGCACGGCGTCGCCGAGCGCACCGTCCGGACCGATCTCGAAGACCTCGACGGTGCCGCCGTGGAAGGTGCTGACCACGAGATGGGAGCCGCCCGGGCTGAGCGCCGCGTGACACGGGTTGCCACCGGTCCGGCGCCGGCCGAGGGGGCGCAGGGCGCCGGTCTCGCGGTCGACCGCGTACGCGCCGATCCCACCGCCCGGGGCGCCGTCGAGCTCGGTGACCTCGTGGGCGACGTACAGCGTCTTGCCGTCGGGGTGCGGCGTCAGCCATCCCGAGCGGACCGCGGGCGTGACCGGCCCGGGCACCAGCGTGCCGCCGTGCAGGCCGAAGGCGTAGACGCCGACGGCCGCCTCGACGAGATCGCGGTGGTAGGCGCGCTCGAAGGTGCCCACGTACAGCCACCGGGTCATCGCTCTCCCCTCCGATCGCGCACCGGTTGACGGCCGGTGTGGGCGTCGTTACAGTTGATGTTGTTCAACAATATTGCCATACATGTCAGGTCGTCTTCGATCGGCGTGACGAGCTAAGGAGACCTAGATGGACTACGACGCCATCGTGGTCGGCGGGGGTCTCGCCGGCCTGACCGCCGGCCTGTACGCCGCTCGCTCGGGCCTGCGCACCCTCGTCATCGAGCAGATGATGGCCGGCGGCCAGGTGTCCAACATCGAACATATCGAGACCTTCCCCGGCCAGATGGAGCCGGTCGGCGGCATGATGCTCGGCCCCGCGACCCAGATGCAGGCCGAGCAGGCCGGCGCCGGCGTGGTGATGGAGACGGTCACCGGCCTGGAACGCGAGGGCGACGTGCTCACCGTGCACACCGCCGAGGGACGACACTCCGCCGCGGCGGTGATCGTCGCGTCCGGCTCGACGCTGCGCACGCTCGGCGTACCGGGGGAGGAGGAGTACCGCGGCCGAGGGGTCTCCCAGTGCGCCGACTGTGACGGCTACTTCTTCAGCGGCAAGCGCGTGGTGGTCGTCGGCGGCGGGGACTCCGCCCTCGACGAGGCGATGGTGCTCGCCGGCATGGGCGTGGAGAAGGTGCTCCTCGTCCACCGCGGCGACGACTTCGCCGGGGCGCAGCAGCTGCTGGCCGACCGGGTCAAGGAGGTGGACCTGATCGAGCCCGTCTTCGGCACCGAACTGGTCGAGATCAAGGGCGAGGACGGCGCGGTCGGCGCGGTGACCCTCCGTCAGGGCGAGCGGACCTGGGAGGAACAGGTGGCCGGCGTCTTCGTCTTCGCCGGGCTGGTGCCCAACACCGCGTGGCTGGGCGGCCTGGTCGATCTCGACCGGGACGGCCGGGTGGTGGTCGACGCGATGATGGCGACCTCCGTGCCTGGCGTCTTCGCCGCCGGCGACGTACGACAGCATTCGGTGGCGCAGCTGGCTGCCTCGGCCGGCGACGGCGCGACCGCTGGCATCGCCGCCGCGCGCTACCTGCGCACCCGCTGAGCGAGCTGCCGCGCCGAGGGCTGATGGTGGCGGAGGTGGCGCTCCGGGCCTCGACGGTCGCCGAGGTGGCCCCGGGCGTGCTGCGCGACCTGCGCCCGTTCCTCGCGGTGGCGCGGTCGGGCAGCATCGCCGAGGCGGCCCGCGAGCTGGAGCGGTCCTCGGCGACGGTCTCGCGCGCGATCTCCGAGATGGAGCGGATCCTGGGGGTGCCGCTCTTCGAGCGGACCTCTCGCGGGCTGGTGCCGACCGCGGCCGGCACGGCCACGCTGGCACGGGGCAAGCGGATCGAGACCGAGCTGCGGCACGCCGCCCAGCAGGTGGCGGTGGCGCGATCCCAGGCCGACGGCGTGCACGTCGAACCGGCCCCCGACTGGTGGTACGACGCCCGGCGCCTGCGCCTCGCCATCGCACTCACCGAGCTGCGCCGGGTCTCGCTCGCCGCGGATGCGCTCGGCCTGACCCAGGCCGGGGCCAGCATGGCGCTGCGGAGGCTCGAGGAGGGAGTCGGTCTGGAGCTCTTCGAGCGCACCGCCGGCGGGCTGCTGCCCACCTATGCGGCGGTTCAGGTGGCGGCGCACGGCAGCCGGGTGGAGGCCGAACTGCGCCACCTCGTCTCGGACCTCGCCTCGCTCGGGGACTGCAGCGGTGGCTCGGTGGTCGTCGGCGCGCTTCCGCTGGGGCGGACGACCGTCCTGCCGTCCGCCATCGCCGAGGTCGTCGCCGCCCACGCCGGGATTCGGGTGACCACCGTGGAGAGTCACTTCGAGCACCTCCTCGACGGGCTGCGGAGCGGCTCGATCGACGTGCTGCTCAGCGCTGCCCGGGACGCCGACGGGCTCGACGGATGCGTTGCCGAACCCCTCTTCGAGGACCGATTGGCGCTCATCGCCGGCGCCGGGCACCGCCTGGCCGGCAGGGAGAGCGTCCGGACCGACGAACTGCTGGCCGAGCGATGGGTGCTGCCGCGGGCGACGTCGTCCTCTCGCCGGCTGTTCGAGGAGGCGTTGCGCGCGGTGGGACTGGTGCCGCCGGTGCCGCTGGTCGAGTCCGCGGACCTGGCCGTGGTCAGACACCTCGTGGTGGCCGACGGCGCCGTCGCGGTGGTGTCCGCTCGCCAGTTCGAGGTCGAGCTGGGTCGCGGCGACCTGGTCGAGCTGCGCACCGAGCTACCGCCGATGACCCGGTCGGTCCGGCTGCTGCGTCGGGCCGGGACAGTGACCTCGCCGGCGCTCGACGCGCTCCTCGTCGCGCTCCGGAGGTCTGCCGCGGCCACGACCACGCGTTCGAGGGCGTGATGCGGCGTTGCGGCCGCGTGATGCGCGGCGGGCGTGACCGAGCCGGCGGGTCTAGCCTCGATGAGGACAGCGGTTCATCGGCGTACCGACCTCGCACGGTTCGCCGCTACGGAGCAGGAGCACCATCGATGGCGGAGAACTACCAGGTCGTCTGGCCCAGCGGTCGGCGGATGGACGACGGCAAGGGCCTGGCCCGGCGCCTGGACACCCTGGCGGGCAAGAAGGTCGCCGAGCTCTGGGACTGGGTCTTCAAGGGCGACAAGATGTTCGAGATCTGGGAGCGCGAGCTCTCCGCCCGCTACGACGGCATCGAGTTCGTCGACTGGCGCGAGTTCGGCGAGATCCACGGTGCCAACGAGCACAAGGTGCTCGCCGAGCTGCCGGCCAAGCTCAAGGAGATGGGGGTCGACGCCGTCATCTGCGGCGTGGGCTGTTGAGGCTCCTGTACGGCCGCCGTGACGCGTGCCTCCGCCCTGGTTGAGAAACTGGGAATCCCGACGGTGACTGCTCTGTGTGGCGGATTCGTCATGCAGGGCAAGCTGACCGCGAAGGGCCTGGGGCTGCCCAACCTGCCCCACACGATCCACCCCGGACACGTCAACTTCGTGACCGACGAGCAGCTCGAGGCCAACGTGGCCGGCACGATGCTCGACCAGGTCATCGAGGGCCTGACCGTCCAACCCGAGGAAGAGGGCTTCGTCCGCGAGCCCGGCAAGCGGGACATCATCTTCGAGGGGACCTACGAGGAGGTCAACGAGTACTTCTTGGAGCACGAGTGGAGCGAGGGCCTGCCCATCGTGCCGCCCACGATCGACAAGGTCGAGCAGTTCCTGCGGTTCACCGACCGTGACCCCGACGAGGTGCTGGGCAAGCTGTTGCCCGACTCGCGTGAGGCCACGATCTGGAACGTGGCGGTCAACGGCGTGATGTCCGGGTGCCGCCCGGAGTACATGCCGGTCCTGGTCGCGATCGTCGAGGCGATGGTGGACCCGGCCTTCGGGCACGAGCACCTCGGCCACACGCCGGGGACCGAGACCCTGATCATCGTCAACGGCACCATGCTCGAGGAGCTGGGGTTCAACTACGGCCAGGCCGCGTTGCGGCCGGGATTCCAGGCGAACACCAGCATCGGCCGGTTCTGGCGGATGTACCTGCGCAACGCCTGTGGCTTCCTGCCGCACAAGACGGACAAGGGTTGCTTCGGCGGCAACTTCCGGATCGTGCTGGCCGAGGACGAGGAGTCGGTGACCGGGATGGGCTGGCCCACTCACGGCCAGGACGAGGGCTATCGGGCCGGTGACAACCTGGTCACCATCACCGCCTGCACGGAGATGACCCAGGCGATCGAGGTGGGCGATCCCTCCGCGGAGCAGATCCTGACGAACATCGAGGCCCGGATGGCCGACAACCACATGTTCATCCAGTTCTTCTTCCGCGGCATGGTGACTCGGCCGACGGTGGTGATCACCCCGGCGATCCTGAAGGTCCTCACCGAGCAGGGGTGGACCAAGCAGGCGGTGCGCGAGCACTTCTACGCCAACGCCAAGCTCCGGGTCTCCCGGCTGTCGGGCATGATCGTGGAGCGCTTCTACAAGGGCATCCGGGAGGGAAACTGGCCCGAACAGCTGGGCAGCTCGATGGAGCTGGAGCGCGACATCCAGATGGTCTCCTCGCCGGACGACTTCATCATCGTGGTGGCGGGCGACCGCGATCGCGACCACGTCGAGATCGGCTCCGGGAACGGCTACATCGGCTTCCCGGTGACCAAGCCGGTCCAGCTGCCGGCGGCGTGGGCCGCACTGCTCGCCGAGGTGCGCACGAAGTAGCGGTCGGGGCAGGCAGAGTGAGCAGGACAGAGCGATACGCCGGCCGCGCGGCTCGACGCGGTCTGCGGAGCCGGGCCCGGGCTGGGGCGCCGTACCCTGTCGGCGTGCGGACGGACGGGATCGCGGCGAGCATCAACACGCTCGTCGGATTCTGCGCCCGGCGTGACGTCGACCGGCTCACGCCCGACCACCTCGGCGGCCGGGCGGACGTGGCGATCCTGTTCGGCGGCAGCATCCTGGCCGGTGCCGCGGTCTTCGCCGAGGCCATCCGAGCCGGCATCGCGGACTTCTCCCTCGTCGTCGGCGGCGAGGGACACAGCACCGACGCGTTGCGCCGGCAACTGCGCCGCCGAACGGGATGGACCGACGTCGACCGGCTCAGCGAGGCCGCGCTCTTCGATCGCTATCTGCGCGATCACGACGGGCTCGTCGTCGACGCACTGGAGGAGAGATCCACCAACTGCGGGAGCAACGTGACCAACGCGCTCGCGCTGCTCGACGCGCGCGGCGTCCGGCACGACCGGATCGTGCTGGTGCAGGACGCGACCATGCAGCAACGCATGGACGCCGGGTTCCGCCGCCACGCGCCGCCGGCGACCACGCTGGTCAACTTCGCCTCGCACCGGACCTGGGTGCGAGCGGTGGGCGATGAGGTGGCGTACGAGTCGGCGCCGGACGGAATGTGGGACCTCGATCGCTACGTCTCGCTGCTGATGGGTGAGATCCCGCGGCTGAGCGATGACGTCGACGGCTACGGGCCGAGGGGCCGCGGCTACATCGCGCACGTGGACGTGCCCGCCGAGGTGCGGAAGGCATTCGCGTTCCTGCGCGACACCGCCGGCTACGCCGTCCGGCCTGCGGACGCCCGGTGGGCGGGCGGACCGGCGGAGCGGGACGACCGCACCCGGTAGCCGCGCGGCTCGGGAGCCCGGCGGACGGCGGCGAGGTCGGCGCGGACCCCGCCGACGATCGCCGGTGCAGGTTGACGACGCGCGCGGGCTCGGCTAATCTCAAGTTGTTCAACAATTATGTCTAGCAAGTTCGCTGCACGTTGCGTGCGCCCCCGACGGGAGGACCCACCGATGAACCAGGCCGCCGACGAGCAGGACTGGGACCAGCTCTCCGACTCGGAGTGGAACGAGCGCCTGGACGCCAGGATCGCGCAGTTCAACGACGAGCGCGGTGCCATCAAGACCCCGCCGCCACCGCACGCGATCATGGACAACGAGTACGAGCGGGGCATCAACAACAAGCTCGTCACCGAGGACCTGATCCGGCACTACGCCGATGCCATCGGAGATCCCAACCCGCTGTGGCGCGACCCGTCCTACGCCCAGGGCACCCGCTGGGGCGGCATCATCGCGCCGCCGACCTTCGAGTCCGCGATCTCCTTCGGCTCCTCGTTCGGTGGCCGGCTGCGCGTCCCCGGCGTCGCCCGGCTGGCCGCAGGCAACAGGCACGACTACGTCAAGCCGTTCCGGCCGATGGACTCCTTCAGCGTCTACGACAAGTACCTGGGCTTCGAGGAGAAGGACGTCCCGGGCAAGCCCTACCGGATGTTCATCGAGTCCGTCCCGCGCTACTTCGTCAACCAACGCGACGAGACGATCGCGGTCGCCACCGGACGCAACATCTACATGGCCACCCCGCCGGGCAAGCGGGTGGAGAGGAAGAAGGACTCCAGCCTCTACACCGACAAGCAACGGCACTTCTTCTCCGACGACGAGCTCGACGTCATCCACCAGGACTTCGACGCCCAGCTCGCCGGCGTCAATCGCCGTGGTGCGAAGACCCGTTACTGGGAGGACGTCGTCGAGGGCGAGGACATCACCCCGGTGCACAAGGGCATCTACGACGTCTGCGACGCCTGTGCCCGCACCGTGGTCAGCTGCTACACCTACGCCTTCGCGATCAAGTGGGCCGCGATGCGCCACCACCTCGACCACCATCCGCGCGACCCCGAGACCAACGAGCACCGCTTCCGTCGCGACTGGCACTACGACGACCATGCGGCGCGGCTCTTCGGCGTGCCCTACGCCAACGCCGGCGGCATCCACAACGAGATGATGCTGGTCCACCTGGTCACCGACTGGATGGGCGACGACGGCTTCGTCCGCTCGATGGACTCCCAGGACCGCCGGATGAACTTCCTCGGCGACGCGACCGTGGTCAAGGGGCAGGTGGCCCGCAAGTACGCCGACGACGGCGACCATCTCGTCGACCTCGACGTACGCGCGGAGAACCAGGACGGCGTCGTGCACACCAAGGCGACGGTCACCGTCAAGCTGATCTCGAAGGCCGAGGCCTGAGCAGATGAGCACCTCGCCCGAGTCGGATGTCGCCGCGCTCGCCCTGGAGACCGTGCTGGTCGAGCGCCAGGGTCCGGTCGCGGTGCTCACCCTCAACCGGCCGCGGGTCCGGAACGCCATCGACGACCAGATGCGCGCCGACCTGCGTCGTGCGGTGGACCACCTCGCCGACCAGGTCGCCAGCACCGCGGTGCGGGGCGTCGTGCTGGCCGGTGCCGGCCCGGCGTTCTGTGCGGGCGGGGACATCCGCGGGATGCAGGACCGGCTCGATCAGGGCGCGCTGGCGGCCGAGCTCGGCTGGCGGCGCCAGCGCGAGCTGCACGCAACCCTGGAGAAGCTGCACGATCTCGGTGCCCCGACGCTCGCCGCCGTGCACGGCACGGCCGCCGGCCTCGGCCTGGACGTCGCGATGACCTGTGACTTCGTCTGGCTCGCCGACTCGGCGGTCGTCGCCGCCAGCTTCGTCAAGCGCGGACTGGTGCCCGACGGCGGCGGGATGTATCACCTGCCGCGCAGGGTCGGGCTGGCGAGGGCCAAGGAGCTGATCTTCTCCGGCCGCTCGGTGGACGCCAGCGAGGCGCACCGGATCGGGTTGGCCGACCGGGTGCTGGCCGAGCGGGACCTGCGTGCGGCGGCGATCGCCTTCCTCGGCGGCCTCGCCGAGCAGCCACCGCTGGCGCACGCGCTGGCCAAGGGCGTGCTCAACCGCAGCCTGGGCCTCGACCTCGCCGAGGTCAACGAGCTCGGCGGCCAGGCCCAGGCGATCTGCTACGGATCGCCGGCGCACACCGAATCGGTCCGACGCTTCCTCGCCGAGCGCGACGCGAGGCGAGCATCACGAGCCACCCAGACGCAAGGGACGCCCTCATGACCCAGGCACCGCTGAGCCACCTCAAGGTGGTCGAGACCGCGAGCTTCGTCTCCGGTCCGTACTGCGGGAAGCTGCTGGCCGACTTCGGCGCCGACGTGATCAAGGTCGAGCGGCCCGGCACCGGCGACGTCGCCCGCCACCGCGGGCCCTACCTGGACGACGGCCCGGACCCGGAGGCCTCCGGCCTCTACCTCTACCTGAACACCAACAAGCGAGGCGTCACCCTCGACCTCGCCACGCCGCAGGGGCAGGACCTGTTCCGCGAGCTGATCGCCGACGCCGACGTACTCATCGACGACCACCGGCCCGGCGAGCTCGCTGCCCTGGGCCTCGACCTCGACACGCTGCGCGGGCTCAACCCCGGCCTGGTCGTCACCTCGATCACTCCGTTCGGCCAGACCGGACCGTGGGCCGACTACCAGGCCGACTACCTCACCACCTTCCACGCCAGCGGTCAGGGCTACCTGCTGCCGATGAACTCACCGGACAGGTCCCGTCCGCCGGTGCGCGGCGCCGGCTACCTGGGGGAGTACGACGCCGCGGTGACCGCCGCGATCGCCACCCTGTCGGCGCTGTTCTGGCGCGGACGCGGCGGCACCGGTCAGCACGTCGACGTCTCCACCCAGCACGCGGTGATGCACCTGGAGAAGTCCCAGCTGCGGCGCTACATCGATGACGGCATCCCCGCCGACCGGACCGGGATGGGCCGGCTGCTGGAGACGCTGGTGCGCGGCAAGGACGGCCAGTACGTGCTGATCATCCTCTCCTCCCAGATCCAGTGGAACGGTCTGTTCGAGGCGATGGGCCGCCCCGGCTGGGCGGCGAACCCGCCGTTCGACACCCAGGCCGGGCGCTCCGCGCACTACGAGGAGCTGCGCGCCCATCTGCAGGCCTGGGCCGACCAGTACGACGCCGAGGAGATCTTCCACCGCATCCAGGCGGCGCGCAGCGCGAGCGCCCCGGTGTACGACGCCGCCCACTTCGTGACCTCGCCGCAGGTCGGCTACCGCAACTACCTGGTCGACTTCGAGCACCCGGTCGCGGGCGTGATCCGGCACCCGGGCCGGCCCTATGACTTCTCCAACGTGGCCTGGCAGGGCACCCGTCCCGCGCCGCTGCTCGGCCAGCACAACGACGAGGTCCTCGGCGACGGGCTGGGCCGTGACGCCGCAGACCTGACCAAGCTGCGTGAGGCGGGAGTGATCTGATGAAGGACGAGCCTGTGCTGGCCGACGGACCGCTGGCCGGCGTACGGATCATCGACTTCGGCTGGGTGCTGGCCGGACCCTACGCGACGATGCTGCTCTCCTACCTCGGCGCCGAGGTGATCAAGGTGGAGAGCCGACGCCGGGTCGACGAGCAGCGCATCGCCCACCGCGCCGGTCTGAGCGACGACGTCGAGGCCTCCTCGAACTTCTTCGAGGTCAATCTCGGCAAGCAGAGCGTCTCGCTCAACATCGCCACCCCGGAGGGTGCGGAGCTGGCTCGCCGGCTGGTGCGGACCGCCGACGTGGCGATCGAGAACATGCGGCCGGGCGTGATGGACCGGCTGGGCCTGGGCTACTCCGACCTGGTCAAGGTCAAGCCGGACCTGATCATGGTCTCCATCTCCGGCTGGGGCCACACTGGTCCGATGCGCGACTACACGGCGTACGCGCCCTGTTTCGCCTCCTACAGCGGGATGGCGCACCTGACCGGGTACGCCGACGGTGAGCCCAACACCGGCACCAGCTCCAACGACGCCCGGGCCGGCACCGCGGCCGCGTTCGCGGTCGCGACGGCACTGTTGATCCGCGAGCGCACCGGGGAGGGGCAGTACATCGATCTGGCGGCCAGCTTCGCCCTCAACGCGCTGGTCGGCGACTCCGTGATGGCCCATGAGATGACCGGACGCTCGCCGATGCGGGACGGCAACCGGGACCCGGTCCGGGCGCCGCACGGGGTCTATCGCTGCGCCGGCGAGGACCGTTGGCTCAGCATCGGGGTGGACACCGACGAGCAGTGGCGGGCCCTGGTGGCGGCGATGGGCTCGCCGGCCTGGGCCCAGGACCCGGGGCTCGCCACCGCCGCCGGGCGGCACGCCGCTCAGGACCGGCTCGACGCCGGCCTGACCGAGTGGACCAGTACCCGGGACGCGGAGCAGCTCACCACCGAGCTGCAGGCCGCCGGCGTGCCGGCGATGGTCTCGATGAACGCCCACGACCTGTTCACCAGCGAGCACCTGGCCGCCCGCGGCGCGATCAGCCAGGTGGAACACCCCGTCCTGGGTCGTCGGCCGGCGATCAGCCCGCCGTGGCTGCTCTCGGCGACGCCGGCGCTGATCCAGAAGAGCGCGCCGTTGCTCGGGGAGAGCAACGAGCGCGTCTTCACCGACATCCTCGGCCTCGATCCCGACGAGATCGCGCGCCTGGCCGAGGCCAAGGTCATCTACTAGCAGTCATGCCGAGCCAGTCCAGCGGCCGATCCGACGGCCAGTCCAGGGAGCAACGATGAGCGTCACGGCCGAGCGGAACGACGGCAGCACATCGACCACGGAGCAGCCGCGCGTCAGCGTCCGCCACCTGTCCAAGAGCTACCAGACCAAGCGTGGCCGGCTGGCCGCCCTGCAGGACGTCTCGGTGGAGGTGGCCGAGGGCGAGATCCTGGTGCTGCTCGGGCCGAGCGGCTGTGGCAAGACCACCCTGCTGCGCAGCGTGGCCGGTCTGGAGCAGCCGGACTCGGGCGAGATCCGGGTGCACGGCGAGACCGTCTACTCCTCCGAGCAGGGCATCTCGCTGGCGCCGGAGCGACGCAGGCTGAGCATGGTGTTCCAGTCCTACGCGCTGTGGCCGCATCTGACGGTGGCCCGCAACATCGCCTACCCGCTGCGGACCGCCAAGCTGCCCAAGGACGAGGTCGAGGCGCGGGTCGAGCACGTCCTGGAGACGGTCGGGCTGACCAGGTTCGCCGGCAACTATCCGGGCCAGCTCAGCGGCGGTCAGCAGCAGCGGGTGGCGCTGGCCCGCGCCCTGGTCGCCAACCAGGGCGTCATCCTGTTCGACGAGCCGCTCTCCAACCTCGACGCCAAGGTGCGCGAACGGTTGCGAGAGGAGCTGCTGGCGCTGCACGAGCGGCTCGGGTTCACCGCGCTCTACGTCACCCACGACCAGACCGAGGCGACCGGCCTGGCGGACCGGATCGCGGTGATGGAGGTCGGCGAGGTGGCTCAGCTGGGCGAGCCGATGGAGGTCTACATGGCGCCGCGGACCAGGTACGTCGCCGACTTCGTCGGCAGCGGCAACCGGGTGCCGGGCACCGTGATCGGCGCCGCCGGCGAGCTCGATGGAGCGGTCGCCGTCGAGACCTCCCTCGGCGAGTTGGTCTGCACCCCGGTCGAGGCCGACCTGACGCCGGGAGTGGAGGTCGAGGTGATGTTCCGTCCCGAGCACCTGCGCGTGGTGGCCCACACCGACGGCGTCAACAGCCTCAAGGCCGAGGTCGCCCAATCGGTCTTCCTGGGCTCGCACCTGGAGCACATCGTGATGGCGGGCTCACAGAGGCTGGTCGTGCACACGATGGAGGGCGGACTGCTCGAGCGCGGCGCGGCGGTCTGCGTCCGGCTGGACCCGCTCCGGGCGCGGGCGTTCCCGGTGTCCCGGGCCTGAATGTGTTGAGTGGGCGTGCAGAGCGGGAGGCCGCGCCGTACGCCGGAGCCGGGCCGACGTGCACGTTCCGTCGGCCGGGCACTGGCGTAGCCTTCACGGCGTGAAGATCGGCCTGCTGACCAGTGGCGGCGACTGCCCCGGCCTGAACGCCGTCATCCGCGGCGCGGTGCTGCAGGGGATCAAGACCTACGGCGACGAGCTCGTCGGCTTCCTGCACGGCTGGCGCGGGGTGCTGGACGGTCGGGCCATCGAGCTGCCCCGCGCGCGAGTCCGGGGCCTGGCGCGCGAGGGCGGCACCATCCTCGGCACCTCGCGGACCAACCCGATCGAGTCTCCGGGCGGCGGGATCGAGAGCATCGAGCGGGTGCTGGACGAGCTCGGCGTGGAGGCGATCGTCGCGATCGGCGGCGAGGGCAGCCTGGCCGGGGCGAAGAGGCTCTCCGACGCGGGGCTGCCGGTGGTCGGCGTACCGAAGACCATCGACAACGACCTGAGCGGCACCGACTACACCTTCGGCTTCGACACCGCCGTCTCCATCGCGACCGACGCGCTGGACCGGCTGCGCACCACCGGCGAGTCGCACCACCGCTGCATGGTCGCGGAGGTGATGGGCCGCCACGCCGGCTGGATCGCGCTCCACTCCGGGATGTCCGCCGGTGCGCACGCGGTGCTCATCCCCGAGCAGCGCGTCTCGATGGACCAGCTGTGCACCTGGGTGCGCGAGGTGTACGAGCGCGGGCGGGCGCCGCTGGTGGTGGTCGCCGAGGGCTTCATCCCCGAGGGCCACGACGAGGTCCTCTCCGGCAAGGGCGTGGAGCAGGACGGTCGGCCACGGCTCGGCGGGGTGGGGGAGTACCTCACCGCGGAGATCGAGCGGCTCACCGGCATCGAGACCCGGGCCGCGATCCTCGGACACGTCCAGCGGGGCGGCGCGCCGACCGGCTTCGACCGGGTGCTGGCCACCCGCTTCGGGATGGCGGCGGTCGACCTGGTGCACGACGGCGGCTGGGGCCAGATGGTCGCCACCCGTGGCACCGAGATCGTCCGGGTCGACTTCGCCGAGGCGGTCTCCGGACTCAAGACGGTGCCGCAGCACCGCTGGGACGAGGCCCGGTCGCTCTTCGGCCGCTGATCGCCGCGATCCCGCACCCGGGCTGGATCGTTGAACAATATTGGCCTATCATCGAATAACTTGACTGAAGGCAAGGATTCTGCGGCTCTCCAGGCGGCCGCGGCGGCGGATCGAGGAGACCGTGATGAGCGATGCAGTCCGAGCAGAGGCGTCCTCCGGCGCGGTGCGGGAGACCTACCACCGGGTCCAGGGGGCCAACATCCTGCTCTACGAGCCGGTGGCGCCGGGCGACAACGGGCGGATCCTGGTGGCCTCGATGCACGGCGGGCTCGGCCGGACCCTGCAGCACGGCTTCCTGCGGCAACTGGCCGCCAACGGCTTCCGTACGGCGTACTGCGTGCCCGACTCCGCCTCGTTCATCGACCAGTTCCTGGCGATGGAGCGCTGCCTGGAGCTCCTGCGCAACCTGGACGGTGTCGAGGCGACGGTGTTGATGGGGCAGAGTCGCGGGGCCGGGCTGATGAGCGCCTTCCAGAAGATCGCCGAGAACGGCGCCGGCGTCTTCCAGGGGCCGGAGCGACGGCTGCCGATCCCGGACATGAGCCTGACCCCGGTCGACGGGTTGATGCTGCTCGACGCCAACTTCGGCTTCATGGTGATGCACGTGCTCTCGATGAACCCGGCCCTGGTCCGGGAGGGCAACGGACTGATCGTCGACCCCGATCTCGATCCGCTGAATCCGGCCAACGGCTGGGCGCCGAACGCCCGGGCCCACTACGCCCCCGAGTTCCGGCGCCGGTTCGTGGCGGCCCAGCGGGACCGCTATCGGCGACTGCTGGCTCATGCCGAGGAGCGCTGGCGGCTGATCGAGGCCGGCCGGGGTGAGCTGCGTGACAACGAGCCGATCCTGGTGCCGGACGCGATCGGCATCAACAACTCGCCGAAGCTCTTCGTCGGCGATCTGAGCTACTTCGCGCACACCAGGCAGGCGTGGCCGCTGGTGCACCGGGACGGGTCGGTGAGCACCGAGGTGGTCTCGCGGATCGCGCTGGACGAGACCAACCCCGGACTGCCGGGGACGCTGCCCGCGGCCTGGCAGACCACCGTCAAGGACCTGCTCTGGCTCGAGGTCACCCTCGCCGACGACCTCGACTACGGCGAGGACCACCTCAGCGGGGTGGACTTCGCCTCGTCGATGACCTGCTCCAGCGGCAACGTCGAGCAGATCTCGTGCCCACTGCTGGTGATGGGTCACACGGCCGGCTATGAGTACATCACCGCCGAGTGGTCCTACCGCAACGCCCGCAGCGCCGACAGGTCGATCGCCTTCATGGAGGGCGCGACCCACGGTTGGGCCTCGGCCGACGCGGCGACGTACGGCGACACGGTGGCGATCGAGGCCCGCTATGTGTCCGGCTGGCTCACCGAGCCCGGGCGATTCCTGCGCTGAGCCGCGGTCGGCGGCTCCCGTCGATGTGACGCTTGACACCCGGCAACCATCGGTCGATACTAACCTGCAGTGAACCATATTGCATGACAAAATTGTTCACTAATCCAGTCGCCTCTGAGGAACACAGGAGTAGCCATGAAGATCGGTCCGAGCCGAGGAAGGGGCATCTCCCGGGCGGCCCTGCTCGCCGCTGCCGCTCTCGCCGTCCCCACCCTCGTCGCCTGCGGCGGCTCCGATGACGCCTCGTCCTCGGTCTCGGTCGCCGCGGTCGAGCCGGCCGGAGGCTGCCCCGCGGACGCGACGATCAGCGTCTGGTCGATCCTCACCTCCGAGAGCCATCAGAAGCTCGACACCGCCGAGGCGGAGGCCTATGAGAAGGCCTGTCCCGGCACCAAGATCGACCTCCAGTTCATCAACAGCGACAACCTCAAGCAGAAGCTGACCACGGTGATGGCCGGAGGCACTCCGCCGACGATCTTCCAGACCTTCGGCGAGGGCGACCTCGAGCCGTACGTGAAGTCCGGCAAGGTGGTCGACCTCGGCACCGAGATGACCAAGGCGGCGCCCGGCTGGGAGAAGAGGTTCGTCGCCTCCTCGCTCGAACCCGGCACCTTCGACGGCAAGGTCTACGGCTTTCCGGCCTGGGGCGCGCAGCCCTGGCTGGTGTTCTACAACAAGACGGTCTTCAAGAAGGCCGGCATCAGCACCACGCCGACGACGCTCGAGGAGATGGACCACGACATCGCCAAGCTCGAGGACGCCGGCGAGATCCCGCTCGCGCTGGGCAACAAGGACCAGTTCCCCAGCACCTGGATCCTGCAGTACCTGGTCGATCGCGCGGGTGGCCACCAGCCGTTCGACCGCGTGCTCGCCGGCAAGCACGACGCCTGGTCGGACCCGGCCTTCAAGACGGCGCTGGAGGAGTTGCAGAAGTGGGGCACCGGTGGCGCCTTCGGCAAGGGCTTCGACAGCGTCGGTGACGTCTCCGGCGCCGCCACCGCGCTGCTCTACAGCAACCGCGCCGGCATGAAGGTGGACGGCACCTGGCTGCAGGGAGCGGTCCAGTCGGCCGATCCCGACTTCCTGACCAGCGGCAGCCTCGGCTACTTCAACTTCCCGGCCGGGGACGACGCGTCGAACGACGGCCTGTACGGCGCCACCGCGTCGCTGTACGCGGTCTCGAGTCAGTCCACCGAGGCGCAGAAGCAGCTCGCCTACTCCTTCCTGAGCACCTCGCTGACCACGCTCGACCACGCCAAGGCGCAGATCGCGGCCGACGTCCCGCCCGCCGTCGCCGGCGCCGACGACCTCTTCGGTGACACCGATGCCGGCAAGCTGGCGAAGTTCGTCTACACCTCCTCGGAGAAGGCCAGCTACTACGGCGGCACCTGGACCACGCTGCTCGGCTCGCTCGGCACCACCTTCCAGTCCGCGACCGCCGCCGTCACCAACGGCTCGACGACCCCGGACGCCTTCATCGCCAAGATGAACGCGACCCTGAAGTAGGACCCGTTGTCATGACGAACACCTCCACCGCGGCCCCGGGCCGCCATCAGGCACGCCAGCAGGACGTTCGGTCTCGTCGCGACGGTCCCGCTGGCCGCCCTCTACGGCGTGCTGATCGTGGTGCCGACGCTGCTCGCCGTCCTGCTGAGCCTCTCCAGCTGGTCGGGGATCGGCTGGCCGCACTGGGTGGGGCTGAGCAACTGGTCGAGCTTCCTGCACGACTCGGCGGCACATCAGTCGCTGGTGGTCACCCTCGGGTTCACCGTGCTGTCCTGGGTGGTCCAGACCCCGATCAGCCTGGCGTTGGGGCTGTTCATCGCCGGCCCGCAGCGCTATCGGGTGGTCTACTCGGTGTGCTACGTGATCCCGATGCTGCTCTCCTCGGTCGGTCTGGCGCTGATGTGGGGCGGTGTTCTGGATCCCAACCTGGGTGGTCTGGCGTGGCTCGGCGACAGGCTCGGCCTCGACCTGCTGAGCCAGAACTGGTTCGGCGACGAGACCCTGACCCCGATCGTGCTGCTGCTGATCATCGCGTGGCAGTTCATCCCGATGCACGCGCTGATCTACCAGAACGGCCGGCGCTCTATCCCCGGCGTCCTCTACGAGGCCTCGCGCATCGACGGGGCCTCGCCCTGGCGGCAGTTCGTGCACATCACCATGCCGCAGCTGCGGCACACCATGGCCACCTCCAGCGTGCTGATGCTGGTGACCTCGCTGACCTACTTCGACATGATCTACGTGCTCACCCTCGGTGGGCCGGGCGGGAGGACCAACGTGCTGGCCATGCAGATGTACGACGTCGCGTTCAACCAGCACCGGTTCGGCTATGCCAGCGTCTTCGCCGTCATCCTCGGCGTCCTCGGCGTGCTGGTCGGCTTCGTGATCATGCGGATCAGCGGCTACAGCCGGTTCGAGAGCACCCAGGAGGGAGTGGCATGACCCGACGCGTCCTCGCCTTCCTCGGCGGCACCCTGTGGTTGATCATCGCGCTCGCCCCGTTCGACTACATGGTCGTGGCCGCGCTGCGCACCCAGAACGGCTACTTCACCGAGAACCCCTGGCTGCCCACCGGCGAGCTCACGCTGGCCAACGTCGGTGACGTCGTCGACTCCGGCCTGGGCCGATACGTGCTCAACAGCGTCGTGGTCACCGTCGCCGGGATCGTGTTGACCCTGGCGCTGGCACTGGCCTTCGCCTACCACGTGGTCAAGCACCGGACCCGGGCCGGGAGCCTGCTGTTCCGGATGATCGTCGTCGGGCTCGCCATCCCGGTCCAGGCGATCGTCGTACCGCTGTTCGTGGTCGTCACCAAGATCCATCTCTACGACTCGCTGATCGGCCTGATCCTGGTGATGGCGGCCTCGGCGATGCCGCTGACCGTCGTGGTGGTCGCCAACTTCGTGCGCGACATCCCGGACGAGCTGATCGCGGCGATGCGGATCGACGGCGCCGGGAACTGGACGATCCTGTTCCGGCTGGTCGCGCCGATGACCACCGGGGCGCTCGGCATCGTCGCGGTCTTCAACGGGCTGGCGATGTGGAACAACTTCCTCATCCCGCTGCTGTTCACCCAGAGCGAGAGCAAGGCGCTGCTCCCGCTCGGGCTCTACAACTTCCAGTCCGAGCACGGTGTCGACGTGCCGGCCGTCATGACGATGGTGGTGCTCTCCTCCTTGCCGTTGATCCTGTTGTTCCTGGGCACCCGGAAGTACGCCATGCAGGCGCTCGGCGGAATGGCGACGATGCGATGAGCGCCACCGGCATCGGCGTGGTCCGCACCACCCATGGCTCGGTGCGTGGCATCGAGCAGCGCGACCGGTACGCCGGCATCACGGTCTTCAACGGGATCCCGTACGCCGCGCCCCCGATCGGCCCACGGCGGTGGGCGCCTCCCGCCGAGGCCGAGCCGTGGGACGGCGTACGGCCGGCGACGAGCTTCCCGCCGGCCGCGGTGCAGCAGTTCCACAACGACTGGTTCGCCAAGGAGGGCTACGTCCCGGGCTACTACGACTCGGTCCCGCCGATGAGCGAGGACTGCCTCTACCTCAACCTCGCCACCGGTGCCGCCGGGCCGGGCGAGCAGCGGCCGGTGTTCGTCTGGTTCCACGGCGGCGGGCTCACCAACGGCTTCGCCAGCGAGGCGCCGCTCGATCCTCGGCCGCTCGCCCGCAAGGGCCTGGTGGTGGTCAGCGTCGCGCAGCGGCTCAACATCTTCGGCTACCTGGCGCTGCCGCAGCTGACCGCGGAGGCCGGGCGCAGCGGCAACTACGGTGTGGCGGACCAGCTCAAGGCGATCGAGTGGATCCGGGCGAACGTCGCGGCCTTCGGCGGCGACCCGGACAACATCACCGTCGGTGGCCAGTCCGGCGGGTCGCAGAAGGCGGCCGTGCTGGTCGCCACGCCGTACGGCCGCGGCTCGGTGCGGCGGGTCGTCTCGCAGAGCGGGCTGAAGTGGAAGCATCCCTTCCTCGCGCTCGCCGACGCCGAGGAGCACGGCCGGGAGTATCTGCGCGCCGTCGGACTCTCCCCGGACCTCGGCGTGGAGGAGTTGAGAGCCATCGACGTCGCCCGGCTCAACCGGCCGGTGCCCCGGATCGTGCTGCCCGACTACATGGTCGAGGACGGCGACCTGTTGCCGTACGCCGACTTCGCCGAGGGGATGGACGTCAACGCCGCCGGGGTGGACTTCCTCAACGGCACCACGCTCGGCGAGGCGGACCTGTATGCGCCGGTCTCCTCGGCCGGCGGCTACCGGCTGGCCGGGGAGCCACCGGCCCAGCTGGACTCCGTCGCCAAGCTCCGCGCCCACTTCCGCGCCGTGCTGGGCGAGCTCTACGACGATGACGACTTCGACGCGCTGGTCCCGGTCGACGAGGCCACCGCCTGGTCGACCGGGCGCCGCCTGGCGAGCCTCGGTCTGGCCGGGCGGGCCGGCACCAACGTCAGTCGTAGCGTGATGCTCGACCGGATCTTCGGTGCCCACATGGCGCGGCAGCATCCGGGCAGCCGCAGCTACACCTACCTGTGGTCGCACCTGGTGCCGCCGAGCCCCTCGGACTACGGCACGCCCCGCGACCCGGCGTACGCGCTGGCCTGGCACGGCAGCGAGACCTGGTACACGTTCGGCTCGCTCGGCGGCGAGGTCTCGCCCGGGCGGGTGTGGACGGAGGCGGACCTGGAGCTGGCCGACCTGCTCAGCGACTACTGGGTCAACTTCGTGAGCAACGGCGATCCCAACGGCTCGGGCAGCCGGGGCACCGGCCTGCCGCGCTGGCCGGGCTCGCACGACGAGTTCGGATTCCTGGAGCTCGACAACCGACCGGTCGCCACGACGGGATGCGCCAGCGGCCTGGACCGGTTGATCCGCGCGTTCGTGCTGCGCGAGTACCGGCTCGACGGGTGAACTCGATGCTTGACTATAGTCAAGCATCGAGTTATCGTCTGATTGTTCAGCAATGCTGCCGACCATCGGCCGAGCCCGGTGGCGCAGCGGGTCTGAGGCGCTTTCGCCGGCCGGCCGTCGGCCCTGGGCCGGCGCTCGGTCGGTCGTGCCGACCGAGCCGTGAACCACAAGTCGAGTCGACGGACTCGGTGACCGCGAGTGAGGCAACCCGATGAATGAACCGCTGTACGAAGTGACCTGGCCGCTGGGCCGTTCGACGGTGACCGAGATCGAGGCCAGGCCGAGGATCTCGGACCTGTCCAAGGCGAGGATCGCGCACCTGTCGCACTACGGGTTCCGGCACGACGAGATGCGCCCGGTGATCGAGGAGGAGCTGACCGCGCGCTACCCCGGGATCCAGTTCGTGGGGCCTGACGAGTTCGGGAACATCCACGGTCCGCGGCACGGCAAGGACGCACTGCCGGTGCTGCCGGATAGGCTCGAGGAGTACGGCGTCGACGCGGTGATCACCGGCGTCGGAAGCTGTGGCACCTGCACCCCGGCGGTGGTCCGGGCGAGCATGGTCGCCGAGCGGGCGGGCGTGCCGAGCGCCACCATCGTGGCCTCGGCCTTCCTGATGCAGGCCGCCGCCATCGGGCGCGGCGAGGGCATGGCGGACTTCCCGATCTCGGAGTTCCCCGGCGTGATCATGAACCAGAGTGCGGAGGAGCTTCGCCGCAACACCGCCGAGGTGCTCGTCCCCAACATCATCGACCAGCTCACCCGCAACGTCTCGGTCGCCGAGGAGGTGGTCGAGCCCGAGCCCGGCGCGATCGTCTTCACCGGGACCCTCGACCAGGTCAACGAGTACTTCCTCGAGCAGCGCTGGACGGACGGGCTGCCGATCGTGCCGCCCACTCTCGACCGGGTCGAGGCGTTCCTGGCCTACACCGACCGCGACCCCGCGGAGATCCTCGGCGTCATCCAGCCGGAGAATCGCGAGGCGACCATCTGGAGCGTCGCGGTCAACGGGGTGATGTCGGGCTGCCGGCCGGAGTACCTGCCGATCCTGATCGCCATCGTCGAGGCGATGGCCGAGCCGAACTTCTACGCGCGAGACTTCGGCGCGACCCCGGGTCTGGAGCCGTTGGTGCTGGTCAGCGGGCCGATCGTCAAGCAGCTCGACTTCAACTACGAGACCGCGGTGATGCGGGTCGGTCGCCAGGCCAACACCAGCATCGGCCGGTTCGCGCGGATGTTCCTGCGCAACCTGGTCGGGCTCCGCTTCGCCCCGGACGAGACCGACAAGGCCTCGATCGGGCTGGGCATGAACGTCGCGCTCGCCGAGAACGCGGACGCGGTCGCCGACCTCGGCTGGTCCTCGGCCAGCGAGCGGTTCGGCTTCGCGCGCGACGAGAACGTCGTCACCGTGCAGAGCGTGATGGCCTCCACCATCCCGATCTACACCGCCGGTGACACCGCCGCCGAGCACCTCGACCGGCTGGTGGAGATCTTCGGCGGGATGTGCGCCGGCTGGGCACACACCGGGATCAAGAAGGGCAAGAACTTCCCGCTGCTGATCATGAGCCCCGGGGTGGCCACGGTGCTGGCGCGCGAAGGCCTGTCCAAGCGCGACGTCCAGCAGTACCTCTTCGACCACACCAAGATCTCGGTGCGCAGCCTCTACCGGCACGCCTGGGAGCTCGGCTACACCGAGTACGACCTCGGGCAGCTGCACGCGGAGGGCATGATCTCGGCGGCGTACGTCGAGTCCGACGACCCCGACCGGCTGGTCCCGGTCTTCGTCGATCCCGAGGGCATCGGGATCGTGCTCAGCGGCGACCCGGGACGCAACCAGAGCAAGGGCTTCGTGCAGAACCAGAGCCACGGCTACCCGACCGCCAAGCGGATCGAGCTGCCGGCGGACTGGGATGCGCGGCTGGCGCGCTGACCCGGCTCGCTCGGCGATCGAGGCCGTCAGGCGTCGGCCAGGGTCAGCTTCAATGGTTCACCGGGTGCTCGGCCCTCGGCGGCGGAGCGATCTGCAGGGTCTGCGCGGTGCGGGTCATGGTCTCGATCGCGAGCTCCGGGTTCTCCGCCAGCGGGGCACCGGCGCTCGGGATCATCTCGACCAGCTGCGGCCGCCACTGTTCCCAGCGGTCGGCGAAGCACTTGCGGATCACGTCGACCATGATCGCCGGCGCGGTGGAGGCCCCGGGCGAGGCGCCGAGCAGGCCGGCGATGGTGCCGTCCTCGGCGGTGATGACCTCCGTGCCGAACTGCAGGACTCCGTCCGGCCGGATGACCTGCACCCGCTGTCCGGCGGTGATCTTCTCCCAGTCCTTCGCCTCGGCGTCGGGGAAGAACTCCAGCAGCTCGGCGAACTTCGTCTCCCGCCGGGCGATCACCTGCTTGATCAGGTAGAGGGTCAGGCCGAGATTGTGCAGGCCGGCCTTGACGGTCGGCAGCAGGTTGTGGAACCGGATCGAGCGGAACAGGTCGAGCAGCGACCCCTTCTTGCCGAACCGCGGCGTCCAGCCGGCGTACGGGCCGAACATCAGGTACTCGCGATCTCCGACCACTCGGGTGTCGAGGTGTGGCACCGACATCGGCGGCGCGCCGATCGGCGGCTTGCCGTAGACCTTGGCCTGGTGCCGGGCGACCAGTTCGCCGTTCGCGGTGCGCAGGAACTCGCCGCTGGCCGGGAAGCCCGCGAAGCCGCGGATCTCCGGGATGCCCGACTTCTGCAACAGCGGCAGCGCGTACCCGCCGGCGCCGACGAAGACGAAGCGCGCGGTGTAGTGGAACCGGCCGCCGTCCCGGTGATGCCTGCCCATCACGTGCCAGAGGCCGTCCATCGTCTGGTGGACGTCCTTGACCTCGGTCCCGGTCTCCAGCACCGCACCGTGCTCGACCAGGGTCTCGGTGAGGATCGAGGTGAGCGCGCCGAAGTTCACATCGGTGCCGGCCGGCGAGTGGGTCGCGGCCATCGGCTCGTCGCCGGTCCGGCCCTCGAGCAGCAGCGGTGCCCAACCGCGGATCACCTGCGGGTCGTCGCTGAACTCCATGCCGACGAACAGCGGGTGATCCTTGAGCGCCTGATAGCGGCGGCGCAGGTAGTCGACGTTCTCCGCGCCGGTCACGAAGCTCATGTGCGGCGTGGTGTGGATGAAGGCCTCGGGATCCGGGATCCGGCCCTGCCGGACCAGGAACGACCACAGCTGACGCGCGATCTGGAACTGCTCGTTGACCGAGATCGCCTTGCTGATGTCGATCGAGCCGTCCGCGCGCTCGGGGGTGTAGTTGAGCTCGCAGAGGGCCGAGTGTCCGGTGCCGGCGTTGTTCCACGGGCCGGAGGACTCCTCGGCGAGGGTGTCGAGCCGTTCGAGCATCCGGATCGTCCAGGTGGGCTCGAGCTCCTGGAGCAGGACTCCCAGAGTCGCGCTCATGATGCCGCCACCGACCAGCACTACGTCGATGGGCGTGTCGAGAGGTTCGTCGAGAGGTTCACCGTCCACAGTCTCTTTTGTCTCGCGTTTAGCGCGACAAGGGAAATCGGTGGCCACCCTGCGGGGGGCTTTGTGCGCTAGATCACAGCCGATCTGGTAGACATCGATCATGGAGTCGTTCGCCGCCGGTGAGACCACCACGCCCCTGCTGGAGGAGACGATCGGCGCCACGTTCGAGGCGACCGTGGCCGAGCACGCCGAGCGGGAGGCGCTGGTGGAGGTGGCCACCGGCCGCCGCTGGAGCTGGCGCGAGCTGGACGACGACGTCAACGCGGTCGCTCGCGGCCTGATCGCCATCGGCGTCGCCAAGGGGATGCGGATCGGCATCTGGGCGCCGAACTGCGCGGAGTGGACGATCGCGCAGGTCGCCACCGCCAAGATCGGGGCGATCCTGGTCAACGTCAACCCGGCCTATCGCACCCACGAGTACTCCTACGCCGTCAACCAGTCCGGGATGCGGTTCCTGATCGCGGCCTCCAGCTTCAAGACCAGCGACTACGCCGCCATGATCGCCGAGACGGCGGCCAGCACGCCCACGCTGGAGCGGGTGATCCTCCTCGACACCGACGACTGGGCCGAGCTGGTCGCCGCCGGCGCCGACCTGCCGGCGGACGCGGTCGCCACCCGGCTGGCCGAGCTCGACCCGTTCGAGCCGATCAACATCCAGTACACCTCCGGCACCACCGGCTTCCCCAAGGGCGCCACCCTCAGCCACCGCAACATCCTCAACAACGGCTACTTCGTCACCGAGACGATCAATCTGACGCCCGCCGACCGGCTGTGCATCCCGGTGCCCTTCTACCACTGCTTCGGCATGGTGATGGCCAACCTCGGCTGCATGACCCACGGCGCCACCATGGTCATCCCGGGCCCGGCCTTCGATCCCGGTGCCGTGCTGGCGGCGGTGCAGGAGGAGCGCTGCACCGTGCTGTACGGCGTCCCGACCATGTTCATCGCCGTCCAGAACCACCCCGACTTCGCCTCCTACGACCTCTCCTCGCTCCGCACCGGGATCATGGCCGGCTCGGTCTGCCCGGTGGAGGTGATGCGGCACTGCATCGACGACATGGGGATGAGCGAGGTCTCCATCGCCTACGGCATGACCGAGACCAGCCCGGTCTCGTGCCAGACCCGCGCCGACGACGACCTGGAGCGCCGTACCGCCACCATCGGCCGGGCGGCGCCGCACGTCGAGATCAAGATCGTCGACCCCGAGGGCAGGACCGTGCCGCGCGGTCAGCCGGGCGAGTTCTGCACCAGGGGCTACTCGGTGATGCTCGGCTACTGGGACGAGGAGGAGAAGACCGCCGAGGCGATCGACGCCGAGGGCTGGATGCACACCGGCGATCTGGCCACGATGCGCGAGGACGGCTACTGCCTGATCGTCGGCCGGATCAAGGACGTCGTCATCCGGGGTGGGGAGAACATCTATCCGCGCGAGGTCGAGGAGTTCCTCTACACCCACCCCGACATCGAGGACGTCCAGGTGGTCGGCGTGCCCGACGAGAGGTACGGCGAGGAGCTGTGTGCCTGGGTGCGGCTGCGCGCCGGGGTGGAGACGCTGACGGCGGAGGCGGTGCGCGAGTTCGCCACCGGGAGGCTGGCGCACTACAAGATCCCGCGCTACGTGCTGGTGGTCACCGAGTTCCCGATGACGGTGACCGGCAAGATCCGCAAGAACGAGATGCGGGAGCGGTCCGCCACCCTGCTCGGCCTCTCCTGACCGCCCGCACCGGATCCCGGTCCCGGTCCGGCCGGGCGGCGCGAGCGGGCGGCGTTCGCCGAGCCGCCACTAGGCTGAGCCGGTGCCCCGCCTGACGAGCTCCCACCGTGCCTGGATCGACGAGGCGGTACGTCGGGTCGAGGCCGATGCCCAGCGGTCGGCCGACACCCACCTGCACGTCGTACCGCTGCCGGGGGAGCCGGGGGTCGACCTCTACCTCAAGGACGAGTCGGTGCATCCGACCGGGTCGCTGAAGCACCGACTGGCCCGCTCGCTGTTCCTCTATGCGCTGTGCAACGGCTGGTTGCACGCCGGCTCCACCGTGGTCGAGGCGTCCTCGGGCTCGACGGCGGTCTCCGAGGCCTACTTCGCCGGTCTGATCGGGTTGCCGTTCGTCGCGGTGGTGCCGGCGGGGACCAGCCCGGAGAAGATCCAGCTGATCGAGTGGTACGGCGGCCGGTGCCATCTGGTGGACTCGGCGGGCGAGGTCTACGAGACCGCGCGCCGTCTGGCCGCCGAGCTGGGCGGGCACTACCTGGACCAGTTCACCTACGCCGAGCGGGCCACCGACTGGCGGGGCAACAACAACATCGCCGAGTCGATCTTCGACCAGCTCTCCCGGGAGCCTCATCCGGTGCCGTCCTGGATCGTCGTCTCCGCCGGCACCGGCGGCACGTCGGCGACCATCGGCCGTTATCTGCGCTACCGCCGGTATCCGACCAGGCTGTTGGTGGCCGATCCGGAGGGGTCGGCGTTCCTCGACGGCTGGGAGCAGGACGTCTCCACCGCGACCGCGAGCGGATCGCGGATCGAGGGGATCGGTCGCCCGCGGGTGGAGCCCTCCTTCGTCGGTGGCGTGGTCGACGAGATGGTGCGGGTGCCGGACGCCGCGTCGATCGCCACCATGCGATGGCTCTCCGGCCGGTTGGGCCGCGGCGTCGGGCCGTCCACCGGCACCAACATCTGGGCCGCCCTCGGCGCGATCGAACGGATGCGCGCGGTCGGTGAGACCGGCAGCGTGGTGACGTTGCTGTGCGACGGCGGCGAGCGCTACCGGTCCAGCTACTACGACGACGCCTGGGTGGCCGGCCAGGGCATCGACCTGGCGCCGTACGCCGCGGTGCTCGCTGAGTACGAGAGCACCGGCCGGCTGCGCCCGCCGGCGTGAACCGGCGGTCTCGGGCGAGTCCGGCCCGGGCCGGTTGCGACGAAGCGGCAATTCGGCCCAATTTCGCCTCACCGCGTCATGACTCCGGCACGGGACCGTTACCTCTACAGAAGGTCGTCCGCCGGTGGGGGGTGGACGACCTTCACCCCTTCCCGGGCCACGCCCTGTCGGAGCCGGCCGCTGACCGCCGTGCCGCCGATCTCCTCGTCGGTGTGGATCGCGGCGGCCAGCCCGGCCGCGGTCATCAACGCGGCCGTGATCGGAGCCTGGACCCGGGACGACTCGACCAGGAGCACGCCGTCCGGGCTCAGCCAGCCCGGTGCCGCGGCGATCAGCCGCCGCTGGACGTCGAGGCCGTCCGCGCCGCCGTCGAGCGCGAGACGATGCTCGTGGTCGCGGGCCTCGGGCGGCATCAGCGCGATCTCGTCGGTCGGGACGTAGGGCATGTTCGCCACCACCACGTCGACCCGGCCGCGCAGTCGGCCGGGCAACGGCTCGAACAGGTCGCCGAGGAGCACCCGGTCGGCCGGGAGGTTGTGCCTGGCACAGGCGACCGCGTCCGGGTCGAGATCGACCGCCCACACCTCGGCGGCCGGGAGGCGGGCGCCGAGCGCGGTGCCCAGGGCCGCGCTGCCGCAGCCGACGTCGACCACCGCACGAGGATCCGGGGCGCGGCTGGCGAGCTCGACCAGGAGCAGCGAGCGGCGACGAGGGACGAACACCCCGGGGCGTACGACGATCCGCAGGCCGTCGAACGCCGCCCAGCCGAGCACCACCTCCAGCGGTTCACCGGCCACCCGGCGCCGCACCATCGTCTCCAGCTCGTCCGCGTCGGCCCCGGCCTGGCGCAGCAGCGCCGACTCCTCCTCGGCGAACACGCAGCCGGCGGCCCGCAGCCGGTCGGCGAGCGGGTCCGGCTGTGGTCGGCTGGGTGGGTCGGCGGGCGGTGTCGATCCGGCGGGAGTCATCGGCAAGGATGCTGCCATGCACGCGCTGAGCCTGGTCGGATGGATCGTGGCCGGGTACGCCGTGCTGGTCGCGGTCGCGGCCGCCGTCGGGGTCGCGCTGCGGGCCCCGCGGCCACGCTGGCTGGACCAGATCGCCTGGATGCTCGAGCTGCTCTGCGTCGTCCTCGCGCTGGGCGCCCTCGCCGACCTGTCCGGCGGCGATCGGCCGGACTCGATGTCCACCCATCTCGGCTACATCGCGGCCTGCGTGGTGGTGATGCCGGTCGCGCTCGGCACCGTGCGCGAGGATCGCGGGCCGTGGTCGTCCGGGGTGGTGGCGGTCGCCGCGCTGGCGACCGGGGTGATCGCCGTACGGGTGCTGATGACGCGTTGACCGGGACATCGACCGGGACGCCGATCGGGACGCCGACCGCGGAGCGGTCGGCACCTGCCGGTGCGCGGCCGCGAGCGGCGCGAGAGGATGAGCCGGTGAACCGCGCTGCCTCCGGACCCCACCTCGTCCTGCTGGCGTTGTACGCACTGTTCATCCTCGCCTCGGGCAGCCGCGCCGTCGTGCAGATCGCGACCAGGTTCGGCGACGCCCCGGTGGCCTTCTCCCTCTCCGCCGTGGCCGCCTGCACCTACGTCGCCGGGTGGTTCGCGATCCGGCGGGCGGCGCACGGCCGGCCGGAGTTCGCCCGGGTGATGCTCTGGGTCGAGCTCGGCGGCGTGCTGGTGATCGGCACGCTGTCCCTGCTGGTGCCCGACTGGTTCCCGGAGGCCTCGGTCTGGTCCGGCTACGGCGAGGGCTACGGCTGGGTGCCGGCGGTGCTGCCGATCCTCGGACTCGTCTGGGTCCACCGGTCGCCGCAGGCGGCCGCGACACCGGCGGAGCGGGACTCCGCCGAGGAGGGAGCTCCTCGATGAGCGGATCCGACCGGCCGTCGGCCTCGACGGCGCACGCGATCTCGCCGGACTCCGGCGAGCACTGGTCCGCGCCCGGTGCCTGGCCGGTCGCCGACGGCGTCCACCGGATCCCGCTGCCGCTGCCGATGGACGGTCTGCGGGCGGTCAACGTCTACGTCATCGAGGGGGCCGACGGGCTGACCCTGATCGACGGCGGCTGGGCGATCACCGAGGGCCGGGAGGCGCTGGACGCCGGGTTGCGGCTGCTCGGCGTCGGCTTCGGCGACATCGCCCGCTTCCTGGTCACCCACGTCCATCGCGACCACTACACGCTGGCCAGCGTGCTCGGCAAGGAGTACGGCGCCGAGGTCAGTCTCGGTGCCGACGAGCGCGCCACCCTGGAGAGCGCCCTGAACTCGGACGGAGCGCGCTCGCGCGACGGCTGGCTGCTGCGCGACGCCGGGGCCGCCGACCTGGTCGAGCGATGGCAGGCGATGACCCGGGAGGCCATCGATCCCGATCACTGGCGGCTGCCCGACCACTGGCTCGACGGTGACCAGCGGCTCGAGGTGTCCGGTCGCACGCTCGACGCGGTGCACACCCCGGGCCACACCCGCGGGCACTTCGTCTTCGCCGACCGCGCGGCCGGGATGCTGTTCGCCGGCGACCACGTGTTGCCCACCATCACCCCCTCGATCGGCTTCGAGCCGGCACCGGTGGTCTCCCCACTGGGCGACTTCATGGCCTCGCTGACCAAGGTGCGGGGCCTGCCGGACCTGCGTCTGCTGCCGGCACACGGCCCGGTCGCGGACTCGACGCACGCCCGGATCGACCAGCTGATGGCACATCACGAGGAGCGGCTCGCGCGCTGCCTCGAGGCGCTCCGGGCGGGTCGCCGTACCGCTCGGGAGGTGGCCGAGGCGTTGCCCTGGACCCGTCGCGAGCACGCCTTCTCCAGCCTGGACCTGTTCAACTCCACGCTGGCCGTGCTCGAGACGAAGGCCCACCTGGAGGTGCTGGCCGCGCGGGGTGACGCCGGCCGGGCCGAGACCGGGGACGGCGTCCTCTTCACGCCGCGCTAGGGTGGCGGGAACACACGACAGGGGAGCCCCGCGGGGCTGAGAGTGCGGCAGTGGGCCGCAGACCCTCCGAACCTGCTCCGGCTAGCACCGGCGAAGGGAGTCCAGATGAGGCTGCGCGCGCAGCTCGCCACCGCGACGGTCCTGGCGGCCGCACTCGCTCTCACCGGCTGCGGCGGCGGTGAGGACGCGAGCTCCTCGGGCAACTCCTCGGGGAGTGCGGGCGGGTCGGGAGGCTCGTCGAGCTCGGCCGGCGGGGACGTCGTCCTGCTGACCCACGACAGCTTCAGCCTGCCGAAGAGGCTGATCACGAGGTTCGAGTCGACCACCGGCTACCACCTGGTGGTGCGGGCGTCGGGCGACGGTGGCGAGCTGACCAACAAGCTCGTCCTCGCCGACGGCAGCCCGGACGGCGACGCGGTCTTCGGGATCGACAACACCTTCGCCAGCCGTGCGATCGCCGGCGACGTGCTGCAGGACTACACGCCCTCCGAGCTTCCTGCCGGCGTGAGCGACTTCGACCTGCCCGGCGACGACGGCGCGAGCCTGACGCCGATCGACGACGGCGACGTCTGCGTCAACGTCGACACCTCCTGGTTCAAGGCGCACGGCCTGGCGGCACCGACCGGCTTCGCCGACCTGACCAAGCCGGCGTACCAGGACCTGACGGTCATCCCGGGCGCGACCACCAGCTCGCCGGGGCTGGCCTTCCTGCTCGCCACCGTCGCCAAGTACGGCGACGACTGGCAGTCCTACTGGAAGGACCTGATGGACAACGGCGCCGAGATCACCGACGGCTGGAGCGAGGCCTACGAGGTCGACTTCACCGCCGGCGGCGGAGACGGCGACCGACCGATCGTGGTCTCCTACGACTCCTCGCCGGCCTACACCGTGACCGATGGGTCGTCGAGCACCAAGGCGCTGCTCGACACCTGCTTCCAGCAGGTCGAGTACGCCGGCGTGCTGCGTGGCGCGACCAACCCCGACGGCGCGAAGGCACTCGTCGACTTCCTGCTCACCGATGAGGTGCAGGAGGCGCTGCCGGACAGCATGTACGTCTTCCCGGTGGTCGACGGGGTGACGCTGCCCCGGCAGTGGGCGAAGTTCGCCGTCCAGCCCACCAAGACCTGGCAGGTCGACCCGTCCGAGATCGAGTCGAACCGTGAGGAATGGCTGCAGGAGTGGCGCGACATCATCACCGCCTGAGCCCCCGTCCGACCCGGGTACGCCTGCTCCGAGTACGGCGCGCCGCGACCCTGGCCGCGCTGGCGGCGGTCCCGGTGGTGGTGCTGGCCGTCTTCTTCGTGCTGCCGGTGATCGGGATGGTGCGCCGGGGCTTCGTCAGCGACGGGGCCTTCGACCCGGCCGCGGTCGCGCGGGTGCTGGGCCGCGCCGAGATCCATCAGGCGATCTGGTTCACCCTGTGGAGCTCGACCCTCGCCGCGGCGCTCAGCGTGCTGCTCGGCCTGCCGGTCGCCTACGCGCTGCATCGGCTGCGGTTCGGGTTCGCCCGGGTGGCCCGGGCCGCGCTGCTGGTGCCGTTCGTGCTGCCGACGGTGGTGGTCGGGGTGGCGTTCCGGCAGCTGCTGCGCGCGGGCGGCCCGCTCGGCGGGTGGGGACTGGACCAGACGCCGGCGGCGATCATCGCCGGGCTGGTCTTCTTCAACATCGCGGTGGTGGTCCGCAGCGTCGGCGCCGCCTGGGAGAGCCTCGACCCGCGCCCCGCCGAGGCCGCCGCCGCGCTCGGTGCACGTCGCTGGACGGTCTTCCGCACCGTCACCCTGCCGGCGCTGCGGCCGAGCATCGTCAGCTCGGCGAGCGTGGTGTTCCTGTTCTGCGCGACGGCCTTCGGCGTGGTGCTCGTCCTCGGCGGGCTGCGCTACAACAGCGTCGAGACCGAGATCTACTACCTGACCGTGCAGCTGCTCGACCTGCCCGGCGCCGCCGCCCTGTCGATCCTGCAGCTGTTGGTGGTCGTCGCGCTGCTGGTGGTCGCCGGGAGGCTGCGCACCGTCGCCGACCCGACCCAGCAGCGGACCGTCGTACGCCCGCGCCGGCCCGGCGCCGCCGACCTTCCCCAGCTGCTCCTGACCGGGTTGGTGCTGGCGTTCGTGGCGGCGCCGATCCTGACCCTCCTGGTCGGGTCGCTGCGGGTGGACGGCGGCTGGAGCCTGGCGAACTATCGCGCGTTGCAGTCGACCGGGGACGACGGCACCCTGCCGGTCACGGTGACCACCGCGCTGGCCAACTCGCTGCGGATCGCGCTCGCCGCCGCGGCGATGGCGCTGCTGCTCGGCGGCCTGGTCGCGGTGGTGGTCACCAGACGCTCCGTCTCACCCGGGGAGCGGCGGGTGCGGACGGTGCTGGACGGACTGTTCATGCTGCCGCTCGGGGTGAGCGCGGTGACGCTCGGGTTCGGGCTCTACCTGACGCTGGACCGGCCACCGGTCGACTTCCGCTCCCAGCCCTGGCTGGTCCCGCTGGCCCAGGCACTGGTCGCGCTCCCGCTGGTGGTGCGCACGCTGGTCCCGGTGCTCGCCGGCATCGACGACCGGCAACGACAGGCGGCCTCCTCGCTGGGCGCGGGTCCGCTGCGGGTCTTCGGCACCGTCGACCTGCCGGCCGCCTGGCGGCCGTTGCTGGCCGCGACCGGGTTCGCCTTCGCGGCCTCGCTCGGCGAGTTCGGCGCCACCTCGTTCCTCTACCGGGGCGACCATCCGACCCTGCCGGTGGTCATCTACCGGTTGATCGGGCATCCGGGGGAGCACAACTACGGCATGGCCCTGGCGGCCTCCTGCGTGCTGGCGCTGGCCACCTGCGTGGTCATGCTGGCGGTGGAACGGCTGCGGGTGCCCTCGATCGGGGCGCTATGAGGGGTGCGACGAGTGTGGCGGATCGGCGACCGGCGGATCGGCGACCGGCGGATCGGCGACCGGGGAGAGGAGCGCGGTAGTGCTTCGTCTGGAACGGGTCGGGGTGGCCTTCGACGGCGTCGCGGCCGCGGCGGACGTCACCCTGGGACTTGCCGACGGCGAGGTGCTCGCCCTGCTCGGCCCGTCCGGGTCGGGCAAGTCCACCCTGCTGCGGGCGGTCGCGGGCCTGGAGAGCTCGACCGGGACGATCTCCTGGGACGGCCGCTCGCTGGCCGGGGTGCCGACCCATCGGCGCGGCTTCGCCCTGATGTTCCAGGACGGCCAGCTCTTCCCCCAGCTCACCGTCGCCGGCAACGTCGGCTATGCGCTCCGGCTGCGGCACACGCCGGCGGCGAAGCGGCGGGCCCGGGTGGCCGAACTGCTGGCCCTGGTCGGCCTGTCCGGCTACGAGGACCGGCTGCCCCGAACCCTGTCCGGGGGAGAGCGGCAGCGGGTCGCGCTGGCCCGGGCGCTCGCCGTCGAGCCCCGGCTGCTGCTGCTGGACGAGCCGCTCTCGGCACTCGACGCGAGCCTGCGCGAGCGCCTCGCCGGCGACCTGCGCCGGATCCTGGTGGAGTCCGGGACGACGGCGCTGCTGGTCACTCACGACCACGAGGAGGCCTTCGCCGTCGCGGACCGGCTGGCGGTGATGCGGGACGGCCGCATCGTCCAGTCCGGCGACCTGGCCGAGGTCTGGCGGCACCCGGTCGATCCGTGGACCGCGCTGTTCCTCGGCTACGCCCGGGTCTACGAAGGCGACGCCGCCGCCCTCCTCCGGGCCACCGAGTCGGTCGTGGGAACAGCCGAGTCGGTCGTTAGGACTACCGAGTCGGTCGTGGGGGCAGCCGAGTCGGTCGTGGGAACCGGTCGAGTTGTCGGTTCGGGTGGAGCAGACCCGGATGGCCCGGACGGTACGGCGACCGGCGCGGTCGCCTGCCGCCGGTCGGCCCTGGTGCTCGACCCGGAGGGCCCGCTCGCGGCGGAGGTGCTCTCCGCGCGGACCACCCCGGACCAGGTGCGGCTGGTGGTGCGGGTCGACGGACTCGGCGCGGCCGACGCGGTCGCCGTACGGGCACCGGCCCCGGGGGAGCGGATCCGGCTCCGGGTGGAGCCGAGCCGGATCGCCGTACTCGGATAGGAACGCCGTCCTGGTGGGCGGTCTTCGTTGGTTGGGTCGGTTGGGTGAGCCTGTCGAGGCTGCCGCCCCGACGGCCGACTCGACCGTTCTCACGACCGACTCGGCTGCCCCCACGACCGACTCGGTGGTCCCACGACCGATTCGGCCGAGGCCGGGTTCGGGGAACCTCGGCGCGTTCGGCACAATGGCCCGGTGCGCCGCTTGACCTCCGCTCTTGCCCTGACCGCGAGCCTGGCGACGGCGATGAGTCTGGGTGTCGGGTCGGCGAGCGCGACGAGGCTGACCGTTCCGATGTGGCAGAAGGACCCCTCGGCGACGGCGAGCCAGGGTCAGAACCGGATCCCGGTCAGCGAGAACCCGACGAACCCGCTCAAGGGCGGCACCTGGGGCGTCTACCACGGTGACCAGGACGGGGTCTGGCCGGCGTACGAGGCGGCGTCGGGAGAGACCAAGGCGCTGTTGGCCAAGGTCGCGCTGCAGCCGCGGGTGCGCTGGTACCACTCCGGGATGTCGATCTCGAAGGTCACCGACAAGCTGCACGAGGAGATCGCGCAGGAGACCGCCGACGACCCCGACGCCCTGGTCCAGATCGCCTGGTTCCGGCTCTGGCCGCACGGGGAGGGGGCCCGGAACCGGGCGTTGAGCGGGGCGCAGCAGGCCGACTACAAGGCCGCCGTCGATGCGGCGGTCGCGGCGATCGGCGACACCAGGACGGCGATCGTGCTCGAACCGGACCTGGCGCTGACCGCGCCGCCGATGCGCAGCGGCGTGATGTCGACCGCCGATCCCGGGGTACGCCAGTCGCTGACGGCGTACGCCGCGGAGAAGTTCTCCGCGCTGCCCCGCACCAGCGTCTACCTGGACGCCGGCGACGCCGACTGGCTCAGCCAGTCCAAGGCGCTGAGCGTGCTGGAGAACTCCGGCATCCGCTACGCCCGCGGCTTCGCGCTCGGGGCGACGCACTACTCCTCGGTGGCGATGAACGTCGACTACGGCACCGACCTGGTGACGTCGCTGGCCGCGGCCGGCTACGGCGAGAAGCACTTCGTCATCGACACCGCCGACAACGGCCGTGCGTTCACGTTCCCGGAGTACTACGCCAAGCACCCGCGGGGGAACTTCGACAACGCCGAGCCCTGTACGACGACCAGCGAGCTGCGCTGCGACACCCTCGGCCACGCGCCGACCTGGGACACCGCCGTGGACGACCTGGGCCTGACCGAGACCGAGCAGGAGCGGGCCGGGACCTACGTCGACGGCTACCTCTGGTTCGGCCGTCCGTGGCTGGTCGACCAGGCCGCGCCGTTCTCGCTCACCCGCACGCTGCAGGTCGCGCGCAGCACGCCGTACGACCAGGCCAACATCACCGGCGGTTGAGCCGGAGATGTGCCGCGCGCGGGCACCCCTAGGATGAACGGCATGTATCGACGAGCCCAACTCACGATTGCGGGCATCGCGATCGGCATGGCGGTGTGGGCGATCATCTCGGCGATCGCCATCAATCGCAGCCTGATCGACCCGGACGGCAGCTTCCTGGGGCCGTCCTGGCTGCGGCTGCCGCTGCTGTTGGGTGCGGCGATCCTGGCCGACCTGCTGCCGCGGGCGCTGTGGTTCTCCCGAGGCCGGCTGGCCAGGGTGCCGGGGCTCATCCGGGAGCGGATCGACGAGCACTGGCATCGGGACCGGCTGACCCTGGTCGCCTTCGGGGTGATCGGCTTCTACGTCGTCTACGTGAGCTACCGGAACCTGAAGTCGTTCCTGCCGTTCATGATCGACGTCAAATACGACCGTGAGCTCCACCTGATCGACCACGCCATCCTGTTCGGGCACGACCCGGGCGTGCTGATGCAGGACATCTTCGGGACCGGGTTCATGGCGTACTTCTTCTCCTACGTCTACCTGTGGTTCCTCTCGCTGGTGCCGGTGGCGGTCACCATCTGGATCGTCTGGGCGCGCAACCTCGCCTACGGCTACTGGTTCGTCTGCTCGCAGGCGATCGCCTGGACGCTCGGCACCATCTCCTACTACTGCCTGCCCACCCTCGGGCCGGGCCTGGCGTTCCTGTCCATCTACTCCGATGAGCCGAACACGCCCGCGGGGGAGCTGATGAACGGACTGGTCAACGGCAGACAGAACGTGCTCTGGGGGCCGATCGGAGACTCGATCCAGTCGGTGGCCGGCTTCGCCTCACTGCACTGTGGCATCACGCTGCTGACCGCACTGTTGGTGCAGGCGACCGTGCAGCGGAAGTGGATCAGGATCTTCTTCTGGGTCAACTTCGCCATCACGGCCCTGGCGACGGTCTACTTCGGCTGGCACTACCTGGCCGACGACATCGCCGGCGTGATGCTCGCCCTGGTCTCGTTCTACCTCGGCGGGCTCGCCGCCGGGCAGAGGTTCGGCCCCAAGCCGCGGCCGGGTCAGGTGTCCGAGGCCGTCCAGGAGAAGGTCGCGGCCTGAGGCCCTCCTCGGCGCCGGCTCAGTGGCCCTCGGCCTGGAAGCGCGCCACCGAGGCCTCGATCTCGGCGATCGCCGCCTCCTTGGAGACCCAGTCCGAGCCGTGCACCGCCTTGCCCGGCTCGAGGTCCTTGTACCGCTCGAAGAAGTGCTTGATCTCGTCCAGGTCCCAGGTCGAGACGTCCTCGAGGTCGACGAACGAGTCGAAGCGCGGGTCGACCGGGACGCAGAGCACCTTGTCGTCGCCGCCCTTCTCGTCGACCATCCGATACATCCCGATCGGGCGGCACTTGATCAGGCACCCCGGAAAGGTCGGGTAGGGCAGGATCACCAGCGCGTCCAGCGGGTCGCCGTCCTGGCCCAGGGTGTCCTCGATGTAGCCGTAGTCGGCCGGGTAGGCCATCGAGGTGAACAGCGTCCGGTCGAGGCGGAGCTTCCCGGTCTCGTGGTCGACCTCATACTTGTTGCGCGATCCCTTGGGGATCTCTACCAGTACGTCGAACTCGACACTCACGTTCCGCCTCCACAACCTCGTCCACCACAATGACCCGAGTTCGAGAACCCCGACCCGGCATGCAGGAGGATATCGGTGAGCACTCACGTCGGCCGCCGCAGGTGGCCCGCGGCTCTCGCCATCGTGCTGGTGGTGCTGCTCGTCGGAGCCGGTGGGGCGGCGTACGGGCTGGGCTGGGTGGACCACTGGCGCGGCACCGATGTGCCGGCGACGCCGCCGACCGCCGCGCTCGACCTCGAGCCGCTGCGGGTCGCCGACACCACCGTCGCGGCGGTCAGCGGCAGCGGGCACCCCAAGCAGGCCGTGGAGCGGGCCGCGCTGGCGCTCAAGGTGGCCGCCAAGCCGCTGGGCAAGCACGTGGTGGCGGCGATCGCCCCGGCGGCCGGCGGGGCGATGTCGACCTTCGGCACCGGCCGGGCGACGCCGGCCTCGATCACCAAGATCATGACGAGTACGGCGGCCCTGGAGCGCCTCGGCCCCGAGCACCGGTTCACCACCTCGGTGACCCGTCGGGGGCACACGGTGACGCTGGTCGGCGGCGGTGACCCGCTGCTGGCCTCCGCCGACCTGCGCGACCTGGCCCGCTCGAGCGCGACGAAGCTCGCCGCGGCCGGCGTACACCGGGTGCGGGTGGCCTACGACGACTCGCTGTTCACCGGACCCTCGGTCGCGACCACCTGGCGCGCCGGCTACGTGCCCGAGGAGGCGGTGCCGGTGACCGCGCTGATCGTCGACGAGGGCCACACCGCCGGCACCGACGGCGAGGTCGGCACCGACGACGACGGCCGGGTGACCCAGCCCTCGCTCGCCGCCGCGGAGGTCTTCGCCCGAGCGCTCGCCAAGGCCGGCGTCACGGTCACCGGCGATCCGCGGCACGCCGCCTCGGCCGGCGGCGCCACCGTGCTGGCCAGCCACCGGGGAGAGACGGTCGGGATGATCGTCGAGCACACCCTGCGCTACAGCGACAACCAGGCCGCCGAGATGCTCGGCCGCCAGGTCGGACTCAAGGCCGGGGACGCGAGCTTCACCGGCGGCGCGCGCGCCGTCACCACGACGCTGGTCGGACTCGGCATCCCGGCGGCCGGCATCCATCTCTTCGACAGCAGCGGACTCTCCCGGCAGGGCAAGCTGAGTGCGACGGCGGTCGCCGACGCGCTGCGGCTGGCGACCGAGGGCGACCACCCCGAGCTCAGCTCGATCCTCGCCGGGCTGCCGGTGGCGGGCTTCGAGGGGTCGCTGGAGGACCGCTTCGTGGCCGGCACGTCGTCGTCCGCCGGTCAGGGCGTCGTCCGGGCCAAGACCGGCACCCTGACCGGGGTCAGCGGTCTCGCCGGAGTCGTCACCGATGCCAACGGCACCCCGTTCGTGGTGGTGGTGATCGCCGACCGGATCACACCGGCCAAGACCTGGCAGGCCCGGCTGGACGAGGAGGACGTGCTCGCCGCGGTGGCTTCCTGCGACTGCAGCTGAGGCCGTTGCTCGCCGGTCGGCTAACGTCGTACGACATGACTACCCCAACGGGCGCCTCGGTGACGGGTGCCTCGGTCGGTACGGCGGCGTCGATGGTGGACTGGCCGCTCGCGGTCAAGCTGGGCGCGCGGATCGCCGGGGACGGGCCGAGCATCGGACGCGAGGAGGCCGCCGCGGTCGTCGCCGAGCTGCGCGCCGACGCGGCCAGGGCGACCGGCTACGTCAAGGAGTTCACCGGGCTGGACGCTCCCGTCGGCACCGCGCCGGTGCTCGTGGTGGACCGACGCGGCTGGATCCAGGCGAACGCGGACGCGTTCTCCGCGGTGATCGCTCCGGTGATCGAGCAGGTCACCGCGAAGAAGGCGCCGGGTGCCGTCGCCGGCGCGATCGGCGCCAAGGTCACCGCGGCCGAGGTCGGCGGCCTGCTGGGATTCCTCTCCGGCAAGGTGCTCGGCCAGTTCGACCCGTTCGCCGAGCCCGCCGGCCGGCTGCTGCTGGTGGCGCCCAACGTCGTCCACGTGGAGCGCGAGCTCGACGTGGACGCCGCCGACTTCCGGCTCTGGGTCTGCCTGCACGAGGAGACCCACCGGGTCCAGTTCACCGCCACCGGGTGGATGCGCGACCATCTCTTCGCTCAGATCGAGGAGCTCGCCGGCACGCTCGACCCGGGCAGTCTCGGTGACGGGCTCAAGCGGGCCATCGAGGCGGTGCGCACCGACGGCAACCTGGTCGAGTCGATGGCGACCCCCGAGCAGCGCGAGATCCTCGACCGGGTGACCGGGATGATGTCGCTGCTCGAGGGGCACGCCGACGTGGTGATGGACGGCGTCGGCCCGACGGTGATCCCGACGGTGGCCAAGATCCGGGCGGCCTTCGACCGGCGCCGCAAGGGTGTCGGCGCGCTCGACCGGCTGGTGCGGCGGCTGATGGGCCTGGAGGCCAAGATGGCGCAGTACCGCAACGGCGCGGCATTCGTCCGCGCCGTGGTGGACAAGGTCGGGATGGCCGAGTTCAACGCCGTCTTCGCCGGCCCGGAGAACCTGCCGAGCAAGGCCGAGATCACCGACCCCGATGCGTGGGTCACCCGTGTCCTGGGGTGAGCCCGGGTGAGCCTGCATCCGGCGATCGCCGCCGTACGCCGCGGCGTACGGGGGGTGCTCGACCCGCTCCGATCCGGAGAGCCGGTGGTGGTGGCGACGAGCGGCGGCGCCGACAGTCTCGCGCTGCTCGCGGCAGCGGTCTTCGAGGGGCACCGGCGCGGACTGCGGATCGTCGGAGCCACCGTCGACCATGGCCTGCAGCAGGGGAGCGCGGCCCACGCCGAGCGGGTGGTGGCGCAGATGGCGACGCTCGGCGCCGACGAGACCGTCGCCGTCCGGGTGCGGGTGGCCGACGCCGGCCTCGGCCCCGAGGCCGCCGCGCGGCAGGCGCGCTACGCGGTGCTGGACCAGGTCGCGGAGCGGTTCGCCGCCCCGCTGGTGCTGCTCGGTCACACCCGCGACGACCAGGCCGAGACGGTGTTGCTGGGCCTGACCCGCGGCTCCGGGATCCGCAGCCTGGCCGGGATGCGGCGCGGCTTCGACCGCTACCGGCGCCCGCTGCTGGACGTCTCGCGCACCGACACCGAGACCGCGTGCACGGTGGCCGGCATCGAGTTCTGGTCCGATCCGCACAACAGCGACCCGGCCTTCACCCGGGTGCGGGTCCGTCGGCAGGTGCTGCCGATGCTGGAGGCGGCCCTCGGCCCGGGCGTCGCGGCCACGCTGGCCCGGACCGCCGACCAGGCCCGCGAGGACGCCGACTTCCTCGACGACGTCGCCGAGAGGACCTATGCCCGGCTGGCGGGTCCGGAGCCGCGGCCTCGTGGCTCGGTCGCCGATGGCGGGATCACGCTGCCGGTCGCCGACCTGGCCCGACTGGACCCGGCGATCCGGCGACGGGTGCTGCGGCGGGGGGCGGTGGCCGCCGGCAGCCCGGCGGCGGAGCTGTTCCACACCCACCTGATGGCCCTCGACGGGCTGGTCACCGACTGGCACGGGCAGCGCTGGATCGACCTGCCCGGCCATCGTCGCGGCGTACGGCGGGGAGGCCTGGTCCATCTCGAACCGACCGCCGGGGGCGATGCCGGGGACGCCGGTTAGGGTGGGCGGCATGGATTCCGCGCGCGTCGGGGACGACCTGGTCAAGGTGCTGTTCACCGAGGAGCAGATCAAGGGCAAGATCGATGAGCTCGCCGCCCGCATCGCCGCCGACTACGCCGGCCGGGACCTGCTGCTGGTGGGCATCCTGCGTGGCGCGGTGATGGTGATGGCGGATCTGGCGCGGGCGCTGGAGCGGGACGTGGAGATGGACTGGATGGCCGTCTCCTCCTACGGATCGGGCACCAAGTCCAGCGGTGTGGTCCGCATCCTCAAGGACCTCGACTCCGACCTCACCGGCCGGCACGTGCTGATCGTGGACGAGATCATCGACACCGGGCTGACCCTGACCTGGCTGAGCTCCAACCTCAGCTCGCGCGGGCCCGAGACCGTCGAGATCGCCACCCTGCTGCGCAAGCCGGACGCCCAGCAGATGCCGGTGGAGGCCAAGTACGTCGGCTGGGACATCGGCAGCGAGTTCGTGGTCGGCTACGGCCTCGACTACAACGAGCGCTACCGCAACCTGCGCGACATCGGCGTGCTCGCTCCGCACGTCTATTCGTGAGCGGCCCGGGGCGCGCGCCGGATTGCGCTGTGAGCGAAAAATACGCCGATTGGGCGCCGCCTGGGACAATGGACGCCGCTGAGACGTTGTAGATGTCGTCGAGTCCTGCGAGAAGATGGTCGGAAGAAGCCTGTGAAGCGCATTGTCAAAGGTCCCTGGTTGTGGATCGTGCTCGCCGTCGTCGGCGTGCTGCTGGCCCTGCAGTACCTCGCTCCCCGAGGCGGTGGCGACGAGATCTCCACCGGCCAGATGATCTCCTACATCCAGAAGGACCAGGTCAAGGACATCACGTTCGTCGACGGTGACCAGCAGATCAAGGCCACCCTCGTCGACGGCACGCGGTCCGCGGGCGACAAGGTCACCACCCACTGGGTCGAGGGCGACCAGGAGTCCATCATCAAGATGGTCCGCTCCGACGACAACAAGAACCTCGAGGAGTTCAACTCCGAGGTCGCGCAGGCGTCGGTGCTCGGGTCGATCCTCAGCTTCCTGCTGCCGTTCATCCTCATCGTGGTGCTGTTCCTGTTCCTGATGAACTCCGTCCAGGGCGGTGGCGGCCGCGGCGTGATGCAGTTCGCCAAGTCCAAGGCGAAGCTGATCACCAAGGACATGCCGAAGACCACCTTCGCCGACGTCGCCGGCGTGGACGAGGCGGTCGAGGAGCTCCAGGAGATCAAGGAGTTCCTCGCCGAGCCGGCCAAGTTCCAGGCGGTCGGCGCGAAGATCCCCAAGGGCGTGCTGCTCTACGGCAACCCCGGCACCGGCAAGACGCTGCTCGCCCGGGCGGTCGCCGGCGAGGCGGGCGTCCCGTTCTACTCCATCTCCGGCTCGGACTTCGTGGAGATGTTCGTCGGTGTCGGCGCCTCCCGGGTGCGGGACCTGTTCGAGCAGGCCAAGGAGAACGCCCCGGCGATCGTCTTCATCGACGAGATCGACGCGGTCGGTCGCCACCGTGGCGCCGGCATGGGCGGCGGCCACGACGAGCGCGAGCAGACGCTGAACCAGTTGCTGGTGGAGATGGACGGCTTCGACGTCCGCGGTGGGGTCATCCTGATCGCGGCGACCAACCGGCCCGACGTGCTCGACCCCGCGCTGCTGCGCCCGGGCCGGTTCGACCGTCAGGTCCAGGTCGACCCGCCGGACCTGACCGGTCGCATCCAGATCCTCCAGGTGCACGCTCGCGGCAAGCCGCTCGCCGGCGACATCGACCTGGCCAGCGTGGCTCGGCGTACGCCCGGCTTCTCCGGTGCCGACCTGGCGAACGTGCTCAACGAGGCGGCCCTGCTCACCGCACGCAGCGACGAGAAGCTGATCACCAACAGATCGCTCGACGAGGCGATCGACCGGGTGATCGCCGGTCCGCAGAAGCGGACCCGGCTGATGAGCGAGCACGAGAAGCTGATCACCGCCTATCACGAGGGCGGGCATGCTCTGGTCGCCGCGGCACTGCCGCACAACGACCCGGTGCACAAGATCACCATCCTGCCGCGCGGGCGTGCGCTCGGCTACACCATGGTGCTGCCGGACGAGGACAAGTACTCCCAGACCCGCTCGGAGATGCTCGACAAGCTCGCCTACATGCTCGGCGGCCGGGCGGCGGAGGAGATGATCTTCCACGACCCGACGACCGGCGCCGGCAACGACATCGAGAAGGCCACCAACCTGGCCCGTGCGATGGTCACCCAGTACGGCATGACCGAGCGGCTCGGCGCGATCAAGCTCGGCGAGTCCAACTCCGAGCCGTTCCTGGGCCGCGACCTCGGCCACTCGCGCAACTACTCCGAGGACGTCGCCGCCATCGTCGACGAGGAGACCAAGAAGCTGCTCGCCAACGCCCACCAGGAGGCCTACGACGTCCTGGAGGAGAATCGGGACGTGCTCGACACCCTGGTGCTGGCGCTGGTGGAGAAGGAGACCCTCGGCAAGGCCGAGATCGCCGAGATCTTCAGCGCGCTGCGGCGCCGCCCGGATCGTCCGGCCTGGACCGGCTCGGAGACGCGCAAGCCGTCGGACCGGCCGGCGGTCACCATCCCGGAGTGGATCCTGGAGCGGGACAAGGCGGCCAGCGCACCGCGGGATGGCGGTGTCGCGCCCGGCTTCGGCGTCGCCGCCCCGGGGGTCGCCGGTCCCGGCGTGGCCGCGCCGCCGATCAACGGCCAGGTGAACGGTCAGATCGGTGGACAGCCCCACGGGCAGCAGGGGCAACCGGGCCAGCACGGTCAGCACGGGCAGGCGGGTGGCCAGGTCGGCGAGGAGGACGGCGGCACACCGCCGCCCCCGCCCCCGCACCTGGGATGATCGCTCGATGACCTTCGACCAGGCCCGTGCCGAGGCGGCCGTTCGGGAGCTGCTCTGCGCCATCGGCGAGGATCCCGACCGGGAGGGGCTGATCGACACCCCGGCGCGGGTGGCCCGGGCGTACGCCGAGCTGACCGTCGGGCTGCACCAGGAGCCCGAGGACGTCCTGACCACCACCTTCGACATCGGCCACGACGAGATGGTGCTGGTCCGCGACATCGAGCTGTGGTCGATGTGCGAGCACCATCTCGTGCCGTTCACCGGCGTGGCGCACGTGGGCTACATCCCGGCCGCCTCCGGCAAGATCACCGGCCTGTCGAAGCTGGCCCGGCTGGTCGACGTCTACGCCAAGCGTCCGCAGGTCCAGGAGCGGCTGACCACTCAGGTCGCCGACGCCCTGACCCGGCTCCTCGAGGCCCGCGGCGTGATCGTGGTGATCGAGGCCGAGCACCTGTGCATGACGATGCGCGGAGTGAAGAAGGCGGGCGCTCGCACCATCACCTCGGCGGTCCGCGGCACCATGCGCTCCAACCCCTCCACCCGCGCCGAGGCGATGGCCCTGATCCGCGGCGGCACGCGCTGACGCAGCGGGCGGGCTGGCTGGCGGTGGGGCAGTTTCACCGGTTCACCGGTGAAACTGGAACTTCCTGCGCGTTGCAACCCTCGAGAAGCGGCAGTTTCCCGCGAGAAGTACGACGACCGGCGACCGCGCAGAGCACCGCCGCCACCGCGCACAGTCCCGCGGCGCCGTAGAAGGCGGGATCGTAGGTGCCGGTGACGTCGCGGACCCACCCCGCCGCCGAGGCAGCCACCGCCGCGCCGAGCTGGTGGGCGGCGAAGACCCAGCCGAAGACGACGGCGGTCCGGTCGGCGAAGTGGCGCCGGCACAGTGCGACGGTGGGCGGCACCGTCGCCACCCAGTCCAGCCCGTAGAAGAGCACGAAGACCCAGGTCGAGGGGCTGGTGTGCGGGCTGAGCAGGGAGGGCAGCGCCAGCAGCGCCAGCCCGCGGCCGAGGTAGTAGACACAGAGCAGCAGCGTCGGCTCGACCCGGTCGGTGAGCCAGCCGGACGCGATGGTGCCGCCGATGTCGAAGACGCCGACCAGTGCGAGCAGGCTGGCGGCCACGGTGGGCGGCATGCCGTGGTCGGTCGCGGCGGGGATGAAGTGGGTGCCGATCAGGCCGTTCGTGGTCGCCCCGCAGATCGCGAAGCTGCCGGCGAGCAGCCAGAACACCCGGCTGCGCGCCCCGATGGCCAGTGCCGCGAGCGCGGTCCGGGCGCCGCCGCCGCGCACCCGGTCGGGACCCGGATCGGCGGCGGTCGCGCCGTACGCCCGGAGGCCGAGGTCGTGCGGGTGGTCGCGCATCAGGACCAGCACCAGTGGGATGACCGCGGCCGCGCCGCAGCCGACCACCACCGCGGCGGTGCGCCAGCCGGCGGCATCGGTGAGGTGGGCCAGCACCGGTAGGAAGATCAGCTGGCCGGTGGCGTTGCCGGCCGTCAGGACGCCGCTGACCAGCCCGCGCCGGGCGACGAACCAGCGGGTCGCGACGGTGGCGACGAAGGCCATCGACATCGCCCCGGTGCCGACGCCGACGAAGATCCCCCACAGCACCAGGAGCTGCCACGACGCGGTCATGAAGACCGTCAGTCCGGCGCCCGCCGCCACCAGCATCAGGGCGAGGGTGACCACCGGCCTGATGCCGAAGCGATCCATCAGCGAGGCGGCGAACGGCGAGATCAGCCCGAAGAGCGTCATGTTGATCGACATCGCGGCGCCGATGGTGGCGTGCGACCAGCCGAACTCCATGTGCAGCGGGTCCATCATCACGCTCGGCGCCGCGCGGAACCCGGCCGCGCCGAGCAGGGTGACGAAGGTGACCGCGGCGATCAGCCAGGCCCGGTGCGGTCGACCGCGTACGGCGGACCGGGGGTGCTGCAGGGTGGGAGAGCTCACCTGAGAGATCCTGCTTGCTGACGATCCGGCGCAGAAGTGGCAGAATTGCCGATATGCGAAAGATTTCTGCCAACCGGCCGCACCGGGTGGCGGTCCTGCTGCTGGCGCCGGTGATCGGCTTCGATGCCGCCATCCCCTCGCAGGTCTTCGCCGGTGCGGTGAGCGCCGAGGACGAGCCGCTCTATCGGGTGACCACCGTCGGCCTGGCCGGCACGGCACCGGTCCCGACCCGCTACGGCTATGCGATGGTGCCCGAGGCCGGCCCCGAGGCGCTGGCCGAGGCGGACACCGTGATCGTGCCCGGCACGCGCTTCCCGGCTGCTCGGTACGACGGCCGGCTGACCGAGGAGCTGGCGTCGGCGTGGGATCGGGTCCGTCCGGGCACCCGGCTGGTCTCGATCTGCACCGGCGCCTTCGTGCTGGCGGCCGCCGGCGTCTTCGACGGCCGGCGCGCCACCACCCACTGGCACTATGCCGAGCCGTTCCGCAGGCTCTTCCCGCAGGTCACGCTGAGCGAGGATCGGCTCTTCGTGGAGGACGACGGGGTGTACTCCTCGGCCGGCCTGGCGGCGGGCATCGACCTGTGCCTGCACCTGATCCGGACCGACCACGGCGCCGAGGTGGCCAACCGCGCCGCCCGGGAGATGGTGGTGCCGGCCTGGCGTGACGGCGGGCAGGCGCAGTTCATCGAGCGGCCGATCCCGGTCCAGGACGGGCCGAGCACCGGGGCGGCGCGGGAGTGGGCGCTGGCCCATCTGGGGGAGCCGATCGAGGTGGCCGATCTGGCCCGCCGGGCCTCGATGAGCCTGCGCACCTTCAACCGCCGGTTCCGCGAGGAGACCGGGGGCTCGCCCGGTGCGTGGCTGCTGGACCAGCGGCTCGAGCACGCCCGACACCTGCTGGAGTCGAGCGACCTGGGGGTGGAGGAGGTGGCCCGTCGCTCGGGCCTGGGCACCGGCACCACCCTGCGACAGCGCCTGCGCGCGCGGGTCGGGGTCAGCCCGTCGGCGTACCGCCGGGCCTTCCGCAGCCCGGAAGGCGACCGATCCCGCGCGACAGGGTAGGTTCGGGGCCGTGTCGGACACCCCGATGGCGCTGTTCGCCCCGCTCGGTCGGCCCAGGGTGATGGGGATCGTCAACGTCACCCCGGACTCCTTCAGCGACGGTGGGCGCTACCTGGCCGCGGACGACGCCATCTCCCACGGCCGCGCCCTGCTGGCCGACGGCGCGGACATCCTCGATATCGGCGGCGAGTCGACCCGGCCGGGCGCCACCCGGCCGTTGGTGGCCGAGGAGCTGGCCCGGGTCATCCCGGTGATCGCGGAGCTGGCGGCGGACGGGGCGGTGATCTCGGTGGACACGATGCGCGCCGAGGTGGCGGCCGCGGCGCTGACCGCCGGTGCCCGGATCGTCAACGACGTCTCCGGGGGGCTGGCCGACCCCGAGATCCTCACGGTCACCGCCGAGCGAGGGGGGGCGTTCGTCGCGATGCACTGGCGCGCACACAGCACGACGATGCAGGACCGCGACCATCTCCACTATCCGGGCGGGGTGGTGGCCGACGTCCGGGCGGAGCTGGAGCTCCGGATCGAGGCGGCCCTGGCCGCCGGGATCGCTCCGGACCGGCTGATCCTGGACCCGGGACTCGGCTTCTCCAAGACGGCCGAGGACAACTGGGCGCTGGTGGCCGGCGTCGCGCAGATCCAGTCGCTCGGCCACCCGGTCCTGGTGGGCGCCAGCCGGAAGGCGTTCCTGGGCCGGCTGCTCGCCGACCCGGACGGGGTGCCGCGTCCGACCGACGAGCGGGAGAGCGCCAACCTGGCCGTCACCGCCGCGCTGGCGGCCCGCGGCGTGTGGGGCGTGCGGGTGCACGACGTGCGCGCCAACCGCGACGTCCTCGCCGCCGTACGACGACTCCAGGAGGCAGCGAGATGACCGACGAACTGGCCATCAGCGGCATCGAGTGCTTCGGATTCCACGGGGTCTTCGACTTCGAGCGTCGACAGGGCCAGGTCTTCGTCATCGACCTGGTGCTGGGCCTCGACACTCGCGCGGCGGCGGTCTCCGACGACTTGCAAGACACCGTCGACTACGGAAGTCTCACCGGCAAAGTCAAGGCAGGAGTGGAGACTGACCCGGTCGACCTGATCGAGACACTCGCCCAGCGCATCGCCGATCTCTGTCTCTTGGAGGCCGGTGTTGAATGGGTGCGTGTCACGGTCCACAAGCCGGGCGCACCCATCGACGCGACCTTCTCGGACGTCGCGCTGACGATCACCCGGAGGCAGAACCAGTGACTGAGACGCCCAACCCGAACATCATCGACGCTGACACGCTGACGGGGGAGATGCGGCCGATCCGGCGGACGGTCCTGGCGCTGGGGTCGAACCTCGGGGAGAGATTCGCGAGTCTGCAGGGCGCGGTCAGCGCGTTGGCCGACACCCCGGACCTCTGGGTCACCGGCATCTCGCCGGTCTACGAGACCGAGCCGGTGGACAGTCCCGAGGGCGCCGGTCGCTTCCTGAACGCCGTGGTGCTGGCCGATACCACCCTGTCCGCGGCCCGGGTCCTCGACCGCGCCCAGGCGATCGAGGATGCCTACGCCCGTGAGCGCTCGGACGTGACCAACGCGCCGCGGACGCTCGACATCGACGTGATCGTCGTCGGCGACCGGCGCAGCGATGACGAGTTCCTGGTGCTGCCGCACCCGCGGGCACACCAGCGGGCGTTCGTCCTCCGGCCGTGGGCGGACGTCGAGCCCGGCGCCGAGATCCCCGGGGTCGGACCGATCGCGGACCTGCTCGCCGGCCTCGACACCGACGGCATGGTGCTGCGCGAGGACCTGGTCCTCGAGGTCGGGTGAGCTCGCCCAGGCCCCGGGTCGATCGACGGCCCGGCCGTCCGGGGCAGACCGGGTGAAACCACGGCTGCGGCCGATCTCGGCGGCCGCGATCACCGCATGGGCCATCGTGGGCCTGATCGGCGGCTGGGTGCTCCACCCGCTGCTGGAGCACTGGCGTGGGGTGGCGCCGGTGGTGACCTGGGTGCAGCCACTGGTGCTGGCGCTGATCGCGTTGATCCTGGCGGGCACGGCGTGGACCACCTGGCGTCAGCTGCAGGTACGGCGCGAGCACCTGGAGCCGCACCATGCGGTCAACCGGCTGGTGCTGGCCAAGGCCTGCATCCTGGTGGGGGCGCTGCTCGCTGGTGGGTACGCCGGGTACGCGGTCAGCTGGCTCGGCTACAGCGGCGATCCGCTGGCCGGACAGCGGATCCTGCGCTCGCTGCTGGCCGCGGCGGCCGGCGTCGGCATCCTGGTGGCCAGCCGAGTGCTGGAACGCGCGTGTCGCGTGCGAGAAGACGACTCCGAGGACGACTAGTCTCGCCCTATGGGTTCCTCATCAGCAACATCTGTCACACGGCGCCGCCAGCGCAGCGCGCGGGTCGGTGTCGCAGTGGTGCTGCTCGTGGTGGCTGCCATCCTGGTCGTCGGTGCCGCCGTGACCGGTTCGTGGCTGTTCGTCACGCTGGCCGCCGCGGTGGCGGTGCTGCTCGGCGCCGCCGCCACCAAGATCACCCATGCCGAGGTGCTCGCCACCCGGCGTGCCGCCGCCACGGACCGCGCGCAGCAGGCCCAGGCCTACCGTCGGCTGACGGAGGAGCGCGCCGCGGAGAACGCGGCCTTCCGGGATCACATGAGCAGCACGCTGGCCGAGAAGGAGGCCACCGTGAGCGAGCTCGAGGCCGCCCTGGCGGCCGCCCACCAGCGGGCCGCGCGGGCGGTGCGGCTGCGCGGCGAGGAGGCTCGCCGCGCGGTGCAGGCCGAGCGGCACGGTGAGGTCCTGCAGACCCAGCTCACCGACGCCGAGGAGCGCGCCGCCGAGGCGATCCTGCGAGTCGCCGAGCTCGAGACCGAGCTGGACGCCGTACGCGCCGAGCTGGAGGCGGAGCGCAGCTCCGCCGCCGCGTGGCGCAAGGCGCAGAGCGCCTGAGGCCTGCCGCCGGACGAGGCACCGGGAGACCCCCGCGATCAGTCCCGGGCCGGGTCGGTGGCCGAGATCGCGCCGGCGACCGTCTCGGCGGCCTCGACCGGCCTGACCTCGGTGGTCGACGCAGCCCCGCCCGGGTCGGGTAGGGCCGGCAGGGCCCGTCGCCGGCGCCACGGAAGCCTGCGGCGCAGTGCGTCGTCCTCCCGCGCCAGCAGCGTCCCGCCCGCCGCGATCCATGGTCCGGCCTCCGGGGGATTGCGCCGATGGCTGAGCATCCAGCCGACGATGCCCTGCTCGACGAACCGGAGCCAGGTGGTCGCGTCCCATCCTTCCTCCGCGGCCCGGACCACCAGGCCATGCAGCACGATCGCCTGCGGCCAGCCGAGGAACTGCTGCTCGGCCGACGGTTCGGCGAGCAGGTCGACCCGTCTGGTGTCGGCCGTCGAGAGCCAGCCGTCGAGCAGCGCCGACTGGGCGGGCGCTCGGGACAGCCAGGTGGCGAAGTCGACGTCCTCGCGGTCGAGCAGCGCGAGTTGCCAGCCGACCGCGGCCGCGATCCAGGGAGCGGTCACCAGCACCGAGCCGACTCGTGGGCCCGGTGCCATCCGGCGGAGGATCGCCCGGGGGTCGAGGGGAGCGGTGCTCGCCGGCCGTGGCTCGTCGTACAGCGGAGGCCTCGTCTTGCGCGAGGCAGCGATCACGGTGTCGGCGTAGGCGGCGGTCGCCGAGACGGAGATCCGCGGCGGTCCCGCAGGCTCGGGCTCGGCGGGGCCGGATTCGGCTGGACCGGATTCGGCGGCCTGCGGGCGGGGCTCGATCGGTGGCTCGAGCCAGCCGAGGTCACCCACGATCCGCACGCCGAGGCTGGTCAGTTCGTCGACATCGCGCGCGGTCCACTCGAGACAGCGTTCGACGTACTCGAGCGGGAGGCGTGGCGTCTGCGCCGCCGGGTCGCGAGGGAGCTCGCGCATGGTGTCCGAGACACCATAGCGGAGGTAGCGATACTGCGCACGGTCGCTCCAGCCGTTGTTGCGGAAGGACGCGTTCACCAGGCGGAGCACCTCGGCCTCGTCGGAGGTCAGCGATCGGTTGGCCGACCGGTCCGCGACCTGGAGCGTGCGATCGCGCAGGCCGAGGAACGACTCGAACACGCTGGACAGCCAGGTGCGGTCGCCCTCGTTCACGACGACGACGGTGAGGTTCTCCGGGCCGACGACCCTCGCCCACGACTCGGTCAGCCGCCCGAACCCGTGCCGCCGCCAGAACCCGTGATCCGGATCCTCGGTCAGCTCCCTGAGCCAGGGCTCGAACGTGGCCGGGGAGCCGTTCACCAGGCGCTGCTGCCACTGCGAGGGGAGCAGTTTGTCGTAGCGACGCACCATCCGGACCACGTGCAGCCGGTCCGGTCCCAGGTCGTCACGGAGCCGGAGGATCGCCTCGTGGTCGGCGTTGGCGAACGACTCGGAGCTGGCGACGACGCGGTAGTCGTCGTACGCCGCACACTCGGCGACCAGATCCGTCCAGGCCTTCGGGTCCGCCCTCGGTCCGCCCCGGCGTCCGCGGTGGCCGATCAGCCCGACGGCCTGGCGGTAGGCCTGGACGGTGCGGCCGAGGTAGTGCGCGCCCTGGTCGTGCATCTCCTCGCGGCGAGCGTCCATCGCATGCTGCAGCGCGGTCGTGCCGGTCTTGTGTGGACCGATGTGGACCAGTCGAACGTTCGCTGGCAGCAGCAGCTCGGGGGTCACTAGTGCTCCTCAGCATGATCGGGCGAATCCGGAGTATCCCATCATGGTCTCGGCTTCCGCCGTGCGGCGGCTTGGCGGAGTCTGCGGCGAGACAACGAGTACCAACGAGTACTATCGGCCCGCGCAGGCGAAGCACCACCAGAGGGGACGGCATGGCGCGCTCTTCGGTCCGCCGACGGCTGCTCCCCTGGGTGGGCGCGGTGCGCCGACGCGGCTGGCCCGCGCCTCTCCGCCGCGCCGGTGCCCTCGTCGATCGACTGGCGGGCCGGTCCCGGCCGCTGGTGACGGTGGTGGTGAGCGAACCTCGGGATCCGGAGTCCGGGGAGTCCACCGGCTCGGCCCTGGCGGCCAGCCTGGCGTCGATCGAGGCTCAGCCATATCGACCGATCGAGGTGCTCGTCGTCGGTTGCGTCGCCGGCGAGGCTCGCTCCGGCGGGCCCGAGCCGGGAGCCGGCGTTCGGATCCGACGGCTCGGCCCCTACCAGAGCGTCGACCGTGGGCACCGGGAAGCGGTCTCGCTCGCCCGGGGTCGCTATCTGCAGTTCCTTCCCGCCGGCTTCCGGCTCCCGACCCGTTCCCTGACGCGAGCGATCGCCAGCCTGGAGCGGACCGGTTCGCAGCTCGCCAGCGGCCGGCTGGCCCGACCGGCCGGGTTCTCGCCCTCGGTGCTGCCGCCCTACGACCCGGTGCACGAGGTCGACAGGACCTCGGTGAGCCTGCCCGAGCTGCCGCTGGTGGCCTGGGACGCGGAGCTGTGCACCCGGCTGTGCCGGACCGACCTGCTGCGGCGGGCGATCGCGGCCGGACCACCGACCGCCCTCGGGCTCTGGGCCGAGGCGGAGCACGCCGACCTGCTGGCGGATCCGATGGCGCTGGCGCCGGCGACGCCGGACGGCCGCTTGCCCGATCCCACGGCGGGGCTGTCGTCATGGTTGGCCGAGAACGGAGCGAGCGAGCAGCTCGCCGTACGGCTGGGGGAGCAGGCGGCGTCCGCGTGGCGCGCCGGCCAGCTCGACGGGCCGGTGGCGGCGATGCTCGCCGAGCCCGAACGGCTCGATGCCCGCGACTGGGGTCGGTTGCGCGACCGGGTGACAGGCCTGGTCGCCGGCATCGACGCCGAGGCGATGAGCAGGGTGCGGGTGGAGTCGCGGATCCGCGCACGCCTGCTGATCGAGGACCGGCGCACCGAGCTCGAGGAGTTCGCGGCGGCGCGCTGGTACGAGCGGGACAACCTGGCGACCCAGGTGCGAGACGGCCAGGTGTACGCCGATCTCGACCTCGTCGTGCCGGAGCGGATCCTCCGGATGGACCCGCCGCTGACTCCGGCCCGGGTCCTCGTGCGGGCGGTGCGGAGCCCGGCCCCGGGCGTCTTCGAGATCACCGTGCTGACCCGGATCGAGCTGGTCGACATGGCGGTCGCGTCGCCGTCGGTCGGGGCCAGGCTGCATCGGGTCGACGCGGGCGGCTCGAGCATCGACCTGCGGGTGACCACGCACCCGGATCCGAGTGCGAACCTGGTCATCGACCATGCCTACCAGGACTACCGGCCGGGAGGGGCGACCTTCCGCGTCGAGGCGGAGGACCTGACGCCGGGCAGCTGGGTGCTCGAGGTCGAGGTCGAGGTGAACGGCGTACGGCGTGCCACGACCCGGGCCGAGCTGGATCCGCGCGGAACGGCGCGACTCTTCGGGACGCCGTACCTCGCCGACCATCGGCTCTCCGGGACGCGGCTCGGGATCCGGTACGACGGCCGAGTGCTCCTCGAGGCCGCACCTGCCGAGGAGCCGGCGGTGTCGGTCGACTCGGTGCTGGTCGGCGACGGACACGCCACCCTGACCCTGGCGGCTGGGCACGGCCTGACATCGGTGCGAGCCGGCGATCAGGAGGCCCCGGTGGTCGGCGACACCGCCCGGCTCCGTCTGCCGGACCGCGACGCCGAAGCGCTCACCGGCCTCTCCGCGGGCGGCCCGGGCCGCCCGCGGAGAGGCATCGACCTCGCGTGGCCGGTGGGCGCCTGGACGGAGTGCCGGATCCCCGCCACCGGCCCGAACCCCGGCGGGGTGACGGTGACGCGGACCGCCGACGGCACCATCGCCACGCTGCCGGCGCTGGGTCACGCCGAGCTGTGCGGCCTCACCCTCGAGGGGCAGCACCTGGTGGTGCACGGTCGCTGGCTCGGTGGCGTGCCCGACCGGCCGGTGGCACTCGCCGTGACCAACGGGCGTGCCCACGTCTCGGCCGAGGTGATCTCGCGATCCGATGGCACCCTCACCGCGTCTCTTCCGCTGCGCTGGTCGGAGTGGGGCGGACCGCCCGACGGGTGGGGCGAGGCTCCGGTGCCGCAGGGGGAGTATCGGTTCGAGCTCGACCTCGGCGACGGCGCCGCCGGCGTGCTGCACTGTGCGGCGAGCTACCTCGGCGACCTGCTCCGCTTCCAGCTCGGTGAGACCTTCCGGCTCCGACCGGTGCGGACCGGCGACGGCCGTCCCGCGTTCTTCCTCGGCAGGCCGCTGCGACTCGAGGACTCCGGCGCCTACCCACAGCGCCTGCTGCAGGAGCGCCTGTTGGCCAGCACCGGCCCGGTCGACGAGGGGGTCGTCTATCTGATGACCTACGCCGGCAGCTCGGCGACCGACAGCCAGCTGGCCATGCACCGGCACCTGCGCCGTACCCGCCCGGACCTGAGCCTCGTCTGGGGCGTGGCCGGCGCCGACTCCCGGGTGCCGGAGGGCGGCAGTGCGGTGATGCTCAACTCACCCGAGTGGTACGACGTCCTGGCCACTGCCGGCTGGATCGTGCAGAACATCGACTTCGACCGCTGGTGGCGCAAGCGGCCCGGCCAGCGCTATCTGCAGACCTTCCACGGCTACCCGAGCAAGTCGATGGGTCTGCGCCAATGGCGAGCCAAGGGCTTCACCCCGCGACGGCTCCGCGCCGAACTGGACAAGGCCGCTTCGCAGTGGGATCTGATCCTCACGCCGGCGCCGGAGATGGACGAGCACTACCGGCGTGAGTACGACTACGCCGGTGCGATCTGCGCCGAGGGGTACCCGCGAGACGATGCCTTGGTGCTGCCGGGTGCCGACGTGGTCCGGGAGCGGACGCGTCGCCTGCTCGGCGTCGCGCCCCACCAGAAGGCGGTCCTCTATGCCCCGACCTGGCGGGAGCATCTGGCCACCAACTGGCGGCGCGCGGCGATGGTCGCCCATCTCGACCCGCAGGTGGTCAGTGAGTCGCTCGGAGACGACTATGTGCTGTTGCAGCGCGGCCACCGGTTCAACAGCGCGCAGGTGGCACGGCGCGGAGTCGTCGACGTCACCGACTATCCGGAGATCAACGACCTCATCCTGGCCTCGGACGCCGCCGTACTCGACTACTCGAGCCTGAGGTTCGACTACGCGCTCACCGGGCGTCCGATGGTCTTCCTGGTCCCCGATCTGGACGAGTACGTCGGCGGACTGCGCGGGTTCCTGTTCGACTATGCCACGAGCGCCCCCGGGCCCCTGGTGAGCACCGGCGCGGAGGTCGTCGCGGCCTTGGCGGACCTCGACGGGCTGAACCGGACCTATGCCGCGGAGCTCGCGGCCTTCAACGCGCGCTTCAATCGCCTCAACGACGGCGGTGCGACCGAGCGGGTGGTCGGACGCTTCTTCGGGTAGCGCGGCGCACGCGGGGAGCTAGAGCTCCGGGACCGGATAGCCGAACGCCTCGAAGTCGCGGGCGTAGAAGGTGCACAACCGTTCCAGCAGTGCCGGACTGAGCTCGACGTCCCGGCTGGCGAGACGTCCGTCGGCGGTGCTGTCCAGATGACGCTTCGGCTGCGCGTCGATGCCGAGGTCGAATCGGTCGTTCAGGTCGGCGAACATCGCCTCGAGCCCGTCCTCGAGCCGATAGACCGCCGCTCGGGCGACCTGGAACTCGTACTGGGGCCGGAGGTGATTGTCGAGCACATAGGGGTTGTCGGCGTAGCGGTCGAGGGTCACCGTCGCCCACTTCTCGACCATCGCGGCGCCGCCGAGCGCCGGGTCGCGGAAGCGATGGGCGTACTCGGAGCGGAACCGGGCGATCGGATCGCGCACCACCATGAAGATCGGGTCGAACTTGTGCAGTCGCAGCGTCGCCCTCAGCAGCGCCGCCTCGTAGTGCTGCGGGGTCACCCGGCGGTAGTCGAACTGGAGCGGGCTGGTTCGTTTGGTCATCCGGAAGTGCATCCGCCAGCCGCTGCCCTCGATCACCCGCTCCACCGACGTACCACCGGTCTTCGGGATGTGCACGAACAACGCGGCACGATCGTCCTTGGTGAAGATGGGCATCTGACCTCAGTTCTCGGTGGAACGGGCGGGGCGCTTGTCGGGTATCACCCTAGGAGATCGGGCTGGGCATCGACCATGCCGCGGCTGTGTGGCGCCCCCGCGTCTGCGGGCATGCCGGGGCCACGTTCGTCGCCCCGGTGCGTACGCTGGGCCGGTGACCTTGCTGAGCACCGCTGCGACCACGATGAGGACGATCAGCGAATCGGTGACGCGGCGTGCCAGGTCATTCCGCCGGCGGGACGAGAACGGCCACGACGACGGCAGCGTCTGGGCGACCGGCGATGTCCGGGCGGTGCTCGACGACCTGGGTGTCGAGCTCGACGGCGACGACTCGGCACGGCTCGACCTGGCCGAGATCTGGGCTCGGACCCCGCCGAAGCTCCATCTCAGGGTCGCGGCGCGCGGGCGTCGACGCCTCATCGTCGACTCGGCCGGTCGGCTGCCGCGGACCCCGGGGGCGATCGGCCGGCTGCTCTTCCATCTCGAGCCGGGTGGGTTGCTGGTGCTCGCCCCGGGAAGCCGGCCGCCGGCGACCGCCGCCGAGGCCGACGCCCTGCAGGGCTCGCTGGAGGCGCGGTATCCGGACTCGGTCGGCCGCATCCGAGCGGTCCGCGGGCACCTGGTGGTGGAGAACCGTCGGCGTCTCCATGCCTGCGTACGCGAGCCGCAGGCGGCCCAACTGCTCAGACTGCGGCCCGACCTGGGCCGGGTGTTGAGTACCCGCCCGTCGGTCACCTGTCGGGCCAAGGGTCGACTGAGTGAGAGCAGGACGGACCTGACCACGGTGCGGCCGCGGGCCTGGGTCGTGCCCGAGCTCGCGATCCGGGAGTACGACGGTGTGATCAGCGCGCCCGGGCAGGTGGTCAGGACGGACTCGCTGCTGTTGCCGGAGACGTTCCGGCACTGGAGTCGCCCGAAGCTGCACAACAAGCACCTGCAGTCGGTGGTGCAGCCCTTCTTCTCCGATGCCTCCCGGCTTCCGCCGTTCGTGCAGAAGCCGCCGCCGGGCGGGCCACGCGTGCTCGAGGGCTCCTTCTTCCATCTCGACAACGAGATCCGTGGTCACTTCGGCCACATGACCACCGAGGTGGTGGCCAAGTTGTGGGGGTGGCGGGAGGCGAAGCGCGCCGATCCCGGCCTTCGGGCGCTGCTGCACGCGAACGGACCCAGGACCACGCTGGCATCCTGGGAGCTGGATCTCCTCGCGGCCGGCGGGGTCGCCGCCGAGGACATCGTGGTGACCCCGGATCCGGTCCGGGTCGAGCATCTGCTGACCGCCACCCAGATGTTCGAGGATCCGTATTACGTTCATCCGGATCTGGCCGGGATCTGGGGCGAGATGGGTGACCGACTGGTGGCCGAGGGGAGCACGGCGACTCCGGACCGTATCTTCGTCTCCCGGCGCCTGACCAAGCGGGCCTGTCGCAACGGCGCCGAGGTCGAGGCGCTCTTCGCCGAGCTGGGATTCACCGTCATCTTCCCCGAGGACTATCCGCTGCCCGAGCAGGTCCGGATCTTCCGGCAGGCGTCGGCGGTGGCGGGCTTCATGGGAAGCGGCATGTTCACGCTGATGTTCGTCAGCGATCCGAAGCCGGTGCTGCTGGTCGGCTCCGACACGTACACCCCGCGCAACGAGTTCCTGATCGCCGGTGCGCTCGGGCACGACCTGTCGGTGGCCTGGTGCGAGGCAGAGCGAGATGCCCCCCCGGATGGGAAGCGGTTCCAGGCGGGGTTCGTCTTCGACATGGACACCGAAGGGGAGTTCATCAGGGCTGCCGCAGCCGGGCTGTAGCCGGTGGCCGCGCGTCGCACCCGGGAGCCTCAGGTTGTCACCACGCTGAGTGGGAGGCGTGTTTCTGGCAGTCGGCTGTGGCAGTGTCTAAGGACGATGAGAAGACATGACCTGCTTGCCGGAGTGCACGAGCTGTTGCAGCCGAGGACCTACTTCGAGATCGGCGTCCGCAAGGGAGACAGCCTCGGGCTCTCCCGCGCCCGGAGCGTGGCGGTCGATCCCTTCTACGAGGTGGAGCGAGAGCTGTGGTGCGACCTGCACCTCGTGCGCACGACCAGTGACGAGTTCTTCGCGCGCGAGCAGCCGTTCGCCCACTTCGAGACTCCCGTCATCGACCTCGCGTTCATCGACGGGATGCACCTGTCCGAATACGCGCTGCGCGACTTCATCAACACCGAGCGCTTCTGCCATCCGGGCAGCGTGGTGATCTTCGACGACGTCCTGCCGCGCAGCGTCGAGGAGGCGGCCCGGGACCGGATCACCGGTCCGTGGGCGGGCGACGTCTACAAGGTCATCGACACTCTGCAAGAGCTCCGGCCCGACCTCACCGTGATCGAGCTGGACACGGCGCCGACGGGCACCCTGGCGATCCTCAATCTCGCGCCCCGCAACCGCACGCTGGTTCGCGCGTACGACGACCTGGTGGCCGACTACGTGACGCCCGACCCGCAGGACGTCTCGATCGAGTATCTCCAGCGGACCCGCGCGATGGCGGCCGAGGACCTGCTGGCCGCGCCGATCTGGGACACCTTGCGAGCGGTTCGCTCGATGCCACCGGCACGGGCCCGACGCGACGTGCGCGGCGCACTCCTCGCCGCGGGGCTGACCACGGGGGACGCGGCATGACGAGGGACGAGGTCAGCCTGACGCACAGCTACGCGCGGCGCACCGAGCAGGGCGTCTGGGTGGAGCTCCTGCTTCCCGGCAGCGCCGTTGCGGAGGGGGAGACCGTCCTTCGGTTCCGGGCGAGCGACGGCCGCCGGCGAAGGATGTCGGCCTCCGCCGTGGCGACCGGCGAGGGCGCCGTACGGGTCACCGTCACCGAACCACGGCGGCTCGGCGCGGGGACCTGGTGGCTCTCCGTCCGCGACGACCAGTCATGGCGACCCCTCGGGGCGCGGGTGGTCACCGGACCGCGCCCGACGCTGACCTCGCTGGTGGTGGGGCCGGCTCCGCTGACCCGGATGGCCCCGCCGGTGCTCACGCCGCCGGCGCCGCCGGTCCAGATCGTGGCGCCGAGCTCGGCACAGGCGGAGCCGGTCGCGCCGCGGGCACTGCGCGACCGGACGGTCACCGAGCTCGCCCAGGGCGTCGGCCGCCGTGGCCGCCGGCTGGGCGGTCGCGCGGTACGCGCGCTGCGCCGGGGCGCTCCCTGACTCGCCGGCTTGGCTCAGCCGTCGTACTCGGCGGCACCGGCGTGCAGCGCGGCCTGGATCGGGTCGAGGCGACGTAGGTCGACGACATGCCCGGTGCCCGGTGAGATCAGGGTGTCCAACGAGGCCTTGGCCACCGCCGTCGACTCCAGCAGCGACTCCGGCGGCTCCTCGCCGAACGCCTTGGTCCGCATCGGCGTTCCGGTGCGCTCGGGGTTGACCACGTTCACCCGGACGCCGGCCTCGGCCCACTCGTCGGCCAGCGCCTGGGTGAGGTTGACGGTGCCGGCCTTGGCCGAGGAGTAGAGCGCGTAGCCGCTGCGGCCCCGGGTGTAGGAGCTGGAGGTGAAGAGCAGCAGCGAGCCCTTCGTCCGGCGCAGCTGCGGATAGAACTCCTGGGCGATCAGGATCGGCGCGATGTAGTTGATCTCGGTCGCGGCGTAGATGGTCTCTTCGCTGGCCGCGGCGAGCTCGCCGCGGGGGAGCACGCCGGCGGTGTTGACCACGAAGTCGATGCTGCCGAACCGCTCGACCGCGTCGGCGGCCGCGGCCACGATGTCGGCCCGGCGAGCGACGTCGGTGCCGGTCGCCGAGCGGCTGTAGGAGGCGACGTTCGCGCCGTACTTCTCGGCCAGCGTGGCGATGTCGGCGCCGATCCCGTAGGAGCCGCCGAAGACCACCAGGGTCTTCTCGGCCAGCGACGCCCGGTAGTCCTCGTCGGTGTAGGTCGGCAGCGGCTGGTGGGCGTTGAGCTGGAAGAGCTTGTCGGCCAGGTAGACGTCGATCGGCTCGGTGACCTTCATGTTCTGCTCCTCGCCGTCGACCACCCAGATGGGCACCTCGGGCTGATAGCGGAGCACCACCGAGCAGTCGTCGGTGGCCCTGAAGTCCGGGTCCCGATCGGCCACCTCGTACGCCGCACGCAGCGTCGAGGCGAGGAAGGCCTGCGGCGTCTGGCCGCGGCGCAGCCGAGACCGGTCGGGGATCTCGGCGATGGTGTTGTCGTCGGCCAGCTCGATGATGGTGTCCGCCGAGGGGATCGCCACGTCCACCGCGCGGTAGGTGCGCAGCGCGGCGAAGCAGTCGCTGATGATCCGTGCGCTCAGCAGCGGCCGGACGGCGTCGTGCAGCAGCACGTGACAGTCCTCGTCGCCGAGTGCGGCCAGGGCGCGCTTGGTGGTCTCGTTGCGGGTCTGCGCGCCCTCCAGGATCTGGGTGACCTTCGGGTACCTGCCGCCGCGGGTCATCGCGTGGACCGCGTCCAGGTACCCCGGCGCCATCAGGACGACGATCTCGTCCACCTCGGGGTGGCGATCGAGGATGCCGAGGGTGTGCTCCATGATCGACGCCCCGGCCACCTTGATCAGCTGCTTGGGCAGATCCAGCCCGACCCGGGTGCCCACGCCGCCGGCCAGCAGCACCGCCACGTTGCGCAGTTCGGTCATCTCACTCCTCGCTCGGTACGACACGGCAGTGTCCCACAGCCCACTCGTCGGCACCGACGCTCGCCGTGGCTCGTGCCACCGGCTCGGCCGGGCCCGTCACCGGGGGCGACGCAGGCGCGCGCGTGCGCGCCGGGCCAGCTCGCGCGCGAGCCGCTTGCCGGAGACTCCGTCGAGGCTCCGGTCCGGGTCCTCGAGCCGCTCCACCCTGGCACGGAGCCGCTTCACCGTCCCGATCTGGTCCTGTTCCAAGCGGCAGGCGCGATCGATCACGCCGCTCAGTGCCGACGCCGCGGAGTTGAGCGATATCTGCGCCGGTGGACCGGCGTCGGTGTCGGCTTGGAAGTCGGCCGGAAGCAACAGGCACTCCGGATCGCCGACGACTCGAAGGCTCCGCTGCTCGATCAGGTCGACCCGCTGGCGACCCAGCTCGCGGACCGGTTCGAGCGCCCACTGCGGCAGGCCCGGGATCCGCTCGTCGAACTCGCTGGGCTCGGCACCGGTGATGCCGCGGAACGCCCCACCGCGCATGAGCTTGACGTAGGTGCTCTCCGGCCAGGGCTGCTTGTGCGACTCCACGTTGAGGCGGCGTACCAGTTCGGCCGCGTTGTAGCTGAACGACTCGTTGGAGCGCTCCGCGGAGATCAGGAAGCCGTCCGGCAGACCGAGCATCCGCTCGAACGCGTGCGGAAGCAGCGCCCGGTCGGAGTCGTCGGTGACGATCAGCGTGAATCGCTCGGGTCCGACCGCGGCCAGCCAGGCCGCCGTGGTCCGTGCCAGGTCGTGGGAGCGCCAGAACGCCTTGCCGGCCTCCTCACGATGCTCGGGCAGCAACACGCTGCGCAGCCATTCGTCGTAGGTCCGCGGGTCGAGGGCACTCTTGACCCGCTCCTGCCAGTGCGAGGGGAGCAGCCGGTGCAGGGCCCGCGAGGTGGCGACCACGTAGACGTTGTCGCCGCCCAGGTCGTCGACGATGCGCTGCGCCCTCTCCGGGTTGCCCATGCTGCCGAAGTCCTCGGTGCTCACGCACACTCGGGTGGCCGTCTGCTCACGCACGGTGGCGGCGAACTCCTCCCACACCGAGATGTCGGGCACCGGCTGGCCCGGTGGCGCCCATCGCAGCACCGCCCAGCCCGGCCGTACCGCGCGGTGGTAGACATGCCAGCCGGGCTCACGTGGCGGGTGCGGGTAGGCGGCGCCGTACTGCTCGAGCCGGTCGCGCGCCTGCGCGAGCGACCTCTGGATGGTGGTGGAGCCGGTCTTGTACGGACCGACGTGCAGCAGCACCGACCCCTCGGGCAGCAGGAGGTCTTCGGGGGACATGGGTACCTCCCTGGGTCGTGCCGGGCGATCGGTGCCCGGGGGCGCTCCGGCTTCGTCGGTCGTGTCGGGGTCGATCATCGTGCTCGTCGCCGGTACAGCCGAGACCCGGCCGATCGCATTCGTCGCCGGACGCCGCCGAGTCGCCTGCGGACCGCGCGGATCCGGCGTCGCAGCGGTCCGGTCGGCGCGGGCATGGGCTCGTCGGCGGGTCGACGGGCGGCCTCCAGCACCGCGCGGTCGTGGGCGTCCCGACGCCACCGGCGGGGGTCATCGGGCTTGCGCTCGGCCGGTGGAATCCATCTCGGCCAGTCGTATCGCTGCCGCCACTCGAAGAGTCGGAGGGCCATCGCGCCGGACCGTGCCTCGCTCATCTCCAGGGAACGGGTGAGCGTGGAGATGCGCTCGCCCTTCATGTGCCGCACGAAGTCGGCAAGCGTCAGAGCCGGAGCGAACTCGCGCTCGGTGGCACCCAGGTCCACGGCGTCGCGCAGGTGGGCGATCCGGTCGAGGTAGTGCGGGTCGTCCTTGTTCTCCTCGAAGTCATCGAAGGCGAAGGTGAGCAGAGCGCGGCGGACCCGGTCGCGGTCGACGAACGGCAGCCGAGCGAAGTCCCGCGCGAAGCGGGGGAGCTGGGTGGCCATCGCCTCGTACAGCTCGGCATCGCACGCCCGTGGCGTCATCACGGGTACGACGCGCTCGCCGTCGCGGCGATAGCCCTCGACGGTGCCGTAGGGCAGGTTCGCGAAGATCGCCTCGACGAAGAGCATCGAGTGCGTCGAGGAGGTGAAGTTGTGGCGGATCGCGTCGCCGTCGGTGAGATAGATGCTGCGTGCGTAGTAGAACGGGGTGGGTACCGGTCGACCGGTGGCATGGGCGATCAGTCGCACCAGGCAGTCCTGGGTGTAGCCCCGGCCCCAGTACTCCACGACCGCGAACGGCTCGTCGACATCGATCTCCTGCTGCAGGTAGGCGGTGACCAGATCCCGGTCCTCGCGCGCCTGGCGCTCCAGGTGTCTCCGGAAGGTCGCCGAGGCGGCCAGGGACTCCCGCAGCTCGCGCGACGCCGCCCGGCTGCGTGTCTCGGCGTCGCCGTACTGACGGGTCTCGGGCACCATCGCGTGCAACTCGGCGACGCTGAGGCTCGCGGTCTCGGCAAGCTCCGCGACCGACTGGACCCCGGCGAAGTTGCCGAAGGCGGAGAACGTGTTGGCGTCGATCCCGTCGACCTGGGAGGCCAGCCGCCAGGCCCGGCGGGACCCGTAGATGTAGCGGGTGCGCAGGTTCAACCCGTGCTCGGCGATGAGCGTGTCGGCGATCTCCTTGAGATGGTGGCCGTCGCGGGAGACGAAGTACAGCGTGCGGTAACCGCGGGCGATGGCATCGCCGAGCACCCATTCCAGGTAGGGGACCAGGTACAGCGCGACCCGCGCGTAGACGAACCGCTCGGTGTGGGAGAGATCCAGCTGGACGCGATCCTGGCGGAACAGGCCCGCCAGCAGCCTGCCGTCATAGGTGTCCAGCGCGGTGGCGAGACGACGCTCGTACGGGGTGAACCTCGGCGTGCGGACGCGGCGGGTGTCGATCCCGAGCTCACGCGCTCGGAGGATGTCCGCGTGCGGGTTGTCGCCGACATGGTGCCAGCGACCGTAGTGCCACTCCTCCTGGTCGGCGAAGACCTTCAGATAGAGCTTGCGAGTGCTCTTCTGGGCGTGCTGCTCGTTGGACAGGTAGAGCGGAAGCTCGGCGAGCATCGGGTCGGCCTTGGCGAGCATACGGCGGACGACGTCGATCGGTAGGTACTGGTCGCTGATCAGGACCACGGTGGCGCCGTCGTCCAGCAGATCCCTGATCTGCTGGATCTGCGCGTCGCACGGGATCACATTGTCGAGCTCCGCCTCCAGCTCCCAGCCCTTGAGCAGGGCGATCTGCTCATGGTCGAGCCGATGGAGGTCGGCGAGACGCTCGTAGATCTGATCGAAGGTGATCTCCAGATCGCCGCTGGCCTGGAGGTCGGGGTGCTTGCGACGGCTCTCCCGGACGTTGCTCTCCGCCTCCATCCGCAGCCGGACGAACTCGGCGGTCACATAGGCCGGGAACTTGTCCGGGGACTGCTCCATCATGTGGCGCACGTAGTAGAAGATCCCGTCCGGCTCCACGACCTTGCGGGCGATGACCGTGTCGAAGACGTCGAAGCTGTGGAAGGTGGGCAGACGGTCGTGGGTGGGCTCGAAGTCGAGTGCCCGCTGGACGATGGTCTCGAAGGTCTGGTCATCGGCGTACGCCCAGAAGTAGTCGTGCAGCCGTGCCAAGGTGGCCTCTGGGACACGACAGTCCTCGCCGAGCCGGGTGAGCAGCTCGTCGAAATCGCTGGCGATCGAGCCACAGGAGAGCTCCAGATAGTCGGTGCCGGGCTCGATGACCGCATTCCCGCCGTCGCCGCGCCCGGCGGCATCGAAGTCCAGGTCGAAGACATAACGGATGACCTTGGAGACGCCGGCAGAGAGCAGGTCGTAGAGGATCGAGGAGTAGTCGACGATCGCCAGATCGATCTTGTGAAAGACCTCGTAGATGTCCTCCTCGTTGTCCCAGAACATCAGGTGCGGTTCGTCGCCGTACTCGGCCCGCAACTGCCGGAAGGCGGGGTCCTTCGTCATGTGCGGGTGCATCTTGAGGATCAGCAGGATGTTCTCCCGGCGGAGCGTCTCGATCAGCCGCGGCAGGTCGGGGAACGCCTCGGCGAGGAAGTCGGCGTCGAACTCGCGCCGCGGCGTCGGGGCGTACAGCGCGATCCGGGCATCCGGCGCCAAGCCTCGGCGTGCCGGCAGATCGTGGTCGAAGGTGGACACCTCGCCGTACAGCCGGGTGTAGAGATCTTGTGGGTAACCCGCTCGGATGGCCTGGTCCGGGCCGAATCCGATCTGCTTCGCGAAGTGCCGCTCCATCGCCGGGGAGGTCACCAGGAACAGCTGGCGGTCGTGATAGGCCTGATTGTTGGTGATGTACTTGCGGAAGATGCGCTCCTGGAGGTATCCCTCGTTCATCCCGCGTTCGATGCTCTTGACACCGACGCCGTGCCACAGGTTGAGCAGGACGGCGCCCCGCAACCGAGGCGAGATCACCTCCTTGACCTGGTTCACCACCCAGACGCTGGCGCGGTTCTGCAGCGCCTGGCCCTGCCGTGAGGACGTGACGACGGCGTTGAAGCCCAGCCGGCGGACCTCGGCGACGGTGCCGGCATCGGGAGTGATCCACCAGGCCTCGATGTCCGGCCGGAACCGATTGACGTAGAGGAAGAGCCACTTCGGGTTCCCCGAGAAGGTGTCGGCGCAGTTGAACAGCCAGAGCGCCCTGCTGTGCCTGGTCTCGCCTGCTGCCATCCGTCGGTCACCCAGCTTCCTCTGTCCTCTCGTCGTGCGTGCTCGCGCCGACCCCAGACCCTTGCCCGGGCACCAGCGTGACCCGGCAAAGACCGGCCCTCATGCTAACGGTCGGCCGACGCCGCGGGAGAATGCGCTCCGCTCGGGCCCGACGAGGAGTCACCGTCGGTATCGGGTCCCGGCGGCGGTCGGCCGGGAGCGAGGGTCACGCCTCGACGGCGGGCGCGTCGCCGCGGGGCACGAAGACGGCGTCCACCAGCCGGGCGCTGGCGTGACCGTCTTCGAGGTCGGCGTACTCCGCGCGGAAGCGGGCGCGGTCGGCGGCGTACTCCTCGCTGAGGCGGGGCAGGTCGGCGAGCCAGGCGACCACCTCCGTGGTCGAGGTGGCGAACGGGCCCGGCGCGGTCGGCTCGTAGGCGATCACGCCGCCGCGAGCCTCGTGGTACTTCGCCAGATCCGGGACCAGGAAGATCATCGGCTTGTCGGTGACGCCGTAGTCGAAGCGCAGCGAGGAGTAGTCGAGGACGCCGACGTCCGAGGCCAGGACGAGGTCGTTGACGTCCGGGTAGTCGGTGACGTCGATGATCGAGGCCGACCGGTCCAGTACATCGTCCTTCGCCCGGGAGTGGAAGGCGTGTCCGCGCAGCAGCACCACCACGTTCTCCAACGCCGCGACGACCCGATCCGCCTCGAGGAAGTCGACCCGCTTGGCGGTCATGTCGTCGGCGGACATGTAGTCCCGGAACGTCGGGGCGTAGAGCACCACCGTGGTGTCCTCGTCGATGCCGAGGAGCTCGCGGGTACGACGCCGGACCGCGTTGCCCTCGGGGGTGAGCAGGATGTCGTTGCGCGGGTAGCCGATCTCCAACACCTCGGCAGTGGAGCCGGCCGGCTCCAAGAAGGCGGCCCGCAACAACGGGGTGGCGTAGGAGGCGGGGGAGACGAAGTAGTCCCACTCCCGGGCGCGCCGGTCGAAGCTCTCCACCTGGTGACGGGGAAAGCCGCCCTTGTCCCACCACTCGTGACCCATCACCTTGTACGGGTAGCCGTGCATCGTCTCGATCATCACCTGGCCGGTCGGCTTGGTGAACCAGTCGAGCTGGTGCACGTTGACCAGGTGGTAGCGGGCCTGGGCGAGGGCGCGGTGCCAGGCGGTCGTGCCCTCGACCAGGCCGAGGCCGCCCTCGGGCACCGGGACCGAGTGGTCGGCGACCGACCAGATCAGGCTCAGCTCGGCACCGCGGCGGCGAAGCTCGGTGTGCACGCCCAGCCCGTTGCAGTTGGTCACCTCGCCGTACAGGGACCGGAAGAAGACGCTGTCGTCGGACGCCTCGACCACCCGCGACTGCTCCGCCAGGCGACGCTGGTTGCGCCGCCCCCGCTCGTCGTCGCCCAGCGGCGGTTCCAGCTGGATCGCGAAGGTGGGCGGCGTGGTCGGAGCGATGTGCGTGCGGGCCCGGTGTCGGGTGCCGACATGCTCGGCCGGGAGGTCGGCGAGCAGCTGCGGCGCGACCGTGACGGGCACCCAGTCCGCCTCGTCCGAGGCGCCGTCGGTGAGGCCGATCAGATATCGATCCGTCGGGAGCGCCAGACCCGGCGTGCCCCAGTGCGTCCGGGTCATCGAGAACCTCAGTGTGCTGATCCCCGGCCGCGGACCGGCCTGGACGGTGCCCGGCACGTCACCGACCTTGGAGCGCAGCACCGGCGTCCCGGGAAGCTCCTCGGCGTGGCTCACCGCGACGCTCAGGTCGTCGCCGGTGAGCCGGTAGCCGGTGGCCACCGGAAGCCAGTCGAAGAGCTCGAGCTCGCCGGTGCCGGCGCGGGTGAGGACCCGTGGCGTGGCGTCCCGGTCCGGTACGCCGGGCGAGGCCGCGAGGCCGGCCGGGGCGAGCAGCGGAACGGCCCCGCCGCCGGTCTGGACCCTGACCCGCAGCGGTCGGCGCCGCTCGGTGGTGCTGAGGCCGACGAGCTGCGCGCCGAGACCGGACAGGTCGAGTCGTGCCCGCCAGCCCGACCGGGTGCGGGTCGCGGTGGTCGCGACGAACGGCCGGTCGCGATCGATGTGCGTCAGCTGAACGACGAGCGGGTCGGTTGCCTCGAAGTCGATCTCCAGGGTGTCACCGTCCCATCGGGTCGCGGTGGCCCAGGCCGGCCTGGAGGAGACCCGCAGCGCGAGTGGGTTGACCGCCCCGGCCGCGCGCCGACGGCCGTGGCGGAGCACCATCGCCCGGCCGCCCGGCAGGATACGGCTGTGGGCCACGCCGGCCGATCCGGCGACGGCGGGCTGGTTCAGTGGACCGGTCTCGCTCAGCCCGGCGACGCTCACCCGGAGCTCGAACTGGTAGTCCCCGTCGGGCAGGTCGGAGGTGTCGAGGATCGCCTCGAACCCACTCGGCGTGTAGTCGCTGTACAGGTGCCGTCCGGTGACGTCGGCGCGCGGCTGAGGGTGGGCACTGACGGTCAACGAGCGTCGGAACCGGTCTCCGTCGGTCAGGGTGAGCTCGAGGGTCTGTGGATGCTCGGCCAGGTCGATGCAGTTCAGGTAGGCCCAGCCGTCCAGCCGGAGCAGGTCGTCCTCCCAGGCGACGTGCAGCAGCCGGTGCACCAGATCGATCTCCCGGTCGGCGAGCAGGGTGGCCTCCTCGGCCACCTGGTCGGCGTACGGGAGGACCACGTGGACGCCGTCCTCGCCGACCCGGGTCGGGTAGCGCCGCACGTCGCGACCGTAGTTCTCCAGGATCGCGATCGCGTCCTCGCGCCGGTCGGTGACGATGAGCTCGTAGAGCACCTTGTCCATCGCCGGCACCTCACGCAGGTAGGTGGTGTGGGTGATGCCGTGGGTCAGCTCGCCGATGCCCTCGCGCAGGTGGTTCCAGAAGTCTTGGCCGGCGACGGCGATGTGCCGGACGAAGTACGGCATGTTGTTCGCCAGCAACTGCAGCACCCGGTGGTCGGCGGCCTCGGGGTGGCCGGCCTCGCGCAGTGCGGCCAGTGAGGTGCGCACCGCCTCGTTGTGCTCGGCCAGGTTCGTCACCGTGGCGGCCGCCTGCGAGATGGAGGATCCGTCGCCCCGCACCCGCCAGTGCACTCCGATCGTCGGCAGCACGTCGAAGGCACGGGCCGTGCCGAAGGCCGCCATCGAGACCGGCTGGTCCTCGTAGAGCCGGCCCACCGGGAAGCTCAGTCCGGCAGCATCCCAGAACCGTCGCCGGTAGACCTTGCTCCAGGCGACCGCGTTGACCATGGCGTCGGGGAACTCGGCGAGCGTGACGCCGATGTGTGCTTGTTCGTGGGCGCGTCGGATCCATGGGGCCGCCGGCACCGGCTTGCCGTCCCGCGCAAGGCGGTCGTAGTTGGTGACGGCGAAGTCGGAGCCGGACTCGGCCAGCGACTCGATGGCCGCGCTGAACGCCTGTGGACCGACCGTGTCGTCGGCGTCGACGAAGACCAGGAACTCGCCGACGGCGTGCTCCACGCCGGTGTTGCGGGCCGCGGAGAGCCCGCCGTTGGGTCGGCGCACCACCCGGATCCGCCGGTCCTCCCGAGCGATCTCGGCAGCGATCTCGGCGGAGGCATCGGGTGTCCCGTCGTCGACGACGATGATCTCCAGCTGGAGATAGTGCTGTGCACGCAGCGAGTCCAGGCACTCGGCGATGTACTCCTCGACGCCGTACGCCGGGACGACGACCGAGAGCAGCCCCGGGACGTAGGAACCCCGGCCGGTGGCACGGCGCACCGTGACCTCGGCATTGCGACGCAGGTTGCGCAGGAGTCCGTTGGGCCGCCGCTCGATGCCTCGGGTTGCGCCTCGGAGCAGGCGTTTCGACTCGGCTGAGATCCTGCGCAGACCGCTCAGTCCGCTCATCGGGGGCCGCGCCCGGTGGACCCCGGTCCACCGCCATCACGACGACCGCCTGGCTGGAGCCTCGCGCCGGCGTAGTCAGACATCGCGGCCATCGTAGACGATCGTGCCAGACATAATGTGGTCGCCGTCGGAGCAGAGACGAGGAGCGATGAGCAGCGACGAGATCCATCCGTCAGCGGTCGGGGTCAGCGCCCTTCCGGACGACGCGATCCTGGTGCATCTCGGCCCGTACAAGACCGGAACCACCGCGCTGCAGGCCTCCCTTGCGCAGCATCGCGACGACTTGGCGGCCCACGGGGTCCTCTATCCCGGACCCCGGCGCCATCATCATGAGGAGGTCTGGGCGCTGCGAGGGCGGTCGACCACCGGGCACTCCGAGGTGCCGCTTGCGCGCTGGCACCAGCTCGTCGAGCAGGTGCGCGCACACCGGGGTCGGGTGGTGATCAGCAGCGAGTTCCTGGCCGGCACCGGACGGGAGCACATCGGGAAGCTCGTGGAGGACCTCGGCCGGGACCGGGTCCACGCGGTGATGACGATCCGCAGGCTGATCTCGCTGCTGCCCTCGGACTGGCAGGAGAAGGTCAAGACGCACGGCTTCACTCAGCCGTATCAGGACTGGCTGGCCGAGGTCATCGAGCCGGCCGGAGACACCCGGGCGGCCAGGGACTTCTGGCACCTGTACGGCGTCACGAACCTGATGAGCAGGTGGAAGGGCCTGGTCGGTGCCGACCGGGTCGTCACCATCGTCTCCGACGACACCGACCGCGAGCAGGGACCGCGCACCTTCGAGGCGCTCCTCGGCCTGCCGAACGGCCTGCTGACCCCCGCTGCGGAGGTGACCAAGAACGCCAGCCTGACCGAGGACCGCATCGAACTGCTGCGCCAGGTCAACCTCGCCTTCGAACGACAGGGTTGGAGCGACAGGGAACTGCGGCTGCTGGTGCATCGGGGGCTGCTGACCGGCCTGCGCCAGCCGGTCGCCAGGGAGCTCGGCTCACCGATGCCGGTGCTGCCCGCCTGGGCGTCGCCGCGGCTGGAGCGGCTCAGCGACGAGCGCGCGGATGCGGTGGCGACCTCGGGTACGACGGTCGTCGGTGACCCCGACCGGCTCAGGCTCGACACCGCCGCGACCGCCACCCCGCTCGGCCCGTGGGAACCGCCCGAGGTGATCGGCATCCAGGCCGCCGCCGGTGGCATCGAGGCGACCATCGCCGCCGCGATCCGGCGCGCAAACAAGCCGACCGGACGGGTCCGGCAGGAGACCCGGGAGACACCGTCGGGCGAGCCACTCGACCGAGCACCTGCGTCGGCGCTCATCCGCGAGGTCGCCCGGCGCGGCCGGCGCCGGCTGGGGCGGGTGGTGCGACCGGGCCGAGCCTGACTCGGCTCGGCCGTGCACCGGACTCCTACCGACCGGCGGCGTCCATCTTGTCGGTGACCTCGCCGGCGACCCGGGCACGTTCCGCGGCGACGGCCTTGCGTCGCTCGCGCCGCACCAGTCGACGGCGTCGGTGGCTGCTGATCTCCCAGCACTCGTCGTAGTAGGCGGTGAGCTCGGCGGCGGCCTGGGCCAGCGCCGCCCGTCCGGCGGCGAGAGCGGCGGCATCGGGGACTCCGACAAGATCGCCGTAGGTCTGGTAGACGCTCCGGGTCAGTGCCTCCGCACGGGGGACCACCTCCATCTCGGACCAGTCGGCGGCCGAGCGGAGGAGCGAGGGATCGACCAGGCCGGCCGCGGAGGCGATCTGGTCGGGTGTCGCCGAGGTGACGAGGTCGAGGCCGAGCGCGGTCCCGGCGTCGGTGAGCGCGGTCTGCCAATCGGTCAGCAGGTCGGCGTACCGCACCACGGCGTGCGGGATGTCGCGAGCGTGTTCCTCGACCCCGAGCATCATGTTGACCCAGCCGAGCGCCCGCACGCTCGGCGTGGTGCGGGTCCCGTAGGCGAGCTCGCGAGACCTGAGCACCTCGGCCGGGTCGCGCAGCAGGGTCACCACGTAGGTCTGCGCGCCCAGGTCCTCGCCCACCCGGCGATAGAGGTCGAGAAACCAGCCGATCCGTGGGTCCTTGACCACCACCCGCGGGCTCTCGGCCAACTGCGCGCCGAGCCACTCGCGCAATTCGGCGTACACGGGCTTTCGCTCGCCCACCGACGTCGCGCGCTGCCACGCCTCCGGGCGGCTGTCGTCGACGGCGATCGCGGCCTTCTCCAGCAGCGTGTTGTGGAAGTCGACGGCCCACCGGGGCTCGCTGAAGCCGCGCGGGTTGGTCCGGCCGGCGGAGACCTCCGGCTTCGGCACGTGGTAGCCGAGCCTGCTCAGCAGACCGGTGAACAGGCTCGTGCCGCTGCGACCCGGGCCGGCGACGAGCACGACGTGGGGGGCGTGTTGCATGGGCAAACCCTGACACACGTTCCCGTGTCGCATGAGGTTCGTCCGTCGGCCGGTTGGTCGCGGGACCTCCGCTGGGGCAGGTGAACATCCGAGGACGCCGAGGTGAGCGGACCCCGACCCCGAGCGGAGCGTTCGATGGCGACTCGGTGAAGCCTGGCGCCGGGACCCCTTCGCGGTCGGAATCGCTGCCATGATCGGCCCATGACCGCCTCCGTCATCACTCGGGCTCGCGTTCCGGAGGGCCTCTCGCACCTGCGCGACCTGATGTCGGCGTACGCCGCTCGGACATCGGTGCGCACCGTGGCCGCACTCGGCAATGCGCCACTGGCGCCCAGCGAGGAGCGCGCGGACGCGATCGACGCCGCCGATCTGGTGATCCGGGTGAACAGCTTCGTGCTCGACGAGCCGGAGACCCCGCGGGCACAGGGCAAGCGCGCCGACGTGGTGGTGTGGAACCGGATCACCCGGCCGACGCGGCACACCTTCGACAGGTACCGCGACCGGCTCTACCTGTTGGCCGAGCCGATGCGCGCCCACGGCAATCCGGAGATGTGGCCGGCCTCCTGGCCGGCGGACCTCGGCATGGTGCCGTTGCCGAATCGGGACGTGCTGGCCCCGATCGGGGAGTCACTCGGCGTGCCGTGGCGCGAGGAGCGGCTCGCCCCGACCACCGGTCTGACGGCCGCCTGGCTGGCGGTGACGCTGTTCCCCGAGGCCGAGGTGCTGCTCTCCGGCTACTCCTTCGTCGACAACCCGACCCAGACCGGCTGGACCTACCAGGGCGGCGGCTGGTCTCCGGTCGCCCGTGAGCACCGGATCGAGGCGGAGGCACAGCTGGTGCGCTCCTGGCTCGCCGAGGGGCGGGCCACGCTGTGGCGCTGAGCGCGGTCAAGGCCAGAGTGCGCGAGCGCGTGCGACGCCTGGCCGGTCGCCAGGAGCTGGTCGACCGACTCGACCGCCAGTTGGCGCGGATCGAGGAGCACGAGCGTGAGCTGGCGCGGATCGGTCCGCAGCTGGCCGCCTTGGAGGAGCGGGTGGAGAGCCTGCGGGAGCGGGTCGAGGGCGTGCCGGTGGTCGCGCCGCGGCCGGACGGCTCGGCGGACGCGCTCGACCAGGTCGAGGCGCGCAGCCTGTGGGACGAGCTGCAGCGTCAGCGGGAGCAGGTCCGTGCCCGGATCAGCGCCGCGGCGCGATTCGAGGAGAGGCTGCGGCAGATCGAGGAGAGTCTCGGAAGCTGAGGGATTTCCGGTCAGCCGGCCTTCTGCGCCACGTGGGCGTTGAGCGCGGCGAGATCGGGCCGGGCGTCGAGGAGGTCGACCAGGCCGGCGGCGTCGAGCCGCAGGGCGTCGTGCTCCTCGATCAGGAGGCGCAGCAGGCGGAGGTCGTCGGCGACGTCGAGGGTGAGCCGGTACGCCGAGGCGTCCCGGTGCCACGGCAGGTTGAGCTTGGGCCGGTCCGGGTCGTCGTAGAGCCAACCGGTGACGTGCTCGCGATGGGCGGGCTCGGTCGCCGCCGCGTCCGCCTCGAGCAGTGCCGCCGCGGAGAAGACCTCGAAGTCCAGGCCGCGGGGATAGGTCCGACTCAGGGTGTTGCTGGCGTACAGCTCGGGGTCCCCCACCCGCAGGTACGCCTCCACGCCGGCCCGCACCACCGCACCGTCGATCAGCGGGCAGTCCGAGGTCACCCGGACCACCGTGTGCGGCCGGTGCTCCCGGACGGCCAGCCCGTAGCGTCCGAGCACGTCGTCCTCGCTGCCGCGCACCACGACGACCCGGCAGCGCTCGGCGACCGAGACGATCGGGTCGTCGGTGCGGTGGGTGGTGGTGGCCACCACCACCGGCAGGCCGGAGGCGGCCAGCCGGGAGAGGTGATGCTCCAGCATCGTCGCGCCGGCCGCCGGCCGGAGCACCTTGCCGGGGAGCCGGGTGCTGGTCATCCGGGCCTGGGTCACGATCAGCACGCCTGGGTCGGGAGCGCTCACACGATCCCCCTCAGCGTCTCGCAGACCAGGTCGACCTGGTCGTCGCGCAGGTCCGGATACAGCGGCAGGGAGAGCTCCTCGGCGTAGAACGCCTCCGCGCGCGGGCACAGCCCTCGGCGGTAGCCGAGATCGGCGTACGCCGGATGCCAGTAGACCGGCAGGTAGTTGACCTGTACGCCGATCCCGCCGGCGCGCATCCGCTCGTAGACCTCGCGCCGGCGGCCGTCTCGGATCCGCACCGGGAACAGATGCCAGGCCGGGTCCACCCCCGGTCGCTGCACCGGCAACACGACGCCGTCGACTCCGGCCAGTGCCTCCCGATAGCGCGCCACCAGCTCACGCCGTCTCGCGGTGAACCGCGCCAGCCGACCCAGCTGGGCCAGGCCGAGCGCACAGCCGAGGTCGCTGAGCCGATAGTTGACCCCGAACTCGTGCACCTCCTGGTGCCATCCGCCCTCGGTCCCGATCTCGAACCGGGACGGGTCGCGCACCAGCCCGATGTTGCCGAACTCCCGTCCGCGACGCGCCAGCTCGGGGTCGGCGAAGAGCACCGCACCGCCCTCGGCGGTGGTCATGTTCTTGGTGGGGAAGAACGAGCAGGTGGTCAGATCGGCCAGCGCGCCGACCGGCCGGCCGCGGTAGCTGCCGCCGATCGAGTGCGCGGCGTCGGCGAGCAGCAGCGCTCCGCATCGCGCGGCGATCGGTGCCAGCGCGTCGTAGTCCGCCGGATGACCGGCGTAGTCCACGGCGGCGATCACGGCGGTGCGGCCCGAGGTCACGGACGCGACCGCGGCCGGGTCGATCAGCGCGGTGTCCTCCTCGACATCGGCGAAGATCACCCGGGCGCCGTGGCGCGACGCCGTCGACGCGGTGGCCACGAAGGTCATCGGGGTGGTGACCACCTCGTCGCCCGGGCCGACGCCCGCGGCGGCGTAGGCGAGGTCGAGGGCCGCCGTACCACTGGTCGTGCTCACGCACCGCAACCCGCCGGCCAGCGCGCCGAGGGCCTCCTCGAAGGCGCTCACCGCCGGCCCCGTGGTCAGCCAGTCGCTGCGCAGCACGGCGACGACCGCCTCGATGTCCTCCTCGTCGATGGACTGGCGTCCGTAGGGCAGCATCGCCGGTCACAGCCCGGCGTCGATGATCGCGGCGATCTGGTCCTGGGTGTACCACTCCTCGTTGGTGTTGGAGCGGTAGCTGAAGTCGTCCGGCACCGGCTTCCCGTCGGCGGGCGGCTGGTACCCCCAGGTGGCCAGGTCGGGCTGGATCACGAAGTACCTCCCGTCCCGGACGACGACCGCGCGGCGGCCCTCCTCCGGGCTGATCATCTCCTCGTGCAGCTTCTCGCCGGGGCGCAGCGAGATGTCGTGCATCGGCGCCCCGGGGGCGATCGCCTGCGCCAGGTCGGTGACCTTCATCGACGGGATCCGCGGCACGAACAGCTCCCCGCCCTGCATCATGTCGAAGGCGTCGACCACCATCTGCACGGCCTGGGGCAGGGTGATGAAGAACCTGGTGCAGCGCAGGTCGGTGATCGGCAGCGACCTGCCCTGCTCGGCGAGCCTGGCGAAGAACGGGATCACCGAGCCGCGGCTGCCCATCACGTTGCCGTAGCGCACCACCGCGAACCGGGTCTGGTAGGCGGCGGCGTAGTGGTTGCCGGTGACGAAGAGCTTGTCGGCGGTCAGCTTGGTCGCGCCGTACAGGTTGATCGGGCTCGACGCCTTGTCGGTGGAGAGCGCCACCACCTTCTTCACGCCCGCGTCGATCGCCGCCTCCACCACGTTCTGCGAGCCGATCACGTTCGTCTTCACGAACTCCCACGGGTTGTACTCGGCGGTGTCGACCTGCTTGAGCGCGGCGGCATGCACCACGTAGTCGACGTGGTGCATCGCGCGCAGCAGCCGCTCCCGGTCGCGGACGTCGCCGAGGAACCAGCGCAGCCGCGGGTCGTCGTCGAAGAGGTGCCGCACCTCGTACTGCTTCAGCTCGTCGCGGGAGAAGACGACCAGGCGCTTCGGGTCCAGCCGGTCCAACGCGTAGCGGATGAACGCCTTGCCGAACGACCCGGTGCCGCCGGTGACCAGGATGCTGGCACCGCTCAGGAGGGGGTCCGGGACCAGTGCAGAGGCCGTCACGATCGTCGATGTTCCGGTCCCGGCGGAAACCGATGGTGACCTGGATGTGGCGGGTCGGCGACAATGCGATGGCGAGCGTGCCAAACGGGCCGGATCCGATTGGTCGCGGGGCGCCGATCCCGCAGGATCGGGGGGTGAGCAGTCCGGTCGGCGCCGAGGTGGCGATGATCTGCGACGCCGGCCCCGCGCTGGGCGTCGGCCATGTGATGCGTTGCCTCGCGCTCGCCGAGGAGCTGATCGGCCGCGGGATGGCGGTGACGATGCTCGCCGACCTCGACCGATGTGGCGACCTCGGCTGGGCCGCCGAGGCCGTCGTACGACGCGGGATCGAGCTGCGCGCCGAGCCGGCCGATCCGGCCACCGCGCGCCGGCTCGTCGCCGAGACCTCGCCGAGCGTGGTGGTGGTCGACTCCTATCGCCTGCCGCCGTCGACCTACGCCGAGCTACGGGCGCCGGGCCGGCGACTGCTCGCGGTGGTGGATGGCGATGACGGTGGCGATGACGGCGACGGCGGTCCCGCCCGGCGCGCGGCCGACGTCTACCTCGATCAGAACCTGGGTGCCGAGGCGGAGGACCGGCCTCGCCCGGCCGGCTCGATCCGCCTGGCCGGCCTCGACTACGTGCTGTTGCGCGACGACGTCCGCCGGCACCGACCGGCCGTGCCTCCGGCGGAGGTGGGCACGCCGCCGCGGGTGCTCGCCTTCTTCGGCGGCACCGACGCCGCCGGGGTCGCGCCGCCGGTGACACGCCTGGTCGCGGCGACCGGGGTGCCGTGTGAGCTGACGGTGGTGGTGGCGCGGCCGGAGCTGTCGGCGGCCGCCGAGGAGGTCGTCCCGGCGCCGGGTCAGCGGATCGAGCTCACCGGGCCGGTCGACGATCTGGCCGCCCGGGTGGCGCGGGCGGACGTGGTGATCAGCGCCGCCGGCACGTCCAGCTGGGAGCTGCTCGCCCTGGGCGCGGCGGTGGCCTTCGTCCGGGTGGCCGACAACCAGCGGATCGGCTACCGCAGGCTGCTCGACGCCGGCCTGGGGGTCGGTCTCGGCACGCCCGCGGAGCTGTCCGGTCCCGCTGCCTGCGCCGCGCTGGCCGGTCTGCTCACCGACCCCGGACGTCGGACCGCGTTGCGCCGGGCCGGGTGGCGGGCGGTCGACGGGGACGGTCGGGTCCGGGTGGCCGATGCGCTGGTCGGCGTACCGGACCGGCGACCGGTCCCGGGCCCGGCCTCGGCGTCGGCCGGGAGCCGCCGGTGAGGCCCACCCTCAGCGTGGTGGTGCCGTTCTACGGCGTCGAGCGCTACCTCGCCACCTGCCTGGACTCGCTGGTCGCCCAGTCGCTGACCGACTTCGAGGCCATCCTGGTCGACGACGGCTCACCGGACGGGAGCCTGGCGATCGCGGAGCGGTATGCCGCGGCCGACGACCGGTTCCGCATCGTGCGGCAGGAGAACGCCGGACTCGGGCCGGCCCGCAACACCGGGGCCGAGCAGGCGCGCGGGGAGTACCTCACCTTCGTGGACTCCGATGACGCCGTCCCGCCGCGCGCCTACGAGCGGATGGTGGGCAGCCTGGAGCGCACCGGCTCCGACCTGGCGGCCGGTGACGCACGCCGGTTCAACGACCAGGGCGTGCGCGACTCCTGGGTGCACCGGGTCCCGTTCGCCCGGGAGCGTCTGGCCACCCACGTGCGCGCGTTCAAGCCGCTCGCGCTCGACCGGATGGCGTGGAACAAGGTCTACCGCCGCAGCTTCTTCGAGCAACGGCGGCTGCGCTATCCGGCCGGGCTGTACGAGGACTATCCGGTCACCATCCGCAGCCACGTGCTCGCCACCCAGGTCGACGTGCTGGCGACGCCGGTCTACTACTGGCGCGAGCGCGACGGCGGCGACCTCTCCATCACCCAACGGGTGTGGCAGATCGCGAACCTCCGCGACCGGGTGGACTCCGACCTGGGCGTGCTCGACTTCGTCGCGGCCGAGGCGCCCGAGCTGCTCGGCCAGGTGCAACGACACTTCCTGCAGATCGATCTGCCGGCGGTGGTCGCCGCGCTGCACCGCAACGACGCCGGCGAGCACCCCGAGATCCTGGACCTGGCCCAGCGGCTGCTGGCCTGGATCGACCCCCGCCAGGTCGCCCGGATTGGGCCCTTCGACAGGGTGCAGGCACAGCTGGTCGCCGCCGGCCGGCTGCCCGAGCTCGAACAGCTGGTGGCGCACCGGGCCCGGCACGGCACCGCCGGACCGGTCGTCCGGCGCGGTCGGCTGCGGCCGCGCTACTACCGCGTGCTGCCGTTCCTCGACGATCGCACGGTCGGGGTGCCGCTCGACGTCTTCCGGGTCGACCATCGCCGGCTCGCCCTCGACGCCTGCGTCACCGACGCCCGGTTCGAGGGCAGCGAGTCGGTCATCGAGTGCCGGGTCGGGGTGAGCACCCTCTCGCTGACGGAGGCGCCGGCGGTGCGCGCGCGGCTGTGCGGGCCGGACGGACGCCTGCACCCGGTCGCGGTGTCGCAACGCCCGGGGCCTACCCCGACCCGTCGGATGGTGGAGGTCCGGTTCCCGATCGCCCTCCTCGCCGAGGCAGCGGGGCACTGGACGGTGCAGTTCGAGGTCCGCGCCCAGGGGCTCACCGTCCGCGGGCCCGCGCGGGAGTACGACGGACCCCGGACCCGGTGGACGGAGCAGCACGAGCTGCGGCCGGGCCTGTGGGCCAAGCCGCAGCGGTCGGGCGGCGCCTTCGGCGTGACGGTACGGCGAGCGCCCCACCTGGTCACCGCGGTGGAGCTGGGCGGCGACGGTGACCTGGTGATCACCGGCACCCACGGCGCCGGCGGGACGCCGGTGATGTGGTTCGGCGTGGCCGGCGGGGGCGACAGCGTCGCGGTCGAGCTCGACCGGCCCACGGGAGACGGCCGGTTCCGCGCCCGGGTGAGCGCCCGGGCCTTCGCCGAGCACGGCAGTCACGACCGGCTCACCGAGCGCACCGTGTGGGCCGCCCGACTGGCGATCGGGACCGCGCCGCCGGTGGGGCTGCTGACCCCCACCCGCGTCGGCGCGGTCAGCACCGTGGTCGGGAGCCGCCGGGTCACCCTGCTGCCCGGGGCCGGCGGCAACCTGACCGTGCACGAGGAGTTCGCCCATCCGCTGGTGGACCGGATCGCCTTCGCCGGCGTACGTGCCCGGATCGACGGCCGCGTCGACCGGCAGGGGCCGAGGTGGCAGAGCCTTCGGCTGCGGCGCTACGTCACGCCCGCGGACCCGATCGTCCTCGAGCTGCCGGTGACCTGGACGGGTGATCGGTTCGGTGTCGAGGTCGACCTGTCGGCGCTGGTCAAGGAGCGCGATGCGCTCGAGGTCGAGACCGAGGGCCATGCCCCCACCCCCTGGGACCTGCTCGTTCCGGGGCTGGCCGGGAGTCAGGACGAGCCGGTCCTGCTCGATGTCGCGCTCGCCCATCTGCTGCCCGCACCGGTGGTGGTCGACGGCCGCGAGGTACGGGTGAGCATCGGCCGGATGGCGCGGCTCGGACTGACGGTGGCCGATGGCTGAACCACGCGACACCGGGCCAGGGAGCACCGGGCCAGGGAGCACCGACCCGGTCGGCGAGCTGCTGACGGCGTACGCCGCCGGCCCGGTGCGCCGGGTCGCGGTGGTCGGCAACGCGCCGCTGGCGCCGAGTGCGGCGCGCGCCGACGAGATCGACGCCGCCGACCTGGTGCTGCGCTGCAACAGCTTCGTGCTGGACCGTCCCGGCGAGCCGCGCTGTCAGGGGAGCCGGGTGCATGGGGTGGTCTTCAGCCGTGGCCTGCTGGCGACCGAGTTCTCCTACGCGCGCTACTCCGAGGTCGCCTACCTGGTCACGGAGCCGTCCCGGATCTACGCCCGTCGACCGTTGGCGCGCTACGTCAAGGAGTGGCCGCGCTGGTGGCCCGACGACCTCGGCTACCTGGCGGTGCCGAACCATCGCTTCACCCTGCCGCTGCTCGACGCGTTGGCGGAGCCGTGGCAGGAGCAGGTCTGTGTGCCCACCACCGGGATGATGGCGCTCTGGATCGCACGCACCTGCTTCCCCGACGCGGATCTCTGCTTCGCCGGCTTCTCCATGGTCGATGACCCCGACCAGACCAGCTGGCGGCATCAGGCCGGCGACGTCTCGCCGATCGGCGGCGCCCACCACATCGGCCCCGAGGGGGCCCTCATGCGTAGTTGGATCGACGAGGGGAAGGCACGGTTCTTGCGATGAGACGAGAAGAGACGGCCGACTCCGTGGGCGAGGACGGCGAGCGCCGGGTCCTGCCGGCGGGGTCCGGGCTGAGCCGGCGGCTGCGGGCGACGGCGCGGGGAGGTCGGGACCGGGTACGCCGGGCACTGCGCCGGTGCAGCGGTCGGGAGGCCACCGACCAGATCGTCCGGGTCCGTGCCCGGGTCGACGGGCTCACCGAGCGTGCCCAGGTGAGCGTGCAGCAGTCGGCCAAGGCGGCCCGGGACGCGGAGTTCTCCTCCCGCGAGGTCAATCGGCTGGCGCCGCAGCTGGCGGCGCTGGAGACGAAGGTGGAGCGGCTGCGATTGGCGCTGGACCAGCTCGCGCCGGATGCGGCGACGGACCCGGCCGCGCCAGCTGCGGCGGTGACAGATCCGGCGGCGGATCCGACGGCGCCCGACCCGACCGCACTGAGCCAGGCCCGCGGGCTGGTGGCGACCATCCAGGACGAGCATCGCCGGATCCGGGTGCGGCTCAGCGCGCTCACCCGGTACGAGGAGCGGCTGCGCCGGATCGAGGCCCAGCTCGGGCTGCCGCACGAGTGACCCGGATGACCCGAGTGCTCAGGCGACTGCGCGACGGAGTCGCTCGGCGCCTCGGCCCGAACATTGAGCAGGAGATGGCCCCGGTCGACGCCGCCAGGTGGGTGCCGGCCGCCCGGGCAGCGGGCTGGGAGCCGGATCGCCCCGAACGTCGTCTGCTCCGGCTGCTCGACCGGCTCGCCGGAGACCCCGCGGACCCGGAGCGGCAGCTGCTGGTGGTCGGCGACGACGCGGGCCAGCGGCTGGGGTCACTGGTCGTGCCCGGTCGGTTCCTGCGCGCCGACGCCGGTCCGCGCCGGCTCCGTCAACGCCTCGCCGATCGTCGCTGGCAGGTGATCGTGCTCGATGTCGCCGACCCCGAGCTGCGCCGCCGGCTGGCGATCCCGCTGTCGCTGGCGCTGGCCAAGGGCGGCGTGCTGGTCGTCGGCCGGGTGCGCACCGGCGTGACCAGTCCGGAGCAGAGCACGCTGCGCCACCTCGCCCGGCTGATCGACCGTGGCGTGGGCGAGCAGCCGCCGGCCGACGTACGCCGCCAGGACGTGGCACACCTGCGCGCCGCCTGGCGCGAGGTGGAGCTGATCGGCAACACGCTGGTGATCCACCACGACCTGCACACGTATGTCCGCCTCGACGACCGGGCGACCGAGCGCTGGCTCGACCGCCGGCCGGACCGCGGTGCCGAGGTGGTACGCCGCCCGGCGGCCCGGTTCGAGTCCCGCTCCGTGCTGCGGGAGAGCGACTCGTCGCGGGCCGGCAGCTGGCGGCGACGCTTCGCGGCTCCACCGGCCCGGCTGCGCGAGTACCTCGAGGTGACCTGCCGCCCGGGTGGGGTGCTGCTCAGCGATCCGGTGATCCTGCCGGAGTCGTTCCGCCGGCCGACCCGGCCGCGATCGCAGAACAGGTTCGCCCCGACCATCGCCGACCTGGCCGCGCGACCGCGGCCGCACCCGACCGGGGAGCCGGCGCCGCCGAGCGTGGAGGAGCTCGACGAGCCGCACTTCTACTGGGACTCGGAGTTCCGCGGGCACTTCGGCCACGTGCTCACCGAGATGCTCTCCAGGATGTGGGCCTGGGAGGAGGCCCGGGCGCGGCACCCCGGACTGAGGATCCTGATGGCCACCAGCAGCAACAAGGAACGCGACCTGACCGCCCACGAGCGGGCGCTCCTGCGCACCTTCGGCGTCGGCGAGGACCGGATCACCTTCTGCTACCGGCCGGTTCGCGTCCGGACGCTGCTCGCCGCGACCCCGATGTTCGCCCAGCCCGGCTATCTCCATCCGGAGATCACCGACCTCTGGGACCGGGTCGGTGTGGCGCTGGCGGCCCGTGGGCCGGCCGCCGGTGGGCCGACGACCGGTGGGCCGACGACCGGTGGGCCGACGACCGGTGAGCTGGCGATCGGGCGTGCTCCTCGGCGGATCTTCGTCTCCCGGCGTACCCGCCTGCGGGCCTGCGAGAACGCCGCGGAGGTCGAGGCGCTCTTCGTCGGGCACGGCTTCGAGGTGGTCCATCCCGAGGAGCACCCGTTCGAGGCCCAGGTCGAGCTCTTCCGCCGGGCCGAGGTGATCGCCGGCTACGCCGGCAGCGGTCTGTTCACACTGATGTTCGCCGAGACGCCGAAGCATCTGATCCTGATCTGTCCGGAGACCTACACCGCCCAGAACGAGTGGTTCATCGCCTCCGTCCGGGGACACCGCGTCGACGTGGCGTGGTGTGCGGCACGCGCCACCGGCGAGCGGGACTTCCACGCCACCTACCGGGTGGACTGGACGCGGGAGGGCCGGTTCCTGCGGCAGGTGCTGGCGGAGGTGTCGCGCTGACGCACCGGTGTGCCCGGCCTACCGTGCGGTGCTCCCGGCGGCGCGGCGGATGGCCGAAGCGGCGTGCCGACTCCGGCGTACGACCGACCGCCGGACCTCACGCCACCGAGCCGGTGGCTGGTCGGCCGGCGGCGCGGCGGCCGGTCCGGCCACCTCGGCCGGTTCGGCATCCTCTCGGGTCTGTCGCGCGCGGAGCCGGAGCAGCTCGGCGATCGCCGCCACCGCGACCTGGTTGATCGAGGTCTCGTCGACCTCGTCGGGCGCCATCGCCGCCGGGTCGAGCCGTGGCTCGAGGTCGGCCAGGTCGCCGACGAAGTCGCACTCCAGGGCCCTGAGGCCCTCGATCAATCGGGCCGACTGCTCCCGCACCCAATCGTGGTAGCGAGCCGGTATGCCGAACTTCGTGCGCTCGCCGACCTGCAGCAGCACCGGCTGGATGAACGGCTGCTGCACGTTGAGGCGCCAGGGCTCGCGCAGCACGAACTCGTCGTCGAGTTCGATCGACACCCGGCGGAGCAGCTCTGCCTGGGCGGCACCGAGCGACTCGTTGGCCGCGCTGTCCGGAGTGAGGTAGCGCTCCGGATCAACTTGGAGGACGGAGGCGAACCGTTTCCACAGCAGCGTCGGATCCCCCTTGGAGGCCGGCATCGTGACCACGTGCAGGCGCTCGGGCGGCACCTCCTCGCCCCACCGGCCGAGGATGTTCACCGGGTCGTGGTGGCGCCAGAAGCCGTGCCGGGCGCCGGTCTCGATCTCGGTGAGGAAGTCGGTGAACGGGAGCTTGTGATTGGCCTTCAGGTTCTGTTGCCACGCCGACGGCAGGGCACCGGACAGGGCGCGGCAGGTCACCACCACGTGCACCTCGCACTCGGCGAGCGGTGACAGGGCGGCGCGTATCTGATCGCGGGTGGCCCCGGCGAACATCTCCTTGCTGACCAGTGCCGTCTCCTCGCGCTGGCGGACCTCGTCGACGAACCGGTGCCAGGTCCACGGATTGCTGGGGGTGCGCCACATCCCTCCCCGCACGTCGCCCATCAGGGCGTCGTGATCCCACTTGGAGCGCCCCGGCATCCAGATCCCGTCCTGGCGCAGCAACCGACGTTGGTTGCGCCAGATGATCTTCTCGATGTACGTCGTCCCGGTCTTGGGCGCCCCGACGTGCAGGATCACCTTCTGCGCGCTCACATGTTCCTCTTCCGGTCGATGGCGACCCGGCTCCGGGCCGATGACAGCCGTCCCTGCACCTCGCGCAGCGGCGCGGTGACCCGCCACGAGCGAGACGCGCGCAGGTCGGCCTCCGCCAGCTCGGCGCGCTCGGCCCGACGGATCGCCCGCGCGTGCGCGGCGAGCAGCTCCGCGATGCGCTGGTGTCGCTCGACCAGCGCCGCCACCAGCGGCAGCTGCTGCTCGGCGTGGAGGGCCCATCGGTCGTAGTCGGCTGCCGCGGACCGCTCCGCCGGTGGCCAGGCGGCCAGGTCGTCGGCGAAGATCCGGGCGAGCGCGACCCCGGCCGGCTCGTCGTACACGCCCGGGTGGAACCCGATCGGGTTCTCGTTCTCCCGAGGTACGTCGGTGGCCAGGACGTCCGGGTCGACCCCCTGCGCCACCAGGTGGTCGCGCAGCCGGTCGAGACTCGCCTCGGGTGCCTCGGCCCGGCCGACGTACGTCGGCGCGAAACCGCCCAGCAGGCCGGTCTGGCTTCCCCAGTGCGCATCGTGCGGAGCCCGCTCCGGATCGGTGTCCAGCGCGGCGACGAAGGTTCGGAAGGCGCCCACCAGCCGGTCGGCGTCGCTCACTCCGCGCGGGAACCACGGCGCCGACCCGAACCGCTCCACGAACCGCGGCTCGGCCAGCAGCGCCTTGGACTGCCACGCCGACCACAGCCGCGCCGCGGGGTCGCGCACGATGGTGAACCGCAGCCAGTCCTCGGCGCCGAGGATCTCGGCTCGGCGCTCGGCGCTCAGCTCGTGCCAGCGGTGGCGCGGCGACCATCTGGTCATGTCGTGCACCGCCATCGCCCGGGTCACCTCGGCCTGGGTGGAGCCGGCGAAGTCGTCGGGTCCGAGGCCGGCGAGCCCGGCGAGGGTCCACAGCATCGAGGTGCAACCGGACTTCGGGATCGGCAGGAACGCGACCCGGATCTCGTCGAGCACCACGATCCGGGTCTCGGAGTGACGCCACAGCCGTTCCGCGACGCTCGGGGGCAGGCATCGCGGAACGGTCACAACAGGTCCCACGACAGCGGCGTCCCGGCCGGCACATCGCTGCGGAACGATCGCCCGGCCACCCGGTCGAACTCGGCGGGTGGCAACCCGTCCGCGGGACGCACCGAGCGCACGTTGTCGGCTCCGACCGGTTCGCCGGCGGTGACGTCGCGGGTGACGAACAGCGAGCGACGGAAGCGCAGCCCCTCGGCCTCGACCGCCTTGGGGCCGATCCGGGCCTCACCCAGGGCCTGCCACGCGGTGCGGGTCTCACGGACCAGCGCGGCCAGTTCATCGGGCTCCAGCGAGAACGCGGAGTCCACCCCGCCGTCGCCCCGGTCGAGGGTGAGGTGCTTCTCGATCGCCACCGCGCCGAGCGCGACGGCGGCCACCGCGGCACCGATCCCGGTGGTGTGGTCGGAGAGCCCGACAGCGATGTCCAGGGCACCGCGCAGCACCGGGAGGCCGCGCAGGTTGGTGGACTCCGGCGGGGCCGGGTAGGAGGCGGTGCAGGCCAGCACCAGGATCTGCTCGTTGCCGGTCGCCCGCGCGGTACGGACGGCGGCGTCGATCTCGCCGAGCGTCGCGGTGCCGGTGGAGATGATCATCGGCAGACCGGTCTCGGCGATCCGCCGGATCAGCGGCAGGTCGGTGATCTCCGAGGACGCCGACTTGATCAGCGGTACGCCGAGGCCGGCCAGGAAGTCGACCGCCGTCGGGTCGAAGGCGGCGCTGAAGCCGACCATGCCGAACTCGGCCGCCAGCGCGAAGATCGGCTCGTGCCACTCCCACGGCGTGTGTGCCTCGTCGTACAGCTCATGCAGCCGACGGCCGGGCCACAGCGGATGGTCGGCGGAGAGCCGGAACAGCGGAGAGTCGACGTCGAGGGTGATCGTGTCGGCGGTGTAGGTCTGGATCTTGAGCGCGTGCGCGCCCGCCTCGCCGGCCGCGCGCACGATGTCCAGTGCGCGCTCCAGGTCGCCGTTGTGGTTCCCGGACATCTCCGCGATCACGAACGGTTCGTGGTCGGCGCCGATGGCCTGCGAGCCGACGCTCAACTCCCGCGACGCGGTCACCGCGCTCCTTCCCGTTGCCGGCTGATCGGGACAACCTCGCGCAACGCTCCCCCCACCGGACGGATCCGAGGTGTCTGCTCGGTGAAGCCGAAGCGACGATTCATCGCGCGGACCGCCTCGTTCTCGGCCAGCACCTCGCCGGTGAGCCGCTCGACGCCCAGCCCGTCGGGCGGCTCGGCGAACGCGTAGCCGACCGCCTCGCGCATCACCCCCGTCCAGGCCAGCAGCGCGATGCCGTCGGCGGTGGTCGACTCGTGGTCGAGATAGAACCCCCAGCTGGCCTCCCGGTCGGTGATGTCGCCGAACGTGACCACGCCCAGCGGCCGCTCGGCGTGGCTGAAGATCAGCACCCGCCGGGACGGGTCGCCGCCGGTGCGGGCCCACCAGGCCGCGTGCTCCTCGGCGGAGATGACGTGTTGGGTGAGGCTGGCCAGGCGATTGGCCCGTTGGTTGCGCCAGGCGAGCATCGCGGGCAGGTCGGCGTCGGTGGCCGGTCGCAGCATGGTCCTCCTCGGTCGCTGTCGGTGGCCTGCTGTCCGCTGCCGTTGTGTCGCTCCCGGATGGCCGGTCGGTGTCCGCGCCGCGACGCGGGAGTGGCCGGACGATGGCGGCCTCGTGACGCCTGTGCGAAAGGCCCGATCCGGGGCGAGCGCGGGCCCGGATCGTGGGTAGTGTCCGCGACCATGCAGACCCTCGACCGTGCCGCGATCCGCGACCTGATGGCCCAGGTGCTCAGCGTGCAGGGAGCCGCGTTGCCGGCCGAGGAGGCGGATGCGGTGACCGCGCTCGGTGACATCGGGTTCCGGTCGCTGGACTTCTCCGAGCTCGCCCTGCGGGTCGAGGACGAGATCGGCGGCGAGCTCAACTTCGAGGCGGCCGGGCTGCGTGCCGTCCGCACCGTCGCCGACGTGCTCGACCTGATGGTCGACCTGCAGGCGGCCCCGTGAGTCCTCGCCGCCCCGGTGACGCCGGCGGGAACGCCGTCGTCTTCGCCGGCTCCGGGCGTCGTACGACGTGGGCGGAGCTGAGCCCGGCCGGGCGTGACCTCGTTCCCGACGGCGGTCCGACGGCGTACGGCGTGGTGGGGAACGCCGAGGCGCTGCCGATCGTCCTGGGGCACGCCCGGGCCGGCGCGGAGACCCTGCTGACCACGGCCGGACGGCTCGACGAGACGATGCGTGCCGAGCTGACGGCCGACGGGTTCGCGGTGATGGCGGGCGGCGTACGCACCGAGCCGACGGCGACGCGTCCGGGGGAGCCCGGCCGGCTGTGGCTGCTCACCTCCGGCTCGACCGGGCGACCCAAGCGCATCGGCCACACCCTGGCCTCACTGACCACCGTCACCGCGGGCCGGCCGCCGCAGACCTGGCTGTGTCCGTACCTGCCCGGCTCCTACGCCTGGTGGCAGCTGGTCACCCTCGGCCTCGGCGTCCCCGGCCAGGACCTGGTCATGCTCGACCCCGGCCGGGACGAGTGGACGCCGGCCGCGACCGCGTACGGCGTCACGGCGGTCTCCGGCACGCCGACGTTCTGGCGGCGCGCGCTGATCGGCGAGGGCCCGGCGCTGGCCCGGCTGGGCCTGCGGCAGATCACCCTCGGCGGAGAACCGGTCGACCAGGCGGTGCTCGACGAGCTGCGGGCGGTGTTCCCGGCCGCCCGGATCTCCTGGATCTACGCCTCCTCCGAGGTGGGCGCCTCGATCGTGGTGCACGACGGACGGGCTGGGTTCCCGGCCGGCTGGCTCGACCGCGAGACGCCGGGTCGGCCCCGGCTTCGGATCGTCGGTGGCCCCGAGGGTGGCGAGCTGCTGATCAGCTCGCCACACCATGGGGCCGGCCTGGCCGGCGAGGTGGCCACCGGCGACGCGGTCCGCCGTGAGGGCGATCGGATCCTGATCACCGGGCGGCTCGACCGGGACGAGATCAACGTCGGTGGCGCCAAGGCGTCGGCCGGCCGGGTGCGCGAGGTGCTGCTGAGCCACCCGGACGTCGCCTGGGCGACGGTCCGCGGGCGGCGCGCGCCGCTGGTCGGCAGCGTGGTGGTGGCCGAGGTGGTGGACCGGTCCGGCGGCCTCGACGTCGCCGACCTGACCCGGTGGGCCGCGGGCCGGCTGCCCGACTATGCGGTGCCGCGCCGAATCAGCGTCCTGCCCGCCATCCCGGTCAAGGAGAGCCTGAAGAGCGATGTCTGAGATCCCCGCTCCGATGCCCGAGCAGGTTCGCGGGCAGGTTCGCGGGCAGGTTCGCGGGCAGGTTCGCGGGCAGGTTCCTGGGTCGGGTCCTGGGTCGGGTCCTGCTTCGTCACCCGTGCCGGCCTCGTCGGTGGTCCTCGTCTCCGGCGCCTCGCGCGGTCTCGGCCTGGCGATCGCCGCCGACCTGATCGGCCGCGGCGTCAAGGTCGCGGCGTTCGCCCGCCGCCTCTCCCCGGACCTGGCCGAACTCGCCGCTCGGCATCCCGGCGCGGCGCACGTGGGTGCGGTCGACATCACCGACGAGGCCGCCGTCAGGGTCTTCGTGGGCCAGGTCGAGGAGCGGCTCGGCGTGGTCGACGGGCTGGTCAACAACGCCGCCATCGGCCAGGACTCGCTGCACGTGCACACCTCGCCGGACCGGATCGACCAGATCATCGAGACCAACCTGACCGCCCCGTTGGTGCTCACCCGGCACGTCGTACGCCGGCTGCTCGGCCGGGGCCGGCGTGGTCGAGTGGTCAACGTGACCTCGATCTGCGGCCAGCGCGGCTATCCGGGGCTGGTCGCCTACTCCGCCACCAAGGGCGGTCTCGACGCCGCGACCCGGTCCCTGGCGCGCGAGCTCGGCGGACGGGTGCTGGTCAACGCCGTCGCGCCGGGCTTCTTCGCCTCACAGATGTCTGCGGTGCTCGGCTCCACCCAGCTCGACTCGATCATCAGGCGTACGCCGTCCGGGCGGCTGACCACCGCCGCCGACGTACTCCCGGTGGTGGCGATGCTGCTCCTGGAGCAGACCAACCTCAACGGCCAGTCGATCGTGATCGACGGTGGCGGCGCCAGCTGAGCCGGTGCTCCCGGTGGCCGGCTCGTCGGTGCCACCGGTGGCCGGCTCGCTGCTCCTCGGCTCGGTCGCCGAGCTCGCCGGCTTCGCGGCGCGCAGCCACCTCGGCGACGGCCGGGTCGTCGCCTGGGCGGGACCGTACGAGACCCCGGTGGCCCTCGACGCCGAGATCGACCGGCCGGTCCCGTCGGCCCTCGCGGCACGCTTCGGGACCGCCGGGTTCTGGACGAGGTGGACCCGTACCGAGTGCCTCGCCAAGCTGACCGGTACCCCGATGCAACTGCTGGTCCGTGCCGGCCTCGTCGGTGCCTCAGGCGGTGCAAGCGGTGCAAGCGGTGCTGCTGGTGCTGCTGGTGCTGCCGGTGCTGCCGGTGCAGGCGGTGCTGGCTCCGACTGTCACCTCCCGGGCCTGGACCTGTGCACCGTCGTCCTGGGCTCGGGCCCGGTCGTCGTCTCTGTGGGTCGCCTCTTCGGCACGCCCGCCGACGGTTCCGGTCGCTGGCTGGGTCGTCGGCTGGGGGGTAACACGTTGTCCGCCTAGGTAGCAGCGTGTCGCAACATGCTGCTACCTAGGTGGACAACGTGTTACCCGACGCGGACAACGTGTTCCCCCCCAGCCAACGACAGGATCCGCCGGCCGCACGGCCAGAGCTCCGGCCCGCCCAGCAGCCGGGTCAGATGGCCGGTTTACGACGGGTGATGATGTACGGCGCCAGGTCCGCGATCGAGACTCCGTAGCGCCGGTTCGTCGCCTCGATCTCGCGTCGCAGGCGAGTCTTCGCGGCCTCGCGGCCAGGTCCCCAGACGTCCGCCCAGCCGACTCGGGACATGCCGAGGTGGAAACCGCGCAGGAAGTCCTCACGCACCTTCTCGTCGTACACCACCTGCTCTGCGGAGACCGGCGCGAGTCCGCCGAACTCGGAGCTCCGGTACTTGACGCGACCGTCGAACTCGATCAGATGGCGCCCGACTCGCATGTCGGCCCATGCGGTGCGGCGGCCATCGCTCAGCCCGAATTGAGTGTGGACGGTGTAGCCCATCTCGGTCAGAAGAACACGCCCGAGAGTCTCCCCGACGCTCTCGGAGTCGGCTACAGAGAGCTCGACCGCATCGATGGCGGCTCGCCGGTCCGGCCAGAACCGCATCCCTTCGATCACGGCCTGCAGTTCGTCCTTGCCGACCCCGATCGCCCGCACGCGATCCACTGCCACGAGGCCGTACGGCTCGCCGTACTCACGGGCGATGTCGACCGCGGTCCGCGCCATGCCGAGCACCTCGAACCGGCCGGCTTCGACCACGTCGTCCTTCGAGTACGGCGCGAGATGGTGTTTGATCCCGAAGGTGTTGTGTGTCCCGACGCAAGGGCGGGTCACGTGGGTCATCGGCTTCGGCGGTAGCAGGATGGCGATTCCCAGCTCCAGCGCGGCGGTCGTGTGGCTGCGAACGAACGGGACACGGATTCTGAGGCAGGCCGCCCGATCTCGGATGAGCTGCTTGGCGCCGGGCGTTGTCACGCTCGCAAGCAGTCCGGCCTCGGCGTACACACCTCGGCGTACGGCGACCCAGGTCCCCTTGCGCACCAATCGGTCGATCTCGGATCCGCTCATGCCGGCATCGACCGCTTGCTCGCGGGTGATCAATCCCTGGTTGGTGGCCATGATGGCGCGTACGCGACCTCGCATGCGCTCACGGTCCATGGAACCGTGACGTCTCGTTCGTACGCGCCGCGTGGCTGTGCATATCCGCGTCACGAATGGCCGCTGTGCACGATTCTCGGCCGGAATTCATGCGGCATCGGGTCGGTCGCGCCGGCGACGCCTGCGGTGGGTAACACGTTGTCCGCCTAGGTAGCAGCGTGTCGCAACATGCTGCTACCTAGGCAAACGACGTGTTACCCACCGCGGACAACGTGTTACCCCCCGGTCCCGGCAGCACTACCCCAGCCACCCCCAGCCGCCCCCACCCGGGGCCTGTGACCGGAGCCACAGGCCCCGGCGGTTTCGGCACCGGCGCCGCTCGACGTACCGTGGACACGCTCGGTCGCACGACCGAACGCAGGCACAACGTCCGGTACCCGAGCCGGCTCCGCGAGGAGTGGTCGGCGGGACTGGAACGAAAGGTCAGCAACCATGGACCAGACCCCCATGCGGGTTGGTGTCGTCGGCGCGGGTCGCGTCGGCGCCGTACTGGCGGCGGCGCTTCGAGCCGCCGGACACGAGATCGTCGCCGTCGCCGGCGAGTCGGACGCCTCCCGGGAGCGGGCGGCGGCGCTTCTCCCCGGCGTCCGGATGGACAAGCCCACCGCGGTCGCCCGGGCCAGCGACGTGCTGCTGCTCACCGTCCCCGACGACATGCTCGGCAACGTGGTCACCACGATGGCCGACGCCGGCGCCATCGGTGCGGGGCAGTACGTCGTGCACACCTCCGGCCGGCACGGCCTGGCGGTGCTCGAGCCCGCCCGCCGCGTCGGCGCCCGGGTGATAGCGCTGCATCCGGCGATGACCTTCACCGGCACGGCGGTCGACCTCGACCGGCTCGGCGGCTGTGTCGTCGGCCTGACCGCGGCCACCCCCGCCGACCGCGCCTTCGCCGAGCGCGTCGCCGCCGACCTCGGCGGCCGGCCGATGTGGGTTCCCGAGGAGATGCGCACCCTCTACCACGCCGGTCTCGCGCACGGGGCCAACCACCTGGTCACGCTGGTCGCCGAGGCGATGGAGGTCCTCGCTGCCGCCGGTGCCACCGACCCGGCCGGCACGCTGCGCCCGCTGCTCGGTGCCGCCCTCGACAACGCGCTCGCCGCCGGTGACGACGCCCTGACCGGCCCGATCGTGCGAGGCGATGCCGGCACCGTCGCCGCCCACCTGGAGGACATCGCCGCCAACGCGCCGCAGACGCTGCCGTCGTACGTCGCGATGGCCCGGGCCACCCTGACCAGGGTCGTCGCCGACGGCCGGGTGCTGCCGATCAGGGCGGCCAAGATCGAGCGGCTCCTCGACCGGGCGGAGCACGCCGCCACCGCCACTTCGCGCCACACCGAGACGACGAGGACAGCAGGGACGACGAGGACCGCGAAGACCGCGGAGGCTCCGTGACCGACCGAGCGGGTCGGCCGGCCGTCGCCGCGACCCGGGCGGAGCTCGCCGGTCTGCTCAGCGGGTGGCGCGGGCGTGGGGGGACCGGGCAGCGACAGGTTGCGCTGGTGCCCACCATGGGCGCGCTGCACGAGGGCCACGGCAGCCTGATCCGGCTCGCCCGCGAGCGGGTCGGTGACGGCGCGGTGGTCGTCTCGATCTTCGTCAACCCGATGCAGTTCGGCGCCGGCGAGGACTTCGACCGCTACCCTCGCACCCTTGCCGACGACCTCGCGGTGTGTGCCCGCGAGGGCGTGGACGTCGTCTTCGCGCCGGACCTCGCCGAGGTCTATCCCGGCGGCGAGCCCCAGGTCCGGATCGACCCCGGCCCGCGCGCCGACACCCTGGAGGGCCGCGCCCGCCCCGGACACTTCGCCGGGGTGCTCACGGTGGTCGCCAAGCTGTTCGGCCTGGTCCGCCCGGATGTCGCCGTCTTCGGCGAGAAGGACTACCAGCAGCTCGCCCTGGTCACCCAGCTGGCCACCGACCTCTGTCTCGGTGTCGAGGTGGTCGGTGCCCCGACCCGGCGCGAGCGCGACGGCCTGGCCCTCTCCAGCCGCAACCGGTATCTGGACCCGGAGCAACGCGCCGCCGCGACCGCGCTCAGCCGTGCCCTGTACGCCGCCCAGGCCGAGGCCCGCTACGGGGTCGATGCGGCCCTGGAGGAGGCCCGGGCCGAGCTGCGCACCGCGCACGGCGTCGACCTGGACTACCTGGTGATCACCGACCCGGCGCTCGGCGAGCTGCCGGACGTCGTCCCGCCCGGGACGCCGGCGCGGATCCTGATCGCCGCCCGGCTGGGCGACACCAGGCTGATCGACAACATGGCGCTGGTGATCGGCTGATGGCGTTGCGCACCATGATGACCGGCAAGATCCATCGCGCCACCGTCACCCAGGCCGACCTCCACTATGTCGGCTCGGTGACCGTCGACGAGGACCTCCTCGACGCCGCCGACATCCTGCCCGGCGAGCTCGTCTCCATCGTGGACATCACCAACGGCGCACGGCTGGAGACCTACACCATCGCCGGTCGACGCGGCTCCGGGGTGCTCGGCATCAACGGCGCGGCCGCGCACCTGGTCCACCCCGGCGACCTGGTGATCCTCATCGCCTACCAGCAGATGACGACCGGCGAGGCCCGTGAGCTGCGGCCGCACGTGGTGCACGTGGACGCGGAGAACCGCGTCGTCGGCGCCAGCGCCGATGCGGCCGAGCCGCCGCCGGAGGCTGGACTGCGGCGCGGCGACGCGCTCGGCGAGCAGTAGCCTGCGCTGGTGGATCTCGATGGACCCCGGCTCCCCAGCCGACTGAGCGCCCCCGAGCCGGGCTGGACCGAGACGGCCGACGTGGTGGTCGTCGGCTCCGGCATCGCCGGGCTGACCGCGGCGCTGCGGCTGCGCGGCGCACGCCCGGGCGACGGTACGACGCCCGGCCCGGTCGGCCGGATCGTGGTGGTCACCAAGGACGTGCTCGCCGCCGGATCCACGCAGTGGGCACAGGGCGGCATCGCCGCCGCGCTCGGGCCGGGCGACACCCCGGCACAGCACGAGATCGACACGCTGGTCGCGGGGGCCGGTGCCTGCGACGCGGAGGCGGTCCACGTGCTGGTCAGCGAGGGCCCCGACGCGGTGCGCGAGCTGATCGCGCTCGGCACGCGGTTCGACCACGACCCCGACGGCGAGCTGTCGCTGACCCGCGAGGGCGGACATCATCGCGACCGGATCGCCCACGCCGGCGGTGACGCCACCGGCGCCGAGATCCAGCGCGCCCTGATCGCGGCGGTGCGCCGGGCACCCGAGATCGATCTGGTCGAGCACGCCCTGGTGGTCGATCTGGCGCTCGACGCGGCCGGTGCCACCGCTGGGGTCAGCGTGCACGTGATGGGGGAGGGCCAGCGAGACGGGGTCGGCCTGATCCGTGCCCGCGCGGTGGTGCTCGCCTCGGGCGGTCTCGGCCAGATCTTCTCCCAGACGACCAATCCGGCGGTCTCCACCGCCGACGGGATGGCGGCGGCGCTGCGCGCCGGTGCCCGGCTGCGCGATCTGGAGTTCGTCCAGTTCCACCCCACGGTGATGTATCTCGGCCCCGACTCCCGTGGGCAGCAGCCGCTGATCTCCGAGGCGGTCCGCGGTGAGGGGGCGGTGCTGCTCGACTGGGAGGGCGAGCGGCTGATGGACGGCGTACACGAGCTCGCCGACCTGGCCCCGCGCGACGTGGTCTCCAAGACCATCATGAAGCGGATGCTGGAGACCGGCCGGCCGCACATGTGGCTCGATGCCCGGCACCTCGGGGTTCCCGCCGGCCGGTCGGGGCTGGCCAGCGACGAGCCCGACGCCCCACAGGCCGGCGCGTTCTGGCGCACCCGGTTCCCCACCATCTACGCCGCGCTGCGATCGCACGGGCTGGACCCGGTGCACGACCTCATCCCGGTCGCGCCGGCCTGCCACTACGCCTCCGGCGGCGTCCACACCGATCTGTACGGGCGTACCGGGGTGGCTGGCCTCTACGCCACCGGGGAGGTCGCCTGCTCCGGGGTGCACGGTGCCAACCGACTCGCCTCCAACTCGTTGCTGGAGGGTCTGGTCTTCTCCCGCCGCATCGCCGAGGTGTTGCCCGCCGAGCTGTCCGCCGAGCTCCCCGAGCCCGTCCCCGACGACCGTCCCGCCGGTCTGGTGGCCGGCGGCCGGCTCGGCGAACTGCAGGAGACGATGACCGCCCACGTCGGCGTGCTGCGCTCCGCCGTGGGACTGGCCGAGGCGGCGACCCGGCTGGGCAAGCTCGCCGCCGACCGATCCGACGAGGTCGACCTGGCCTCCTGGGAGGCGACGAACCTGCTGACGGTGGCCACCGCACTCACCGCCGCGGCCATCCGGCGCGAGGAGACCAGGGGCTCGCACTGGCGCGAGGACTTCCCCGACCGCGACGACCGCCGCCAGGCCGGCCACACCGAGGTGCGGCTCGCCGACGGTCTGCTCGATCTCGACTTCCATCCCGCGCCCGCCACCGACGAGAGGCTGCCATGATCCCGGCACGTCCCCGGCTCGATGAGATTCCCGCCGACCTGGTCGCCGAGCTGCGCGCCGCCGGCCTGGTGGTCGAGGACCTGTACGACGAGGTGGCCCGGGCCATCGACGAGGACCTTCCGGGCGTCGATGTCACCAGCGTGGCCACCATCCCGGCGGGCAGCACCGGCGTCGGCGTGTTCGCCGCCCGGGAGCCGGGGGTGGTGGCCGGGCTCGGCCTGGCCGAACTGGTCTTCCGCTACGTGCTCGGCGACGGGGTCTCGGTCACCGACCGGCTCCCGGACGGCAGCAGGGTCCGTCCGGGGGAGGAGGTGCTGCAGCTCGCCGGGCCGACCCGGGGCCTGCTCACCGCCGAGCGCACCGCGCTCAACTACGCCAGCCACCTCTCCGGGATCGCCACCGCCACCGCGACCTGGGTGGATGCCCTGGCCGGCACCGGAGCGGTGGTGCTCGACACCCGCAAGACGCTGCCGGGGTACCGCGCGCTGCAGAAGTACGCGGTGCGCTGCGGGGGCGGGTGCAACCACCGCTTCTCTCTCTCCGACATGGCGCTGGTCAAGGACAACCACGTGGTCGCGGCCGGTGGCGTGGTGCCGGCCTACCGGGCGGTGCGGGCGGCGTACCCGGATCTGGAGGTGGAGGTGGAGGTCGACGACCTCGACGAGTTGCGCGAGCTGTTGGCCGCCGGCTGCGAGCGGATCATGCTGGACAACATGACCATCGACCAGTTGCGCGCAGCGGTGGCGATCACCGCCGGCCGGGCCACCCTGGAGGCCTCCGGCGGGCTCACCATCGAGCGCGCTCGCGAGGTCGCCGAGACCGGGGTGGACTTCATCTCCTCGGGTGCGCTGACCCACTCGGTGCGGGTCTTCGACCTCGGCCTGGATCTGCGGGAGGGCTGAGGATGCCTCTGCTCGCGGTCGACATCGGCAACAGCCACACCATCCTCGGTCTGATCGAGGACGGCGAGGTGAACGCCCAGTGGCGGGTGATGACCGACGAGCGCCGTACCTACGACGAGTGGCCGGTGCTGTTGCGCGGGCTGCTCGGCGGCCATGGGGACGAGCTCGACGGGGTGGTCGTGTGCGCCACCGTCCCGGCGGTGCTGCACGAGTGGCGCGAGATGCTCGCCCGGCACCTGGCGCACCTGCCCAGCGTGGTGGTCGAGCCCGGCATCCGCACCGGCGTGCCGATCCTGACCGACAACCCACGCGAGGTCGGCACCGACCGGATCGCCAACGCGCTCGCCGCCAGCACCCGGTACGGCGGCCCGGCGATCGTCGTCGACTTCGGCGGCACCGCCACCACGTTCGACGTCGTCGCCGCCAACGGCGCCTACATCGGTGGCGCGATCGCCCCGGGCATCGAGGTGTCGTTGGAGGCGCTCGGTCGTCGCGGCGCACAGCTGCGCAAGGTCGAGCTGGTCAGGCCGCGCACGGTCATCGCCAAGAACACCGTCGAGGCGGTGCAGTCCGGGATGATCTTCGGCGTGGCCGCCCAGGTCGAGGGCCTGGTCGCCCGGATGACCGCTGCGCTCGGCACCGGCGCGGATGAGACCCGGGTGATCTCCACCGGTTATCTCGCCGAGGTGGTGCTCACCGAGTGCACCTGTTTCACCGATCATGCGCCGTGGCTGACCCTGCAGGGGCTGGAGCTGATATTCCGGCGGAATTCCACCGGTCGTTAGGGTGCACCCGGATGCGCCGTGGCGGTGATCCGCGGACGATCTGGTGATCTGGCGGTGGTCCGGCGGTGATCTGATATCGCCACACGCTTGAAGGGCATTTCAATCACCGGTTCCGTCATGGCATGATCTGTGGTGCGGGGGAGTTCTGCCCCCATACATTCACCAGTGACGAAGGAATGTGTCATGGCCCAGAAAGTCCAGATCATTCTTGAGGACGACCTCGACGGTTCTCCGGCCACCGAGACCGTCACCTTCGGCCTCGACGGGACGACGTACGAGATCGATCTCAATGACGAGAATGCCACCCGGCTGCGCGACGCGTTCGCGCTTTATGTGGGCCACGCCCGCAAGCTGACCGGTCGTCGTGGGGCCGGTCGGCGGGGAGCCGCGGCGGCCGTGGCCGGCGGGGCGAGCGCCAAGGAGATCCGCGAATGGGCTCGCTCGGTCGGCCGGGACGTCCCCGAGCGCGGCCGGATCCCGGCCGAGGTGCGTGCCGAGTACGAGGCCACCCACTGATCGCTGCGATCGCTGCTGTCGCGGGGGGGGGGGGAGTGGAAAGAGAGGGGGCGGCGCCGCGCGGGGCCCGGGGGGGGGGCGCGGGCGGCGGGGGGCGG
>NZ_JASGET010000153.1:0-76891 GCF_047606145.1 Nocardioides sp. | reverse complement strand
GTCTTTGCTGCGGGGGATCTGGTCGACCACACCTATCGACAGGCCATCACCGCGGCCGGGACCGGTTGCCAGGCCGCCCTGGACGCCGAACGCTACCTGACCGACCTCGACCACACCGACCACACCGGAACCGAGACACAAACCGCCGGCGTCGCCGGGTAGCGTACGACGGGAATGATCGGCGACCGGCCGAGCGTTCTCCTTCAGACTGGCAGCTGAGCCCGACCAGGCCTCTGCATCGACAACGTCCGTTCCAAGAAGGGTGGCCGAAGTGGCTGACAACATCAACGCGGTGACCGACGCGGAGTTCGACGCGACGGTCCTCAAGTCCGACAAGCCGGTCCTGGTCGACTTCTGGGCGGAGTGGTGCGGCCCGTGCCGCCAGGTCTCGCCGATCCTGGACGAGATCGCGGGCGAGCACGGCGACAAGATCACCTTCGTGAAGATGAACGTCGACGAGAACCCGGTCACGCCGTCGACCTACCGCGTCACCGGCATCCCGACGCTCAACGTCTACTCCGGCGGCGAGGTGGTCAAGTCGATCGTCGGCGCCAAGCCCAAGGCGGCGCTGCTCGCCGAGCTCGCCCCCTTCATCGGCTGATCCACTCGGCGACGTACGGCGACAACGGTCGCGGGGCAGCTACTTCGAGGTACGCCCCGCGACCGGTCCCGTCTCCGGGCCTGTCTCCGCGACCGGCCGGACGGCGCCCAGCAGCCGCTCCCAGGCGACCTCCATCTCGTCGCGCCAGGTGACGGTCTGCTTCAGCTCCATCCGCAGCCGCGGCGCGGTCGGGTGCGGACGGTGGGTCTTGAACCCGACGCGGGCGAGAAAGTCCGCCGGCGCGGCGCACCGGCGTCCATGGATGCCGCTGAGCGGACCGACGTCGCCGAAGGCCTCGACCGCGCGCACCGTCCCGTCACGGCGGGTGAGCAGGTCGCGTGCCATCGACTGCACGAGCATCCGGCCCAGCCCGCCACCGGCGTGGCGTGGGTCGATCCACACGGTGGTCAGCAGCACCGCATCGGGTGAGACCGGAGCGGTGGGGTAGGAGGCGGCCCGGGGCAGATAGCGCGGCGGAGCATAGGTGAGGAAGCCGACCGGCGTCCCGTCGACCACCGCGACCCGGCCACATGAGCCCCATTCGCGTAGCACCTGGGAGATCCAGGCCTCCTTCTCCGCCTCGGAGTCGGCCGGCTCCAGCCGGCGATGCCGGACCGGATCGAGCTCCCAGAACAGGCAGGTACGGCAGGGCGTCGCGATGGCGGCGTACCTGTCAAGGGTCAGCGGCAGTATCTTGCGCGACATCTTCGTCTCCGGACGGCGGGGTCACAACGCTGCGGCGTATGTCATCCTTCATGCTAGAAGAACCATGGACAAGACTCCTGCGCGCGCCCCCTCCACCCGCCTCGACCCGTACGTCGATCGTTACGCCGCGCGCACCGCCGGGATGACCGCGTCCGAGATCAGGGCGCTGTTCTCGGTGGCCTCGCGCCCCGAGGTGGTCTCCCTGGCCGGCGGCATGCCGAACATCTCCGGGCTGCCGCTCGACGTGGTCGGCGGTGCGATCTCGGACCTGGTGGCGGACAAGGGCCCGGTCGCGATGCAGTACGGGTCCGGCCAGGGCGTGCCGGAGCTGCGCGAGCAGATCACCGAGGTGATGCGCCTGGAGGGCATCGAGGCGCACCCGGACGACGTGGTGGTCACGGTGGGCAGCCAGCAGGCGGTCGACCTCGTCACCCGGGTCTTCTGCGATCCCGGTGACGTCGTGCTGTGCGAGGCCCCGTCGTACGTCGGCGCACTCGGTGTCTTCCGCAGCTACCAGTGCGAGGTCGTCCACGCCGAGATGGATGCGGCCGGGCTCGTGCCCGACGCGTTGCGCCAGGCGATCGCGAGCACCCGGGCGGCCGGGAAGACGATCAAGTTCGTCTACACGATCCCGAACTTCCACAACCCCGCCGGGGTGACGCTCAGCGCGGAGCGACGGCCGGAGATCCTCGAGATCTGTCGTTCCGAGGGCATCCTGGTGCTCGAGGACAACCCCTACGGGCTGCTCGGCTTCGACGGTGAGCCGATGCGCGCGCTCCGCGCGGACGAGACCGACGGCGTGATCTATCTCGGCTCCTTCTCCAAGACCTTCGCCCCGGGCTTCCGCGTCGGCTGGGCGCTGGCCCCGGCGAGCGTGCGGGAGAAGCTGGTGCTCGCGCAGGAGAGCGCCACACTGTGCCCGCCACAGTTCTCCCAGATGGCCGTCTCGGCCTATCTTGCCAACCACGACTGGCAGGGACAGATCAAGCAGTTCCGGGAGATGTACCGCGAGCGTCGCGACGCGATGACCGGTGCCTTGTCCGATCTGATGCCGGCCTCGTGCCGGTGGAACGTGCCCGACGGCGGCTTCTACGTGTGGCTGACCCTGGCGGCCGGGATCGATGTCAAGGCGATGCTGCCCCGCGCCGTCTCCGCCCGGGTCGCCTATGTGCCCGGCACCGCCTTCTTCGCCGACGGCTACGGCTCGTCCTCGATGCGGCTCTCCTACTGCTATCCGACACCGGAGCGCATCCGTGAGGGCGTACGGCGCCTCGCCGGAGTCATCGACGCCGAGCTCGAGCTTCGCGAGACGTTCGGTGCCACCGGGCCGATCCCGGGACTGCCACTGCGCGGCACCGACTATCCGTCGTACGACACCAACTGACCGGCGCCGATACCGCCTTCGACGACGTCCGGGACACGCGTCTGACCCGCGAGCTGATTCGGCGATAAGTCTCTTTGTCGACAAAGAGACTTATCGATCAGCGGTGGGCTAGATCGGCTTGTCGGTGCGATTGCGCGGATCCATGATGTCGATGATGCGACGCAGGTCCTCGAGACTGGCGAACTCCACGGTGATCTTCCCCTTGTTCTGACCGAGGTCGATCCGGACTCGGGTGTCGAGTCTGTCCCCGAGCCGCTCGGAGAAGTCGGCCAGCTCGGGCACCAGTGACTTGGGCCGGGGACCCCGTCGGCGGGGAGCCTTGGATCCCTCGCCGAGCGCGACGATCTCCTCCAACCCGCGAACGCTGATCCCTTCGGCCACCACCCGCTGGGCAAGCACGTCTTGTTGTCCCGGATCATCGACCGCCAGCAGCGAGCGCGCGTGGCCGGCGGAGAGCACGCCGGCCGCCACCCGGCGCTGGACAGCCGGCGTGAGTCGCATCAGCCGGAGGGTGTTGCTGATCTGCGGGCGGGAGCGACCGATCCGCTGGGCGAGCTCGTCATGCGTGCAGCCGAAGTCCTCCAGCAGCTGCTGATAGGCCGCGGCCTCCTCCAGCGGATTGAGCTGGGAGCGGTGCAGGTTCTCCAGCAGCGCGTCCCGGAGCATGTCGGTGTCGTCCGTCTCTCGCACGATCGCCGGTATCGTCGTCATCCCGGCGGTCCGCGAGGCGCGCCACCGGCGTTCGCCCATGACGAGTTCATAGCCGTCCGCGTCCGGACGCACCACGACCGGTTGGAGAAGGCCGACCTCACGGATCGAATGCACCAGTTCCGCCATCGCATCCTCGTCGAAGACCTGACGCGGCTGCGCGTGGTTCGGATGGATCTCGTCGAGTGCGATCTCGGCGAAATGGGCGCCCGCCACCGGCGCCAACGCCGTTTCTCCGATCTGCGGGCCTGGCGAGGGGTCGGTGGACCTGGACCCCACCTGATCGCTGCTCGTCCCGTCAGCCGGAAGGTCCGCATCCCGGACATCCTCGTTGACAGCAGGGGCGGTGGGTATCAGCGATCCCAGCCCACGCCCCAGCCCACGCCGGGCCTGTGGTCTCGTCATCGTCCCGACCCCTTCTGCGCGATCTCTCGTGCCGCCTCCAGGTAGCTCAACGCGCCCGGCGACCCCGGGTCATAGGTCATCACCGTCTGCCCGTACGACGGCGCTTCCGAAACGCGCACGGACCGCGGGATGTAGGTGCGCAGCACCTGGTCCCCGAAATGCTCGCGCACCTCGTCCGCCACCCCGGCGGCGAGACGGGTGCGGGCGTCGTACATGGTGATCAGGATCGTCGAGACCGAGAGGTCACGGTTGAGGTGTGCACGCACCATGTCGACCGTCTTCAGCAACTGGCCGAGGCCCTCGAGTGCGTAGTACTCCGCCTGGATCGGGATCATGACCTCCGCACCCGCGACGAGCGCGTTGATGGTCAGCAGGCCGAGCGACGGAGGGCAGTCGATCAATACGTAGTCCCACCTGTCGTCCGCCGTCTCGCCGACCCGTTGGTCCTGACTCAACGCCCGCTTCAATCGACCCTCTCGACCCTCGACCCGGACCAGTTCGATCTCCGCCCCGGCCAGATCGATCGTCGCGGGGATGACGTCGAGACCCGGGAGGTCCGGCGCCGGGACCACCAGGTCCTCCACCGGCGTGCCGTCGACGAGCAGCTCGTAGGTCCCCGGCGTTCCCTGGAGATGGTCGACGTTGAGCGCCGTGGAGGCGTTGCCCTGCGGATCCAGGTCGATCACCAGCACACGCTGGCCGAGCTGCACCAGCCCGACGGCGATGTTGACCGTCGAGGTGGTCTTGCCGACCCCACCCTTCTGATTGGCCGCCACGATCACCCGGGTCCGCCTCGGTCGTGGCATCGCGGGTCGATTGGCAGCGGATCGCCGTGCCAACAGCGAGTGCTCCGTGGCACGGGCAAGCGGCGTGTGCTCGACCTCCGAGGCCGTTCCCGACTCGGCCATCTCACCAGCCGTCCGGACCTCGTAGGACGCCGATGTTTCACGTGAAACCACGCTCTTCCCCTTGCCTCTCACCTGTTCGTCATCATCATGCCGTCTCGCCGACGCCCACTGTCGCCCGACCCCGGGAAGGTGCCTGACCTGTGGAGAACCGTCGACATCTGTGGATAGTCACGCTCAGCATCGGCTCGCCACCAGTGGAAAACTCACGTCCGACGACGCCCTCCGCGTGCGTTGCCCCCACCCCGTCGGTCCTGCCGACCTCCTCGCCGCACCGGCGGCCACGACATCCCGGCCGGGTCGGCCCAGCCGACCGACACCACATACGTCGGATCCGACAGCAGGTCGTCACCCAGCACCTCGACCGCTGGCTCCGCACAGCCCCACGCTCGAAGCTCGCCAGCTGCGTCGATCACCTCCGCCGCTGCAGAACGGCCCTTCATCGCGATCAGGCGCCCGGTCGGCACCACCAACGGCATCGACCAACCGAGAAGCCTTCCCAACGGCGCGACCGCCCGCGAGGTCACCACGTCGAAGCCACGCTCGCCGTGCAGCGCCTCCGCCCGCCCCCGGACCACCTCGACATTCCCCAGAGCCAGATCGTCCACGACCTCCTCCAGGAACGTGGTACGCCGCAGGAGCGGCTCCACCAGGGTCACCGAGAGGTCCGGACGGGCGATCGCGAGCACCAATCCAGGAAGACCGGCACCGGATCCGATGTCGGCGACCGTGACGCCGTCGGGAACCAGACGGCTGACCACGCCACAGTTCAGCAGGTGCCGCTCCCAGAGCCGTGGCGCCTCACGCGGGCCGATCAGACCCCGCACCACTCCGGGCCCCGCCAACCATGCCGCATACGCATCCATCCGCGACAGGACCGACGAAGAGAACACCCTCCGTGCCGATTCCGGAACGGAGGGTGTCAACGCCTCATCACTCACCACGCTAGTTTCACGTGAAACCTCAGACTGGCAAAACCACCACGTGCCGACGCGGCTCGGTGCCCGAGGACTCCGAGGTCAGGCCCGCCGCGGCCACCGCGTCGTGCACGACCTTCCGCTCGAACGGAGACATCGGCTTCAACGACAGCGGCGCACCGGACTCCTTCACCGTCGCCACCGCCTCCTCGGCGAGCGCCACCAAGGACGATCGGCGATCGGCGCGGAAGCCCGAGATGTCCAGCATCAGCCGCGAACGCTCCCCGGTCTCACGGTAGACCGCAAGCCGGGTGAGCTCCTGCAGCGCGTCGAGCACCTCTCCGTGCCTGCCCACCAACTGCTGCAGATCCGCGCCCACGATCGAGACCGCGGCCCGATCACCGTCGACGTCCATGTCCAGATCGCCGTCCAGATCGGCGATGTCGAGCAACTCCTCGAGGTAGTCCGCCGCGATGTCGCCCTCCTGTTCGAGCGCGTCCACGCCCGCCGGCTCCTCCGGTGCAGCCGCGGCCACCTCCGGTGAGTCCACCGGCGATTCTTCGATCTCCTGGGTCATCTCTTGCCTCTGTTTCCCTGACTCTTCCGCTGACTGCGGGACTGCTTCTTCGGCTGTTGACGTTGCGTCGGACGGTGGTCGGCGCTCTCACTCCCGCTCGGCGCTCCACCTGCGCTCGGCGACTCCGCCTTCGTCACGTCCACGACGCCACCCCCGTGACGCGCAGCCTTCTCCCGGTCCCTCTTCTGCTTCGCCTCGAACGCCGGCGTGCCTGGGGCCGGGTTGTTGCGAATCACGTAGAACTGCTGGCCCATCGTCCACAGGTTGGAGGTGGTCCAGTACAGGATCGTCCCGATCGGGAAGGCGATACCACCGACCGCGAAGACCACCGGCAGCACATAGAGCAGCAGCTTCTGCTGCTGGGCGTACTGCCCCGTCATCGCGTCCGGCGGCATGTTCTTGCTCATCAGCTGGCGCTGGGTGAGGAAGGTGGTGGCGATCATCGCCACCACCAGCACACCGGCCAGGATCTGCGTGCTCACATGGTCGGCCTTGGTGAACTGGTCCGAGAGCATCGAGCCGAGCCAGTCGGAGCTGCTGAGCTCCTGGGCCGCCTTGTCCGTCAGGAACCCCTTGCCGGTGCCCTCCGACGCGTGGTGCAGCAGGCGGAACAGCACCAGGAAGATCGGCATCTGCAGCAGCAGCGGGAGACAGGAGGCGAACGGGTTCGTGCCCGACTCCTTGTAGAGCTTCATCGTCTCGTCGGCGAGCTTCTGCCGGTCGTGCCCGTACTTCTTCTGCAGCTCCTTCACCTTCGGCTGGATCAGCTGCATGTTCCGGCTCGCCTTGATCTGCCGCACGAACAGCGGAATCAGCAGCGCGCGAATGGTGACGGTCAGCCCGATGATCGACAGCGCCCAGGCCCAGCCACTGGAGGAGATGACGAAGGCGAAGATGTCGTGCCAGACGATCAGGATCGCCGAGATGGCGTAGTACAGCGGCGTCGCGATCCAGCCGAACAGATCGCCGATGGCTCCCACGGATCAAGCTCCTCTTGTCGGGGTGCCCGCCGTGCGGGCCGAATGGTCATGGTCATGATGCCCGGTCGCGCCAGCGACCTCCGGGACCGGGTCGTAGCCGCCCTTCGCCCACGGATGACAGCGACCGAGACGGCGTACCGCAAGCCAGGAGCCACGGAGGCTTCCGTGCGTGCGGACCGCCTCGAGCGCGTACGCCGAGCACGAGGGGTGATACCTGCACACATCGCCGTACAGCGGTGAGATCAGCAGTCGATAGAGCTTGAGCGCGCCGATCAGGAGGTACTTCATCGATCTCGTCTCCTCATCCGAGCACCCGATCAAGGCAACGTCGCAGATCGCCGCCGAGTTCCACCGATGACGCCGTCGCCGCGGCCGGGAGCGCGCGGATCACCAGCACAGCAGAGCCCGGGAGCTCCGTCAGGGACTCCCGGGCGAGATGGCGCAATCGGCGCTTCACACGATTCCGTACGACGGCTGGACCGACGCTCTTGCCCACCACCAGACCCACCCGCGCGGGCCTGGCCTCGTCGGCTGTCCGCACCAGCAGGTGGATCACCAGTCGTCGACTGGCGGCCCGTACCCCCCCTCGCACGGCGGCGCGAAAATCGTCGGCGTCACGCAGACGATGGGCGGCGGGCAGCACGACGGCACCGGTGGGCCGAGGCGCCGGCTCAGACGGTCAGGCTCTTGCGGCCCTTGCGACGACGCGCGGAGAGGATCGCGCGGCCCGCACGGGTACGCATCCGCAGGCGGAAACCGTGCACCTTGTGACGGCGACGGTTGTTCGGCTGGTACGTACGCTTGCTCACGAGCTTTCCTTCAGTCTGGGATCACGAGTCGGGTCCGAATGACCCACATACACGCCCACGGTGAGGACGTGCGACACCTGACGCCCACGCTGGGCGACCTGTCAACGGTACGCGTAGCGATCTTCCAGGGTCAAACCCTCGACGCGTACCGCAACAGGGCTGGAACGGCCTGTGGATGACGGGTTGCCCGAACCGCGGCCGCGGAGATAGGTTCGTCCGAACCGAGGTTCCCCTGCACGGCATGGGAACGACCGGACTTCCTGGGGGGAAGCGCCGCGGCTGCGCCACGCACCTGAGCTCTGACCAGCAGGAACGCATCGGTCGGGCATTGTCATGTCGTGCCTCGGACGAGGTTGTCCACAGGCGTGGAAGAGTCTTCACAATCTGTGGATATCCTTGTGGACGACTCATGCCAATCAGCACGACAGACGACGCGTAGGGCCCGCCGGCAGCTCCGGTGACCGAGCCATGGGAAGCAGGCATCAGTGGACGAAGCCAGCAGCGGAGCCGACGACGTGGATCTCGTCACCGCATGGCAGTCCGTGGTCGCCGACCTTCCTCCCAGCCAGCGAGCCTGGCTGAACTCCAGCGAACCGGTGGAGATGAAGAAGAACTCCGCCATGGTCGCCGTTCCGAACGCTTTCACCCGCAATCAGCTCGAGAACCGGTTGCGCTCCGACCTCGAAGCCGCTCTGTCCCGCAAGTTCGGTCGCGAGATCAGCATCGCGGTCATCCTCGATCCCGAGCTCGAGGTCGCGCCGCCGGACGGGTCACGACCACCTTCGGTTGATATGTCGACAAATCTATATGTCGACGGGATGCCGCCGAGTGTCGGCGCCTCGACCGATCCCGCGGGTGGCCAGGCCGACGAGTACGTCTCCACGGTGATCCCCACCCCGCTCGGCAGCACGCCGCCGACCAGCCCGGTGACACCGATCAACTCGCTCGAGACCCGGCTCAACCCGAAGTACACCTTCGAGACATTCGTCATCGGCTCCTCCAATCGCTTCCCGCATGCGGCGGCCGTCGCGGTCTCGGAGGCTCCCGGCAAGGCCTACAACCCGCTGCTCGTCTACGGCGAGTCAGGGCTCGGCAAGACCCACCTGTTGCACGCGATCGGCCACTACGTGCGCAGCCTGTACACCGGGGCCAAGGTCCGCTACGTGAGCTCCGAGGAGTTCACCAACGAGTTCATCAACGCCATTCGCGACGACCGCCAGGACCGGTTCAAGCGCCGCTACCGCGACGTCGACGTACTCCTCATCGACGACATCCAGTTCCTGGAGGGGAAGACCCAGACCCAGGAGGAGTTCTTCCACACCTTCAACACGCTGCACAACGCCAACAAGCAGATCGTGCTCACCTCCGACCGGGCGCCCAAGCGGCTCGAAGCCCTCGAGGACCGGCTGCGGAACCGATTCGAATGGGGTCTGATCACCGACGTCCAGCCGCCCGACGTCGAGACCCGGATCGCGATCCTGCGCAAGAAGGCGGCCATGGAGCGGCTCACCGCTCCGCCCGACGTCCTCGAGTTCATCGCCACCAAGATCCAGACGAACATCCGCGAGCTCGAGGGCGCTCTCATCCGGGTGACGGCCTTCGCCAACCTGAACCGGCAGGAGGTCGACATGACGCTCGCCGAGATCGTGCTGCGCGACCTCATTCCCGAGGGCGCCGAGCCCGAGATCACCACCGGCCTCATCATCGCGCAGACCGCGGCCTACTTCGGACTCTCCATCGACGAGCTCACCGGCCCCAGTCGCGGTCGGCACCTGGTGATGGCCCGTCAGATCGCGATGTACCTGTGTCGCGAGCTCACCGACCTCTCGCTGCCGAAGATCGGCGCCCAGTTCGGCAACCGGGACCACACCACCGTGATGTACGCCGAGCGCAAGATCAACCAGCTCCTCGCCGAGCGTCGCGCCGTCTTCAACCAGGTCAGCGAGCTCACCAACCGGGTCAAGCTGCAGGCCCGTCAGGGCTGATCCCAGGCGCCCGGTCGGTGCTGTGGACGAGCGCCCCCGGAGGGTCCGAATTACACGGGGAGGATCTGTGCAGGCACGGGTCCCGGCATCCGGATCGATCGCCGAGCTCCACACTGCAGACTCGCGATTCCACCGCTCCTCCACACCTCGGTGTGGACGACGAGCCTCGGGCCCGACCTGCAACGACGAGACTTCTCCACAGTTCCCACAGACCCTCCTACCACTGTGAGACCTCTTGACGAATCGATCCTCGGTGAACATCCACCGAGCACACCCCCTGGGGATAAACCACCCGTCCCGCCCGGACCTGACTCCGTCGGCGTCTTTCGTCCTCGCACCACCCCTCACACCGGTGTGGTGAGTCGTGGCAGGATGCACACCAGGATCCCGGGTACGGCGATCGTGTCGTCCCCACGCCCGACCACACCGAAGGACGCCTCATCGTGAAGTTCCGCGTCGACCGCGACGTGTTCGCGGATGCCGTCGCCTGGGCTGCCCGCAGTCTCCCGGTCCGCCCGAGCACCCCGGTTCTCTCCGGCTTGTTGATCGAGGCGAGTGACGAGGGCCTGGTGCTCTCCTCCTTCGACTACGAGACCTCGGCCCGCGCGACCCTCTCCGCGGAGGTCGCCGACGAGGGCACGGTGCTGGTCAGCGGCAAGCTGCTGGCCGACATCTGCCGCAGCCTGCCGGACAAGCCCATCGAGATGGTCATCGACGGCTCCCGGGTCTCGCTCACCTGTGGCTCGGCCCGATTCAGCCTGCAGACCATGCCGGTCGAGGACTACCCGACCCTGCCGCAGATGCCCACCGCCGCCGGGACGGTCAACTCCGAGCTGTTCGCCCATGCGGTCGCACAGGCGATCACCGCCGCCGGCCGGGACGACATGCTGCCGGTGCTGACCGGGGTCCGTCTCGAGATCGACGGAAGCACCATCTCGCTACTGGCCACCGACCGGTTCCGTCTCTCCCACCGCGAGCTCGAATGGGATCCGGTGACCCCCGACGAGACCCTCGCCGCGCTGGTGCCGGCCAAGGTCCTCGGTGAGACCGCCAAGTCGTTGACCAGCGGCAGTGAGATCACCATCGCGCTCTCCACCGGCGGCGCCGGCGAGGGGATCATCGGGTTCGAGGGCGCGGCCGCCGGCGGCGTACGCCGGACCACCACCCGTCTCCTCGACGGCGAGTTCCCGAAGGTGCGCAGCCTGTTCCCGGCCGAGCACCTGACCACCGCCCAGGTCGACAAGGCGGCGCTGATCGAGTCCGTTCGCCGGGTCAAGCTCGTCGCCGAGCGCAACACCGCCGTCCAGCTCGCCTTCGGCGACGGCGTGGTGACCCTCGACGCCGGCTCGGGCGACGAGGCCCAGGCCTCGGAGTCCCTCGAGGTCACCCTGGCCGGCGAGGGCCTGACCACCGGCTTCAATCCCGACTTCCTCCTCGACGGGCTCGGTGCCATCGACGAGCCGGTCGTCGAGCTCTCCTTCACCCAGGCCGCCAAGCCGGTGGTGATCAAGGGCACGGTTCCCGACGACGGCACCGACCCCGGCTTCCGCTATCTCCTCATGCCGCGTCGGCTGCTCTCCTGACGCCGACGCCCGGACACTCACCAGACAAAGGACTGCCATGGACATCGGACTCGTCGGTCTCGGCAAGATGGGTGGCAACATGCGCACCCGACTGCGCAACGCCGGGCACACCGTCGTCGGCTACGACCGCAACCAAGAGATCTCGGACTCGACCTCGCTCGCCGACATGGTCGCCCAGCTGCCTTCGCCGAAGGTGGTCTGGGTGATGGTGCCCGCCGGCGAGCCGACCCGTTCCACCATCGCCGACCTCAAGGACCTGCTCACCGAGGGTGACCTGGTCGTCGACGGCGGCAACTCCAAGTACACCGACGACGCGCTCAACGCCGCCTCGTTGGCCGAGAAGGGCATCGGCTTCGTCGACTGCGGCGTCTCGGGCGGCGTCTGGGGCCTGCAGAACGGCTACGCCCTGATGTACGGCGGCACGGAGGAGGACGCGGCCAAGGTGATGCCGGCGCTGGAGGCGCTCAAGCCCGCCGACACCACCGACGGACTGGTGCACTGTGGCTCGACTCCGGGCGCCGGGCACTTCGCCAAGATGGTCCACAACGGCATCGAGTACGCGATGATGCAGGCCTACGCGGAGGGCTGGGAGCTGCTCGACAAGGTCGACATCGTCGACAACGTCCCGGAGATCTTCGCCTCCTGGCGCACCGGCACCGTCGTCCGCTCCTGGCTGTTGGACCTGCTGGTCGACCAGCTGCGGGCCGATGAGCACCTGAGCAAGATCAAGGGCTGGGCGGAGGACTCCGGTGAGGGTCGGTGGACGGTCGAGGCGGCCATCGAGAACGCGGTGCCGATGCCGGCGATCTCGGCGAGCCTGTTCGCCCGGTTCGTCTCGCGCCAGGAGGACGACGTCGCGATGAAGGCGGTCGCCGCGATGCGCAACGGCTTCGGCGGTCACGCGGTGGTCGCCGAGCCCGAGTCCTGATCGCCGCCTCTGCTCGCCACCGACCCGGCCTCGACCGCCCGTGTATGTCTCACACCTGACGCTTCACCACTTCCGCTCCTACGCCGACGTGGAGGTGGCGCTGGAGGCGGGGGTGACCGCGTTCCTCGGTCGCAACGGCCAGGGGAAGACGAATCTGGTCGAGGCGATCGACTACCTCTCCCGACTGCAGTCGCACCGGGTGGCCAACGACACCCCGCTGATCCGCAGTGGGGCCGACCAGGCGATCGTGCGCGCCGCGGTGGTCAAGGACGGCCGCACCGCGACGTTGGAGGTCGAGCTCAACGCCCGCCGGGCCAACCGGGCGCGGGTCAACCGCTCCCCCCTGCCACGGACCCGTGACCTGGTCGGACTGGTGCGCACGGTGGTCTTCTCCCCCGACGACCTCGCGCTGGTCAAGGGCGATCCCTCCGGGCGGCGGTCGTTTCTGGACGACCTGTTGGTTCTGCGTACGCCGCGGCTGGCCGGCGTACGAGCCGACTACGAGCGGATCCTCCGCCAGCGCAACTCGCTGCTCAAGACCGCCGGGCTCGCCCGTGGCTCGGCCCTGGAGTCGGCGCTGGCCACCTTGTCGGTCTGGGACGACCAGCTTGCGCGCGCCGGTGCGGAGATCCTCGGCGCGCGGATGGAGCTGGTCACCGAACTGCGGCCCTACCTGGGCAAGGCATACGCCACGGTGGCGCGGGGGGCGGGCCGCGACGATGCCGAGATCGAGTATCGGCCGAGCCTCGAGCTGGCACCGGGCGCCGAGGACGACCTGGTGGGTGCGCTCCTGGCCGAGCTCGCCGCCCGGCAGCGGGACGAGCTCGACCGCGGGGTCTGCCTGGTCGGCCCGCACCGCGACGAGCTGCAGCTCTGGCTCGGACACGGCGGTGGCGAACGGCTGCCGGTCAAGGGCTATGCCAGCCACGGTGAGTCCTGGTCGTTCGCGCTCGCGCTCAGGCTCGCCTCCTACGACCTGCTGCGTGCCGAGGGGGACGAGCCCATCCTCATCCTCGACGACGTCTTCGCCGAGCTCGATGCCGAGCGCCGTGCCCAGCTTGCCGAGCTGGTCGCCTCCGCCGAGCAGGTGCTGGTGACGGCCGCGGTGGCCGAGGACGTGCCTCTCGCACTCAACGGAGCGCGCTATCGGGTCGGCGCGGGTGAGGTCACCCGTGAGTGAGGAGAACCCGAGCGAGGGCGAGTCGCCGGCGGACACGGGCGATCCGCAGGCGCAGCCCGAACCCGAACGACCAGCGGACGGTCTGGACCTGGCCCGCGCCCTGACCCGGTCGGTGTCGAAGAGCCCGGCGCCGAGGACGCGCTCGGGCCAACGCCGTACCGCCGGTCAGGCGGGCGAGATCCGCTCGGCCCGTGGCCGGGTCAGTGGTGCCCGACCCGACGACCGGGACCCGCAGACCCTGGAGGCAATGGTGGAGCGGATCGTCGCGGACCACGGCTGGGACCTCAACCTGCGGGTGCACGGTGTGTTCGGGCGCTGGCCGGAGCTGGTCGGCCAGGAGATCGCCGAGCACTCCCATCCGGAGACCTTCGCCGACGGCAAGTTGGTCATCCGGGCCGGGTCCACCGCATGGGCCACCCAACTGACGCTGCTCGCGCCGACACTGGTACGACGACTCAACGAGGAGCTGGGCCACGGGACCGTCACCCTGATCGAGGTGCGGGGCCCGCACGGCCCGAGCTGGAAGAAGGGGCCGCGCTCGGTTCGAGGCGGGCGTGGGCCGCGGGACACCTACGGCTGACGGCGGTGGTCGAGTCCGGGTGGTTGAGTCTGGCTGGCCGGTTCTCGGGGTGACCCCGGCGGACCCGCGGCGCGGAGAGCGGGCCGTTACTCGGGCCCGATCGGTAGGCCTGACTGGGCAGCTGAAAGCCCCCGCAGCCATACGGGCCCCTATCCGGACCCCTGCGAGCGGCTCTGGAACGGCCTCACGGGGCCCAGAGAGGCTCTTTTGTCCCCAGATCGCCCCCCGACCGGGTTCTGGTGCGTGGAATAAGGCCTCTGACCGGGTAAGATAGGCGTTGGGTCGACCAGGGAGAGCGGTCGACCCTCTTCATGCCGATCGATCGGCGTACCCGGACAAGATAGAGGTGGACCGCAGCGGTGAGTGTCGACCAGACCCCTGAGGCCAGCAACCAACCGGAGCAGACCACCGAGGTTTCCTACGACGCCTCCGCGATCACCGTCCTCGAGGGACTCGAGGCGGTCCGCAAGCGGCCCGGGATGTACATCGGGTCCACCGGCGAGCGGGGGCTGCACCACCTGATCTGGGAGATCGTGGACAACGCGGTCGACGAGGCGCTGGCCGGCTACTGCGACCGGATCGTGATCACGCTGACCGAGGACGGCGCGGTCCGGGTCGAGGACAACGGCCGTGGCATCCCCACCGACACCGCCCCGGGGCAGGAGGTCCCGGCCGCCACCCTCGCGCTGACCGTGTTGCACGCCGGCGGCAAGTTCGGCGGTGGCGGTTACAAGGTCTCCGGCGGTCTGCACGGCGTCGGCAGTTCGGTGGTGAACGCGCTCTCGACCCGGCTGCGGATGGAGGTCAAGAACCGCGGGCACGTGTGGGAGCAGGAGTTCTCCTTCGGCGAGCCCGACTACCCCCTGCGCGAGGTGCGTCCGCTGGAGGACGGCGAGAGCACCGGCACGACCATCACCTGGTGGGCCTCCCCGGAGATCTTCGACACCACGGCGTACAACCTGGAGACCATCTCCACCCGCTTCCGCGAACGGGCGTTCCTGAACAAGGGCCTCGAGATCGTGCTCCGCGACGAGCGTGCGGATGCCGGCGAGATCGCCGCGGCCATCGAGGACGCCACCATCGAGGGCGACACCGACGACCCGGACGCCCTGCACGCGACCGGGAACGGTCAGGCCGCGCTGGAGCAGGTCTTCCTCTACGAGCGTGGCCTCGCCGACTACGTCGACCACCTGAACAAGCGCAAGCAGCCGGTCTCGGCGATCCTCGCCTTCGAGGCGCAGACGGCCGACGACGTGGCCAACCCGATGAGCCTCGAGCTGGCGATGCAGTGGACGGCGTCGTACAACGAGTCCATCCACACGTTCGCGAACATGATCAACACCCCCGGCGGCGGCACCCACGAGGAGGGCTTCCGGGCCGCGCTGACGACGTTGATCAACCGCTGGGGCGAGACCTGGGGGATGATCAAGAAGAAGGAGGACCGACTCACCGGTGACGACATCCGGGAGGGTCTGACCGCGATCATCAGCCTCAAGATCGGCGAGCCGCAGTTCGAGGGGCAGACCAAGGACAAGCTCGGCAACACCGAGGTCAAGGGCTTCGTGCAGAGCGTGGTCAACGAGGAGCTCGGCGCCTGGCTGGAGCAGAACCCCAGTGAGGGCAAGGAGATCATCCGCAAGGCACAGGCGGCCGCGACCGCACGGGTGGCCGCGCGCAAGGCCCGTGACCTGGCCCGCAACCGCAAGGGTCTGCTGGGCGGCGGCGGGCTGCCGGGCAAGCTGGCCGACTGTCAGTCGACCAACCCCGACGAGTGCGAGATCTTCATCGTGGAGGGCGACTCCGCGGGCGGGTCTGCGAAGTCGGGGCGGGATCCCCGGATCCAGGCCATCTTGCCGATCCGCGGCAAGATCCTCAACGTCGAGAAGGCGCGACTCGACAAGGTGCTCGCCAACCAGGAGGTCCAGGCGATCATCTCGGCGCTGGGCACCGGCGTCACCGACGAGTTCGACATCGCCAAGCTGCGCTACCACAAGATCGTGCTGATGGCCGACGCCGACGTCGACGGACACCACATCAACACCCTGCTGTTGACGCTGCTGTTCCGCTTCATGAAGCCGCTGATCGAGGCGGGGCACGTCTACCTGGCCCAGCCGCCGTTGTACCGGCTGCGGTGGAACAAGCCGCACGAGCACGAGTTCGTCTACTCCGATGCCGAGCGCGACGCGTTGATGGCCGACGGGCTGGCGCAGGGCAAGAAGCTGCCGAAGGAGAACCCGGTCCAGCGCTACAAGGGTCTGGGCGAGATGAACGCCGACGAGCTCTGGGAGACCACCATGGACCCCTCCCAGCGGCTGCTGCTGCAGGTGACGCTCGAGGACGCCGCCCACGCCGACGAGATCTTCTCCATCCTGATGGGTGAGGACGTCGACCAGCGCCGCTCCTTCATCCAGCGCAACGCGAAGGACGTCAGGTTCCTTGACATCTGACTGCCCCGCGACGCGCGGTGCGAAGCACACGGGCGGGAGCCCGGTCGCCCCGGTCCGTAGCGATCTCTAGCAAAATCTAGAACCAGAACTAGACACACGTAGAACCCGGCAGAAAGAGCAATCGTGACCGAGACACCACCGGAGAACCCCGAGATCACCGGAGGCCCGGGCGGCCGGATCGAGACCGTCGAGCTGCAGACCTCGATGCAGCGCTCCTACATCGACTACGCGATGGCGGTCATCGTGGGGCGGGCGCTGCCCGACGTACGCGACGGCCTCAAGCCGGTGCACCGCCGGGTCCTCTACGCGATGTACGACGGTGGCTACCGGCCGGACCGCGGGTTCTCCAAGTGCTCGCGCGTGGTCGGTGACGTGATGGGTCAGTACCACCCGCACGGGGACTCGGCCATCTACGACACCCTGGTGCGGCTCGCCCAGCCGTGGGTGATGCGGTATCCGCTGATCAACGGCCAGGGGAACTTCGGCTCGCCGGGCAACGACCCGGCCGCGGCCATGCGATACACCGAGTGCCGGATGGCGCCGCTGGCCATGGAGATGGTCCGCGACATCGACAAGGAGACCGTCGACTTCGGGCCGAACTACGACGGGCGCTCCTCCGAGCCGGCCATCCTGCCGGCCCGCTTCCCGAACCTGCTGGTCAACGGCAGTGCCGGGATCGCGGTCGGGATGGCGACCAGCATCCCGCCGCACAACCTGCGCGAGGTGGCCGAGGGCGCGAGGTGGGCGCTGGAGCACCCGGACGCCACCCGCGAGCAGCTGCAGGACGCGCTGATCGAGCGGATCAAGGGGCCGGACTTCCCCAACGGCGCGCTGATCGTCGGTCACAGCGGCATCGAGCAGGCCTACCGGACCGGACGCGGATCGATCACCCAGCGTGCCGTGATCGAGGTCGACGAGGACAACAAGGGGCGCACCTGCCTGGTGGTCACCGAGCTGCCCTACATGGTGAACCCGGACAACCTGGCGCTCAAGATCGCCGACCTGGCCGACTCGGGCAGGGTGCAGGGCATCGCCGACGTCCGCGACGACACCAGCTCCCGCACCGGGCAGCGGCTGGTCGTCGTACTCAAGCGGGACGCGGTCGCCCGGGTGGTGCTGAACAACCTGCTCAAGCACACCGAACTGCAGACCAACTTCTCGGCGAACATGCTGGCGCTGGTCGACGGGGTGCCGCGCACGCTGAGCATCGACGCCTTCATCAGCAACTGGGTCCAACACCAGATCGACGTGATCGTCCGGCGCACCGAGTTCCTGCTCGCCGACGCCGAGCGCCGCGCCCACATCTACCGCGGCCTGGTCAAGGCGCTCGACATGCTGGACGAGGTGATCGCGCTGATCCGGCGCTCGCCGGAGGTCGACGACGCTCGCCGGGGCCTGATCGAGCTGCTCGACATCGACGAGCTCCAGGCCAACGCGATCCTCGACATGCAGCTGCGCCGGCTGGCGGCCCTGGAGCGGCAGAAGATCATCTACGAGCTGGCGAAGATCGAGCTCGAGATCGCCGACTACGAGGACATCCTGGCGCGGCCGGAGCGGCAGCGGCGGATCGTCACCGACGAGCTCGGCGAGATCGTGGAGAAGTACGGCGACGAGCGGCGTACCCAGATCATCGCCGCCGACGGCGACCTGTCCATGGAGGACCTCATCCCGGACGAGGATCTGGTCGTCTCGATCACCCGCGGGGGATACGCCAAGCGGACCCGCGCCGACCAGTACCGCACCCAGAAGCGGGGCGGCAAGGGTGTGCGTGGCGCGACGCTCAGGGGCGACGACGTGGTGGAGCACTTCATCTCCACCACCAACCACCACTGGCTGCTCTTCTTCACCACCGCCGGGCGGGTCTACCGCACCAAGGCCTACACCCTGCCGGAGGCCTCGCGCGATGCGAAGGGCGGGCACGTCGCCGGCCTGCTCTCCTTCCAGCCGGACGAGCAGATCGCGCAGGTGCTGGCGATCCGGGACTACGAGCAGGCGCCGTACCTGATCCTCGCCACGCGGAGCGGGCTGATCAAGAAGACCCGGCTGGGCGACTACAACTCGCCGCGGCAGGCGGGCGTGATCGCGATCAACTTCCGTGAGGAGGACGACGTCCTGATCGGTGCGGAGCTGGTCGGCGCCGAGGACGACGTGCTGCTGGTCTCGCGGAAGGGTCAGGCGATCCGGTTCCGTGCCGACGACACCCAGCTGCGGCCGATGGGACGAGCGACCTCCGGGGTGACCGGGATGAAGTTCCGCGAGGGGGACTCGCTGCTGTCGATGTCGGTGATCCGGGCCGGTTCGGAGGAGGCGGACGAGACGCAGTACGTCTTCACCATCACCGACGGTGGGTTCGCCAAGCGGACCGCGACCGAGGAGTACCGGCTGCAGTCGCGTGGCGGCATCGGGATCAAGGCGATGGCGCTGACCAACGAGGACCGTGGCGTGCTGGTGGGGGCGTTCATCGTCGTCCACGGGGACGAGGTCCTCTCCATCACCGCCGCCGGTCAGGTCGTGCGCAGCCCGATCAACGACGACTTCCGCCCGACCGGACGATCGACCATGGGGGTCAAGTTCGTCACGCCGAAGAGGGGCGACTCGGTGGCCGTGGTGGCGCGTTCGGTGGAGGCTCGCGACGAGGAAGAGAGCGAGAACGAGCCTGAGAATGGGACTGAGGTTGCCTCGGATGCGACAATCGAGGTCGAGCAGCAGCCAACCGAGGGAGATGAAGCCTGATGACGGACAGTCCCGCCCAGCGGGCGACCGCACCGAGCTCCCCTGAGACCACTGCCATCCGGTCGGCACAGCGGTTCGGCGCGAAGTTCGCCAACGCCGCGGCCACCACCGACGACGTACGGCGCACCGTGCCCGGCAACGGCGGTGCTCCCGCGTCGACCGGCCCGGTCGTGGCGGGTCCGCGCCAGGCGCGGCTCCGGCTGACCCGGGTCGATCCCTGGTCGGTGATGAAGATGGCGTTCCTGTTGTCGATCGCGATCGGCGTGGTGACGGTGGTCGCAGTGCTGATCGTCTGGTCGGTGCTGAGCGCGGCCGGCGTCTGGGACTCCATCAACACCGCGGTCAAGGACATCGTCGGCGACTCGGCGAGCAGTTGGAACATCCAGGACTACCTCGGCACCTCCCGGGTGATGGGCTTCACCCTGGTGATCGCGGTGGTGGACGTCGTCCTGCTGACGGCGGTCGCCACCCTTGGTGCGTTCCTCTACAACATGGCGGCCGCGCTGCTCGGTGGGGTGGACGTGACCCTCACCGAGGACAACTGACCCGTCGCGCTCGTACGCCGTTTTGGCCGGTGCCTCGGCGCTCCGGTAACGTTCCACCTCGGCCGCATCGCGGAGGCTTCCACTCCGAGGCGCGGCCACCCGGGCCTATAGCTCAGACGGTTAGAGCGCTTCCCTGATAAGGAAGAGGTCACAGGTTCAAGTCCTGTTAGGCCCACTCGCGGGGATCGCACCCCGGGTCCCAGACGCCCGAACTGGAGCAGCCATGAAGAAGATCGTCCTGGTGCTGCTGGCCGTGGCCGGCGCCGTTTTCGCCAAGAAGAAGCTCGACGCCTCGCGGAACGAGAAGGCCCTCTGGGCCGAGGCGACCGACAAGGTCAACTGAGCCGTCCCGGGGGCATCCCGGAGACTCGGGGCGTTGGCGCAATTGGTAGCGCACCTGCTTTGCAAGCAGGGGGTTGTCGGTTCGAGTCCGATACGCTCCACAGAGGAAAACCCCAGGTCAGTCTGGGGTTTTCGTCATTTCGGAAGTGGCTCGGTGGTCGGTCCCCGGGCCGTGTATGCCAGATTTATGCCAGATTGACCGCAGATCTGGCGGCTCGCGTGGTCACTCGGGAGGGCGGAGGACCGGCGTGTCGAGGGTGGTGAGGTCGAGGTAGCGGATGTTGCCGTCGACGCCGTCGCAGTTGAGTGACCAGATCCGGGTCTGGTACGTCGTGTCGGGCAGAGCGACGGTCGCTTCGTCGGTCACGTGGTAGTGCCCGTGGGCGAACAGGCGCGGGCGTACGCCGAGGAAGGCCTCGTGCATCAGCTCGGCGCCCTGGCGGGCGTAGGTGAGGGCGCGCTCGGACCACACGCCCTTCGTCGAGCGGATCGTGGCCACGCTGGGGACCTCGTACGGCGCGAGGGGCGCATCGTGGGCGAGCATCACGTCGGCGTACCCGCCGTCGACGACGCAGGCGACGTCCTCGGGCCCGATGGCCTCCTGGGCCCACCAGTCCTGTTTCGCTCGCGGTAGTCCAGGTCGACCGAGGGTGCTCCGCCCAGAGAGACGAAGGACCGGTCTTCGAGGGTGAACCGGTGGCCGCGGGGGAGGATCGCGATGTGCTCCGAGACGTAGAGCGGTCGTCCTGCGCGCTCGGGGGCGGCCCACATCCGGGTCAGGCTGCCCCAGTCCTCGTGGTTGCCGGGGGTGACCCAGATCCCGACGCCGTGGGTGGTGCAGGCCTCTTCGAGTTGGTCGATGTAGACGCGTCCGCTGGCGCCGGGCCAGATTCCGAAGTCGCCCAGGTGCAGGATCAGCGCCACGCCATCGGGGGCCGACCTCGGCGATGCGGGCGCGGGCCCACCGCCCGTTGCCGTGCCAGTCGCCGGCCAGCGCCACGATGCTCATTGCTCCCCTTCCTTCCCGTCGTTGTTGGCCTGTCAGGATCGCAGGAGGGCGCCGGGTCGGGGGAGCGAGTTCTTCGCGGGGCTGGCAGTTCTCGAGTTCGCACAGTCAAGGGCTCGCCGCCAGAACCGGCTTGAAAGTGATACCTTTTTGACAGGAGGTGGTGGTCGTGGTTGCGAAGGACGACCTGTGGGAGGTCGCGGTCGACCAGCACGGTTTCGTGGCCACCGCAGACGCGCGCGATCTGGGAATCGCGTCCCACACGCTCAAGCTGCTCGGCCAGCGTGGCGTTCTCGAGCGCCGTGGTCATGGCGTCTATCGATTCGCGAGGTTCCCAGAGAGCGCTGCTGACGAGTATCAGCAGGCGGTGCTCTGGACAGGCCAGCCACGGGCCACGCTGTCCCATGAGACCGCGCTCGACCGCTTGGACCTGTGCGATGTCAACCCCGACCACATCGATGTGACCGTTCCCGCTGGCGCCCGCGTTCGCCGCCAGGGCGGGGAGGGCATCCGCCTTCACGAAGAGGACATTGCCCCAGCTGACGTGATGTGGTGGGAGGGTATCCGTTGCGTCAACGAGCGGACTGCGATCCGACAGGTGATCTCTGGACAACGAACGCAGGCACATTTGATCCGCCAGGCGATCGAGACCGCGCGGGCGCGCGGGCGGATCACCGTGGACGAAGCTCGGCGTTTCACTGAAGAGATCGGGGTGGCCAGTGGCGCATGATCCGTTCGCGGGGCTGCCCGATAAGGAGCGCGTGCCGCGCAGCGCTCGAATGCTCGACTCCTGGGTGCGAGACGCCCAGAAGGTTGTTGGCACGCGTGGCGACCGCGTGGCGTGGATCCTGGCGTCGACGATCGTGATGGCGTCGCTCCAGCGAGCGCTCGACAACGACGAGCCGTTGTTCCTCCTCAAGGGCGGAATGCTCATCGAACGCGCGCTCAACCTGAGATCGCGTACGACCAAGGACGTCGACACGCTCTTCCGCGGTGCCGTCGACAAGCTCGAGGAGAGGATCGACGCGGCGCTCGCGCAGCCATGGGGCGAACTGACGCTGTCGCGTGCGCCGATCGAGATCATCGAGAACGCGAAGCGCGTGGTGAAGCCGCGTCGGTTCAAGGTGCAGATCGACATCCGAGGCGTCCGTTGGCGCAGCATCAAGGTCGAGGTCGCGTTCCCCGAGGGGCATGTCGCTGATGATGCTGAGCGTCTCCCGTCCTTGAGCACGCAGTTCTTCGGCATCGACACACCTGCGGAGCTGGCGACCATCTCGATGGCCTACCAAGTGGCGCAGAAGCTTCATGCCTGTACCGATCCCGACGACCCGCCGGCCTTCGTCAACGACCGCGTCCGCGATATTGCTGATCTGCTTCTGATCCGCGACGCGTTCTACCCCGAAGGCTCCGATCTGGCGGCCGTGCGCGCGGCGTGCGAGGACATCTTCTCCGCGCGCGCCGGAGAAGCCGCCGAGCTCGGGCTGCCGGCGAGGGGGTGGCCGCCGGTCGTCGTTGCCAACGAGGTCTGGCGGCAGAACTGGGCGATCCCTGCTGGACAGGCCGAGATCGATCTGAGGATCGATGAAGCCGTCGACGCTGTGAATCTCTGGATCGCGGCTCTCGCCGCGGGCCACGACGCCTGATGGGCAACCTGGTGCATCTCACTCCTGCGTTATGGATCGGTATGGTCCCCGCGCCGCGAGTCGTGGCTGGCGACCATAGTTATGCATATCCGCACCCATATGGTCGGTGACGGCGGCGGCTCCTCCGACTCATTCTGGCGCTGAGTGAGCGATCGACGAGTTGTTCCAGCAACAGCGCCACGACAGCCGTGGTCGGATTGTCGTGGCGCTGTCACCAGAGTGGTTGGGGAAGTGGTCTCAGAGTGGCCGCATCAGGTTGTCGAGGTCGTCGCGGCGTACGCGGAGGCCGCGCTTGCCGCACAGGTAGGCCGGGAGGTCGCCGGCGGCGATGAGCCGCCGGATGGTCTTCACGGAGGTGGCGACGTAGATGGCAGCCTGCTGGAGGGTCATCCACGGGCTGGCCTGGGTGGACTTCTGCGGGGCGGCCATCGTGATCAGCTCCTCTCCAGGAACCGGCGGATCTCCGCGACGGTCGTGTAGAGACGCCCCGTCCCGTTGAACCGCCACCACTGCGGGCCGCGGCGTTCGACGCGCCAGCAGCGGACGGTGCGCTGCGGGGTGCGGATCAAGGAGCAGAACTCCTCGAAGAGGATGATGTCGTTGTCGTCCCAGTCGGCGGGGACGTGGATCGGAGCGATGGTCATCGTCCGACCTCCTTCCTTGGACGTTTGATGCTGCGGGCGGGTGTGCCTGCCCAGAGAAGGCACGTCGGGTGGTCCTGGTGCTCACGGTGGCGGTGAGCAATTTCGGGCGGCGCTCCTTCGCCGTCGTGAGCGGGGTGGGTCATAGCGGGAGAGGCAACGGCCCGCGTGCCGGATCGGACATGTCGGGACGAGTCGGTTCCTGGGAATCGCTTCTCACCCCCAGAAGGCATCGGGAGGGGCCTTGGGGCTCACCGACGAGGAGATTTCTTGGAATTCCTGGCGGACGGCTGTCGACAACGGTGGCAAGCGGGGTTCAGCGGCCGACGCCGCGGCTGGGTGGGGGAGCCGTGATGGGTGGAGCTTCGCGCGGGCGGCGTACGCCGGTGGTACCGAGGAGTGCTGCCTGCAGGGCTGCCGACCGACTCGGCTGTGCCGGCTGGCGTTGGGGTGCTTGGGGGCCGTAGCGGTCGATGTCGTCCGCAGCGTGGGTGGCGGCGTGCGCGGGTCCGAGGTCGGCGCGGTCGCGGCAGAAGACGTCGACCCACTGCCGCCGAGCGTCGTCGATCGACTCCGCGACGAGGTGTGCGACGTTGCCGTTGCGGCCGCGGGTCATGCCGACGTACGTCGCGGCGGCGCCGGTGGTCTCGCCGATGACGAGGTGGGCATGGTCGACGGTGTCGCCTTGGGCGCCGTAGGCGGTCGTGGCGTAGGCGAGCTCGACGTAGTCGTCGACGTACTCCTTCGGTAGCTCGCGCTGCACCTGTCGGCCGGCTCGGCCGATGACGAGCAGGCTCCCGTCGTCGCCGATGCCGGCCACGGTCCAGGTGTCGCGGTTGGCGACGCCGAGGTCGCGGTCGTTGCGGCGCGTGGCGATGCGGTCGCCGAGGCCGATGCGCTCACCAGCCATGGTGACCGGCTCACCAGGTCGCTCACCGGTCTGCTCACCGACACGCTGGTCGCGGGTGTCGGCGATCACGAGATGATCCGCGGGCTTGGCACCGATAGCGGCCAGGGTTGCGGTGCGTTCGACCTCGGAGCCGTGGATGACGATCTCCCCACGCGCGAGGAGGGTGTCGAATACCTCACCAGGTCGCTCACCGGTGCGCATGAACAGGGACAGGTCGGCGTAGGCGGGGTCGGTGAACCGGTGGACGGACTCGAGCTCGAGGTGGGCCTCGGGCCGCGCCCACCTGGCGGCCAGGTCGAGGACCCCGCCGCGGCCGACGGCGGGGAGCTGGTGCCGGTCCCCAAGGAGGGCGATCGCCGCACCCGACTGGTCGGCAATGGCGAAGAGCGCGCGGGCGGTGTCCTGGTCGAGCATTCCGGCCTCATCGACCAGGAACACGTCGTGCATGAGCCGCGCGGACATGGCGATCTCTTGGCGGGTAATGGGGGTGTGGGTCCAGCGGCCGTCCTCGTCCCACCGGTACCCGTGCTGATGGACCAGCCAGGCCGCGGTGAACGCGTCCGCACCGATCTGCTCGTGGGCGACCTGGGCCGCCTTGAGTGTCGGGGTGACGACGATGAGGCGCCGCTGGCGGGCGTCCAGCGCCTGACTGGCGGCGGCGAGTGTGGTGGTCTTCCCGGTGCCGGCGGCACCCTCGATCACCAAGAGGCCGCCGTGCCTTCCGGCATCGCCGGCGAGTGCGGTGACTACTCGCTGCTGGGCGGGGTCGAGGTGCTCGATGCCGCGGACACGGTGTGCCGGTTCGATCGGGGTCTCGGCACGTGCGGCCAGGGAGGCGACGAGGTCGGCCTCCACGGCCAGGACGTGTGGAGAGGTCAGCGCGCGAACGTGCTCGGGTACGTCGCGGCGGTCGAGCAGCGGACGACAGGAAGCGGCAGCGCGGACGGCCAGGTCCTCGGTCAGCTCGGCGCGTGCCGCGTGTTCGGCGATGACGCCGAGGGATGCGACCAGCTTCTCGGCCTCGCCGCGGATGTCGGCGGCGTTCCACGCCGATCGCTTGGCGCCCAGGCGGGTGATCATCACGTCGACCGCGACATCACGGCGGATCGCTCCGATCTTCGTGCCGGTCGTTGCGCCGGTTGCTGAGACTCCGTCGCGGCCACTCGTCACTGGCGGGCTCGGCGGGCGGAACCCGAGGTCGTGCAGCTCCTCGTTCCACGCAGCAACCAGGCCGGCGCCGTCCGTCGGGATCACCTTGTCGGGGCGGGCGTCGGTCCCACGAGCGGCGGAGCACCGGGCCGGGCTCTTGGTCGGGGTGCTCGGTGCGCCAGACCGCTTCGTAGAGGTCGATGTTGCGTTCGATCTGCTTGGTCCGTTGGCTGAACCGTCCGGCGTACGGCGCGAGCTGCTCGACCTCGCCGGCCTCATCGAGGGTGTAGCCGTGTGCGGCTAGCGTGCTGCGGAACTCGGGGTCGCACATCACCGCGGCGTGCCCGATGCCGTTGATGGCCTCGATGCTGTCGCGGGTGCCGACCGAGTGCAGTGCCCGCCACTTCCCGTCGGCGTAGACCTTGGCGTTGATCTGCAGGTGAAGATGGCGGTGGGGATCCCCGGCACGGGAGGTGTAGTGCCGGATGCCGGCTGCCTCGAGTTTCTCGACCGGGACCTGCACTTGGCGGCCGCGAGGGCCGACGCGCGTGGTGGAGTGCTCGGCGAGCCAGCCGATGACCTCGACCGCGGCGCGTTCCTGCGCTGCGTCGTAGGCCGCGGCGATCTCGGGGTGCAGTGCGGCCGCCAGAGACCAGGTCTTCGATCCGTTGACCACGACCTCGACGAACCGCAGCGCGTGCTCGTCCTTGCTGATCAGGCCCTTCGCCCGGCCGGTGTCGACGTCGTACCCGGCAACCCATCTCTCGTAGGCGTCGCCGTCCACCGTTCCCCCAGCCTGAACTGCGGAAACGGAACGTTCCCCCTCGCCAGCGGCGACTGGGGAGCCTGCCGTGTAGCGGGTTGCGACGCCGGAGCCCTCGGCCAGGTAGTAGTCGTCTGCCCGGGAGTGGTCGGCCTCGACATAGGCGCGGGCAGCGGCCGCTGAGCCGCGGTAGAACTTCACCCCACCGTGCATGATGGCCTCGTCACCGCCCGTCACTACTCGTCAAAGACCCCTGAAATGACGCTCGGCCCACCCGTTGGGGTGGACCGATCTACGGACCTTCGTAGCATGCGTGCCGCTGGGTTTGGGAGGGCTTGGCAGCGGGTTCGGCGCGGAGGATCTTGGACTCGTCAATGGTCGTCAGGGTCCGTCATTGAGGCGACTGTCAGGCGGTCTGAGCCATGCGAGCGTATGGGGTCCCAGCGTCAGGGGAGTGTCCGGTCGAGCGCCGCGGGCCCGCGTCCCAACTGAGTTCTTGGAGCCCCTCGAGTATGTCGTTGACCAGCACTAAGTGCGTCTCGAAGGGCAGTCCGTCGACGACGTCGAGCTACACGAACCGGGACGCACAGTGTCACAAACGCGGTCAGACGCCGGCGTCCAACAATGGTGGGACGCGGCTGGCCGCTGCCTCGCGGACAACCTCTCGGTGGTTCCTGAATCGGCGATCTGAGTGCGCGGTCATGCGGGCAATCAGAGTGACCAAGTCGCACAGCCCCATCACGATGCCTAGCAGGACGTCCTGCTCGCGGCTGATCAGCTTGATCATCCGGCGGTCGGAGTCGCGACCTAGCCATACCGCCATCGCCAGGCTGACGTCGTGGGGATGCGTGAACTGTTGATGTCCCACTGCGTCGCGAAGCGGTTCGGACTGGTCGACCAGTTGTTCCACGGCCGCCAAGTCCTCCTCGAGGCTGGCTGCTGCCACCGCTAAGTCATAGTCGGCCTGAAGGCTCAGCCAGTAGCGGTCGCTGGTGTCGAGGGCCCGAGCCAGCCGGAGCGCCACGTCCGGCGTGATGGAGGCTTTGCCACGAACGATCTCGCCGATCCGAGCCGGTGCGAGGCCGGTTGCTTCGGCAAGGCGGCCTTGAGTGATCCTCAGCGGAGTGAGGAAATCCTCTTTGAGGACCATGCCAGGGGTTGTCCAGTGGGTCATTGGCCAACAGCTTCCAGTGTTGTGGTGGGCGAGGTCGTCACCGAGCGTAGGGGCCACCGGCGGCCGCAGGACTTGATCGTGGACGACTTCCTCGGGTTCAGAGGACGCCGACGAGGTCGGCCAGCGGTACGTCGAGCGCGGCCGCGACGGCGTACAACGTGTCGATCCGAGGCGTCTTGATTGCGCCCTCGATGTTGATGATCGTGCGCCTGCCGATGCCGGATTCCTTCGCGAGGCGGTCGATGCTCCAGCCCTTTGCGTGCCGGATCTTGGCGATCTTCATGCCCAGCGCCATGACGTCGGGCGCGCGGTAGGGGGAGGGCACACCTCGATCTGACGTGGTGCACTACGGTGCACAGTGTCCTAAAGTGCACTACTTCGGAGAACGCATGCCCGACGCACCAAATGACGAGAAGCGGCCCGCCTGGATGGCCGAGGTCTACCCGGATCCCGCGAACTTCGAGGAACTTGCGCGCAGGTTCGCGAAGGCTCACGTCGTCGCCGGCTGGTGCCAGCTGTGCGGGCGTCGCGTCGAACTCGGCGAGCTCGCCTGGCAGCTGCCGCCCAAGCGGCGGGGCAACTCGCGACCGTGGGTGTGCTCGGAGTGCTTCTGGCGTGACGGCGATCCGTCGCCCAACTCCGTGCACCGCAAGGTCCGGTTCCGGCTCTCGCAGAAGAAGCCGGCCAGCCTGTCGACACCCGAGTTGCGGCTCGCGGTCGAGGCCTTGGACTGGTACTACCGCGACGACATGGACGACGATCTCGGATACCTCCTCGACGAGTTGGAGCGCCGTGTGCTGGCCGACAAGCCCAACCTCGCGAACGCGCTCGCGTCGTCGCTGGCCGATGCGTTGTCGACTCTTCCGGACGTCGAGAGGGTCGATCCGAGGCTGCTCGCGTCACGGCCGTGGGAGCTGCCGGCGGTGCACGATCGGTCGTGGGACTGACCGCACTCAGCTCCCGTCAACGGGTTCGACGCGTCCGCGGCGGAGGTCCTCGAGGTGTTGCGCGAGCGTGTCGGCCGAGACTGGGGCGTAGTCCCACCAGTCGACGCCGACATTGATGTGCCAGGTCCCCTTCTTCGTACGACGCTCCCGGAACGACTCGTGCACATGCCCGTGCAGCAGCGGGATGCCCTCGTCGCGCAGTCGGAACTGCGCGTAGCGGTCCTCGTCCTGCGAATCCCCGGCGTACGGGAAGTGCGACATCAACACCCGCGTGGCGGGCGCCTGGGGACGCAGAGGCGGCAGCGTGGTGACCGCGAAGTCCATGACCGCGACGAAGCCGGCCGACTGGTAGAGCTCGCGATTCTTCCACCCTTCGCGCACGCCGGCCCAGCACGAGTCGTGGTTGCCGCTGACGAGGATCTTGGTCCCGTTGAGCTGCTCGACGAGCGTCAGCGAGGCGTCCTTGCCGTGCATGTCGAAGTCGCCGAGCACCCACACGGTGTCGTCTGGCTGTACGACGGAGTTCCAGTTGTGCACGAGCCGCGCGTCCATCTCTGCGACTGTGGGGAACGCCGCGCCGCGAGCAGCCGACAGCTCCAGCAGCCGAGCGTGCCCGAAGTGCTGGTCAGCCGTGAACCAAGTAGTCATCGTCTCCCCCTTTGCGCGAGCGGATCACCATCGCACGTGGCTGGAGCCGCCACCAGCGGATATCGCTGCGCTGAGGGTGTCGGCCGCGTTCACAGCCTCGATGGGAGGCCCTTGTCCGCCACCCGCTGGGCGTACCGAGCCAATACGATCTCGGCCGCATCCTGCGGTGGAACGTGTTCCCAGATCCGGACGACGTCGAAGCCAAGAGTGCGAAGGCGGGCGGCGCTGTCGGCGTCCCTGGCTCGATTTCCTTCGATCTTGTCGCGCCAGAAGGCCTCGCGTGTCTTCGGCATCACGAAGTGGTCGGGACAGCCGTGCCAGAAGCAGCCGTCGACAAAGACGTACAGACCCGCCCGCGTGAATACAATGTCGGCTCGTCTGCGACGATCGAAGGGAAGCTCAAGATCGACACGGAAGCGCAAGCCTGCACGATGGAGCAATGAGCGCAGCGCCACCTCTGGCCCTGTGTCTCGGCCTCTGTTCGCCTGCATGGTGCGGCGCGTGGCAGGCGAGACGGGCGGCTCTGTCAGTGCCGTCTGTGAGAGTGCAGGCGCAACACACCGATCCAATCGCCGGTCACGGGACGCTTCGCCTGGCATGCTTCGACTGTAGGAGGACCATCAGGATGGCAGGAACCAAGACGTTCGAGGTCGCCCCCTCTGCGGCGCGACTCACGGGTTCCCTGCGTGACATCGGATACGACTTCCCGACTGCCGTTGCTGACCTCGTTGACAACTCGATCACTGCCGGCTCGTCGCGCGTGAACGTTTACACGCAGTTCGAACCGAATGGCTCCTACGTACTGATCAGTGACGATGGCAGCGGCATGACCGAGACCGGTTTGATCGAGGCGCTCCGCTTCGGCTCACGCCGCGATTACCAGACCAACGAACTCGGCCGATTTGGGCTTGGTCTCAAGACGGGGTCCTTCTCCCAGTGCCGCAAGTTGACCGTGGTCACCCGCACGTCCCCGAAGCAGCGCGTGATCCGAGTGATGACACTTGACCTGAACAGGATCGCGCGAACCGACCGCTGGGACATTACAGCGAACGAGTCGTCGCCGGCGATCGAGCGGGCGAAGGGCTTCCTGCGCGAGTCTCCGGGCACCGTCGTCGTCTGGGAGGATCTGGACCGCGTCCTTCCGGAACGGTACGCCGAGAACGGATGGGGCCGCCGCCGTCTTCGTACGCTCGCAGCGAAGACGTCTGAGCACCTCGCCATGGTGTTCCACCGCTTCATCGCTGGCGATGTTGCCGGACGGGGCGAGGTTGTGATCTGCGTCGACGACGAGAAGCTCCGTCCATGGGATCCGTTCGCCCCCGAGGAAGGCGAGCGGACCGTCCTGTCTGAGCAGGTCTTCGAGGTCGAGGCCGAGGGCGGCTCGTCTGAGGTCCGGTTCCGTGGTGTCGTACTACCGTCTCGGGACAGATTCTCCTCACTCGAGGAGTTTGAGAGGCTCTCCGGGCCCCTGAAATGGAACCGCCAACAGGGCCTCTACATCTATCGCGCGAACCGGTTGGTGCAGCACGGCGGCTGGTCTGGTCTTCGAGGGATCGACGAACATATGAAGCTCGCACGGGCATCTATCGACTTCGATACGGATCTCGATGAGGCCTTCCAGATCAATGTCGCGAAGATGAGCGTCGAGCTCCCGCCGGCCGTACGGCAGATGTTGGAACGTCCCGTGCAAGAGCTCTGCGTGCTCGCAGACGACGCCTACCGGCGGTCCGCGAACACGGGCGGTCGAACCGGGTCGAACGGGAAGCCCTCCAAGGCTTCGGAGACGGCTCTTCGTGACGTAGGTATCGCTATCAAGGCCGCCATGCTTGACGGGACCTCACTGCCGGAATTCAGAGCCGCGATCGCGACCCTGCGCGAGCGCAATCCTGAGTTGGCAGAACAGCTCGATCTCTGACGCGTGCCGTCAGCGCTCTGCGTACTTGCACCATTCGACGAGTGGGCAGACATCGCACGAAGGCGCCTTGGGCGTACACAGCCGCGCACCCAACTCGATCAGCGCGACCTGGGCTTGGCGGCTTTCCTCGTCGAAGCCGATGAGGCGGCCCACGGCGATCCGACCATCGGAGTTCCTGTTCTTGAGCCACCTCTCGGTGCCTTGGAAGAAGCGCCCGGCCACACGAAGCGCAGAGGTATTCGCGATGACCGGCTCCTCGCCCTCCGGATCCGCGATCATCGCAAGCTCAGCTGCCGGTCGACGCAGGAGTCCGCGCGCGACTAGCTGACCGAGGTGCTCGTCATCCAGGGAGCCGCCTTCCGCGCCAACCGTCCGCGCTAGGTCGACCAGGATCGATGCGGTCTCGGTCTTTCCCAGCCATGATGCGACCTCCAAGGCCCGCTCTGCGTCGGAGGCGAAAGATTCATGGGTCGACCACGATGCGACGGTTGGCCACAGGGCCGCGACGGTCGTCTCGGACTCGTCTCCGAGGAGCGTGTCACCGAGGACCACGAGCCACCGAGAGCCGGAACGCAGCCAGGGACTGATCGCGTTCGCGCTGCGCGCCCATGAAGCCAACGCCCGGCGAGTCGTTGTGGTGTCGAGCGCGCTCGCTTTCGCGCCCTCGTTCAGTACCCGCGCCACCGCGCCGCCGATGGCACGCGCCAAGCGCGGCGGAACCGCATTGCCGATCTGCTTGAACGCAGCGGTTGGCGGCCCGGAGAATCGGTAGTGGTCGGGGAACGTTTGGATCCGCGCTGACTCTCGGATGGTCAAGGTGCGGTTCTGCTCCGGATGGATATACCAATAGCCGTCCTTGGCAATGTGCGCCGTAATCGTCCGGGAAAGGTCATCGGCGTCCAACCGCTTGTACTTGTCGTCGAAGATGTCGTCGCGGTATCGCTTCAATTCGTCAGGAAGCTCCGAGTATTTGGTCTTGGTGTCCAGGTACTCGAAGGCTGCTTCGTCGTCATCTCTGACCCGCCGTGTCACGTGGTCGTAGACGCGGTCCGCGTGCGGTCCAGGAACGCCGGCCCGCATCTCACGTTGGAACGCGGAGCGTGGTCCGTCGTACTTGCGCCACACCTGACGGGTTTCGTCGGAGAGCCAGCCTTCCTTTGAGCCGACGGGTGGCAGATCGCGGATCGCATTACCGAGCGTGACCTTCTTGTTCGACTCCGCCGGCCAGTCGAACTCGAGCCCGCCATGAACGGCGACAAGGATCAGCCGCTGGCGGAACTGCGGTACGCCGTACTTGTACGTGTCGATCACGCGCTCTTGGACGGAGTAACCCCAATCCTCGAGCCGACGGACGATCGAGCGCAGGATGAACATCTCGCGGTCTAGGGCCATATCGGGAACGTTCTCCATGATCACGGCACGGGGCTGGGCGAGCCGCACGATCTCCAGGTACGACTGCCACAGGTCGCGTCGTTTGTCGTGAGGTTCGCGCAGGCCGTGTTGGACCAGATACCGCATCCCCGATCGACCTGCCTTCGAGAACGGCTGGCAGGGAGGACCACCGGCGAGCACGTCGATGTTGACTGCACGAAGTATCTGCCCGACCTCCGCGACACGATCCGGGTCACCGAGGTCCCAGCCAACTGACATACCGGCGAAGTGGTGCGCGTGGGTCTGGAGCGCATCTTGATCGAAGTCAGCCCCGAAGATGACCTTCATGCCGGCATGCTCGAGGCCCAAACTCATCCCGCCGGCGCCGGAGAAGAGGTCGGCGGCCAGCAGTTGGCGCTTGTTCTTCTTTCGGAGGGACCTCGCGAGTTGCACCAGCTCCTCGGCGTCCGTGCAGTGATCGCCATGAGGGGCGAGACGCAGGGCCTGACCACGATCGATGCGCTGAAGGGTCGGCGTTGCTGTCACCAAGCCGAGTCTACGGTCGGCGACCGACAACATCGGCGCACGTCCGAGGGTGTCTCTAGCCCGCCATGCTCTTCAGTGCGTCCGATGTGAGACGGTCGAGCAGCTCATCAAGCGACTGATCGTCGAGAGCGTCGAGAGCGATGTGCGACTTCGTACCCCGTAGGCGGCGAGCGAGCTCGCGCATCACCTCGGAGCGCGCTGCGGGCAGGCCGTTCCTCTCCGCTCGCCAGAGTGCCGCCTGAAGGGCTCGTGCCGTACGACGATTCCCCCCGAGGGATGGCCGCTCCATGATCTGCACGGACTCGTCCTCGCCCAGCGGTGTACACCCTTCGGGCGCGGTCTCAAGGTCAGGTCCGAGTGCCCATGCCCTCCACCAAGTGCGTCGCAGGACGTTCCTAGGTCGTCCGAGAAGTCGTTCGTCGGACCGGCCAGGAAAACGCCAAGGCCCGATCTCGGGAACCACGACGAGGCTCAGGAAGGACCAGACGCCTTCCTCGGCCGCGTCGGCGGGGACGATGTCCATGATCCGGTGCAGGGTGGTTCCGCAGGGTCGATCGAAGCTTTGGGTCGACGTGCCGAGGGACTTGGGATAGCCGGCGTCCTCAGCGATCGCGCGGATCGCGTCACGGATCTCGGCCAGCTTCCCGGCGTCTGCGGGGTGACCCCCAGTCGCGGACGGCTCGGCGTCCGGATGTGCGAGCGAGGAGAGGTCCGCCAGCGCGGTGACGGGAGCTCCTGCTCGTTCCTCGATCAACTTCTGTGCGACGTCGCGGGGCAGCCGGGGATAGATGAGCGTGCCCAAGTCAACCGACCAACTTCACGCTGTGTTGTAGGTGGACTTCGATCCTGGCGGGGTCTGTGATCCGCCATTGCCGAAGCGTTGCGGTAGTGACCGAGGGCCAGATCCGACCGAGAAGGTTACGAAGTACGCCCGCCACAGAGACTGCATCGGGATCCGGCTCCAGCCCGGCGACGTCTTCGCTGTTGAGGGCGGCGAACACCATCTGGCGTGTGACGTCCCAGTTGAGCGTACGGAGCAGTTGCTCGGTGCCGGCGTCCTTGGCTCCAGCGAGCAGCCTCGTGATCGCCGGGTGAGTCGAATTCAGCGTGAGCCGGGCGGCGGACATGAACCGAGCCTCGGGGTCGGACAGGTCGACCCTGAACCGCCAAGCCGCGTCCGCGTCGAGGCCCGCGGACTTGAAATCCATGGTGTCGGTGGGGAACTGCGTCCCCACGCCCTCAAGGTCTGTGAAGTGACTGGTCCGCCATACGATGCTTCCCGGATGCTGCGGAGCGAGGCGGTCGAGTGGCTTCGGATCCGTGACGACGAGAAGTGTGGTGAGGGTCAGGCGCCCGCCGAGTTCGAGTCCTTCGAGCCGCAGCTCGACCGCAAGATCGAAGGTATCCGCCATCGGAAGGTCGAGCCGAGCCGCGAGAATCTCGGCGTTCGTATGGGACGACTTGGCCATCACAAGGATCGCCAGGCCGCTCGTTCGGTCCAAGTGGCAGGCTTCGGTCACGGCGCGACGATCGACGGAGACAGGCGCTGCCATCTCGAGGATCGTCTGGTAGTCCCAGTGAGGGATCTCCTTCGGCAGCGGGGCGTCGCCTTCCGGTGATCGAAGAAGCCAGTCTCCGTGGCTCACCGCCGAATCCTGCGGCGTGAGGAATGGGACGATCGGGCGCTTCACCGGACGGCCTCGGCTTCGAGATCGAAAAGAACCGTGGTCTCGGGTCCTCGGCGAACGATCAGTTCGAGCTCGACCGGGTCGACGCTATCGATGGCCAGTGCTTTGGTGCGGCCAGCTACCGCGGTCGGGACTCCTGCGACATTCGCGGCGATCAGAGCCAGGTCCGGGTCGAGTTCAGCGTCGGCCGAGTTCCCGTCGAGTGCGGCCGCCACGGCGACGTGAAGGCGGGTCGTACCTGAGGAGGGTGCGGGCGTGACCCGGACGCGGGCTACGGTCGCGAGCTCGCCCTCGAGTTCGATCGGCCCTGAGAACACGAAGTCGACCTTCGGGCGGGTCGCGCCGGGTGGGTTGCCCCCGGACTCCTTGCGACGCCTCCCTCGGCCCCTGCCGTCCACCGATCCGATGAGGTGAGCCAGCTCGTCGGCGATGAGTGCCGTACTGGCGACCTCCGCGTGGCCCGCGCGCTTGCGTGCAGCCCAGCGATTCTCCAGCGATGTCCTGATCTCGCGAAGACCGACGTTCACAATCGTCCGGCCCGGCCCCTTAGGGAGCAGCTCCGGGTTCCACGAGTCGTGTGTCGGCGGCTCGGCCGGCGCGAAGTGTTTGTCCTGGTCGTCGTGAGCGCGGAACACCCCTGCCCATTCCGTGCCGCCCTCGGGAGGAGGCGGCCCCTCCAGGTAGTCGACGACGAGTTCTGGCGTTCGTAGCAGCGCGACGTGATGGCACACCCCCGAGATCGCAGCAGCCGCACGTGGGGAGTCCGGGTCGTCTGGGTCGTGGCCGTCATCGACCTGTACCCGTTCGCGGTGGATGAGTGGCACCGTCACCAGGGTGCCGACGCGTGCCTTGGGCCGCAGGCAATGGATCGGGTCGATCTTGAGACCTGGGACGTCCTTGGCCGCCTCGCCGTCGAGGACGGCTCGGAACGCTTGGGCGAAACCGTGGAGCGGCGGCCGCTCCTCTGGACGTGGGATCGGGACCTCCTCACCGTTCCAGCTGACGTGGATACTCATCGGCATGCGGCGGCCCTTCCGAGGCATCAGCTTCGGCCAGAGATGCCATGTGACGGACTCTGCGATGAAGCGCATCGCCTGTTCGGGCGAGCGACCCCCGAGGTCGGGTGCGACGATAAGAATGTTGGTCCCGGTTTCGCCGTCTTCGAACTGAGGCATTCCGATCGCGGTCGCGATCCGGTCGGCCTCACGTCCGGTGACGGGCACCGGGGCCTCATCACCCGTTTCGCCCCACCAGTGACGCCCAGTGAACCACTGGCCCTGTCGCGTGAACTTCTCACCGATGGCGCACGCGATCAGGCGGCTCTGCGTCCGTCCGCGGTGTGTCGTGCGGGAGTGGATCACGACAGCATTGGCGGCAGAAACGACGTACGAGATGGTTTTGCCGAAACCGTAGGTTCCACCGGTGTGCCCCTGCGTGTTGGCTTCCCCGACGTTCAGTACGAAGTCGACCCAGTCGTAGGTGTTGTCGGGATCAACCTGATCGGCCTGCAGCGGACCACCCAGACCCTTCGTGCCACGGTCGGTGATGTAGAGGCCGAGGAGCACGGGATGAGCCAGCTCGGTAGCCAGAGACGTGCCCTTGGCTTTGTTGCACTCCACGAAGACCTGTTCTTGGAGAGCGCGGCGCTCGTTGTCGTCCAGCACCCAGCCCTGAATACTGAAGTCGACAGGGGTGCGATCCTCTAGTCGAGCGTCCCAGCTGTTCTGGGCCGTCTCTCGGACAAGCACTGTTAACGGGTCGAGCCGAGGCCGCCCGAGCAACTTGTAGAAGCCCTCCGCCGCGAGTCCACCGGTCGGCGGCTTCGGCTCAGGAATCCATCGCATGAGCAGCCTCCGCGGCGAGTGCGGTGAACGCGGCGCTCACCGCGTCGTCGTTGAGTGCGTGCGGCGGCTCGTTCGTCAGATCGATCGCGTAGCTGAGTTGGAGCGTCCCAGGTGGAATGTCACCAGCCACGAACGACGAGCGGAGCAGTCGCGGGAATGCGGCACCTGCGACGTCGTAGGCGCGTGTGTCAGCAACCTTGAACTTGCGAGCGGAGCCCGCGGCCAGGTCGGCAGCCCCGACCCCGAGTTCGTTCAAGCGACGGTTCACCTGGTCCGTGTGTGCGCCTGCGTCGAGCACGCGATCGACGAGGTCGCGGAGGCTGAAGCCCGCTGGGTCACGGTCCAACCTGGTGTGCACCAGGATGAGGTTCCCGCCATCCGGTTCTTGGAGCTGGTCGACACTCGAGATCGAAACGATGCGTCCTTCTCGCACCATCGTTGCTTTGACCTCGATGGCGTGCGTCGAGCTGCGCATGTCGTGCAGGTCGTTGAACGGGCCGACCCAGAACCGGAGATCACTAGGCGCTCCCGCGACGAGGAGTCGCTCAGCTACGAGCAGCTCACCAAGAAGGCCAGTAAGCGATTCGTCGCTGAGCAGACCCATCCGCTCCGCGTCGGAGAAGAGCGTGCGCCATCGGTTCAGGGCAGCGGCTGCTTCCTTCGCCGGCGAAGCCGCGTCCGCAATCGTGACGATCAACTCGCGACAGAACTGAGTGAAGACCTGGTGCAGCTCTGGGAGGAGGCAGTAGACGGTCAGGTATGTGGCATCGCCGTGACTGAGGCGCGCGATGTGCACGCCGCGGCCGCGCGAGTCGGTACGTGCTGCCTCGCCGGGCAGGAGGGGGATCAACAGATGGCGGCGGTTCTCCTGATCGACGCCGATGAGCACTTTCCCCGCCGAGACGGTGCTCCCGGCCGGAGATACCGAGATTCCGGACTTCGGAGGAGATGTGGCCAACACCGTCCAAACGCCGTCGAGGTCCTGGCTAGCCATTTCCGAGGTCCACCTCATCCTGTGACCCCTCGAGGTCCTCGTAGGCCTGGAGCGCCTCATCGTCCGTCGACGACAGCGCGCTGACGTCGACCTGGATCGTGTCCGTGGCCTCACTTCCCGCGGCTGCTGTCGGGAAGCAGAGCGCCACTCCGAGGAGATCGCCGGCGGCATCTAGGGGTATGCGACCAGCCGCGCTCTTCTTCGGCATCGAGTCGCGATCGATGGGGTAGAGCACGACCAAACCCCTACCGTCCGCGTCCCGGATGGCTTGGAGTTCCTCATCGCTGGTCGCGGTCGTGACCGCAGACGCAGGCCGCAGGTCGGCCACTCGATCGGGCTTGGACATGAGGGTTCCGATCACGGCGCGGCCCGAGTCGCTCTGCCGCTCCAACTTCGATCGAGCGATCAAGGGGCTGTCGGCCGTGAGCCCCAGTGGAACGGCTCGTTTGGGGTTCTTGATCCCGAGCACCGCGACGTTCCACTTGGTCAGGGCGCCGCACGCGAGCTGGCTGTCGATGTACTTCTCGAGAAGGTCGGGGGTGAGTTCGCTGTCGTCGTGGAACCGGTAGTCGCGGATGAACTGCTTGACCAGTTCAGCCGGGACGTCCCTGAGCACGACGCGACTGTCTTCGCGATCTTCCGTCGCCCCTGATCCCTTGGCATCCACCAGCAGACGCCGTCCGGCATCAAGGTTGGCAGTGATCACCGCGGTATCGCGATGGGCGAAGTACGTCGTCTGTGGTCGCTGGGCGCTGAACGATGCCTCGCCCCGGATGGCGAAATGCATCTTCACCCGCGACGTCGCCTGCATCCGCGGATGTAGGCGGATCCGGACGGGCAGGTTAGCCGGCGTCGCTCCATCCATCGTTCGGTATCTGGTGATCTCTGCGCGCAGCGCGTCTTCGATCTCGGCCAGGAATTCGAAGTCGTCTGCAAGCTGCTGAGTGGTCCAGATCCGAGGCAGGTCGCCATAGCCCGGGCGATATCCGAACCAGCGGCCCATCTGCAGGAGGGTGTCGTAGGTGTTGGAGCTTCGCAGGAAGTACGACGAGACCAGTCCTTCGAGGGTCAGCCCCCGGGACAGCGTGTTGCCGCCGACCGCGATCACGGTGGCTGGCTTGTCGTCATAGACCAGCCGGTCCGTCGAGAGGCCGTTGTCGGCCAAGACCTTCAACTCATCGATCGTTGCGAGGAGGGCAGGAATGAGCTCGTCGAACGAAACTGCCTGCAAGTCATGGCGTGCCGCAGGCTCAGCCGCGATCTCTCGCTCCCACAGCTGTTGGAGAGCGCTGAACCTCCCAGCGAGTACGTCTGCACCGATCCCCTTGACGAAAGCTCGGATCGGCTCGATGTAGGCCAGTTGGGGGTCAACCCGCATCGTCGTGTGCACCAGCATGCTCGAGTGCTTCAGCACGCCAGAGCGCACCCTTCGCGCGGTCGTGGCGAGGATGAACCATGAGATGGCCTCTGCGAGGGCTTCGGTCACCGAGGGACCCTCCGCGAGCAGCGCCTTGGTGGAGTGCTCGGTCGCTTCGTCGTCGGAGACGATGCGGATCATGTCGTGAGGTTGGTCAGCGACGGTCGACTCGTCCTCCGAGACCGACGCGCCGAACAGCTCGCGGGAGCCGAAGTAGGTCGACGGTTTGGCGAGCGCGTAGATGAACGAGCGAGGGTAGATGTCCATCGCGTCGGCCGGATTCACCAGAACGTTCGCGAACGGCGTCGCGGTGTATCCGACATAGGCGACTCGCGGTAGTGCGAGCAACTCTGTGAGGCGTTCGTTGATCTTCGTACGGTCGAGTTCGGGGTCCCGTGCTGCGTTGGGGCTCGCTTGGTCAGCCTCGTCGTCGATGATCAGGATCGGGCACGTCTCGAGTCCGCCGTGCCTCTCCGCCTCCCGAAGCCAGTCGCGGAGCCGCGTCAGCCGGGACACGTTCTTCTTCACCACCGCCATCATTCGGAGGTCGGGCGAATGGAGGAGCGGCAGGGCCCGAACAGGCTGGCCGAAATCTCGGTGCTCATCAGTCAGAGGCACCCAGCGGACAGGTTGGCGCTCGACGAGCTGCTCATCGATTCGCAGCTGGGTCTGGCGTCGCAGGGAGTTGTGGACGCCCGACAGCACGATGAACAGCCGGTACCCGGCGTCCGCTGCCTTCGCAATCGTTGCGGTGAAGTTGGCTGTCTTGCCCGACTGCACATAGCCGAGGACCAAGCCCCGCGTCCTGATCGTCGGATTGTGCGGATCGGCCAGGAGGCCGACGATGTCGGTCGAGGACTGATCCAAGCTGGGAACGGCCTCGGCCCACGCCGGATCGGCGAGAAGTGACGCCTTCAGATCCGGCCAGAACACATCGAGCTCGCCCGGTCCCGTGTACCAGGGTTCCGCTTCGTCCTCTGGGTCGAACAGGGCGCGGTCGGTTGCGATCGTCCTTCGCTGCTGCGCGACGTCATGGCGGAACTGAACCACCCGGTCGACGAGATCCTCCTCGCCCACAAGTAGAACCTTCAGGGTCTCCGCCGCTTCGTCTTCCGACTTGCCTTGCCTGATCAGCATCTCGATCTGACCGAGCGCGGCTTGCTCACGAGTCGTCAGTTGCACGGGCTTCCTTCCCTCGAGGACCTTGTCAGGCTATCGGCGTAGGACGGGAAGTAAGGAGAAATCTGGCGAGAAGAGCGAGCGAATGCGAAGCTCGCTGCATGGAGGGTCTGAGCGAGCCGAACGCTTGGCTCCTCATGACCGTCGGCGATAACCGCCAACACGGCGGCAACAGTGGGTACGACGACCAGGTCGACGTCTACTACACGTGGGACAGCACAGTGCCCAACCACGCGAACATCAAGGAGGGCGACCGAATCGCGCTCTGGGACAAGGATCGGCTGCTTGGGCTCTCCGTAATCGAGGAGATCGCAACCGAGACGAAGGAGAAGCTCCTCTACAAGTGCGCGGTCTGCGGAATGGCGGGCATCAAAGCACGCAAGGAGAAGTCTCCGCTCTACAAGTGCTACAAGTGCGGCGCGGAGTTCGACGTCCCCCGTAGCCAGACGGTGACGGTCACGGAGTACCGGTCCCGTCACGACGCTGCTTGGACGGCACTCGACAACCTCCTCCCAGGAGCTGACCTGCGCACACTGTGCGAGTCGCCACGCAGCCAACTGAGCATGAGGCCGCTCCGTTGGGACGACTTTCGGACCGCAATCGCAGCCAAGGGTGCTGACCGGGCTGTCGAGCGCGTCGACCATCGCAGGCCGGACTTCTTCTTCCCACAGGGCCACCGCCTCGAGATCGTCCGCGTGCGGCGCGGTCAAAGGCAGTTCAGGGAACACCTGCTCGCCAGCCAAGGTGAGAGCTGCGCCTTCACGGGTGAGGCGCCCTCTCGCGTGTTGGAAGCCGGCCATCTCTACAGCTACGCGCAGCTCGGTGTTCACCATGAACACGGGGGGCTGCTCCTCCGTCGGGACGTCCACCGTCTCTTCGATGACGGTTGGTTGGCCGTCGACCCAAGCACGCTCCGCGTGGACGTCGCAGATCCGCTCGAGCGTTATCCGCAGTACGCCCGCCTTCACGATCAACGGCTACGTGCGGATCTGCATGACAGCCAGGTCCAATGGCTCGGTCACCACTGGGCCGAGCATCGGGCGAGTTGAGCGAGACCTATTCGTCACCCAGGAGCCCGGCCCAGGCCTTCGACGCGGCCACGGTGGTCCCGAGTCGCTCAGCGAGCTGGCGGTCACGGTCGACAGTGGCGTGCTGGTAGATCGCCATCGCGGCCTGGGATGCGTGGCCGGCGCGTGCCTGGAGCTCGGCTGCCGTAGCGCCGTGCTGGCCGGCGAGGGTCAGGGCTGAGTGGCGCAGGCCGTGGATAGTGAGGTCGGGTCGGTCGGCGGCCTCGCGGGCGACCTTGTAGCGGTCCAGGAGGTACCGGGCGCTCATGTGGTCCTTGCGCTCGCCCGGGAAGAGCAGTCCGTTCGCGCCCGGCGCGGTGTGGGCGAGCAGGTGAGCGCGTAGCAGTGGGAGGAATTCCGGCGGCAGGTGCACCGTGCGGATGCCCCTCTCGGTCTTCGGCGGTCCGATCACGCGGCCGCAGTCGGCGCAGGCGCCATCCGCCTTCGGGTCGGGGTCCTTCTCGATCTTGCGGGTGACCGAGATCGAGCCCGAGATCGGCTCGATGTCGCTGCGACGGAGCTCGAAGATCTCGCCCTCGCGCATCCCTGCGAAGGCGGCGAGCACGATGAAGAGCCGCAGGCGCTCGGGCATGTGGTCGACGATGGTGGCCATCTCGTCGACGGGTGAGGGGCGCTGTGGGTTCTTAACGTGGGCGGTCGAGGCTTTCTGGATGCGGACCGGGTTGCGGTCGATCAGCTCGTCGTCCTCGGCTGCGGCCATCACAGAGCGGAGGAAGCGGTACGCCGCGGCGTTGGCGGCGGGAGTCTTCTTCGACAGTGCCTCGTGCCAGGTCCGTACGGACTCGCGGGTGATCTGCTTCAAGGGCGTGTCACCGAAGGCGGGCAGCAGGGTCCGGTCGAGGAGTCCGCGGTACTCGCGGATGGTCTTGGGACGCAGCTCTCGCGAGGTGAGGTAGCGCTCGGCGTACGCGGCGAAGGTGTTGGCGGCGTCGATGCGGGCCTGTTCCTTGGCGGCTTCGAGCCGGATGTCGGCGGTGACGTAGGACGTCGGGTCCTCCATCAGGGCGCGCTCGGCCTTCACCCACTCCTCGGCGTCGATCTTCGCCTTGAAGGTGGAGGGCGCCTTGACGATGGCGCCGATCGGAGAGGTCACCCGGGCCTGCCACCGGCCGTCGCAGCGGCAGCGGATCGCCTTCGGGCAGGGCTTGGTGTGGGTGCCGCGCCCACCGCACGTGCACTTCTTGAACTGGCTGCACGCCTTGGTATGGATCTTGCGGACGCTGCCCGCAGCGGCACGACTCGGCATCGGCCCACTCCTCCCGAACCATCTGGCATACGGCCGTCAGTATGCCAGATGTATGCCAGATGTATGCCAGAGTGGCGGACACTCGTGTCCGCTCCTGACCGTAAAACCGCAGGTCAGAGGGTTGCTTGCTGAGCGTGAAACCGCGGATCACCCCGCTTTGCAAGCAGGGGGTTAGGGGTTCGAGTCCCCTACGCTCCACTCGATGAAGTCGCAGGTCAGCCTGCGATCCCTGTCATTCGTAGATCGCCGGGCGACGCCGGATTGAGCGGCTGGTGCCGGATTGGTGCCATGTCCATGCGGCGGTGCGTCATGTCGTGGGCATGAATCCGCATCTCGATGACAGGGGTGTCGTCGACCGCGCTCGGGCCGTTCGAGGTCGAGGCGCCCGCGGTGCCGTTCCGGGTCACGCGGGCGGATCAACCGCTCCTCTTCTCGCGGATCGCTCCCGGCGACGCGCCGCTTCCGAAGGCGGGCAACCGGTGCGAGGCAGGCCGTCGGTTGCGACGCGGAGATTCTCGCTCGACTCCGGCGACAGCGAGGCGGCCGTGGCGTCGACATCGTGGGACTGAGCTTGACCTCGCGCGCTTGCCACACCATGTTGCCTGAACTCCACTCCATCGCCGTGTCTCGTACCCCGGTCAGGGCAAAGATCGCGAGAACCGCCTCCCTGCGTGTGCCGTTGGGCCCGATTCCTTCCCCCAGCCCGCGCTCGCGGCCTACGCTCGTGATCGACATTTGCCTGAACCTCAACAGTTGGAGAGATCAAGATGATGCGACGCGCGAAGTTTGTCGTGGCCACGACGATGGTTGCCCTGGCGGCAGTGGTGGGCGTGGGTGGTCATGCGGCCGCCACGGCCGACACCCATGTCAGCGCCACCGGGAATTGGTGCTGCTGAGCCGGACGGGAGCTGAGCCTGGCGCTGGTGGCGGCCTGCGGTGGGAGGCTGTGGGGCTGGTCGTCTAGCTCTGCTCCACGCGGACGGCGCGCCTCGAGGGAGCCCGCAGGCCGGCGGCCGCCGCGGCGCTGCGGTAGGCATCTCGCGACTCCTCGACCGCGCCGGTCTGCTCGAGCAGGTCGGCGAGCTCGAACCACAGTTGCCCAGCGGTGCGATCCGCGCCGATGCCAGTCATCAGCTCGACCGCACGTCGGTAGGCGGCCAGCGCACCGATTCGGTCGCCGGTCGCCATTGCGGCCTGCCCGAGCACCAGCCATGCCTCGGCGGCGACGATCGGCATCTCGGGGTCGGTCCGCCGGGCCACGTCGTCAGCCAGCGCCCGCGCCGAGGACTCCTCGCCCTGCAGCAGATGGACCCGGGCCCGGGCGACGTCGTTGCGCGCCAGGTCGGCGGGGCTCGCGTTGGCCCATGCGTAGAGCTCCGCGGCCCGGTCGAGGTTGTGCCGCACATCGTCGAGGGGCGGCGGGTCGAGTTCGAGCTGCATCATGCCGAGCTGTGCCTGCAGCCGGGCGAGGTCGCGATCGCTCTGGCCCTCACGGAGCAGTTCGATCGCTCGTTCGGCGAGGTCGACGGCACTGCGGACGGCGCCCCGCTGCGCCTCCATCATCGACATGTTCCAGTACGCCGCGGCGCGGGCGTCTTGGGAGTCCAGCCGTTCCGCGGTCCGCGCGGCCCGCTGGCACAGGCGCACGGCATGGGCGGTGTCACCACGCTCGAAGTACGCCGCCGCGACGGTCACCGTGAGCCGGACGGCCTCGTCGACACCCTCGAGCGAGGTTCCGGCGAGGCCGCGCAGCACCTGGCCACCGACGTCGATGGCCCGGTTGAGGTCACCGGACTCGCGATAGCAGCGGCTCAGGTCGATCGCGACCTTCAGTCGTTGCCTCGAGGGCGCGAGGTCGTCGAGCAGATCCTCCAGCTCGATGATCGCGTCGTCGAGCAGGCCCAGCGCCTCGAGTGCGGCCGCGTGCACGTGGCGAGCACGTTCGTGCAGCGGAGCGAACGTGGGACCGGAGCCCCGCGAGACCACCTCGGCAGCCTTCGTCGCGGCCTCGGTCGCCTCACCCGACTCCAGCGCGAGCTCGGCGTAGCTGAGCTGCAGCCGTACGTCGTCGTACTCCGCGGCGCTGACGCCGAGGAGCAGGTCGGCGGGATCCACGTTCAGCGGGGCGGCGAGTGCTTCGAGCACCGCCGGCGTGGGGCGGCGTTGGCCGGCCTCGATCCGAGAGACGTATCCGACCGAGACCGCACCCTGCGCGAGCTCACCCTGGGTGAGCCCGCCGGCTCGGCGTGCCGAGCCGATCCGCTTCCCCAGCTCGACCGGGTCGATCGTGCGGAGTAGTTCCACCTGCGAGGCATCCATTCGGCCATTGTGATCGAGGACCGTGAGCCTGTCACACGAATGTTGATCTGCCCTTGCCGAACTGTGGCAAATTCCGGCCGTCCGGAGGTCTCCGCGAGTGGCTGGGTGAGCCCGAACGGACCACCCACCATCCCGCCCGGCCGTGACGGCTCCGCGCGAGACGCCAGCTCGAGAACGCGCCGGCCTGCCGACATGGAGAACGGAGCGCCGTGGAGACCTGACCGTGCACCCCTCGGCGTCGGTGCGGCAGGCTGGGCGCATGCACTTCGTCGGAGTCGATCTCGCCTGGGGCGAGCGCAAACCCAGCGGACTGGCGGTGATCGACGAGGAGGGTCGCCTGCTGCACGTCTCGGCGGTGAGGACCGATGACGAGATCGTGACCGCGCTGGCGCCGTACGTCGAGGGTGAGTGCCTGGTGGCGATCGACGCACCGCTGATCGTCACCAACCCGACGGGGAACCGGCCGGCCGAGGCCCGGCTCAACCGCGACTTCGCTCGCTTCGACGCGGGCGCGTATCCGGCCAACACCGGCAAGCCCGAGTTCCGCGAGCAGCCGCGGGGCGCCCGGGTCGCGACCCGGCTCAAGCTGGACATGAACCCCCGCTCGGGCCGGGCGCGCCGGGCGATCGAGGTCTATCCGAGTCCGGCGACGGTCGCGCTGTTCCGGCTGGGGCGCACGTTGAAGTACAAGAACAAGTCCGGACGCGACATCGAGCAGCTTCGGGCCGAGCTGATGGTGCTGATCGGACTCTTGGAGGGACTGGCCTCCGCCGTACCGCCGCTAGTGGTGGACGGCGAACCGTGGCGGGCCCTGCGGAGCGCGGTCGAGACCGCGAGCCGCAAGAGCGAGCTGCGGGTGGTCGAGGATCAGGTGGACGCGGTCGTGTGCGCCTACGTCGGCCTCTTCGCGACCCGATGCCCGGCGCAGACCACCACCTATGGAGACTTCGCGACCGGCTACATCGTCACCCCCACGCTTCCCTCCGATCTGGTGCCGACGCCACGCGGCAGGACCACGGGTGTGGTGCACGATCCCGGCGCCGCCGTTCGGGAGTACTCCCAGCGGCAGGCCGAGCTGCGATCCGCCACGGACCTGTTCGTGCGGCTGGTGACCTCGGTCCTCGATGACGCCGGCATCAACTACCTGACCATCACCGGCCGGACCAAGTCGGTCGCGTCGTTCGCCAGCAAGGCGACCCGGACCCTCGAGGGACGACCGCTCTATCGCGACCCGCTGCGCGAGATCACCGACCAGATCGGACTCCGCGTGATCACCTACGTGCACAGCGACGTGCAGGCGGTCGCCGGGCTGCTCGATGATGCGGTCGAGATCTTCGACGACCGGGACATGGGGCAGGAGACGGCGAGCCAGGGCCGCTTCGGCTATGCGAGCCGGCATCTGTTGATCGGCCTGGATCCGGGCCGGGAGGACCAGCCCGACTATGTGGCGTTGCGCGGTCTGCGGGCCCAGGTGCAGATCCGCACCGTGCTGCAGCACGCCTGGGCCGAGTTCGAGCACGACATCCGCTACAAGGGCACCATCCCGGACGCACACGTGCCGGACTTCGACCGGCGGTTCACCCTGGCGGCCGGGCTGCTCGAGCTCGCGGATCAGGAGTTCTCCACGATCCGCGACCGACTGCGCGCACCGATGACCGTGGCGATCCCCGAGCCGGGCGGCGACGACCCCAGGATCAGCCCGCGCGAGCTCGCCGCCTTCCTCGCCGGGCAGTACGCCGACGCCGGTTGGTCCCGCACCGAGCACTACACCTGGATCGCCGGCCTGGTCCTCGAGCTCGGCATCACCTCACTGGCCGAGCTCGGCGACACCCTGCGCTCGATCGAGGCCGAGACGCTCGCCGAACGGATGGACTACCGCTATCCACCCGGCGCCGTACGCCGTCTCGACGACGCGCTGCTGTGGACCTACGGCGATGCGTACGTCGAGCTGCGCGGCAACGCGCACCGGGTGCCCGCGCTGCGCGCGCGACTGTCCCGGATGCGCGGTGCCGACCCCTCGAGCCGGCCCTGATCGGCCGATCCTCTCCTCACCTGGTCGGTTCACCTGGTCGGTTCACCTGGTCGGTTCAGCTGGTCGGTGTCGGGCGGAAGGCGACCCTGGTCAGGAAGTCGTGGATGGTGATCCGCCAGGTGTACATGTCGTGGCCGCCGAAGACGAAGTCCGGCGTCACCGGGACGCCGAGGTCGGTGAGAGCCTTGACCGCTTGGGCGTGATACCAGTGGCCGCCGTGGGAGGACCCGAACGGCGTGACCGCCGGCTCGAGGTAGCCACCCGAGACGAAGATGCCCTTCGTCTTCATCGCCGCCACCTGCGCATCGGTCACGGTGGAGTCGTCCGGGGTGGTGAAGTTGGCCCGGGACCCCGGGCTCATGATGCCGTAGTAGCCGAACGTGTCGGTGTGGTTGTAGAGCATCGACTGGGCGATCGAGCCGCCGAAGCCCTGCCCGGCGATCGCCCGGCGATCGGCGTCGGCGGACACGTCGTAGTGCGACTCGGTCCACGGGATGAGCGTGTCGAGGACGTTCGTGGTCAGCTCGGGGAAGCCGTCGTAGTCCTCGGTCTCGCCCTTGTCGCTCGCCATCACGACCACCATCGGCTCGACCTGGCCGGTGGCGATCAGGTTGTCCAGGATGTTCTGCAGGTCGCCCGTGGTCGTCCACTCCATCTCGTTGTCACCGCCGCCGAACATGTAGAGCGTGGGGTACGGCGTCGACCGGTGGGCGTCGTACCCGGGCGGGGTGTAGACGCTCACGTAGGCCTCGTCGGCCGGCGGGACCGAGGTCGAGGACGGGAACGTGGTGTGGGTGAGCGTGCCCTGCACCCGCGCCGGACCCTGATAGCTGAGATCGACGGTCCCGAACGCGGGATCCGAGGGCACGTAGACCTCACTGGAGGTGATCTGGGTGCCCTGCACCGATCCGTGGGACTCGTTCCAGGGCAGGTTCTGTGGGTCCGCGACCGTCTCGCAGTCGGTGCCGGCGGCGTCCGAGCAGACCTCGAAGGAGTAGGTGAACGGTCCCGACGGCAGTGGGGTCGTGTAGCTCCAATCGCCGCCCCGATGCCGGGTCATGTCGGCCACCGGCCAGTTCGGGAACGAGGAGTTGGGAGAGGAGACCGGGAAGTCACCGACCCGCCAGTCCGCCGGCAGCCGCCCGGTCGTCTCGAGCAGCTCCTCCGGCCCGGTGGTGTACGACGAGAGCTCGTCCGGGTTGGTGAAGTACCAACTCCCGGTGATCCGGACCAGCGCCGCCTTGGCGTCGTGATACCGGAACCTCACCTGGTAGCCGGTGGGCTTCCGGCCGGTGTGCGTGACCACGGGAGAGGAGGCGCCGCGATGCGCGGTCGCCGGCGAGGCCGCGCCCGACGCGGTCGCGGAGGCGTGGGCGGCCGGTGCGCCTGCACCGGTGACGGTGGCGATGGCCAGGACGCTGGCGGTGGCCAGCGCTCGTGATCGATGGAGCCGACGACTGTCGGTGGGCGAACTCGCGAGCGTAGACATGATGACCTTTCTCGAGAACGTCGAACGGCGCCGCTGGCGCGTCCCTGGTCCGTGCGGTCGGGACGACGCCAGCGGGCGTGGGGGTGGAACCACAACGTCGCCCGTATCGGGAGTGCTGCTCCGAGACGAGTACCAAAATGAATACTGTATACGTCCGGAGGTGGTCAAGGGCCGACCCGTGCGCCGGGGTCCTACCTCTGCGACGACCGGCGATCCAGGGACCTGGTGACGCCGAGGCTCAGCACGACCGCGACCAGGCAGGAGAGGGCACCGAGGCCGAGGGCCCATCGGGGCGAGCTGTGCTCGCCCACCGCGCCGACGATCGGACCGCCGATCGGGGTGCTGCCGGAGAAGCTCATCGACCACAGCGACATCACCCGGCCGCGATACTCCGGGGCGCTGGAGAGCTGCATGGTCGCATTCGAGATGGACATGAAGGCGGTGGAGCCGATGCCGACGACGAAGAGCGCGCCGATCGCGGTCGGCACGCCGGGTGCCAGCGCGAGCAGCAGGATCCCGGCGCCGAACACGGCCGCCGCGCCGGCGATGGCCGCCAACCCGGTCCGGGCGAGACGCGCGACGACCAGTCCGCCGAGGATGGCACCGATGCCCATGGCGGAGGTCAGCCAGCCGTAGACCCGGGCGTCGTTGTCGAAGGCGTCCCGGGTGAGCATCGGCAGCGTGATCGGGAACTCCCAGGCGAAGGTCCCCACCAGCAGGATGAGCAGGAACGGCCAGAGCAGACGCGGTTCGCGGAACGTGTAGCCGAAGCCGTCGCGCAACTGGCTCAGCGCGCGGGTCCTGGTGGTCGTCGGCCGGTGGTCCGGCAGCCGCAGCCACGCGAGTGCGACCAGGATCCCGGCGAAGGAGGCGGCGTTGATCAGGAAGCACCACCCGACGCCCACCGCGGCGATCATCACGCCGGCGATGGCGGGCCCGACCGCTCTGGCGGCGTTGACCAGCACGCTGTTGAGGGAGACGGCGTTGACCACCAGCCTCGGGCCGACCAGCTCGATCACGAACGCCTGTCGAGTCGGGTTGTCGACGGCGGTCGCGATGCCGAGCAGCACCGCCGCGACGAGGACGGCTCCGACCGAGACCAGGTGCAGCACGGTGAGGATCCCCAGGCCGAAAGCCGACAGGCACATCACGGACTGGGTGGCCAGCAGCAGGATTCGCTTGGGGAGCCGATCCGCGAGGAGACCGCCATAGGGCGCGAGGAGGAGCACGGGGAGGAACTGAGCGGCGGTGAGGAGACCGAGATAGGTGCCCGATCCGGTCAGCTCGAGGACGAGCCACGACTGGCCGATCGTCTGCATCCAGGTGCCTGGAAGACTGATGCCCTGACCGATGAAGAACCGGCGGTACGCCGGCTCCCGGAGGGCGGCAAAGGTCCCCGGCGCGCGGACCGATGCCGCTGAGGGCGGCGCACTGCCGGTGTCGATCATGGGCGCTCCGATCGTGAACGGGCATCCGAGCCAGGCATTTCTGAGGTTTCACCAAGACTCATCCACTGGGTGTATACAGTATGCCCTATGCCTGCTAGTGTCCCGTGTCACACCGTCATGGTGACCAGCCACACCTACTCAGATCGATGAGGAACGATGAAGCTGACCAGCCGAGCGAGTCGCGAAGCGCCGCTGAGCCGTCCCCCGTCTGACGGACCCGGTGACGACGTGGTGCTGCGTGCGGCCGACGTACGGATCCACTACTGGCTTGAACGCGAACGCACCGCCTTCTGCGCGGTCGACCGGATCGACATCGACATCAGGGAAGGCGAGTTCGTCGTCATCGTCGGTCCGAGTGGATGCGGAAAGACGACCTTTCTCGACGCCGTCGGAGGATTGCGCAAGATCTCCTCGGGCCGGCTCGAGCTGCGCGGCAGGCAGATCACCGGCCCGGGCTCGGACCGGGCGATCGTCTTCCAGTCCGCGAGCCTGTTCCCGTGGAAGAAGATTCGCGCCAACGTCGCCTACGGGCTCAAGATCGCCGGCAAGACCCCGAAGAAGCAGATCGACCTCGCGGTCGAGGAGCACCTCGAGCTCGTCGGCCTCGGCAACTTCGGTGACTCCTACCCGAACGAGCTCTCCGGCGGCATGCAGCAACGCGCCAACCTCGCGCGGGCGCTGGTCGCCAACCCGGAGATGCTGTTGCTGGACGAGCCGTTCGGCGCGCTGGACGCGCAGACTCGCGAGACGATGCAGTCCGAACTGCTGCGCATCTGGAGCGTGAACAAGAAGACGGCGCTCTTCATCACCCACGACATCAAGGAAGCGATCTATCTCGCGGACCGGGTCGTGGTGATGAGCGCGCGGCCCGGACGCATCGCCGAGATCGTTCCGATCGACCTGCCGCGACCGCGGACGACGGCGACCAAGCGCGAACCCGACTTCCTCGCCTACGAGGACCACATCGAGGCATTGCTCGAGAAGGTGAAGTACCAGTGACCATGGTGAGTGAATCCGCTTCCATCCCCGCCACGCCGGCCCCGCCGCCGGCCCGAGTCCCGGGGCAGCCCACCTTCCTCCAGCGACAGCGCGGCTGGATCCTGGGCACGGTCGCGATCATCGTCGTACTCGCCGCGTGGCAGGTCGCGGTGGCGCAGCTCCACCTGGCCAGCGAGCTGGTCCTGCCGACGCCGTACAACATCGGCCATCGGATCGCGCAGCTCCTGGTCTCCTCCGACTTCTGGTACAACATGCGCGTCAGCGGCAAGGGCTTCGCCATCGGCTTCGGCCTGGCGATCGTGGTGGGCCTTCTCCTCGGCCTGCTCATCGGCTGGTTCGCGGCGGTGCAGAGCATGCTCGACCCGTTCGTGCACTTCCTGAACAGCACGCCGCGGATCGCGCTGGCGCCGCTGTTCGTCATCTGGTTCGGCATCGGCGTGTGGTCCAAGGTCGCGGTGATCTTCTTCGGCGCCGTCTTCCCGATCATCATCACCACCACCGCCGGGGTGAAGAACCTCGATCCGGCGCTGCTGCGTGCGGCGCGGGCGTTCGGAGCGTCCAACCTGCAGCTGTTCCGCACGGTGGCGCTGCCCGGCGCGGTGCCGTACATCATCTCGGGCCTGCGGATGGCCGTGGCGCATGCCCTGACCGGTGTCGTGGTGGGGGAGTACATCGCGTCCAACGCGGGTGTCGGCATGATGATGATGAAGGCGTCCCAGGTCTACGACACACCAACGGTGTTCGCCGGCGTCATCATCATCGCCGCTCTCGGACTCGCCTTCACCCAGGCATTCGCGGCGCTCGAGAAACGGTTCCAGGCCTGGAAGCCGACGACCGGCTGAGACTCGTCGCTGAACTCGTCGTCCGGAGCTCGGGACCGTGACGCGCTACACCCGAGAAGTCACTGATCAACTCGCGGTCCACCGTGAGGCGGTTTCGTGCGGCCCGAGTCGGTCGCGGTGAGAGGAAGAGATGATGGAGCACCTGCGTAGTGGACTTGCGCGTCGCAGCGGCACGGTGGCGGCACTCGCAGCCCTTTCCCTGGCGTCCGCCGCCTGCGGCGGATCCGGAAGTGAGACGACCTCCGACGGTCTGCACAAGATCACCACCACCACGATGACCGTCACCGGCGGTCACTGGCGCGAGCTGGTCGCCCAGCAGAAGGGCTTCTTCAAGGAGCACGGTCTCCAGGTGGACGAGACCACGGTGAGCCCCCAGGTCTCGGTGGATGCGCTGATCTCGGGGAGCGCCGACCTCGGGCTCGGCGACACCGCCAAGCTCGTCCAGGTCGTCGAGAAGGGCGGCGATGTCGAGATCGTCGGCCAGGGTGTCGACCGGTCGGGCAACTCCTTCGTCACCGCGAAGGACATCACGAGGATCTCCCAGCTGAAGGGAAAGACCATCGGGCTGGCGAACGACGTGGATCCCTACAACACGATCGTGGACAAGTTCCTGACCGACGGGGGCGTGGATCCGTCCGAGGTGCACTTCGTGTACGGACAGGGTTCCAGTGACCGAGCGGGCGCGCTGCAAGGCGGTGCGATACAGGCGACGCTGTTGCCGCCGCCCACCGACTCGAGTCTGGAGAAGGAGGGCTATCACATCCTGGGCAAGACCCTCGATGTCGCGCCGTTGATGTCGCGCAGCTCGATCCTCGCGAACACCTCGTGGGCGAAGTCGAACCCCGACCTGGTCAAGGACTATCTCGCCGCGCTGCACGAGGCCGCGGAGTGGCTCTACGACCCCGCGAACAAGAAGGCGGCGATCAAGATGCTCTCCGCGGACACCGACACCAGTCAGGCCGACGCCGAGGAGGCCTACCAGGAGTACGTCGTCGCGAAGCAGTGGGACACCGACACCTGCGTGAACACCAAGGCCATCAAGAACCTGCTGGCGAGCCTCAAGCAGCTGGACGCGGTCGACGACACCGATCCGAGCACGTACATGACCACGGCGTACTGCTGAGGGACCAGCCCTGGTCGTCGCCCACGATCGACAGGCACCGCACTGGCGCCTACTGTCCGTAGGGTGCCGCCGGCGAGGGCGGCGGCAGCGGGCCGAACAACTGTATACTGTGTCAACTTGCGGCGCTGGCCGCTGCCCCTCGTGTGCGAGGCCTCTACGGCGGAAGGAATGACCATGAGCGACGCGGCGAAGTCATCGCTCGTCCCGCGCGCGTCACTGGCGGACGCCGTGTACGAGCGGCTACGCGAGGACATCGTGCGCGACGTTCTTCCGGACGGTTCCAGCCTCAGCCAGGTCTACCTGGCCGAACGCTACGGCGTGAGCAGGATCCCGGTCCGCGAGGCGCTGCGTCGCCTGCAGGCCGAGTCGTTGGTCAAGGCCACGCCGTACCACCAGTTCGTGGTGACCAAGCCGACCGGGGATCAGATCCTGGAGTTGGTCGACATCCGGATGACCCTGGAGGACCTGGCGCTGGAGAAGCGCGGCTCGGTGCCCGACGCGGTGATCGCGGAGCTGCGCGCCATCAACGACCAGATGAAGGCGGCCCATGGCGAGGAGTTCCTGGCGCTGGACCGCCGGTTGCACCAGCTGGTCGCCGGGCCGGAAACGATGGTCGCCGAGATGATCAGCGATCTGCGCACCCGGATCCACATGCATCTGGCGAACATGGTGACCGACGCCCCCGGGCGGAGCACGGCGACCGACGAGCACGAGCGACTGATCGATGCGCTCGCCTCCGGTGACATGGACGCGGCCCGAGCGGTCATGCGGGAGCATGTCACGACCTCCCGGGACTTCATCGTCAAGCGTCTGGAGGCCAGCTCGGTCCGCGCCGAGCAGGCCTGAGCCCGGACCGGCGGCCCGGACCGGCGGCCCATACCGTCGGTGACGACCGGCCGAACCGTTCGCCACCCGGGCACCCGGTCGATTCGCGAGCTCAGCCGCGTCGGCGCCGTACGGCGGGAGGATCGCGGCCGGCGGCGCCGGTCATCAGGTGGATTCGAGGCGTTCCCGGCGGGCGAATTCGTCGGCGGGGCTTGACGTTGGCTGGTTAAGGGATACTGTATACACACGAAGGAAAGAGCCCGCGCCCTCCGTCGCCCGGGCCTGGACGTGGAGGGATGCGCGAGCATTCCGGAGGAGTGAGAGACGAGTGAGCGAGCAGCACGGCGACGATCGCCATGGCAAGCAGCGCGCCGAGCCGACCGAGCCGACCCACACCCGGCCGCTGGCCGAGTTCGTGTCCGGACTGGACATCGGCGACATCCCGGTCGAGGTCCGCGAGCACGCGAAGCTCGACATCCTCGACACCCTGGGCTGCGCCCTGTTCGGTCGCACGCTGCCGATCGCCCAGACGCTGGAGGACGCCTTCGGCCCGAGCGACTCGGGCGGGAGCGCCTCGGCCTGGGGGAGCGCGTGGAAGACCTCGCCGGCCACGGCGGCCTTCGTCAACGGCACGCTCGCGCACTCCTTCGAGCTGGACGACCTGCATCACGTCGCGATCCTGCATCCCGGCGGCACCACCTTGCCGGCGACCGCCGCGGTGGCCGAGGTGAGCGGCGGTGCGACCGGAGCGGATCTGGTGACCGCGCATGTCGCCGGCCTGGAGGCGTCGAGCCGGGTCGGCCTGGCCGTCGGCGTTCCGCTCCTCCTGCGTGGCTGGCACAACAACGGCGTGCTCGGCGTCTTCGGCGCGGCCTCGGGTGCCGCGCGGATCCTCAGGCTGAACGCCGACCAGACCCAGGACGCGATCGGCATCGCGGGGAGCCTCGCCTGTGGCCTGATGGCGGCCCAGTACGGCGCGATGATCAAGCGTGGCCATGCCGGCAACGCCGCTCAGGTCGGGGTCCGCGCCGGGCTCCTGGCCGCCCAGGGCTTCTCCGGCATCGCGGCGGTCTTCGAAGAGCCGTACGGCGGGTTCTTGTCGACCTTCGCCGACGACTGGAGGAGCGACGAGCTGACGATGGAGCTCGGCAGTCGCTGGGAGACGGTGAACGTCGGGTTCAAGCCGTTCTCCAGTTGCGGCAGCACGCACAGCACGGTCGGACTGATGCTCGACCTGCAGCGCGAGCACGGCTTCGGTGCCGACGACGTCCGGCACGTGCGCATCGATGCGTCGACGGCGACCCGCGACCACGTCGGCTGGCGGTACGTCCCCGACGAGCAGATCACCGCTCAGATGAACCTGTCGTATGCCTCGTCGGTCGCCCTGATCGACGGCGAGTGCTTCGTCGACCAGTTCGCGAAGGAGCGGCTGACCGACCCCCGGGTCATCGAGCTGACCAAGAGGTTCGAGGTGCGTACGGACCCCGCGGTGGACGCCAAGGGACGCAGCGCTCGCCACGAGGTGACCGTGACCATCGAGTTGGCCGACGGCCGCGAGGTCAGCGGCCACGCCGACGCCGCGCCGGGCAGCGCGCGCTACCCGCTGAGCCCGGAGACCATCCGGGCCAAGTTCATGAACCTGGCCGGCCGGCGGGTCGGCGCGGATGTCGCCGGGGAGCTGATGACGCTCATCGACGGGCTTGAGGAACTGCCGGACCTCTCGCCACTGTGGAAGCTGCTCGGGTCCCAGGAGTGACGAGCCGACCGAGCAGATCTCAAGAGACAAGAGGAGCAAGAACATGCAGATGACGTTGCATCACGTGGCACTGGCCTCACCCAAGGCGCCGGAGGCGGTCGACTTCTACACCGGCGACTGGGGCTTGCACGAGGTGAGCCGTGAGGAGGGCGTGGTCCGCCTCGGCGCCAGTCGGGATGCCGGCGAGGACTACTCGCTGGTGCTGGTCACCTCGGAGAAGAAGGCGGTCGACCACTTCTGTCTGGTCACGACCGACAAGGCCGACTATGACGCGACGCTCGCCCGGATCCTCGAGCGCGGCGAGGTCGTGGTGCCGGACGCGCCGTGCTGCCCGGGCATGACCGAGGGGTTCAGCGTGATCGACCCGGAGGGCCGGCGGGTGGAGTTCGGACTTCGCCCGGCGACCAAGCTGCCCGACCCGGCGGATCTGCCCGACGCGGTGCCGATGTTCCCCGCGCACATCGTGCTCAACTCCACGCAGATCGAGGCCACCACGCAGTGGTACTGCGACATCCTCGGCTTCGCCGTCCGTGAATGGCGCGCCGAGAACATGTCGTTCCTGTTCAGCAATCGCGACCACCACACGGTCGCGTTCAATCGCGCCCCGCACGCGTCCTTGAACCACGTGGCCTGGGAGATGCCGGAGCTGAACCAGTTCTTCCGTCAGATCGCGCGCGCCAGCAAGACCACCCTCGGCGAGAAGCTCTACGGCCCGGGCCGACACGGACCCGGCGACTACATCTTCTGCTACTTCCTCGACCCGATGCAGTTCATCTGCGAGTGCGAGACCGACGGGGTCAAGGTCGACGATCCGGCCGACTTCCCCTTCCGTGTCCTGGAGTACTCCAAGGAGAGCCTGGACCAGTGGCTCGGGGTGTTGTCGGGCGGGAAGTCTCCGCGCTTCCGCGAAGCAGCCCTGGGCCAACCCGACGAGGGCCTCGTCACGACCACCTGACGCCGCGGGCGTCGTACCCGGCAGGGCCGACGATCACCGGCGCACCGTTTCGGCGGCCCGCGGGCCGCGAGCAGAGGAAGGCACGGCAATGCCGTCATACACCAAGGAAGAGTCCAAGGACTGGGCCCGGGAGAACATGCGGGGCGTCTGCAACGTCGTGATGCCCTCGTTCTCCCACGACATGAAGAAGCTCAACGAGGCCGGCATCCGACACGATGTCCGGCGGATCAAGGAGCTCGGGTTCTGGGGCGCGCTCGCGGTCTCCGAGTGCGGGACCACGCCGGAGGAGTACATCCGGTTCATGGAGATCGTCAAGGACGAGGGAGGCGAGGACTTCCACCTCGTCGTACACGCCAACTTCGACGCGTTCGACGACGTGCTCCGGGTGGGCCGGGCGGGCGCCGCCGCCGGTGCGAGCCTGCTGCTGCTCTCCTACCCGCAGACCTTCTACCCCACCTCGGAGGAGGACGTCTACGAATACTCCACCCGGGTGATGGACGAGGTGCCGCTGGCGACGGTGCTGTTCTCCGTCGACCACTGGAACTTCGGGCGACTGCACCCGGGGCAGCTCTCGCCGCGGCTGGTCGACCGGCTGGCCGATCATCCTCGTGCCGTCGCCCTGAAGTGCGAGGGCGGCAGCGGCAACGGCGCGCACACCGACATGCTGCGACTCTGCTCGGATCGGCTGCTGATCTCCGATCCGCGCGATGCCACCGCACCGGGCTTCGTGCAGTGGTTCGGAATGCAGTGGATGGGGACGAGCAACTTCCAGTTCTTCGGCGATGCGGTGCCGCGGTACTTCGATCTGATGCACCAGGATCGCTGGGACGAGGCGATGGAGATCTGGTGGCGGCTCCAGCCGGCGCGCGCCGCCCGGCTGGCCTTCTCCCAGACCTACTCGGGCGCGCACTTCATCCACCGCGTCGGGTGGAAGTACATGGAGTGGCTCTCCGGCTTCAACGGAGGATCCCTGCGATCGCCCGCGATGCGGCTCAACGACGGCGCGATGCGGCGCATCGCCGAGGGAGCCCACAGGGCCGGCATCATCGACGAGCTCCCGTCCAGCGACCTGACCGAGTTCTACCTCGGTCGGAACCCGATGTGAGGGGCCCGGTCCATGTTGCTGCTCCGAGACGCCGTCATCCGCGAGGCGATGGTCGACGCCGACGTCGTCACCGGCCTGGAGAGGATGCTGGCGCGCCCGGTCGAGGGTGCGCTGGAGCTTCCTCCGCGGATCACGATGGATGCCACCGGTGAGCGTGGCTTCCTCCGATTGATGCCGGTGATCGCCTACGACACCGGGTACGCCGGGTACAAGGCGATGAACTACCACCCGGTACACGGCGTCCGCTACGTGATCGCCATGACGTCCCTGGAGACCGGGGACCTGGTGGCGCTGATGGACGCCGACTGGATCACGGCGTTCCGAACGGCGGCCACGGCCGCGATCGCGGTCAAGCACCTGGCACCGGCCGAGACCGAGCAGGTCACCGTGATCGGATCGGGCACCCAGGCCCGGGCGCTGCTCGAGGCGAGCGCGAAGGTGATCCGGCCGCGCAAGGTCCTGGTCCACAGCCCGACCCCGCGGAACCGGGAGCAGTTCGCCGCCGAGCTCTCCACCCGGCTCGGTCTGGACATCGAGCCGGCCACCGACCTGACCGCCGCGGTCAAGAGCGCCGACGTGGTGCTCAGCGCGATCCGCGCCGGCACCACGCCGGTCCTTCACGCCGACGAGGTCCGCGACGGCGCGCTGGTCTGTGGGATCAGCTCGGTCCGGCCCCATCACCGGGAGGTCGACACCGACCTGTGGGCCGCCTCCCGGGTCGTGGTCGACGACCTTCCGCACGTCCGCGAGTCGGGTGACGGCCTGGCCGCCACCGAGCGCGGACTGACGTCCGCGGACCGGGTCAAGGAGCTCTGGGAGGTGCTGCGCGACCCGAGCCTGGGTCGCGGCGCGGAGGAGGAGCGCGTGCTCTTCAAGTCCGTCGGAACCGCGGAGCAGGACCTCGCCCTGGCCGCGCTGGTGGTTCAGCGGGCGCAGCAGTTGGGGGTCGGTCAGGAGATCGAGGACTTCCCGGCCGTGCGGCCGATCCAGTCGAACCTCGCCGCCGCTGCGGTCGCGGGAGCCGGCCAGTGACGGGGCCGACACGATCGAGTCGGGCCGAGCCACTCGGCTTCACCTTCGCGATCAGCTCCTACGACCACGTCGAGGACCTGGTAGCGGGTCGTATCCCGATCCAGGGCGCCGACCCGCTCTTCATCCGGCTCCCGATCCCCGAGATGTTCCGGCGCTTCGTGACCGTCCAGGACTGGGACGTCTCGGAGATGAGCTTCGTGAACTACGGCACGATGCGTGCCAACGGCGACGACCGGGTGATAGGGATGCCGGTCTTCCCCTCTCGGCTGTACCGGCAGTCGGCGATCTTCGTCCGCTCGGACCGGATCAGCCGGCCGGAGGACCTCCGTGGCGCGCGGGTTGGCGTCCCGGCCTGGGCGAACTCTGCCGGAGTGTGGGCTCGCGGGTTGCTCGCCGACATGCACGGCGTACACCCGCGAGACGTCATCTGGTATCAGGGTGGCATCGAGCGGCCCGGGCGGGTGGAGAACGTCCCGGCCCGGTTCATGCCCGACGACATCACCCTCCATCGGGTGGCCGACCGCGGCCTGGAGGAGATGTTGTGGACCGGGGACATCGACGCCCTGATCCTGCCGGCGCCACCACCGAGCCTGGAGACGTCGGTCGCCTCCGGCGGCCTGATCCGCCTGTTGTACGACGACCTGGCCGCTGCCGAGCGGGCCTACCGCGAGAAGACCGGCTGCCTGCCGATGATGCACGTGGTGGCGGTCAGCGCCCGGCTGCACGAGCAGGACCCCACCATCCTGGTGCGGGTCTACGACGCGCTGGAGACCGCGCGCCGGGAGTACTTCGAGCGGCTGCGCAGCGAGGAGATCTCGCACGTGCCGCTGCCCTGGCACGAGACCCACCTCGCCCGGGTGGACGCGGAGCTCGCGATGTCCGACTGGGCCTACGGCATCGAGCCGAACCGGCGCAGCCTGGAGACCTACCTGCGCTACGTGAGCGCCCAGGGCCTCATCCCCACGCACGGCGTGCGCGCCGAGGACCTCTTCCCCGAATGGATCTCCGCGATGGACGAGCGGTCGCACGGCCGCCGGAGCGAGGAGCGAGTCGATGGATGACAACCGGGTTCGGCTGGAGGTGACCCTGGCGCGTTACGACCATGCGCATCCGGTGGTCTGCGGCGAGGTCGAGATCGCCGGCGTACGACCGCGCTTCGTGCGGCCGGCCACGCCGACCACCTGTGCCGACCTCCTGGCGGCCGGGGGACCGGATCTCGCCGACGTGGCCCTGCCCGACTACCTGCGTCACCGAGGAGCCGGGGACGACCGGCTGACGGCCCTGCCGGTGTTCCTGTCCCGGGCCTTCCGGCATCGCTCGATCCTGGTCCACCGGGACCGGGTGCGCTCGGCGCACGACCTGGCGGGGGCGCGGGTGGGCGCGCTCGACCGGCTGGCGCCGGCGGTCGTCAACGCCGTCGGCCTACTGGTCGACTCCCACGGCCTCGACCCGGCCCGACTCTCCTGGATCTCGGCCGCCGACGAGACCGACCTGGCCGCGCGGCTGAGCGAGGGGAGCATCGACGTCGCCGTGGCGACGTCGCCGTCGGCGGTGCTCTCGGCGGCCGGGGGAGCCGCGATCGGTCCGCTCTTCGACGACCCGGTCTCCGCCGAGCGCGGCTACGCCGAGAAGACCGGCGTTCTCCCGATCGAACGGACGCTGGTGGCCCGCAGCGAGGTGATCCGGCGTCACCGGTGGCTGGCCTCGAACATCTATCGGAGCTTCGAGATCGCTCGCCGCCGCTACTTCCAGCGTCTCTCGGACATTCGGGCCAGCCGCGTTCCGATCCCCGGTGCCCCGCAGCACTACCGAGCGCTGCAGCAGGTCTTCGGAGACGACTTCTGGCCCTACGGGATCGCCGCCAACGCGGCCAGCCTGGAGGCGGCGCTGCGCTACGCGGCGGATCAGGGCATTCCGCTCGCCGGCCGTGACGTCGACGACTACTTCGCGCCGGTCGAGCCGTTCGTGGACGGCAGCTGAGCACCCTCTCGCCGCCACGCCACCGGCTCGGCGCCCGCCGACCGACCCCATCCCAGACCGACAGGAAGGACCGTCATGTCCGTCGATGAGCCAGTGCCCACCTCGCTGAGCGACGTCCTGCGCCCCGAGAGGTGCGCGCTGGTGCTGTGGGACCTGCAGAACGGTCTCGCCGGTCAGGCGCCGGCGCTGCCACGTCTGACTCCGGTCTGGCGTCGGCTGATGACGGCGGCGCGGGCGAACGGCGTCCTGATCGTCCGCAGCCGACATCTCGCCCCGCGACCGGACCTGATGGACCCGCTGACCCGGTGGCGTATCGGCCGCCGTACGCACGGCGAGAACAGGCCCGGGCACTACATGCAGCCGGGTGGTCGCGACACCGCGTTCATCGACGGCTTCGAGCCCGAGCCGGACGAGCTGGTCATCGAGAAGTCGGTGCCCTCGCTGTTCCACAACACCGCCGCCGACGCCCGGTTGCGAGCCCGGGGCATCACCACCGTGCTGCTCGGTGGCGTCGCCACCGACATCGGGATCGACTTCACCGCCCGTCACGCGATGGCCCATGGCTACTTCACCGCGGTGATCGAGGACGCGTGTGCCAGCTACCGCGATGAGGCCCACGAGCATGCGATGGCGATCCTGCGTCCGGCGGTCTTCGTGGGGTCGAGCGACGAGGTCATCGCGGGCTGGTCCGCGACTCGGGATGCCTGAGCCGCTGCGCCTGCGCGCCGCGCTCGGGCGCTACCCGCACACCGAGCCGCTCCGCCGTGGCGCGGTGACACCGGTCGGGGTGAGGCTGGAGATGGTCGAGGTCTCCCCGATCATCGCGGCATTCCGCGCCATGGTGCGCGACCTCGCCTACGACGTCTGCGAGCTGGCGCCGACGACCTATCTGGCGGCTCGCGAGGCGGGCGTGCCGATCGTCGCGCTTCCGGTCTTCCTGATGCGGCGCTTCCACCATGACGATGTCCGGTGCCGTGGCGGAAGCGGCATCGCGGTGCCGGCGGACCTGGCGGGCCGTCGCGTCGGCGTGCGGGCGTACTCGGTCACGACCGGCGTCTGGGTCCGCGGGCTGCTCGCCCGCGAGCACGCGGTGGATCACCGCGCCATCGACTGGGTGGTCGACGACGACGAGCACGTCGCCTCGCTTCGTCTCCCGCCCAACGTCCACCGGCTGGAGAGCGGCGATTCGCTCGCGGCGGCGTTCGCCGACGGCCGGATCGACGCCGCCTTCGGTGGACGGGCCGGGATCGGCCGCACCGGTGCTCCGCGAGCCGGATGGCATGCCGCCGCGCCGGCGGCCGAGAGCTACCGGCTGTTCCCCGACGCCGAGGCGCGCGACCGGCGCTCCTTCGCCGCGACCGGCATCTACCCGCTGCACGGCCTGGTCTGTGTCCGGGCCGCACTGCTCGAACAGCACCCGTGGCTCGCCGGCTCCCTGACGGCCGCGTTCACGCGTGCCAAGCAGGCGCTGAGCGACGTACTTCCCGCCGGACACGTCACCGAGGACGTCTTCGCGGCGGACGCCGCCCACTATCGCGGCATGCAGGAGATCGTCGGGGCGGACCCGTTGCCCTACGGGCTCGAGGCGAACCGGACCACCGTGGCGGCCCTCGCCGACTTCGCCTACGACCAGGGTGTGGTCGCCGAGCGTCCGGAGGCGGCCGACCTCTTCGCCCCGATCTCCTGAGCGGAGCGCCCGCACGACCCGAGGAGTGAGCATGCAGATCGCACGGACCGTCATCGGTCGCTACCCCCACACCGCCCGGCTGCGGTCGGGCGAGGTGTCACCTCGTTCGGTCCGGCTCGAGTTCATCGACGTCGACCCGGTGCACGAGGCGTTCGGCGACATGATCGAACACCAGCGCTACGACCTCTGCGAGATGGCCGTGGGGGCGTTCCTGCAGGCACGCGCGGCGGGCAAGCCGCTCTGGCTGCTGCCGGTCGTCACGCTCGCCCGCCCGCAGCACGGCAGCCTCTACGTCGACCCGCGCGCCGGCGTCGCCGGCCCCGCGGACCTGGCCGGCCGACGGGTGGCGGTGCGGTCCTACAGCCAGACCACCGGCCTGTGGGTGCGGGGGATCCTCGAGCAGGAGTACGGCCTCGATCTCGGGGCGGTCACCTGGGTCACCACCGAGCCGGCGCATCTCGCCGGATTCGTCGACCCGGCCCAGGCCGTGCGCGCGCCGGCCGGATCGAGTGTGCTCGGGCTTCTCCGCCAGCGACAGGTCGATGCGGCGATCCACGCACCCGGCCAACCCGTCACGGACTGGTGTCGGCCGCTCATCGCCGACCACGAGGTGGCGGCGCGGCGCTATGCGGAGCGGCTCGGCGCGACGCCGATCAACCACCTGATGTGCGTGGGTCCGCGGATCGGGGAGGACGCCGGCCTCGTCGGCGATCTCCACCAGGCGTTCACCCGCTGCGCCCGCGTCGACGGACGCGTCCCGCCCGATCGGAAGGCGCTGCTCGATCCGGCCCGGATCGTGCCGGTGATCGAGCGAGCACTCACCATGGCGCAGGGCCAGGGTCTCCTCGAGAGCCGGGGTCTCCTCGCGGAAGGGCTCGATCCCGACGGGTTCTTCGCCGCGGGGTGCCGGCCGGCGAGGGCCACACGGTGAGCGCGGAGCGGCCCGGCCGGGTGGTGACGAACACGCCACGAGCCGACCGCGAGGTGGTTGCGGCACTCGGTCGACTCGGGGTCGCCACCGTCCACGAGGCGCAACAGCGCACGGGGCTGATGGCTCCGCGGCTGCGGCCGATCTATCGTCCGATCCGGGCCGCCGGCACGGCGTTGACCGTCGAGGTCCCCCCGGGGGACAACACCATGGTGCACGTGGCCGCCGAGCAGGCTCGGCCGGGCGACCTCCTGGTGGTGACTCCCACCAGTCTGTGCCGGGACGGATACTTCGGCGACCTGCTGGCGACGAGCATGCGCGCCCGTGGCGTGGTGGGCCTGGTGATCGACGCCGGCGTGCGTGATGTGGCGGACCTGACCGAGATGGGCTTCCCGGTGTGGGCCGCGGCCGTCAGCGCCCAGGGCACGGTGAAGGGCACCCTCGGCAACGTCGGCACGCCGATCGTCTGCGCCGGGGTCCCGGTGCTGCCCGGCGACGTGGTGGTCGCCGACGACGACGGGGTCGTGGTGGTGCCGCGGCTGCGCTCGTCGGAGGTCCTCGAGGCCGCACGTGCCCGAGAGGGGGCCGAGGCGATCAAGCGCGAGCGGTACGCCGCCGGCGAGCTGAGCCTCGACGTCAACGACATGCGGACCGAGCTCTCCGCCCTCGGCCTGCGTGAGGAGGAGTGGGAATGATCGTCGACTGTCACGGCCATTTCACCACCGTCCCGACCGCGCACACGGAGTGGAGGCGGACCCAGCTCGCAGCGTGGGAGTCGGGTCTGACCCCGCCGCCGTACCCGGAGATCGGCGACGACGAGATCGCCGCCGCGCTGGCCCCGCGGCAGCTCGCGATGATGGACGAGCGCGGTATCGACGTCACGCTCTTCTCCCCGCAGGCCTCGGCCCAGGGGCACCATCTCGGCGACGCGGAGGTGAGCCTGGAGTGGGCACGGCGCTGCAACGACCTGGTCCACCGCGCGACCCGGCTGTTCCCCGGCAGGTTCGTGGGGGTGTGCCAGCTGCCGCAGTCCCCGGGCACGTCGCTGGAGAACTCGGTCGCGGAGCTCCGTCGCTGCGTCGAGGAGCTCGGCTTCGTGGGGTGCAACCTCAACCCGGACCCCAGCGGCGGTTCCTGGGACTCGCCCGCGTTGACCGACGAGTACTGGTACCCGCTCTACCAGGCCATGGTCGACCTGGACGTGCCGGCCATGGTGCACGTCTCGGCCTCGGCCAATCCCGCGGTCCACACCACCGGTGCGTACTACCTCAACGCCGACACCACCGTCGTCATGCAGCTCCTGGCCGGTGATCTGTTCGCGGACCTGCCGGCGTTGCGGCTGGTGGTCCCGCACGGAGGTGGTGCGGCGCCGTACCACTGGGGACGATTCCGGGGGCTGGCCGCGATGCTCGATCGGCCGACGCCGGCCGACGGTCTGCTCGGCAACCTCTTCTTCGACACGTGTGTCTACCACCAGGCGGGTATCGACCTGCTCACCCGGGTCGTGCCGGCGTCGAACCTGGTCTTCGGCTCGGAGATGATCGGTGCGGTGCGGGTCGAGGACCCTGAGACGGGCCACCACTTCGACGACACCCGTCGCTACCTCGACGCCTGCGCGCTGACCGCCGCGGAGCTGGCGCAGGTCTTCGCCGGCAACGCACGACGGGTCTACCCGCGGATGCCGTAGCGTCCCGCCCGCGGCGTCAGGCGGTGGCGTCGACCGGGAGCGAGAGGTATTGGGTCTCGACGTACTCCTCCAGGCCGTGGAGCCCGCCCTCGCGGCCGAGCCCCGAGGTCTTGAGGCCGCCGAAGGGGGCCGCCGCGGTCGAGATGAATCCGCGGTTGACCCCGACGATGCCGAAGTCGAGTGCGCTGCCGACGCGCAGCGCCCTGGCCAGGTCGGCGGTGAAGACGTAGGAGGCCAGGCCGGAGTCGGTGGAGTTGGCCAGCGAGACGGCCTCGTCCTCGTCCTTGAACCGGGTGATGCAGGCGACCGGGCCGAAGATCTCCTCCCGGGTGATCGCGCACTCGCCGGGTACGTCGACCAGGACGGTCGGCGGGTAGAAGCTGCCGTGGCCCTCGGGCACCGGGGCCCGGGCCGCGATCCGGGCGCCGGCCGCGACCGCCTCGTCGACCAGGCCGGCGACCCCGGCGACCGCCGCGTCGTCGATCAGCGGTCCGACGTCGGTCCCCTCGGCCCGGCCGTCGCCGACGGTGAGCGCCCGGAAGCGTCGGGCGAGCGAGTCGATGAACCCCTCGGCCGCGGAGTCCTGCACGAGGATGCGGTTCGCCGCGATGCACGACTGGCCGCCGTTGCGGAGCTTGGCGGTCATGACCTGGTCGAGACAGTCCTCGTCGGCGTCGTCGAAGACGATCAGCGGCGCGTCGCCACCGAGCTCCATCGATGCGTTCACGACGCGCTCGGCGCCGGCGCGGAGAAGGCTCGTGCCGACCCTGGTGGAGCCGGTGAAGGAGACCTTGCGTAGCGCCGGCGAGGCGAAGACGGCCGCCGAGATCTCGGCCGGGCGGTCGCTGGAGAGCAGGTTGACCACGCCGGCCGGGAGATCGAGGTCGGTCAGCAGCTCCATCAGCCGGATGGCGGTCAGCGGCGTCTGCGCGGCGGGCTTGATGACGGTCGTGCACCCGGCGGCCAGCGCCGGACCGAGCTTGCGGGTGATCATGGCCAGCGGGAAGTTCCACGGCGTGATCAGCAGCGACGGGCCGACCGGCCGATGCTGGGTGAGGATCCGCACCGCGCCGGTCGGATCGGTGTAGTGCTCGCCGTGGAGCAGCTGGGTGGCCTGGTCGGCGAACCAGGCGAGGAACTGGGCGCCGTACGCGACCTCGCCACGCGCATCGGCGAGGGTCTTCCCGCTCTCGGCGGCGATCAGGTCGGCGAACTCCTCGGCCCGGGCCAGGAGCGCGCCGTGCAGCGTGCGCAGTACGGTCGTGCGCACCGCCACCGGCGTCCTTCCCCACGCCGGCTGTGCCGTCGCGGCCGCGGCGATCGCCTGCGCCGCCTCGGGGTGGCCGGCGTCGGAGAGGCGAGCCAGCACGGTGCCGTCGGCGGGGTTGACCACCTCGAAGGCGGCGCCGTCGGTGGCGACCCGCCACTCGCCGTCGAGGTAGATGCCGGTAGAGGTCTCAGTCACGCTGCGCTCCTGGGTTCAGGTCGGGGTGGTCGGCGAGGTGGTCATGCGCTCGAGCGCTCACCCGGGCGGCGAGCTCCTCGAAGCCGGCGAAGCCGGTGATCTCGTTGCGCCGCGCGAAGGCGACGAGCTCGACCGGGCCGCCCGCGGTCGTGCCATGGCCGAGCAGGTGACCGTAGAGCCCCTCGAGCGCCGCGGCGACCGCCCGGACCGCCGCGGTGGGATAGAGCACGATGTCGAACCCCATCGCGCCGTACTCGTCGAGGTCGAGCTGAGGCGTCCTGCCCCCCTCGACGACGTTGACCAGCGTCGGTGCGCCGATCGCCGCCGGGATGCGCCGCAGGTCCTCGATGCCCGCTGGTGCCTCGACGAAGATCACGTCCGCGCCGGCCGCGGCGTAGAGGCGACCCCGCCGGATCGCCTCGTCGATGCCGTGCTCGGCCGCGGCGTCGGTCCGCGCGATGATCACCGTGTCCTCGTCCGAGCGTGCCTCGGCGGCGGCGTAGATCTTCTGCACCATCTCCTCGCTCGAGACCACCGACTTGCCGTCGAAGTGACCACACCGCTTGGGGAAGGTCTGGTCCTCGAGCTGCAGGCCGGCCGCGCCGGCCGACTCGAGCGCGCGCACGGTGTGGGCGACGTTCACCGCGTTGCCGAAGCCGGTGTCCGCGTCGCAGATCAGCGCCAGGTCGGTGGCGGTGGTGATCCGGCGGGCCTGGTCGATCAGCTCGGTCCCGCTCAGCAGGCCGATGTCCGGTGCGGCCAGCGTCGCCATCGCCGTCGCCGAGCCGGACAGGTATCCCACTCGCGCGCCCGATCGGCGCAGCACCCGCGCACTCAGCGCATCGTGGACACCGGGGAGGAGGAGTGGTGTGTGCGCGGCCAGCTCGGCGCGGAACCGGCGGCCCGGGGAGTCGATCACGGTGCTCACCTGCTGCTCTCGGAGGTCGGCGGCGCGTGCCGGCGCCGGCTAGGTCGCCACCCTAATGCATACTGTATCCAGATGCCAGTTCAGCGGCCGGCGTTCGCTGCCACCGGCGTCCTGCCAGAGCATCCTGACGAGAGGTCGACCATCCGCGGTCGGTCGGCCACCACGAAGATGGTGAGCTCACGGTTCGCCTCGACCATCTCCTGGGCCGAGCCGCGGTCGCTGAGTCCCTGTGGCGGAGTCTCTAGGATCGTGGAGTGGTACTCGATCCCCGCCGGCCCGATGAGGCCGAGCGGCCCCTGGACGGGATCGTCGTCGCCGACGTCAGCGTCGCGCTCCGCGCCCTCGCGCCCGACCCCCAGGAGACCCGATGAACATCCCGCCGCCGCACGCCCCCGGCCCACGCGACACGGACCCCGGTACGACGTCCACCCGCACCTTCGACCCGGCCGACCCCGCCGGCATCGACGCCCTGCTCAGCCAGGACGAGCGCGACGTCCGCGCCGCGGTGCGCCGGTTCTGCGTGGACCGGGTCGAGCCGCATGTCGCCACCTGGTTCGAGGAGGGCACCATCCCCGGCATCCGCGAGCTCGCCGTCGAGCTGGGCTCGCTCGGCGTCCTCGGGATGCACCTGGACGGCTACGGCTGCCCCGGGATGAGCGCCACCGAGTACGGGCTGGCGTGCCTCGAACTGGAGGCCACCGACTCCGGCCTGCGCTCGCTGGTCTCGGTGCAGGGCTCGCTGGCGATGTTCGCCCTCCACCACTGGGGCTCGGCGGCACACAAGGAGCGGTGGCTGCCCGAGATGGCGGCCGGCCGCGCGATCGGATGCTTCGGGCTCACCGAGCCGGATGCCGGCTCCGACCCCGCCTCGATGCGCAGCCGTGCCCGCCGCGACCGCGCCGGCGATGAGCGAAGCGACTGGATCCTGGACGCCCGCAAGATGTGGATCACCAACGGGTCGGTGGCCGATGTCGCGGTGGTGTGGGCCCGGACCGACGACGGGATCCGCGGGTTCGTGGTGCCCACCGACGTCCCCGGCTTCTCCGCTCCGCTGATCGAGCACAAGCTCTCCCTGCGTGCCTCGGTCACCAGCGAGCTGGTGCTCGACGGCGTCCGTCTGCCCGCCGACGCCGTCCTGCCCGGCGCGATCGGTCTGCGCGGCCCGCTCACCTGTCTCGACGAGGCGCGTTTCGGCATCGTGTGGGGCGCCATCGGCGCGGCGCGGTCGGCGCTGACCACGGCGGTGGCGTACGCCGGTGAGCGCACCGCGTTCGGCAAGCCGATCGCCGGGTTCCAGCTGACCCAGCAGAAGATCGCCGACATGACCCTCGAGGTGGTCAAGGGCACCCTGCTCGCGCTGCACCTGGGCCGGATGAAGGACCGCGCGGGACTGCTGCCGGCGCAGGTCAGCCTGGGCAAGCTCAACAACGTCCGGGAGGCGCTCGAGGTCTGCCGCACCGCGCGCACGATCCTGGGCGCGAACGGGATCAGCCTGGAGTACCCGGTGATTCGCCACCTGACCAACCTCGAGTCGGTGCTCACCTACGAGGGCACTCCGGAGATGCACCTGCTCACCATCGGTCAGGCGATGACCGGCGTCGGTGCCTTCCGATGACGACCCAGCGTCATGCCGACCAGATCGTGGTGATCAGCGGCGGGGCGGCAGGCATCGGCCGCGCCATGGTCGAGCGCCTGGTCGACGGCGGGGCCCGGGTCGCGGTCCTGGACACGGCGGTGACCGCCGGGACCGCCGAGGGCGATCGGGTGCTGGGCGTTCGATGCGACATCGCGGACCCGGCCGCCGTACGCGCCGCACGCGACCAGGTGATCGAGCACTTCGGAGCGGTCAACGCACTCGTCCACTGCGCCGCCCACCAGGTACGACGCCGGTTCGAGGAGCTGACCGAGCAGGACTGGCGGCGCACCATGTCGGTCAACGTCGACGGGGCGTTCCACCTGCTCGACAGCTTCCTGCCGGCGATGAAGCGCGCCGGTTGGGGACGAGTGGTCCTGGTGACCTCGTCCAGCTACTACGCGCCGCCGCCGGGGATGACGCACTACATCGCGAGCAAGGGCGCGCTGCAGGGCATGGTCCGTGGTCTGGCCGACGAGCTCGGCGAGCACCGGATCACGATCAACGCCCTCGCCCCCGGCCTGACCCGCACCGAGGCCGCGCTCGCCAAGCTGCCGGAGGAGTTCTTCGCCGAGATCGCCTCGCATCAGGCGATCAAGCGCAACGGCGAGCCGGGCGATCAGGCGGCGGCGTTGTCGTTCCTGCTCTCCCGCGATGCCGACTTCATGACCGGTCAGACCCTGCTGGTCGACGGTGGCGAAGGGCGGGTATGACCTCGGCGGTCGGGTCGGGTGGGACGACGTAGGCTTGAGGTCACCATGTCCGAGCAAGATCAGCGTGCCCCCGGGGTGCTCTCCCCACGCCTGTGGGGGGCGCACGCGCTGATGCTGGTGGCGGTCGCGGCGGCGGTGGCGCTCGGGCTGTGGCAGTACGGGGTGAGCAAGCAGCACAAGGTCGACCAGATCGCGCAGCTCGCCCACGCGAACCCCACGCCGCTGACCGACGTGATGGGCGGGAACGACGCGTTCCCCGGCGACCAGGTCGGCCGGCCGGTCGTCGTCACCGGGACCTGGGTCACCGGCGACACCGTCTACGTCTCCGGGCACCGGCATGCGGGCAGGTCCGGCTACTGGGTCGCGACGCCGGTCCACGTCGACGGCAGCGGTACGCCGGGCTCGGCCATCTACGTGGTGCGTGGCTGGGTCGAGGATCCGAGCCAGGCGCCCGCGGAGCCGACCGGGCACACCAGGCTGGTCGGCTGGCTCCAGGCCGGCGACCAGGACACCAGCAGCGCGAGCACCAAGCGGGCCGACGTGGTGAGCGCGATGGACCTGGCCACGCTGATCGATCACGTCGACGGGGACCTGTTCAGCGCCTATCTGGTCGATGCCGACCGGCAGGCCGACTGGCCCGACTCCGCGTCGCCGATCAACGACGGCACCACCGGGCTGGTCGCCGTACCCGCTCCGGACCCGCCACAGGCCGACGCCAGCACCGGGCTGCGCAACTTCCTCTACGCCCTGGAATGGTGGGCCTTCGGCCTGTTGGCCGGCTACATCTGGTGGCGCTATGTGCGCGACGCCGTCCGACCGCGCTCGGTGGCGGAGCCTGAGACCGACGTTAAGGAACGGGCCGTAGCCTCAGGCCCGTGACGCGACTGTTCACCGCCTACCGGGTCCTGGCCATCACCGTCGGCGTGTGCCTGCTGTTGGCCAGCATCGACTGGGTGCTCCATCGCATCGACGACGGCTTCCCCGACCTGTGGTGGCTGTGGATGCTGCACGGCTACGTCTACCTGGTCTACCTGGCCGTCGCCCTGGTCTTCGTACGCCGCGCCCGCTGGTCGCTGGAGTACGTGGGGCTGATCATCGTCGCCGGCCTGGTGCCGATCCTGATGTTCGTCGTCGAGCACTTCGTCTCCCGGCGGTTCAAGCGGGAGCACCCGGAGCTGTTCGGCCTGCCCGCCTGATCCGGATGCGCTGGCCCCGGAGCCGGGCCGGCCACAGCACCGGGGCCGGGTGGCCGACGGCCCCGCAGGCGCTCAGGCCCCCGCGGGGCCGTCGGGCTGCTCGGTCGTCTGGTCGGCGTCGGTCTCCGGGGTCTCGGTGTGGTTGTTCCACTGCTCTCCGTCGCTGGTCAGCCGCTTGGCCGCGAACCCGGCGACCGCCGCCAGCGCGGCGAAGGCGAGCAGGGTGAGCAGCTTCTTGCGGCGGCGACTGCGCTTGCGCTTCTTGGCGCCGGCCAGCTCGGCGGCCTTGTCGCCGGCGAACTCCTTGGCCGACTCGGCGTACTCGCGACCCGTCTCCACGATCGACTCCAGGTGTGGTTTGGCCTCGTCGACGTACTGCTCGGCCAGCGAGCGGAGCTCGTCCGCGGCTTCCCGGTAACGTGCCTTCTTGGAGCTGAGCATGGGGTGGCCTTCCGACTTGGTCTTCATGGGAGGATTCACAGCACCGTGCGATGTCGCACGTGGCTTACACCGTACCGTCCGAGAAAACCCATCGAAAGGCGATCATGGCTGACCAGCAGGCGATCCTGCACACCAACAAGGGCGACATCAGGCTCAACCTGTTCCCGAACCACGCCCCCGAGACGGTGGCGAACTTCGTCGGCCTGGCGACCGGCGAGAAGTCCTATGACGCCGGCAACGGCAAGACCGGCCCGTTCTACGACGGTCTGGGCTTCCACCGCGTCATCGACGGGTTCATGATCCAGGGCGGCTGCCCGCTCGGCACCGGCACCGGTGGCCCGGGCTACACCTTCAAGGACGAGCCGCACCCCGAGCTCACCTTCGACAAGCCGTACCTGCTGGCGATGGCCAATGCCGGCCCGGCCACCAACGGCTCCCAGTTCTTCATCACCGTCGCCCCGACGACCTGGCTGAACTTCAAGCACACCATCTTCGGTGAGGTGGCCGACGAGGAGTCCCGTGCGGTGGTCGACGCGATCGCGACCAGCGCGACCGGCCCGGGCGACCGTCCGGTCGAGCCGGTGGTGTTCTCCTCGGTCGAGATCACCGAGGCCTGAGTCCACGCCGGACCAGGTCACGAATCGAGCATCCAGAGCCCGTGAGCCAGACACCGCCCCCGGTCGGGGTGCCCACCTGCTACCGGCACCCCGGCCGTGAGGCCCACATCCGCTGCCAGCGGTGCAACCGGCCGATCTGCCCGGACTGCATGAACAGCGCCGCCGTCGGCTTCCAGTGCCCCGAGTGCCTGCATGCCGGTCAACGCGAGACCCGGTCCGGCCGGACCAGGTACGGCGGCCTGCGGCCCACCGACGCGTCGCTGACCAGCATGGTGCTGATCGGCATCAACGCCGTGGTGTGGCTGCTGATCAACGTGACCGGCCGCTACACCAGTTCGCTCTACGACGTCTTCTCGCTCAAGGCGCGGGGCGTGTGCGAGCTCGGCGAGAGCTACTTCCCGAACGTGCACAGCGCCGCGCTGTGCCACACCGGATCCGGCACGCACTGGGCCGAGGGCGTCTCCGACGGCGCCTATTGGCAGCTGATCACCGCGGGGTTCGGGCACGTGGAGATCTGGCATCTGGCCTCCAACATGCTCTTCCTCTACCTGGTCGGCCCGCAGCTGGAGGCGGTGCTGGGCCGGACCCGCTTCCTGGCGCTCTACTTCATCTCGCTGCTGGCGGGGTCGGTCCTGGTCTACTGGGCGGCCAACACCCAGGACGCCACCCTCGGTGCCTCCGGGGCGATCTTCGGGCTGATGGGGGCATTGCTGGTCATCGTGCTCCGCCAGGGCGTCGACCCGCGCCAGATCCTGATGCTGATCGGGCTGAACTTCGTCATCACCTTCGCCATCTCCGGCATCTCCTGGCAGGGACACGTCGGCGGCTTCCTGGGCGGTGCCGCGGTGGCCGCGGTGATCGCGTGGTCGCCGCGCGGCCCACGTCGTACGACGTTCCAGGCCGGCGGGCTGGTGGCGATCGCGGCCGTCCTGATCGTCCTCACCATCGTGCGTACGGCAGCCGTGGCCTAGGCCGCCGCCACACCGGCTGCGCCCCGGGCCCGAACATGGGCCCGGGGCGCTGCGCGTCTCCACTCACAAGTGAGTTATCCACAGACAGATCCACAGCGGTGGATGAATTACATCGATGTGGTTCTCCACAGAGTTTTCCCGGGTTGTGAACAAGTGGGCGCGGGCGGCCGCCGGGGTCGGAATCACCGGTTCACCGGTGAAACTGGCACTTCCTGCGCGGTACAACCCGCAAGAAGTGGCAGTAACGCGCAAGAAGTTCGGGGCCAGAGGCCATGCGCGCGCTGCCGACTGAGCACAGCCGCTTCAGCACAGCCGAGTCAGCACAGCCGATTCAGCGCACCCGGCCGCGCGAGCCGCCGGCCCGGCGTACGGACTACTCCCAGCGGGTGGCGAAGGCGAAGCCGACGGCCATGAAGGCGATGCCGACGAAGAGGTTCTTCTGGCCGAGGTCGTTGAAGACCCAGATCTTGTCCAGGTTGTCACTGAAGATGTAGAAGACGCAGATCCACACCAGGCCGATCAGGAAGCAGCCGAGCATCCCGACCACGACGCCGCGGCCACGACCCAGCGGCGTGCGTGGGTGAGCGGAGACGATCAGGCCGAGGAAGAAGAGCCCGAATCCGATCAGGTAGTTCCAGTCCTTGAGCTTGGCGATGGAGTCGGGCCCGGTGTACTTGCCGCCGGTGTGCGCCGGCCGTACGCCGGTGTAGAAGTAGGCGATCCAGGCGATCCCGACGGCGATCAGCAGCAGGGCGATCAGGAAGCGCGGTGTGAAGACCGGGTCGCGCTCGATCCTGAGTTCGCTCTTGGAGAGCTTGGTCTTCGCCACGGGTCATGCTCCTCGTCGGTGGTCCTGCGGTGCTCCGCATACCCTAGTGGGCGTGACCCGAGGATCCCACGCGAGGCCAGAGGGGTGGCGCATCGCGACGCCTCTGGTGGTCGTGATCTGCGGGGGTCTGCTCGCGGTCAGCGCCATCAACTCCGACGGCACCGACCTGCGCCCGGACGACACCAGCGTCGACTCGCTGGTTCAGAGCGAGCGCGGCGACTACATGACGCTGGAGAACGAGGTCACCACCACCCAGGACGACATCGACCACCTCACCAGCTCGGTGCCCGACTCCCTGGTCAAGCGGTACCAGCGCCAGGTCGCCACGCTCAAGGATCCCGCCGGCCTGACCGCCGAGACCGGGCCGGGCGTCTCCATCACGCTCAGCGACGCCCCCGAGGAGGTCGCGGACAAGACCGACCTGAACCCGAACCTGATGGTCGTCCACCAGCAGGACATCCAGGCGGTCGTCAACGCGCTGTGGAAGGGCGGTGCGACGGCGGTCACCATCGCCGGCAAGCGGGTGATCAGCACGACCGGGATCAAGTGCTCCGGGTCCACCGTGCAGCTTCAGGGCGTGCCCTACCCGCAGCCATACGTCATCCAGGCGGTCGGCGACCCGACGAAGCTGACCGCGGCGCTCGACGCCGACGACTACGTCACCCTCTACCGCAGCCAGTCCGAGGACCCGCGCATCGACATCGGCTGGTCGTTCCGGGCCGAGTCGGAGGTCAAGGCCCCGGCGTACGACGGCCTGCTGGACCTGCACTACGCCCAGCCGATCAAGAGCAACTGAGGACCCGCTGGGCTTCGTCGGTGGGGCCGATGCGGCCTCGGCTCCACCGACGGTGGCGGCTACTCCCCTTCCGGGAACCCGCTCGGCAGCACGGTGGTCTCCGAGGACGACGCCGACGGGCTGGAGGTGTCGCTGGGCAGGTCGGTGGGGACGGTGCAGGTCGCGGGGTCACCGGGATCGGGACTGGCGTACTGGGTGATCGAGGCGCTGGGATCGCTCGGGTCCGGCACCACCGTCTGGGTGGAGCAGGTCGGCAGCGGCTCGGTGTAGTCCGAGACCCAGAGGACGACGTTGGAACCCTGGCTGGCGGTCCCGCTGTCCGGGCTCTGCTTGGTCACGGTGCCCTTCGGCTTGGTGCTCGTGGAGTCGGGCACCACCACCGGCACGAACCCGGCCGCCGTGATGATCTTCTTGGCGGCGGCCACCTTCTGGTTGACCACGTTCGGCACCGACTTGGGTCCCTTCGCCACGGTCAGCGTCACCACCGTCGACTTGCCCTGGGTGACGCTCGTCCCGGCCGTCGGGTCGGAGCTCAGCACCGTCCCCTTGGGCTCGTCGCTGGCGGTTCGTTTGACGCGCACGGTGAAGTCGTACGGGTCGTTCTGGAGCTGCTCGCGGGCGCGCGCGAGCGGACTGTCGGTGACGTTCGGCACCTCCACGTCCGGCGGGCCGGTGGAGACGGTGAGCGTCACCGTCGTGCCGGTGTCGACGTAGGTGCCCTTGACCGGGTCGGTGGAGATCACCGATCCCGCGGCGACGGTCTGGCTCGCCGTGCGGGTGACCGTGACCTGCAGCTCCTGTGCGGCCAGCAGCGTCCGGGCCCGGTCCTCGGTCTTGTTCACCACGTTCGGTACGGCGACCTGATCGGGTCCGGTGTCGAAGAGCCGTGGCAGGAAGAACGCACCGACCGCGATCAGCGCGAGCACGATGATGCCGAGCAGCACCAGCAGCCACGTCTTGGGGCCCTTGACCTCGTCGTCGGCGGCCTCGTCGGCCACCGCCGGCGCGACGGTCGTCTGCTCGGCGACCGGCGGCGTGGCGGCGGCGTGCACCGGTCGGCCGGCCAGGTAGCGCTCGATGTCGTTGCGCATCGCCGCGGCCGACTGGTAGCGGTCCTCGACCCGCTTGGCCAGCGACTTCATCACGATCGCGTCCACCTCGGGCGGCAGCGCGGTGTCGTGATCCGACGGCGGTCGCGGTTGCTCGCGGACGTGCTGGTAGGCGACCGCGACCGGCGAGTCGCCGACGAACGGCGGCCGGCCGGTGAGCAGCTCGTAGAGCAGGCAGCCCGCGGAGTAGACGTCCGAGCGGGAGTCCACCGTCTCGCCACGGGCCTGCTCGGGGGAGAGGTACTGGGCGGTGCCGACCACCGCCGCGGTCTGCGTCATCGTGGAGGCGGCGTCGCTGACCGCGCGGGCGATGCCGAAGTCCATCACCTTGACGTCGCCGGACGGGGTGAGCATCACGTTGCCGGGTTTGATGTCGCGATGGATGATGCCGGCGCGGTGGCTGTAGTCGAGCGCGGAGAGCACGTCGGAGGTGATCTCCAGCGCGCGCTCGGGCAGGATCTTGCGACCCTCGCGCAGGATGTCGCGCAGGGTTCGCCCGGCGACGTACTCCATCACGATGTAGGGCTGAGAGACCCCGTCGGCCGAGGTCTCCTCGCCGGTGTCGTAGACCGCCACGATGGCGGGATGGTTCAGCGAGGCCGAGGACTGCGCCTCACGCCGGAACCGGGCCTGGAAGGTGGCGTCGCTGGCCAGGTCGGTGCGCAGCCGCTTGATCGCCACCACCCGGCCCAGCCGGGTGTCGTTGCCCTTGCGGACCTCGGCCATGCCGCCCCGGCCGAGCAGCTCGCCGACCTCGTAGCGGCCCGCGATCACGGTCGGCTCCTGCTGGTTCACTCGCCCTCACCACTCGCGCCGTCGCCGTCGGTCACACCGGTGTCGGTGGTGTCCGACTCGGTAGCCGACTCGGTGGCTGAGGCGGTGGCTGAGGCGGACTCGGTCGGCGTGGCGGTCTCGGTCACCGTCTCGGTCTCCGTCGGGGTCGAGGTCGCCGTCTCGGTGGCGGTCTCGGTGGGCGTCTCGGTCGCGGTCGCGCTCTGCGACGAGGCCGCCGCGGCACCGTAGTAGCTGACCACCACGGTGTCCCCCTCGACGAGGTTGCGGTGCGGCCTGATCGCGGAGACGGTGCCGGCCTCGTGCGAGCCGTCGTTGCTCACCCGCCTCGAGCGGACCTTGAGCCCGAGGTCGGTCAGCTCGTCGGTGACCTCGTCGATGTCGCGGCCGAGGTACTTGCCGACGTCGAGGTCGAACGTGTCCGCGCTGGACGACGCGCTCGCCGAGGCGGACTCGCTGGACGACGCGCTCGGGCTCTGGTCGCTGCGCAGCGCGAGGACGAGCCAGCCGATGGCCAGCAGGACCAGCACCAGCAGCACGATCAGGAAGATGTTGAACGGCTTGCGGTACCAGGGCCTGGCGGGCTTCTCGTCGCTCTCGGCGGTGCCGTCGGCGTCATCGGCAGCGCCGGTGCCGTCGGCCTCGGTGGCCCCGGCCGCCGTCTCGTCGCCGACGGGGGTCGCGGAGGCGCTGGGCAGCACCGCGGTGGCC